>NZ_JBWQTU010000001.1:0-743827 GCF_056619925.1 Halalkalibacter sp. HAAS-P013
GGACTGTGATATCCACCTTATTTAGCAGTCCAAGATAGAGCCAACGATAAATCGTTTTGAATGATAGTTTTAGTTCAACTAACCGTCCAGCGATCTGTTCAGGAGACCATGTTAGTTGAAGTTTTTCTTCAATGACCTCTGCCAATGAGGCAGACCATTTACCTGTTGGTTTACAGGCTTTACGACGCTCTACGTATTTATCTTGAGCAACTTCACTAGCATATTCTTTTTTACTATTTCGATTTAATTCTCGAGCAATAGTAGAGTGGTGTCGATTTAGTTCTAAAGCAATTTTTCTAGCAGACCAGCCCAGTTTATTTAGGACTTCTAGTCGTCCACGTTCAAACGTGGTAAGATGGGAGTAGCTCATGATAAAACCTCCGTGTAAGGGTTGTGTGGTAACTTCATTTTACACGAAGTATCATGGGCTTTTTTGTGTTTATTTTTAGGTGTCGCACTTAATATTACAATTCGTCATAAAGAAAAAGAAAAAGTAACAATGAAGCCAAGAAAAAGCGATAACCAGCTAATAAAATTTGCACAAATGAGTCTGTTGCTTTAACATCTAACACTCCGTACGTTATTTTGATTAATGGAAATGAACTGCCCCAAAGAAAACATACGAAACTAGCGGTGAGAATAATTCCAATTTGATGTGTGATAAAATATTTTGCATTCATCGTGCCTTCGTCCTTTCAAGCGTGTAAGTTGTTATGTGTTAGTATATAATGGGGAATAAGATAAGGGAAATGAATGTTTTTGATCATTTACATTAATTTAATTCATGTAAATGGATTTTAGATACTGATTATTATAAGAAAAATATATTACAAGATAAGTAGGTGAAGAATTGAGTATAGGAAGGTTTGAGATTTTTAATAAAGTGGTCGAATTAGGAAGTTTAACAAGAGCTGGAGAAGCTTTAAGTTTAACCCAGTCAGCAGTAAGTCAGGCTATATCAAATCTTGAAAAGGAATTTGGATTTCCACTTTTGATTCGCAACCGCTCTGGTATTTCGTTAACGGTGGAAGGAGAGCGGACACTTCAATATATGCGTGAAGTCCTTTCCTTGAATGAGAAACTTCAACAAGAGGTAGCTGCTATTCATGGACTTGAAGTAGGTACGGTTAGAATTGGAACGTTTACAAGTGTTTCAACCAATTGGCTTCCTGATATTATTAAACAATTCCAAGAAGACTATCCGAATATAACATTGAAACTTTTTGAAGGAAACTATTATGAAATAGAAAATTGGCTGCTTACTGGGAAGATTGATTGTGGCTTTGTTACGCTGCCATCACATGATACCTTTCAGATCGTTCCGCTAAAAACAGACCGAATGCTTTGTGTTATATCAGCGCAACATCCGTTTGCTGATCAAGAGCGGATGATGTTTAAGCAAATTGAAACAGAGCCTTTTATTATGCAAAAGGTAGGTGGAGATAATGATGTTCGTAGAATATTCAGCGAACATAATATTCATCCAACGATAAAATATGAGTTAGCAGACGATCATGCGATTGTCTCAATGGTTCAAAATAATTTAGGAATTAGTGTTCTTCCTGAATTGGTGTTGCCGGAGTTACCAAAAGAAATTCGCTTATTAGGATTAGAACGTGAAAGTTATCGGCTCATTGGAATTGCTGCGGCCCAACAAATGGCTCCAGCAACAAAAAGGTTTGTTAGCAGTGTAAAGGCTTGGGTTGATTCAAATTAAGATCATGTTTTAGTTTGTTAATTGTAAATCACCATAGAGAGTTGAGCCCTTTTTTGACAAATAGGCATTTCCATAGTTAGAAGCATTAGATTGTTAAGGTTCATTTGAATACTCTATAGTATAGAGTGAAAAACATGACAGAAAGAAAGGTGAGTACAATTTTTGTTTATCGTGAGTGGCTGAAGAAGAATAAAGAACAATTAATAGAAACGTATCAACATCTCCACTCGATTGCAGAAATTAGTTGGGAAGAAAAAAACACAACTGAATTTATATGCCAGCAATTAAAGGAAATAGGAATCCCGTTCTCGACTATTTCTGATCATACGGGAGTTGTGGCTACATGGACAGGTGATAAAGGTGGACCTGTCGTTGGGATAAGAGCAGATATTGATGCCTTATGGCAAAATGTAGATGGAACTTGGAAGGCTAATCATTCTTGTGGGCATGATGCTCATTCAACAATGGTGCTTTATGCAATCAAAATGTTAAAAGAGCTTGGATTTTGTCCTCCCGGTACAATTAAGATTATTTTTCAACCAGCTGAGGAAACGGGAAAAGGGGCTAAGGCATTAATTGAAAAAGGTGTCGTCGATGATGTTACTTATCTTGTTGGAATTCATGTTAGGCCCATTCAAGAATTACGAGTAAGACAAGCGTCACCGGCGATTTATCACGGGGCTACGATGGTGTTAAAAGGAAAAGTAAAAGGGATACAAGCCCATGCGGCTAGACCACATCTTGGGATTAATGTACTTGATTCGATTGCGGCTATGATTTACGCAATTAATTCCATTAAACTAGATCCGACGATCTCTAGTTCAGCTAAAGTTACAATGGTTCAGACAGAAGGAAAGAACATGAATATTATCCCTGATGAGGCGCTAATTGGTATTGATTTACGTGCCGAGACGAATGAAGCTATGAATGTGTTAGCTGAGAAAGTAAAGAGGGCGGTAAGTGCTGCTGCTAGTATAAATGGATCTGAGGTAGAACTGGAAACATTGGCATCAACTGTAGCCGCAGTCCCTAATCGTTTTATGGAAGAAGTAGTAGCTGAGGCGATTGAAGAAGGATTAGGGCGGGACGGTGTGACTTTGCCACTTGTGACACCAGGTGGAGAAGATTTTCACTTTTATGCAGTTTGTAGGTCGAACATACAGGCAACAATGGTTGGTCTTGGAGCAAACTTAGAACCAGGACTCCATCATCCTAAAATGACGTTTGACTTATCAGCTCTAGAAGATGGCGTCGTTATTTTAGCAAGATCACTAGAAAAGGTCTTTGAGAAAGTTCGTAAATAACATACGAAGAGAGCGTCATTTTCATGACGCTCTCTTTCTAGAAAGGAGAGGAAAATGAATCAGCGTGATGCTTGTCTAGTTGATGCGAGCAATGCAACACCCAACCAATGCTGATCGAAAAAGCTTGCCTCATTGCTGAGGTTAGTACATCATATGTAAAAGTGAGAGAAAAGGAATAAATAAAAGCGGAACTATAGAAAGAACAAACGAATGTACTAATGCATTTGTGTAGGAGAAAGGACGAACAATGGAACATAGACGAAGACTTCGCGATATAGGTATCAAGATTGGGAGATTTGAGACAGGCAAATTAAACTCAATTATGGACATTGAAGGTGTCAAAGTGGGACATAAGACCATTGTAGAAGACTTGCATAACGGAAACTCAATAAGAACAGGCGTAACAGCCATATTGCCTCATTCGAACAATATATTAAAAGAAAAGGTGATCGGCAGTTCCTATGTGATTAATGGCTTCGGAAAAACAACAGGGACAATACAGATTGAAGAATTAGGAGTAATTGAAAGTCCCATAATGCTTACGAACACTCTTTCTGTCCCAGCTGTAACATAGGGAACGATTCGATATTTAATAGAACAAAATGACGATATCGGTAGTGTTACGGGAACCGTAAATGGTGTTGTTGGCGATAGTTGGTCAGAACGGAAATAGACGAGATAATTTTCTTATCATTTATTTATGTGAAGAAAGGGTGGAATGAAAAATGCGATTTGTGACATACGGAGTAGATGGTAACACGTTGGTTGGATTGAAATTGGAAGACGCTGTTATTGATTTATATGAACTTTCAAAGGAGTTCCAAAATGGAGTTGCACCAGAGACTTCTTAAAGGATATGAAATCATTTATTCAAGCTGGGACTGATGCTTTCTATTATGTATCGAATTTAGTAACTAAACTTGAGGAAAATGGTAATATGAATGCTCGCTTCTTAAAAAAAGTAGAAGATGTAAAATTGCTCGCCCCAATTGAGAACCCAGGGAAAGTTGTTTGTGTTCGCAATAATTACATGGATCATTGTCGTGAGCAAAATATCGATCCTCCGAAACAACCGCTTATATTTTCAAAGTGGCCGTCATGTATTATTGCAAATGGTGAGGAAATTGAATTACCAGGAGAATCAAAGCAAGTGGACTTTGAAGCAGAATTAGCTGTTGTAATCGGTAAAGGAGGCAAACATATATCCGAAGAAGAGGCAGAGGACCACATATTTGGCTATACGATTATGAATGATGTGAGTGCTCGAGATGTTCAATTTGGTGATGGACAGTGGGTACGAGGAAAATCTTTTGATACTTTTGCTCCGCTAGGCCCTGTTCTTTTCAGCAAAGATGAAATTGATTATCCTCAAGATTTACATATTAAACTGGATGTAAATGGAGAAGTGTTACAAGATTCGAATACAAAGCATATGATCTTTTCAATCCCCTATATCATTTCATATTTATCAAAAGGCTTCACGTTTGAGCCAGGTGATATTATTGCAACAGGGACACCTCATGGAGTAGGAGTATTTCGCAATCCTCAAGTGTTCTTAAAGGGTGGAGATGTGTGTACGATAGAAATTGATCAAATTGGTACGCTGCAAAATAAAGTGACAGAATAAGGATGTAAGCTCTGCCGATTAACGTTTAGAGATTCGTTATATTGCTATAAAAAAGAGCGAAAGATGATCTAGTTCATCTTTCGCTCCTTTTAAATCGACTGCTTGTTTTGTTAGCTCTTAATTGCTGCATTTTATTAGTTATTTTTTGCTTTGCAATTGACGTTTGTTCATGATCAATTTTAATGTGTTGGATTGTATTACCATCTATTTCGATTGTAAACCAAGTTCCTTCATTGCTTGCTTTCGGTAATTGTGCAAGGTCAATGACAAACTCCTTTCCTATACTTTCGACTAAAATCACTGCTTTTTGTTGATCAACTATACGGTCTAGCACACCTTTTACCATTTTTTATCCTCCAATACATGCTAGATTCTCTGTTTTAATTTCAGCTATTCTAGCTGGACCAATCCCGTTTATATATGCTAACTCTGAAATGTCCCCAAACGGTCGCAAATCAATTAATTGAGAAGCTCGTTCCGTGCCAATATGGATAATCTCTTCTAACTCAGACGCAGATGCAGTGTTAATATCGATACAATTTGACTCGCTGGCGATTTCTGTATCATTTGGTGAATCGATTGATTCAGCTGGTAATTCAATTGGTTGTTCGGTTTTATCGGTTGTTACATTATAGTTTTGACCATCAGTTGAGATGATAATCGTTCCATGGACAAAGGTGGCGTATAAATCTATTTGGGCATTCTCAACTCTTGAAACGACTTCTTCATGAGGGTGTCCATATTGGTTGTCTTTCCCTGCTGAAATAATGGCTACCTCAGGATTCACCGCTTGTAAGAACGCAGGAGTCGTTGATGTACTAGAACCGTGATGTCCAAGTTGTAGAACGGTAGAATCCAACTGATGACCTCGATCAATCATTGCTTGCTCTGTTTGTTCCTCAGCATCTCCGGTGAAAAGAAAAGAAACATTGCCGTATGTTGCACGAAGAGAAATCGATCCTTCATGGACATCACCTGTTAATTGATCAGGGTTAATCACTTCAATAGCAAGTGGTCCGATGTCATACACTTCTCCAGCTCGTGGCTCGTGATAATCAACACCACTTTCAATAATGGCATCAACTACTCTTTCAAAGGTTTGTGAGGTCGTTTCATCTCCAGACATCCAAACTTCTGTAACGTCAAATTGTTCAAGTATCTGATCCATTTGTCCAATATGATCTGCATGTGGGTGAGTACCTATTAGAATATCAATATGTGAGATTTCTTCTTTATGCAAATATGAAACGACATCACCTGAATTCCAATTCCCGGCATCGATTAAAATATGGTAGGATTCGTTTTCATCTGAAAACTCAAGCAGCGTCGCATCGGCTTGACCAACATCAATATTATGAACAAGTAATTCATTCAGCTCGTCGTTGTCAAACTGGACTCCATCGTTATGACTTGAACTTACCTCAGGTGCGGTATTTGTACTTTGTTCCGTTGATGGTTGGGTTCCACAAGCAGTTACAAGTAATACAACAACAAAACATAATATGAATAATATCTTTCTCAGCATACGTAACCTCCTAGATGACTGACTCTTTCGCCCTTCTAAGTATATCGAATATTTCTTTGTGATGCACTAGCTCAGGTTAGTATTTTTTTAGTAAATGAGATTACATTTTGGCTACAAAAGTATAACATTTGACTTGTTGGATACAGTAGGAATAATGCTGAAAGGTAAGGAGTATTACATAATGAGCGAACATGAAACATTGAAAGATAAAGTTGCAATCGTAACAGGTGGCTCTTCAGGAATAGGAAGAGCAAGTGCCATTCAACTAGCGAAAAAGGGAGCAAAGATTGCGCTGGTTGATCTAAAGGAAAAGAATGCAGGAAAGGTGAAGGAGGAAATAGAGAGCTTTGGCGGGGAAGCCATTGTTACAGATACAGATGTCTCTGATGTAAAGAGAATGGAAGAGAGTTATTATCAAGTTGTGAAGAAATGGGGAAGATTAGATATAGTCTTTGCTAATGCTGGCATTAATGGAAAGGTAGAACCGATTGAAGATTTGAGTGCTGAAGATTGGGACGAAACGCTAACGACCAATTTAAAGAGTACGTTTCTCTCTGTTAAACTGGCTATTCCTCATATGAAAGAAACTGGCGGCAGTGTGATTATTACTAGCTCAATAAACGGAACGCGAACGTTTAAAAGTTTTGGAATGTCTGCTTACAGCACATCAAAAGCAGGACAAGTAGCATTTGGGAAAATGGCAGCATTGGAATTAGCTAAGTACCGGATTCGTGTCAATATCATTTGTCCAGGTGCAATTGAGACAAATATTGGAGAAAATACATTTCCAGATAATGAAGAATTAAAAAAAATTAAAATTCCTATCGAATACCCAGAAGGCTCGCAACCATTGGAGCATCACGCTGGGAAAGCAGAACAGGTAGCGGACTTAGTCTATTTTCTAGCTTCTGATACATCGAGCCATATTACAGGAAGCCAAATCTTCATTGATGGAGCAGAATCTTTATTGTAACGGGTATATGTAGATAAGAATCATCGATTGAATATTTCGGTGGTTCTTAATGTTATTCATTTTTTCTATTAATCTATAATCATGTATAATGATTATAGATTAATAGTTAGGAGTTTTACCAAAAATGATTGATTTACGAAGCGATACAGTAACTAAACCAACAGAAGATATGAGAAAAGCGATGTACGAAGCAGAAGTTGGTGATGAAGTTTATAGGGAAGATCCAACAATAAGTAAATTAGAGGAGTTAGCGGCAGACTTGTTAGGGAAAGAGAACGCTTTGTTTGTCACAAGTGGAACTCAAGGAAATCAAATTGCAGTGCTGACTCATTGTGTTTCTGGGAATGAGATATTACTAGAAAAAGATTCGCATATATTCTATTACGAAGGTGGGGCTATTTCTGCGTTTGCAGGAGTTCAAACAAGAACGATTTCTAGTGATAAAGGGGCAATGGCTCCAGCTGATATCCAAGCGGCTATACGAGGAAATGATATACATGAGCCAGAAACAGGCTTAATCTGTTTGGAAAATACACATAATCGTTGGGGGGGAGCAATTGTACCTGTAGCGAATATGCAAGCTATTTTTGAAGTTGCTTCACATGCCTATGTTCCGATTCATTTAGATGGAGCACGCCTTTTTAATGCGGCTGTAGCAGAGCGTAAATCAGTTAAAGAATTTACACAGTATACGAATACGGTTCAAATTTGTTTATCAAAAGGTCTTGGAGCCCCGGTTGGTTCAATTATTGCAGGAAGCAATGAGTTTATTGCCAAGGCAAGAAAATGGAGAAAGCGATTAGGGGGAGGTCTTCGCCAAGCAGGGGTATTAGCTGCGCCGGGCATCATTGCATTAACAGAAATGGTTGATCGTTTAGCAATCGACCATGAGAATGCAAAGCATTTAGCAGAAGGGATAAAAAACATTCCAGGGTTATCAGTTGCAAACTCTGTTGATACAAATATTGTCTTAGTTGACACATCAGAAAAAGGAATTTCTTCGAAAACATATGTGGAAAAATTGAAGGAGGCAGGGGTGTTAGCTGTTTCCTTTGGGCCGACAACGGTTAGATTGACTACGCATTATGATGTAACTAAAGAGCAGATCGACGAAGCATTAGTAACTATGCAAAAGATATAGAAGAGGCCATTGAAAAAGGTACGGTTTTCACCTTTTTCAGTGGCCTTTAAACAATGAGCGGAACCTTTGCTTTGTCTTAATGCTATAAGTGGGTTTCTCATAGCAGGCGCACAACGTGTGGAACCATTGCTGATTCCTCAAATTTGCTAAAAGAGACTTTTTCATTGCCCTCAAAACTAACCTTTTCTGTGCCTTTTGTTATATTTTTTATTTACAACATTCAGATGAAGGAGGTTGTCCTGCTTCGACATGAAAGCGGAGTTCGTTCTCTGCAAATAAAGATCTCCCATGAGATTGTTCACTCATATCAATTTTTTCCTTATTCATAAGAACTTTTCCTTCATCCCAGTTTATTTCCGTTATCCATGAAGTTGAAAGCGGAGCAAATTGTTTAGAAAGTAACCCACCCATTTCAATTTCGAGTAAGTCGATGGCCCACGTTTCATAATCAACGATGAGATCAGAAACTGCTCCGACCTTATCATTTTGAGCATAGATATCAAAGCCTTTAAGGATCTTTAAACTTCTTAACTTAGTAGATAGAATCTTGTTTTCGCTCGCTATAGGAACTCCATCTTTCAATCCCGCTCCTATCCCTGTTATAGGAGTGCCACTCAGATCTCCTCCGTTTACAGAAGAAATGCCAAAGTCTTGCTCGCTTTCGTTCCAACCATAATAGGTAGATAATTTATTATCAAATGCAAAAGAGATCGGTGAATGTTGCTTTGGTTTTGGACTATTTTTTATTTGTTCTTTCGTAACGTTAAGATTAATGATTCGTTCTTCCGTATTTATGGTTGCAATTGCAGCAGGACTTAAAAGCACTTTTCCTCCGAAAAACCATCTTCTCGTATCACAAATTATATAGCGAATGGAGAAATGGTGAGGGTCGAAATAAAAATCGTCAATGGATCCTAGGTCGCCATCTTTTGTGATGAGTGTAAAAGTAGTGAGATTATTAGACTTGAGATGCATTGGAATCTCCCCTTTTAAGAAGTTGTTTACTTATTCCCAAGAGAGAAGATTTTTAAACCGAAAAGATTCAATGTATGTTAAAAGAATTTTAAAAATACATATATATATAGCTTATAAGTAGAGAGGTGGGACCATTTTATGTATAGGAATTCCTACAATGCTCCGATGTCGTATAGAACAGAAAGAAACGTCAATTATCAACAACTAGCGCTCCTTAGAGTAATTGGAGAAGGGAGTGTAACAGCCGCTCCAGACCGAGTTCAGATTCTGTTGGGAGCAATTACTGAAGAGTCGACGGTTCAACGTGCACAACAAGAAAATTCCGCTATCATCTCAGCTGTAATCGAGGAAATCACTGGGTTAGGGGTTCCTCAGGAAAGGATTCAAACATCGACGTATCGAATTGATCCACAATATGATTTCATTGAAGGAGAACAAGTTTTTCGAGGGTATCGGGTGGCACACATTCTTCAAATTACATTAGATCAAGTTGAGCAGTCAGGGGCGATCATTGATGCGGCTGTACAACAGGGAGCCAATACGGTTCCTTCCATCAACTTCACGTTTCAAGATCCCTCTACCTTCTATCAAGAGGCACTTGTTGAAGCAATAGAAAATGCCAACCAAAAAGCTGCAGTGATGAGCAATACAATGGGAGTCTCGCTGAATCCAATTCCTTTAAAAGTGACTGAAATTAATAAGCAAGCTGCTATTCCTTATCCAGCCGTGTTGTCAGCTCAAGCTGCGGTTACACCGATACAAGAAGGAGAGATGACGATAATAGCTACGGTCGAGGTAGAATTTACGTACTTTTCTTAAATCAAGTGCCTTAGAAAAATTAAAGATTGTCAATCAATGGGAACTACTGGTATCTTTATAATCAGACTAAAAAGATACCAGTGGGTGATGTTTTGTGAATCAAGTTAGAGTATGGGTGTTACTAATATTAGCTACATTATTTTGGGCTGGTAACTATGTGTTTGGAAAGTATGTTGTTGCTGAGCTCACGCCCGTTTGGATTACATTTTCCAGATGGGTACTAGCGTTATTTATTTTATTGCCGATCGCTATTTTCGTAGAGAAACCAGACTGGAAGAAAGTTAGGGAATCATGGGTCCCTCTATTACTTTTAGGACTTCTCGGAATTATAGGGTATAATATTATTCTTTACACAGCATTAGGCTATACCTCTCCAACCAATGCGGCGTTAATTAGTGCAGTTAATCCAGGATTCATCGTCTTGTTTTCTGTTTTCCTGTTAAAAGAATCATTGTCGAAAGTTCAAGTCGTTGGTTTGTTTGTTTCTTTTATTGGTGCACTTATTATTATTACGCAAGGAAATTTGTTAGGAATCTTTCAAATGGAGTACAACCGTGGGGACTTATTGATGATTGGAGCCGTTGTTGTATGGACATTTTATTCAATTATTGGCAAACGAATATCCGTTCCACCTATTACAGCTACGGCAGTGTCTACTCTTTTAGCGGTACTGGTTCTTGCTCCTTTTGCTTTTTGGGAGGGACTTGAATTATCAAAGGTAAGCTCGATTTCGATCTATGGAATTCTGTATATGTTCATTTTTTCTTCTGTCTGTTCCTTTGTATTTTGGAATATGTCTGTACGTAAAATTGGAGCCAGTCAGGCTGGAATCTTTTTGAATCTCATTCCTGTCTTTACAGCACTGATTAGTTTGGCATTAGGAGAATCCATTTTAGCTGAACAAATGATTGGCGGATTGCTTGTGTTTATTGGTGTCTATTTAACATCTGGAATGCTTGTGAATCATGCTGCTCATACCAAGAACAAAAATGAATACTCTAAGGGCGCATAACTATGTGCAGCAACGGTTACTAGTTAACATAGTAGCTGAAATTATAGATTGTCGTTACTAGAGTAGTAAAAGGAAAAAGCATTCTACAAATCATTGTAGGGATGCTTTTTTTTGTTTGTTCTTAGTAGATCTTCTCGAATAAAATAATGAAAAATTGACATATAAAAACGAGTTTCTTCTAGTTTTGTCATGTGCTTGATTGTGTAGTTCATTTCATAGTAGTCTTTTCATAAACTGATATGTTAGAGGAGATGACTTACTATGAATCGAATTCTTATTTCCATTTTAGGTGTAATCGTAGTAGGGATAAGTTTATATTACATAGCTTTTAGTAATGGAGATGAAGGTGCAACAGCAGAACTTGAAGTAGAAGACCTTGATGCAGAGGAGAAAAATGAAGAGGCAAAAGAATCTACTGAGGCTGAACTATTGAATGAAGAAGAGATAGAATCGATCGTTGAACAACCAGTTGCATATCAGCAAAATCAGGAAAAGACTGTAAAAGAGATCATTGCAAAACAACACCATTATTTAAATAATTTGGCTGGATGGGGAAATGCAGACACTCTTGATTACGAAGTGCTACAAAATGATCGAGAGTGGCAGCAGCTCAGAGAAGACATCGAATGGTTACAAGAAAGTGGGTTTGCTAAATCAGTTGTTTTAACCGACATGAACAATGCGAAAGAATTTATGAATGTAGCAAGTTCAGGTGATTCCAAATCATTGCTGTACCTTCATCGAATTTTTCATGATCTAGATGCAGAGATCAATGATCAAGAGGTAGATAAGATTTGGAATGTTACACATGCTTTTGGGAATCAATCAGAACAAGATCAGTTACTTTCTTACTTATCTAATGAGCGAAATGAGTAACGATTTATACTTTTAAAAGCCATGTTTGGCTAGAAACGACTCCCTTTAATGCTTTATGCTAGATTTATAGATGAATAGCAGGTAGGGATGTTAAATGAGAGAACGAAAATTGTTTAAATTTTTCGGTGCGAGATTAATTAAAACGGGAATAGCTGTGTTTTTAACAGCGAAGATTTGCTACTTATTTGATTTGCCAGTAGTATTTGCCGTCATTATTGCAATTGCAACGATTGAGCCAACAGCTTCCGATTCAATTAGAAAAGGAATGATTCGTTTTCCAGCTGCATTAATAGGTGCAGGTCTTGCGATGACATTTACTTATTGGTTTGGACAAACTCCTTTGACGTTCACACTTGCGGCTGTTTTGACCATTTTTATTTGTATAAAGTGTAAATTAGAAGCGGGTGCTTTAATTGCTACCATTACGGCGGTTGCGATGATACCTATAACATATGATCATTACTTTTTAACCTTTGTTGAAAGAGTCGGTACAACAACAATTGGATTAATCATCTCAACGCTTGTTAATTTCTTTATATTACCAGCTAAGTTCTCTACTGAAATAATGGAGCGGAATGATCGATTATATAAAGAAACGGCTAAGCTATTAAAGAAGAGAATTAATGAAATAGTTAATGAACAAAAAGCAGAATCTAAGGAATGCCAAAAAGAATATCAACGAATTACAAGTGAACTATCAAGATCCTTTCAATTATGTCAGTTTCAACGAGAAGAATGGAAATATCATCGTCATACATGGAAGGAATTAAGAAGCTTTACTTATGAAACAAAAAAACTGGATGGATTGCAGCAAATTCATTATCATTTAGGTCATTTAATTTCTGTTCATATAAACGAAAATATGTTCAACAACTCTGATAAAGAATTGTTAAAACAAACGGTGAATTCAACCGTCCAATTTTTAGAATCATCTGGTGCAAAGCTTTCTCCAGATCACATAAAAAAAATTAGAGAACTTGATCACCTGTTTTGGCATCCGAATGAGCAAGCTAAACAGGAAACGCAAAAATATTATCATCACTTTACACCAGAGACGGTTATTTTATTTGTGATTCTTTCTATTCATGATGTACTTGAAGAAATTGAACGATTTTCTAGACATCAGATTGACACTCAATCATAAAATAGGTAGTAATGTTTTGTGACTCATCAAGGGCTTTAAAATAATAGGTGGATATCATATTATAATGATTTGAAGTAATAACCAAGTTGGTTATGATAATATGGAGGAACTTATTATGAGTTTACAATTTTATAATGGTAAGTATTTTTGGAAGTCGCCATCGGGATACAAGCCTGGAGAACAAGTAACAGATGCACAAGTTTCTGAAGTTGAGCAGTTGCTTGGTGTTTCGTTACCAAGGAAATATGTAGAATTAATGCAAGAGCAAAATGGAGGAGAGTTAGCATACCGCTATGTGCTCTTTGAAGATGGCGATGCGGCGGTTGTTCCGTATTTTCATGAATTGGAAATGGATCGCGGCGTCGGGTTATCATTAATCTTTGTTGAAGAATGCGGCTTGCCTGATCATCTAGTTTTATTAACTGGAGATTTTCATTCATGGCTCGCGCTAGATTACCGGAATGGAAGGTCAGAGCCTGCGGTTTTGTATGTAGTGGAAGATGAGTCAGGGAATGGGTTGTGGCAAGAACATATTATCGCTAAGAATTTTGATCAATTTCTAGGACGACTTTTTCAAAAATAAAACCGCTCGTTCATCAAAAATCACCTTTTCTACTCTTTGTAGGAAAGGTGATTTTTGATTGTACTTTTTTCAGTGCCTTTAACAATTTACGACACCTTTTTTAAATAGATGGCATTATACTATTAAAAGAGTCACTAACTAAGTCGTTTCTACAAAAAAGTAGAATAATACACAATTTTATCTTGGTTTTTGGTAATATAGTAAATGGAGATAATCAGTCAGTGGCATTCTCAATTTACTAGACATCTTAAGATATTAATAAGTAAGGGGTTTTGAATTTGTTAAAACGAACATATGACATCAAGAATGGAGAATTAAAGCAGGCTATCGAAAAGAGTGGATTAGAGCTACGTGAGTTTGCGACGATGAGCCTTGAAAAAATGAATGTGAAGTCTAAAAAGAAGCGTATTCGACAAAAAGCATTAAAGAGAGCGTTCACTCAAAATGAAGTTGCGAAAGAGATATTATTGATGGTGCAAGGAGGTCAGGAAGAAAGTAAGCAAGAAGAACAAGCAGACGTTCAGTCTGTAGTAAAAACTGAGTCTCATGTATCTGTACGTGGTCTTCCGGTAACATTTCTTTTAAAACTAGGAAAAAAATACTTGAAAGATGAAGATGTTGTTAGATTCTACTATAATGCAGAGAAAGAAGAGTTTTATAAAAACAAGAAATTATTGGAGCAAGTAATTGAAAACAGTTCGAATAACCTCGATTCAAATGAATTATTAGCTTATCAAAGTGACGTAAAGGCAGAACTAGAAAAAAGAGCGAAAAAATAAGATTGTAGCGGGAGTGGACAAGCACCACTCTCGCTTTTTCTATAAAATGGTACTGTATTCTTGTATTCCTTAAGGGAACTATTTACAATAATTACATATGAGATTACAAAGGAGTGTAATGATTTTGGTGAATGTAACTGTAAATTTTATCGAAAACAACAACAAAAAGCCTAAGCCAAATGCTGATAAGATTGCTTTCGGGAGGCATTTTTCTGATCATATGTTTGTCATGGATTATCAAGCAAATAAAGGATGGCATGACCCGCGTATCGTCCCATATGAACCGATCACATTAGACCCGGCTGCCATGATCTTTCATTATGGACAAACCGTTTTTGAAGGATTAAAAGCGTACCGTACACCTCGGGATCGGGTTCTCTTGTTTCGCCCTGAGAAAAACTTTAGACGGTTAAATTTATCAAGTGATCGATTGAGTATTCCAGCAATAGACGAAGAGTTAGCACTAAATTGTTTAAAACAGCTACTTGAAGTGGAAAAAGAGTGGGTACCAAAGGCAGAAGGGAATTCATTATACATTCGTCCATTTATTATTGCGACAGAATCGAATTTAAGTCTTGCACCTTCACAAACATATCAATTCATCATCATTTTATCTCCTGTTGGTTCTTATTACAAAGAGGGGATTCAGCCTGTTCGGATTCATGTCGAAGACGAATATACGCGAGCAGTTCGTGGTGGAACAGGGACAGCGAAAACAGCTGGAAACTATGCAGCTGCTTATAAGGCCCAAGAACGAGCTACAAAAGAAGGATATTCTCAAGTTCTTTGGTTAGATGGAGTTGAAAAGAAGTATATCGAAGAAGTTGGAAGCATGAATGTGTTTTTCAAAGTCAATGGTGAAATCATTACACCAGAGCTAAATGGAAGCATTCTTGAAGGGATTACCCGCATGTCAATCATTGAGGTATTAAAAGATTGGGGAATTCCTGTAACAGAACGAAAGCTATCACTAGAAGAACTATATGAAGCATACGAGCAAGGACAACTAGAAGAGGCATTTGGAACAGGAACCGCTGCAGTTATTTCGCCCGTTGGCGAGTTAAATTGGGGCGCAAGAAAAATGCAAATCAATAAGGGAGAAATTGGTGAATTATCACAGCGCCTATACGATACATTAACAGGTATACAAACAGGGAAGATTGAAGATACATATAATTGGACAATAGAAGTAGAGTAAAAAAAGGGCGTCTCTTGATTTTTAGCGAGACGCCTGTTTTTGTTTGTTGTTAGGAAAAGGATAGAAAATTAAAATGAGCCAAAAGGTAGAGCGTATTGCTAATAATTAAGCAAATCGATAATAAAGCAGCAAAATAGTAGCTAGTACAAATAAAAAGTTCAAGAAAACAAATATCATCTGATCAAGGACAGTTTTGTGAATTTTAACTGGTGGTTTGTAAAATGAGACCCCTTCAATAATGAAGATTATTAAGATAATATGAATCATGAAATGACCAACGACTTCAACCATTCCAAATAAAGTTGTCGTCATAATAAAAATGCCAGTTAAGATAAAAGAAAGCAATCGGTTTAAAATTCCGACGATTAGTAAATAACCGACTACAAATTCGATAAAAGCACTTAATGAAACGAATACTTCCGGTGAAAGGAAAAAAGTTGGAACTTGATGGTTATTTACAATATCAACAGACATTTCAGGGTACACCCATTTTTCAACGGCTACCCAGCAAAGAGAAAGACCTGTTGCTAAATACAAAAAAGGAAAGCTCCATATTTCGTATTTCGTCTTAGTCATGAAAAGAACGAAAATAATCGCTAAATAAAAAGCGTAGTCAAGCATATGAAAAAGTCCGTATTCTACAAGCATAATGCTAAATAGGATCATCATTGTAGCTGCACCTAACTTGGTTCCCAATTGGTGAGGTAATAGTAAAAAGGCAATGGCCATCCAACTTATAACAGTTATTAAAGTTGAATAGTGAGTGAGCTCGGGTGCAAATAGAGACCCAGTAAGTACTTGAATGGTCAATGCTACGGCAGTTCCATACTGTAAAATAGACGTAGAGTATTTACGATAACTTTCTAATTTAATATCAATCTTTTGTAGCTGTCTCCAAACCATTAACTTTGGCAATACTTGAGGAAGAATAGCTAAAACAACTGCTGTAATAATAGTGATAAACATAAACAACGGGTTAATAATATTTTCAATCGATTCTTTTTGTGGCTCTAATTCTGTGAACCATTTCACATGAGCTTCTGCAAAAAAAGGAGTTAGAACAAATATAATAAGTAATAGAGCAAAGATGATTTTTTTAGTCATGTTGCACCTCTTTAGAAAAAAAATAGTGTAATAATGAAAGCTCGTTATTTTGAAGACTTTCATAGGATAACATAGAACATTTAACTTTGTGAAGTGTTTAACAAAGTTTTGGTGGGGCTTAAGATAACTTACACTTAATTTTGTCATATTTTCAGTTAGGTGCGATAATAAGAATAAATACTAGAGCCTTTGGAGTTGCACTAACTGGGGTAATGCTCGTTTGGAAAAAACACCTTGTTCCTGAAATGAGCTATCGAAATATTTGGTTAGGGTTTTCGATATTATTGTTGTTATCATTTATTACCTTTGCTTTTTATTATAAGAAATCAAAAGAAGGATAAATTAAATGGGTAAAAGAATTCACCATCACATGCATTTTTTTCAAGTGATTCCACATCCTAATATTGTAAGCACGTTGAAACAGAAAGGATGACGACATTGGACTCTAACTTAGGGTATTTACGTGAATCATTATCCAACCATCTTGATAATCATCAAATTTGTCAAAGAATTTATCATAAGTTAGAAACGAAACAATACAAAGATGAAGATGAATTTGTAAGGGATCTTGAAGATAACGAAGCGACGATTTTGAATTTAGTTTTGCAATATGAATTGGATTATGCTAAGAATGAACAAGATGAAAAACGGGTCGAACAATTAAATGGTGTTTATGAATTATTAATTTGAAGCGACGCTATTCGCGTTGCTTTTTTACATGGGTTACATGTTTAATCTAGCTTTTGGTAAATTGTTCTGAAATCGAGTATAATAGAGTAGACAAAGTTGTGAAAGGGAAGAACGTCTATGAATATCTCATTTTTCTTAGTGCCAAAAGCAGAAGTAGCCTATTTAGATTTAGACTCAACGATGAGACAAGCGTTAGAGAAAATGGAATTTCACAAGTACTCTGCTGTCCCTATTATTGATCGTCACGGAAAGTACGTTGGTACTTTAACAGAAGGTGATCTACTGTGGCAAGTAAAGGATATCCAATCGTTTACGTTAGAGCTTGCTGAACAAATTCAGTTAAAAGATATTGCAAGAAAAATGAAAAACAAACCTGTTCGAATTGAATCTAAAATGAAAGATCTATTAACACTAGCCATATCACAAAATTTTATCCCAGTGGTGGATGACCATGGAATCTTTATCGGAATTATTAGAAGAAGAGAAATTATCGAATATTATGCAAACTCTGTTGAACAAGGGAACACTGGTAACGATAATATAATAAATTAGAAGAGAGGGAGGATGTTCGTGTCTTATTTTGCTGCTATTTTATTAATGGAAAAACCAGAATTGAATGCTACATATCGTGCTGAACATTTAGAGTTTCTTGAAAAGCTCGAAGGAGAAGGGAAAATCTTTGCAAAGGGTCCTTTTACAGATGGTGCAGGGGGACTTGTTATATATAAGGCCGATTCATTGGAAGAGGCTAAACAATTAGCTGAAAAAGATCCTTATGTAATAAAAGGCGTGAGGAGCTTACATTTACATGAATGGGGAATGGTTCAAGTTTAATGTGATACACGTAAAAGGTAACCAATCAAAAATTGGTTGCCTTTTCTAATTAAGTCACCTTTGACAAATCATGTTTTTTTTAAGATAATTATCTATTGACTTATTTATGATACGGAGGCCTTTTTTTGAAAACAAATACTCAGTTACCATTTTCCTACGATAGGAGCCAGCCATTTTTTGAGAAGTTAAATGAATGGATTGGAGATGTATTTTATGATATTTTGCCCGAAGCTGGACTAGAGCTTAGGGACGAACAAATCTATATGGCATTTCAAATTGAGAAAGCATTTATCGATAAGAAGATCATGTTTGCTGAAGCAGGTGTAGGGACAGGTAAAACAATCGCCTATCTTCTCTATGCGCTTTGTTATGCTAGATACATGAGAAAGCCGGCGATTATTGCTTGTGCTGATGAATCACTCATTGAGCAGTTAGTCAAAAAGGGTGGGGACATTGATAAGCTTTCTAACATTTTAGGTTTAACCATTGATGTGAGATTGGCGAAGTCAAAAGGTCAATATCTTTGCTTGCAAAAGCTCGATAAGGAACGATCAAAAGACGAGTATGATGAAATATATGATGACATTCATGTGGACCTTCCTGCTTTCGTCCATTCAAATCAAACGTTGCAATCATTTCACCATTATGGTGATCGTAAAGAATACGCACATTTAAGTGATCAAGAATGGAATAGAATCGGATGGGATTCGTTTCAAGATTGCTTCGTTTGCGATAAACGTCATCGCTGTGGACAGACACTTTCACGCGAGCACTATCGTAAATCTACAGATTTGTTAATTTGTTCTCATGATTTTTACATGGAGCATGTTTGGACATATGATTCTAGAGTTCGTGAAGGTCAACTTCCTCTTTTACCTGAAGCGAGTACGGTTATTTTTGATGAGGGTCATTTGCTTGAAGTTGCTGCGCAAAAAGCACTTACATACAAGATGCGACATGATGTCATTGAGGAGCTTTTAACACGCTTATTAGAAAATGATGTAAGAGAAGAATTTGCGGTACTTGTGGAGGAGCTTATTTCACAAAGCTTTCATTTTTCGTATGTATTACGAGACCATTCCAAAAAAGTGGAAGGGTCTGATCGAAAAGTAATCAGTTTTTCAAAAGAGCTTATTGGGGAAGCAAATCGATTGGTCGAATTGATTGCAAGGTTAGAAGATGAAATTGTCTTTGAAAGTGAAATGTATACAATTGATGCATATCAGCTAAAGATTGTTGAAGAGCATCTTGATATGATTCATCATGCGCTAAAGACTTTTGTGAGTGTTGAAAATGCGATTTCCTGGGTTGAAGAAGGAGAACTAGGTGTCACTCTAGTTATAATGCCAAGACTAGTAGAAGAAGTATTAAAAGAAAAGGTGTTTTCAAAAAAATCACCATTTTTATTTACGTCAGCCACGTTGTCTACGAATGGTTCATTTGATTATTTGGCAAGCAGCATAGGGGTTAAGGATTATTTATCATTTTCTGTTGAGTCTCCATTTGAGTACAGTGAACAAATGGAATTGTTTGCACCTATTGTTCAATCAGTAAAAGATAAAGTTCATTATGCGAAAACTTTACTCAAAGAGACGGACGGGAAAGCACTACTCCTTTTTAGAAGTGAAGAGGAGCTTAAGCAGTTTAAGCAAATGACAATTGAAGACCATGACTTTGCCAAATGGGACCTGTTGTTTGAGGGAGATCAGGAAATTAGTCAGCTGATATCGAATTTCCAACAAGAAACAAATTCTGTTCTCTGTGCCCTCAGTTTATGGGAAGGTCTCGATATACCAGGTGAATCATTATCAAATGTTATTATTTGGTCCCTACCATTCCCGCCAAATGACCCAGTTTTTGCGGCGAAAAGAAATGTAGCGCAAGATTCTTTTAAGGAAGTGGATATTCCGTATATGTTACTTCGTTTGCGACAAGGGTTAGGACGGTTAATTCGAACACATCAAGATAAGGGTATTGCGACTATTTTGGATGAACAGTTATACGAGGATTGTAACTTATTAGCTCTCGTTAAAGAAATTTTACCAGAAGGCGTAGAACTACAGACAAAACGATAATGGAAGCCACTGAAAAAGGTGAAAACCACCTTTTTCACTACCATTCGATTACGGATTCTATTTACTTATGAGAGCGAGTTCGGTAATCTAGTAAGTGAATAAATTGTGGTAGGAGAGGATTTGGAAATGATAAAAGCAATCTTTTTTGATCTTGATGATACATTGCTTTGGGATCAACGCAGTGTTAAAAAGGCATTTGAAGCAACATGTCAAGTAGCAGCTGACAAATACAATCTTGATGTTGATGCATTAGAAGAAGCAGTTCGCAAGGAAGCAAGTGAGTTGTACGCTAACTATGAGACGTATGATTTCACAAAAATGATTGGAATTAATCCATTTGAGGGTTTATGGGGTAACTTTTTAGATGATGAAGAGAACTTCCGAAAGATGAAAGAAATTGTTCCAACTTATCGTAAAGAAGCATGGACAAGAGGATTAAAGGTACTCGGAGTCGATGATCCAGAATTTGGTTACGAGTTAGCGGAGCGCTTCCCTGTTGAAAGACGCAAGCATCCTTTTGTTTATGATGAATCATTCCAAGTATTAGATGAATTAAAAGGGAAGTACAAGTTATTACTTTTAACAAATGGGTCCCCAGACTTACAAAATACGAAGTTAGAGATTACACCAGAACTTGTTCCTTATTTTGATCAAATTATCATCTCTGGTGCGTTTGGAAGAGGCAAGCCGGATCCAACTATCTTCGAACACGCACTAGAGAAAATGGAACTTACGAAAGATGAAGCGATCATGGTAGGTGACAATTTGATGACAGATATTTTAGGTGCGTCACGCGTTGGAATGAAATCTGTTTGGATTAACCGTCATAATAAAGAAAGAAATGAAGTCATTCCGGATTTTGAAATTACACATTTAGAAGAATTGTATAATATTCTAGATACGATTAATAACTAAATGAGCGTATGGAAAAGAGGTTGTCTTACTTTTGAGGCAGCCTCTTTTTTTGTAATTATTAGAGGGATAAATGATCAAAATGATAGATAGAACTCAAAAAGATAAAAGTCACTTTAAAAAAGTTAGTTATAAACTCTTTACAAGTTATCGGTTTAGTTGTAAACTGATAATAAGAATCACTGAAGGAGTGAGAATTCCTTGACCAAGGAAGCCTTTGGAAAAACAAAAGATATAAGACTAGGGTTATTACTATGGTTCCGCTTAGCACGCTTTTATAACAAAAGTAATCGCTTGTCGAACCAGCATTTGAAAAAATGGGGATTGACAATAGCCCAATTTGATTTATTAGCACAGGTGGGGGCACTCCAACCAATATCACAACAAGAGTTAGCCGATAAATTGTTAGTGAGCAAAGGAAATATTACACAAATGCTTGCTAAAATGGAGAAGCTTGACCTCATTATACGAAAGCAAGAATGGAGAACGAAACGGATATCATTAACTACTAAAGGCAAACAGCTTTATGAAGAAGTGATCCCGTTACAAGAGTCATTCCAAGCAGCCCAATTTGAAAAGCTAGACCGAACAGAAAAGAAACAATTATTGTCTATTTTAAAAAAGTTAAATGATAAATCGTAAAATATAAAACGAATAGGAGAGAAAGCTGATGGAATTAAAACCGTTATTAGGTCAACATCATGTTTCGGCCATTACAGCAAATGCAAAAGAGAATTATCGTTTTTATACAAAAGTCCTTGGGCTTCGTTTAGTCAAAAAGTCAATAAATCAAGACGATACGTCTGTCTATCATCTATTTTATGCTGATGAGCGAGGGAACCCTGGAACTGATTTAACGTTTTTTGAGATCCCCCATGCTGGAACGACGTATTATGGCAACAACAGTATTTCATTAACATCACTACGTGTAGCTAGTGATGAAGCGATCCAATATTGGAAAAAACGTTTCGAAGAATTTGATGTCGAGCATGATGACATATTTACAAGATATGGTCGTAAAGTCCTTTCATTTTGTGATTTCGAAGGACAACGACTGGAACTTGTGTCAGATGAGACAAATCAAGGAGTACCGGGAGGGAAACCGTGGGATCAAAGCCCTATACCAGTGGAATTTGGTGTTGTCGGCTTGGGGCCAGTGCAGTTAACCGTTCCTAAGTCAGATATTACTGCCAAAATACTAACAGAGGTAATGGGCTACCGTGAGAAGGGTTTTTATCCATCATTAGTAGTTGGTCAGCCGCCAGTTCGTATCTTCGAAACAGGTGAAGGAGGTACAGGGGCTGAAGTATATCTCGAAGAGCGTTCTGATCTATCGAGGGAGCGTCCTGGTCGAGGAAGTGTTCATCATGTAGCTTTTCGAGTAGAGAGTGAAGAAGAGCTTAAAAGATGGGTCGATTATTTAAAGCAGCTTCGTTTACCAAATTCAGGCTTTGTTGAAAGGTATTATTTCCGTTCACTTTATTTCCGTGAGCCAAATGGAATATTATTTGAACTTGCTACAGATGGACCAGGTTTTGAAGGGGATGAATCGTTTGAGCATCTAGGAGAAAACCTTTCTTTGCCACCATACTTTGAAAACCAACGTGCTGAAATTGAAGCAAAATTAAAACCGTTAAATACAAAGGAGTAATGCACGATGAAACATATCTTTACTAAAGGGACAAACAAGAACGCACCAACTTTATTGTTGTTACATGGCACTGGTGGAAATGAACAGGATCTATTGCCTTTAGCAAATATGATTGCTCCAGATGCAAACATTTTAAGTGTACGAGGAAATATATTGGAAAATGGAATGCCACGCTTTTTCAGAAGATTAGCAGAAGGAGTCTTTGATGAAGAAGATTTAATTTTCCGAACAAAGGAATTGACTGAATTTGTCAATGAAAGTGCAAAGACTTATGAATTTGATCGTGACAACGTGGTTGCCATCGGATATTCAAATGGGGCGAATATCGCAGCGAGTATGATGTATCATCATAAAAAGGCATTAAATGGAGCAATTCTATTTCATGCTATGGTTCCACGTCGGGGTGTAGATATTCCTGAACTATCTGGGACATCTGTATTTATCGGAGCTGGAAAACGTGATCCGCTCATTCCATTAGAAGAAACGAAAGAATTAGCACGTGATTTAGAGAAAGCTAATGCCGAAGTAACAGAGTATTGGGTTGATGGAGGTCATCAACTTGTTAGAGAAGAAGTAGAACAAGCAAAAGAATGGTTTGATCTTAATTACCGTTCTTAATTATGGCTTATAAAGTAAAGGCTATCGAAAAGCTGAAATGAGCTTTTCGATAGCCTTTTTCAAAAGAAATTCTTTTATATCCCTTTCACCATAATTTCACGTACCTCATTTAATCGTTTCTCTGCCTCCTCTAAGCGAGGGTCTTGGCCTTCATCTACAAGTTGATCGACTTCACCTTGTAAATCACCTAGCTCTTTTTGAATGAATGCGTATTCCGTCGGATCGTTTTCGCGAATCATTTTTACTTCCATCAATTCCGTTAGTGCACGGTCGATTAAATTTTGTACTCGATATAAACACTCTTCAATATAGTCCTCAGATGCCATAATTTTCTCCTTTTTCCTCTATGATTATGTAATTATTATTTACGTCAATGTTCCCCTTTTATACGGAAAGAAAAGAGGATACATGCATATCCTTATTGAAATATGTATACACCAGCTAGTAAGCAATAATATGTGGTTGAGGAGTGGGCAAATGAGTCGTAACGAATGGCAAGAGGAACAACAGCGAGTAAATTTTGTTGTTGAAGAAGTGAAGAAAAGAGAGAAAGGGCTAAAAGAAAACTTAGGGGATGTCAAAGCAGATGTCCTTGACATCCGTAAGAGATTTTGGGATGACGTTACTGTTAATTTTGATACTGCTGATGATGCAGCTGAAACACATGCTAGCATTAAGCAACAGGCAGAACTTATGTCTGAAAGAGAAAGAAGTCATCAGCATGATATAAAACAATTGAAAAGCTTACATAAGCTAAAGGAGTCTCCTTATTTCGGGAGAATTGACTTTTTAGAAGAAGGGGAAACAGAGGCGGAATCTGTGTATATTGGCACGGCATCCTTCGTCGACAAAAACGGTGTGGATTTTTACGTCTATGATTGGCGTGCTCCCATTTCTAGTTTGTATTATGATTATGGACCTGGACCTGGTACGTATGAAACTCCAACCGGATCTATCTCGGGAGAAATTGAGGTGAAAAAACAGTATATTATTCGCCAAGGGTGTATTGAGCATATGTTTAATACGGGAATTACTATTGGAGATGAAATGCTTCAGGAAGTATTAGGCGGCCAGTCTGATTCCCAAATGAAGAACATTGTTGCTACCATCCAGAAAGAGCAGAATCAGATTATTCGTAATGATAGAGGGAAGCTCTTAATTGTTCAAGGTGTTGCTGGTAGTGGGAAAACATCAGCAGCGTTACAACGTGTTGCCTATTTACTATATCGCTTCAGAAAAACACTTGACGCTGATCAAATTGTCTTATTTTCTCCAAACCCTTTATTTAACAGCTATATTTCAACAGTTTTGCCCGAATTAGGGGAAGAAAATATGCAGCAAACTACGTTTCAAGCTTATTTAGATTATCGATTAGGTGATGAATGGAAGCTTGAAGATCCTTTTAATCAAATTGAATATGTCTTTTCAGCGAAAAATGACCAAGGATATCAAGAAAAAATTGAGAGCATAAAATTGAAATCTTCATTAAACTATATGAAAATAATGGATGATTTCATCGATTCACTTGAAAAAGAAGGGCTTTTGTTTAAAGATATTATCTTTAAGGGAGAAACACTAATTTCGAGTGAACGGATTTATAACTATTTTTACCAGTTAGATAATTCAGTGTCGATTCCTAATCGTTTTCAAATGATTGTTGAGCTTCTTTTGAAAGAAGTAAGAAAAATTGAAATCCAAGAGCGGGAAAAGGAATGGGTCGAGCAAGAAATTGATCTTCTCGATAATGAAGTTTTAATGAAGGTTCATCACAAAGTTGAGAACGAAATAAAGAAGGATTCGGATTCGTTTTATGAATACGAACGAGAACAAGAAATATTACGAGCTCTTGTCGTAAAGAGAAGATTTAAAAAAGTGAAAGAAGATATAAGCGAACTTCGGTTTATTGATGTTCAATCAATATATTTAAATTTAATGGAAACAACCTTACCTGTTAGGCTACAAGATCAATCAATGGATAAAATAAAGCAATCGATTTTTCCATACGAGGATGCAACTCCTTATTTATATTTGAAAGGAAAGCTTGAAGGGTTTCAAGTAAATACAAATATACGTCATGTATTTATTGACGAAGCTCAAGATTATTCACCATTTCAATTTGCTTTCATTAAAAATATGTTCCCACGAGCTAAGCTTACTGTATTAGGTGATAAAAACCAATCGATTTATGCACATTCAAAAATTAGTAGCTTTTCTGCTTTGGAATCACTATATGATGAAGCGGAAATCGAAAGGTATGAATTAACGCAGAGTTATAGATCCACAAAACAAATTATTAATTTTGCAAAACAAATAATTGATGCGTATATTGAGCCATTTAATCGAGAAGGTGAAAGTCCTAAATGTTGGAAGACAGATTCTTATGACCACATGAATGAAACGCTAATTAAACGAATTGAGGAACTGAAAAAATCCTATTCAACAATAGCAATTATTTGTAAAACGGCGTTAGAAAGTGAAACGTTATATGATGAGATCAAAGCAAAACTCGACGTTCGGTTAATGAAGAAAGATTCAACTGGATATGAATCAACAGTATTAATTATCCCATCTTATTTAGCTAAAGGGGTAGAATTTGATGCTGTTGTTGTCTATAATGCATCACAGTCTTCATATAACAAAGAGACGGAGCGCAAGCTGTTGTACACGATTTGTACTCGAGCTATGCATTCATTAGATTTACTGTATGAAAAAGAGAAAAGTATTCTGCTTTCAAGTATTTCGAAAGAAACATATATTCAGTGCCTATGAGTCAAATTATTTTAGAAAAATGGTAGATAATGAAAAATAGGAGGGGATCATGATGGTGACAAGTTTACGGTCTACAGTAACATTACATAATGGTGTACAGATGCCGTGGTTTGGTTTAGGCGTTTTTCAAGTAGAGGACGGTCAAGCGGTTGTTGATTCGGTTTTAGCTGCGATCAAAGCAGGTTATCGCAGTATCGATACCGCTGCTATTTACGGGAATGAAGAGGGGGTTGGCCAAGCGATCAAAGAATCAGGTGTCGACCGCAGCAACTTGTTTATTACGTCTAAAGTGTGGAATGCAGATCAAGGATATGAAACAACATTAAAAGCATTTGATACAAGTTTGCAGAAGCTTGGTCTTGATTATTTAGATCTATATTTAATTCATTGGCCAACAGCTGGAAAATATAAGGACACATGGAAGGCTCTAGAGAGGCTTTATAGTGAAGGTCGTGTAAAAGCAATTGGTGTTAGTAACTTCCATATTCATCATCTTGAAGACTTACTAAAGGAAGCTAAAATCAAGCCGATGGTTAACCAAGTTGAGTATCATCCACATTTAGCTCAAGTAGACTTGCGAGATTTCTGTAAAGAGCAGGGGATTCAATTAGAAGCATGGTCGCCACTTAAGCAAGGTGAGCTTTTGACAGATAAAACAATTAATGCTATTGCAATAAAGTATGGCAAATCACCTGCACAAGTGATTTTACGGTGGGATTTGCAAAATGAAGTAGTTACCATTCCCAAATCCGTCAAAGAACAACGCATTATCGATAATGCAAATATTTTTGATTTTGCGTTATCAGAAGAAGACATGGAAGCAATCAATCGGTTAAATAAGGATGAACGTGTAGGACCAGACCCTGATAATTTTGATTTTTAATTAATAGGAATTAATTGAGTAAAAGGGCTTTTCTGGCTCTTTTTACTCAATATAGATATGGAGGAGAGACTTTTGAAATATCGTCAATTAGGGGATACAGATTTAAAGGTGAGTGAGTTAAGTTTTGGTACATGGGCGATTGGTGGTTCATGGGGAAAATCGAACGATCAAGAAGCGTTACGAGGTTTAGAACATGCGATGGATGCTGGAGTGAATTTCTTTGATACAGCGGATGTATATGGAGATGGTCACGCTGAAGAATTGCTAGGTAGAGCAACAAAAGGCAAGGAAGATCAAATCTATATTGCTACGAAGTTTTGTAGAGCGGGGGACATTCATGATTTAGAAACTTACTCGGAAAAAAGCGTTAGGGCTTATTGTGAAGCGAGTTTAAAGCGTTTACAAAAGGAGAGAATCGATTTATTCCAAATTCATTGCCCTCCACTTGAGATTATCAAACATGGAGGAGTCTTTGAAGTATTAGATCAGCTTCAACAAGAAGGGAAGATTCGACACTACGGAGTAAGCGTAGAGACTGTTGAAGAAGGGCTATACTGCTTGGATATTCCTAATGTGAAAGCATTGCAAGTAATTTTTAATATGTTAAGGCAAAAGCCATTAGATGATCTCTTTCCAAAAGCTATAGAAAAAGGAGTCGGAATTTTAGCCCGTGTTCCATTAGCAAGCGGCCTATTAACTGGGAAGTTTACGAAAAGTGCTAGCTTTGAAGAAGATGATCATCGAAATTTTAATCGAGATGGGGCTGCTTTCAATGTCGGTGAGACGTTTGGTGGACTTGAATTTAACAAAGGTGTTGAGTTAAGTAATGAACTAAAGTGGGTCGAAGAAGGTCGCGGGAATATGACAAGAGCTGCATTACGATATATTCTTGATCAAGATTCTATTACTTGTGCAATTCCGGGATTTAAAACTGTCAAACAAGTAGAAGATAGCTTGAAAGCTGTAGACGTTCCATCATTTAGTAATGAAGAGTTAGCGAAATTAAAAGGTTTTTATCAAAATGAGGTTCATTCCCACATTCGTGGTGTGTATTAGAACGGTATCAAAGTTCCCATACATAAATGACAAATTCATGTATCGTTTCACAAAACCTAGAGACAATAAAGTTTGTAAAACATAATTCTCGGAGGTTAGAAATGAAACGATTTCATGTATTAATGGTAGCTGTCGTTCTTATGTCGATGTTTTCTATTCAACCTGCTGCAAATGCAGAGGTGAAAATGTTTAATGAGCCACCTTTCTCTCATTATAAGGTGTCACGCGGAGATTCGTTTTGGTTTATTGCCCAACGGTATGGTTTAGATTATCGTGAACTAATGAGATTAAATCCGGATGTGGTTCCTACAAACATGCACGTTGGGGAAGTCATTCGTTTGAAGCCGGAAGCCTCTCACCATAGCGCATTTGAGGACCAAGTTGTAGCTCTAGTGAACCAAGAAAGAAGACAACGTGGCTTAAATCCAGTGCAGCATAGAGCAGATGTTAAAAATGTAGCACATAAAAAAGCTGAGGATATGATCAATTCCAATTATTTCTCCCACAATAGTCCAAACTATGGTTCACCATTTGATATGTTGCGTACGTATGGGATCAGTTACCAAGCGGCGGGAGAAAATATTGCTAAAGGGCAAACAACCCCTGAACAAGTGATGAGGGATTGGATGAACTCCCCCGGTCACAGACAAAACATTTTAAACTCACAGTACGATACAATTGGTGTTGGATTTTATCACGGTGCGTGGGTACAAATGTTTATTAAAGCTAGATAATTCTGTTTATTGAAATAGGGAATATTAAAGGCGAGGTGTCTTAATAGAGTTCTTACTCTTATAAGACACCTTTTTGCTTGTTCTTGATTGAAAAGAGGAGATTACTAAAGAAATAGCGAAAATAGAAACGAAAGGGATTATAATGGAGGAATGCTATGTTAGTCATCATTGAGCCTAATAGTTTTCTTTTTAATTTAGCTATTGCAACAATTTTATGTACAGTTATTGGGTTAGAGAGAGAATTGAAAAGAAAGCCTTTAGGGCTAAAAACATGTTTAGTTATTGGGATTATGAGTTGTTTGCTCACTTATGTTTCAATTGTTGGTGCAGAAAACTATGCGACAGCTCATAGCAAACCGATGGATCCGTTACGACTTGCAGCACAAATTGTTTCGGGGATTGGCTTCCTTGGAGCTGGTGTCATTCTAAGACGAAATAATGACATGATCTCAGGTCTGACAACTGCAGCGATGATTTGGGGAGCTGGAGGCATTGGTATTGCATGTGGAGCAGGTTTTTGGATCGAAGCTATTGTTGCAACAGTTCTTTTGCTCATAAGTGTTGAGTTTTTGCCATTTATTATTAAATTTATTGGACCAAAAGCACTAAGGCAAAAGGAAATCAAAGTGAAAATAACGGTTAATTCTGAAGAGAAGCTTACAGTTATTCTAAAAGAATTGAGAAAACAACAAATGAAAGCTAGAAAAGTCAGGGTAAAAGATTTGCGTGATTCAGATTCACAGCAAATGGAATTACTATTATTAGTTGATGAGAAGGTTTATACTACTGACATTTATTATACATTAAAAAAAATGCAGTATGTTATTGGGGTGGAGCTTGAATCAAGATAAGATGCCGAATACTTCGTGCATCTTATCTTATCATTACCTGGAATTAAACTTGTTTAGGGGCATTAAAGGAGCTTCTAAATGGAGGGTAAAACAACAAAAAAAAGCTCCTTAGCTTATGCCCTGTTCTATTCACATAAAAAAGATTCTGAAAATACTGATAACAACTGCAATGACACTAATTCCCGTTCCTGCTGACCATTTAATTAGCTGCAATTGTTGTTGCTGCATTTTGTTTTCTACTTCTTGCGCCAAGGCAAATTCTTTCTCAGACAAGATGTTATCAACAATTTCTGAAATATCTGTTTGATTTATTTGTTGTTCATTTGTTACACGAAGTGCCTCGATTTTTGCTTCTAATTCTTTTATTTTTAACTCTAATTCTTTCTGTTTTTGCTCCATATCATCCATTGGATGACCTCCTCACAACTCCTCTATTGATAGCTTATTCCTATATGAATGCTTATGCATGTATCAATACCTATAAAAGAATAAATAATTCGTAAAGAAATGGTATACAAGGTAATTAGCCCAATCAAAAAAACCATTTAACATAGGAATATAATTGTGAAGTTTTAGCTTTACGACCATTGAAAGGAGTGTTAGAGATGGCAGAGGGATTTTCTATAATCGTTGTATTATTTATTTTACTAGTAATTGTGGGAGCTAGCTGGTTTGGTCCAGGGTATACAAAAGCTGTACCAACGTACGGATATGGATATGATTGTGGGTGTTAATGATTATGTTTTGAAAGGCTTACAGAGCTTTTAAAATTACAGATGAGGATCGGACTAAAGCCCATCCTCATCTTATTTGTTAGATCCACCATAATGCTGCGCCTAAAACAAATCCTGTAATTGCAGCTAATGCAATTGGGAATCCAAATCTTCGTCTGCCATATCCATATCCATAACCGTAGCCAAAGCCACCAAAATGAGAATTAGTCGGTTGAAGGTATACATGAGTGTCTGTTACATGAGTAATTCTTCCTGAGTATTTCTTTCCGTCTATACAAGTAATCGTTACATCTCTTCCTGCGTAACGGCAACAAAGTTCATAATATCCCATTCGTTACTCTCCTTTCATAAAAATAACTTGTTCACTTTATTCTATTTGTCTAGAAGAAAGTTGTTTATTAATCGGCCTATCATAAAGAAAATTACGCGCTTAACCTAAAGCCAAGTCAATATAGAATTCATATAATACAAAAAAGAGGAGGAAATAAATGTGTCATTACAGCTATTTAGACTTTTTAAGTGATATCGGAATCGGAAGTGCTCATCCAGGAGGAGTGGATTGTACAAAATACATTTTTCAAAAAGAGCAACTTAAGAAAGAAATGAAAGTATTAGATGTTGGATGTGGGACAGGTGATACAGCACTCTTTTTAAGAGAATCTTATCATTGCAAAGTAGATGCAATTGAAAACCATCCAAGAATGCTAGAAAAAATAAAAAATAGATGCAAAAGAGAAGGGGCAACTTTAAACGTGGTCGAAGGGTCCGTGGAACATATGCCTTTTTCAAACAACACATATGATTACATTATTTGTGAATCAGTATTAGCCTTTGTTGATGCGAACCGTGCATTGAGCGAATGTTACAGGGTTTTAAAAGACAAAGGAATTCTACTCTTAAACGAAATGTCTCTTGTAGAGCCATTAAATGAAAATGAGCTCAAACGCTTTAAAGAATTTTACCAACTACAAGAATGTAATACAGAAAATCAGTGGAAAGAAAAGCTTGAGCTAACAGGGTTCAAGAAAATAGATTTATTAATAAATTCCACAGTTATAGAAAGCCAACCGATTGAAATTTCACTTTCTCCAAATATCGATCCAAACTTATTAGACATGTTAGATGAGCATCAACGGTTACAACAAGAATTAGATGGGAAGGTAGGAAGTATTGTATTAAGGTGTCAAAAATAACAGGATGACTCTTTTAGTCGAATATACTGATTTAAGTAAACTTATCCTATTCAATTCAGTCATTTTTGTCACGCAAATCCGTTTATAACAGATATTGTATTCTGATCACTCGGTCAATATTTTGATATAATTTTCTCTTGGACGAAAGCTACTTGGAAAGACACACAAGAGTGGTTTCGTATGTGAAAAAATAACTATTTATGGGAATAAAAGACTAGAATCTATAAAATTAAAATAGTCTATTCGTATGGTTTTTTATCTAGTGAATTGTTCTGTGTAGTACTTATAGTCGCCTATTTCACGACTTGAAAGGAAATGCAGGACAACTAAAAATTATGAGTTGTTAGAGATAGAATATTTTATACGAATGGTAAGGTTTTTAATCAAAGAAATTAATTGAAATGTTTTTTGACGAAAATTTTAAAGGTGAGTTGCAAAATCAATTCTATTTGAGTATGTTTATATATTTAAAAGTTTATAAAAACAATTTAATATGTTATTCAAATCATTCTAGGACTAATCACATAGGTAAGTATAAAGTCTTTTTTATTGGCTCTTTTCGTAAAGATTGTTGCTATAAAGGTAGTTTTCCTCAAAGTGAAATGGAGCGTAATGCAACGAACATGTGGAGGTGTGACTGCTCATAAAAACAACAAAGTATGCGAAAACAGCCTTTTAATTTGAATATTAGATGATTTAAACTGTTGACTTTTCGATGATTTAGTAGGCTAATTTTATTTTTAATATTAGTTAATAAATTCAATAAATAGACATATTTTTTTACCTGAATGGAAAAATGAACTGGACTAGATTTATCATTTCGTATAATATTATAAAAAGTCGAAAAATTAAGTCAAAAAATATCAGGAAAAAGAAATCATTTCTGCTTTTTTCTGTTTATCCTTCCCGAAATAAGGTATTATCAATTAGATTTAATAAAAAATCTAATGCGGTTATTTTATCTTTTTGATGGCAAAAATGAAGATAATGAGTTTCGGAAGTTGACTTATTGAGTAAGTTTGCGTTACTTTTTTAATAGGAGAAGAGAGAACTACGTAAAGAGAGGCTGGACGAATGAAAAACATAGAGAACCCTAAAACAGCTTTTGTTATTTTTGGAGTAACAGGAGATTTAGCAAAAAGAAAATTATTTCCGTCCATTTATAAATTATATAAAGCGGGAAAATTATCAGAAAACTTCGCCGTTATCGGTGTAGCAAGAAGAGATTGGTCAGATGAAATTTTACGTGAAAATGTTACGAATTCTTTACCTCAAGGTGAGGACGCTGAATTGGTTCAAAAATTTTGTTCCCATTTCTACTACCTTCCTTTTGATGTGACTAATAAAGAGTCGTATCATGAATTAGATTCAAAGTTGAAACAATTCGATGAAAAATACGAAATCCCTGGAAATCGCATTTTCTATATGGCAATGTCGCCAGAGTATTTCGGAACAATTGCTTCAAATCTGAAATCGGAAAAAGTAACTGAGACAAGTGGCTGGACAAGGCTTATTATCGAGAAGCCATTTGGTAGGGATCTTCCATCTGCTGAAAAGTTAAACAATGAGATACGCCAAGCTTTTTCAGAAGATGAGATTTACCGTATTGATCACTATTTAGGAAAAGATATGGTACAAAATATTGAGGTTATCAGATTCGCTAATGCGATCTTTGAACCATTATGGAACAATCAATACATATCAAACATTCAGATCACTTCAAGTGAAACATTAGGTGTCGAAGATCGTGGTGGATATTATGAAACATCTGGAGCCCTTCGTGATATGGTACAAAATCATATGCTTCAAATGGTCTCATTGCTTGCCATGGATCCGCCTATACGTCTAACAACAGATGAAATTAGAAGTGAGAAGATTAAAGTTCTTCGTGCGTTAAGAAATTTCTCTATTGAGGATACACCAAACTATTTCGTAAGAGGTCAATACGAAACGGGTGTAATCCAAGGGGAGGAAGTTAAAGGGTATAGAGAAGAAAAAAATGTAGATCCTAATTCAATTACTGAGACATATGTTGCTGGTAAAATTTTGATAGATAATCATCGCTGGGCAGGAGTCCCATTCTACATCCGAACAGGAAAAAGAATGACTCAGAAATCAACTAAGATTGTTATTCAATTTAAAGACAGACCTATGAATCTTTATTATAATGAAGACTCACAAAGGTACTCTAATTTATTGGAAATTTCCATTCAGCCAGATGAAGGAATTACTTTGCAGCTTAATGGGAAAAAAGTTGGGACCACAGGTGAAACAACACCAGTTCAACTTGATTATTGCCATGATTGTGTTGATACATCTAATACGCCTGAAGCATATGAACGCTTAATTTATGATTGTATTTTAGGGGATGCAACGAACTTTGCTCATTGGGATGAAGTTGATTTATCTTGGACATTTATTGATACCATTTCTAAAGCATGGGAAAGCAGGGACATCGAAGTAGCCACGTATGAGGCTGGTTCTATGGGTCCTAAACAAGCAGATAAATTACTTGCAGAAGATGGATTTCATTGGTGGCCTATTACAACTAGAGGTTAAGCCATAAAAAGTATATAATTAGAAAAGGGTTTGTCTAAAAGCCTGTAAAGACGTGGCAATGACTTCGTTCGCTACGCGCCTTGAGAGGAGAAACCCACTCCTCTCAAGGCTTTTAAAAGATGTAGCGACTCCGCTCATTGCTTCAGGGTTATGCCAAAAGGTCAAAATCAGACCTTTTGGCATAACCCCTTTTATGTTGTTTGATAAGGAGATGAGCTATGGATAAAAAGAAGATTTTACTCGTAGATGGAATGGCATTATTGTTTCGTTCTTTTTATGCGACGGCAATGAGTGGGTATTTTATGGTCAATAGCAAAGGTGTTCCGACTAATGCTATCCATGGCTTTGTGAAACATTTATTTACAGCTGTAAATGAACACGAGCCGACGCATGTCATTTGTTGCTGGGATATGGGAAGCAAGACATATCGAACTGAGTTATATCCAGAATATAAGGCAAACAGAGGAGAACCACCAGTAGAGTTGATTCCTCAATTTGATTTAGTGAAGGAAGTTGTCCGAGAGCTAGACATTCCAAATATTGGCTTGAAAGGGTTTGAAGCTGATGACTGTATTGGAACATTGGCAAAGAAGATGGGGCAACATTCAGAGGTTGCTATCTTAACTGGCGATCAAGACATGTTACAATTGTTAGATAAAAATGTGTCTGTTATTCTCTTAAAAAAAGGATACGGAAATTACGATGTGTTTAATGAAGAAAGATTTCATACCGAAAAAGGGATACGCGCCGCACAAATGATTGATTTAAAAGCATTAATGGGTGATAGTAGTGATAATTATCCTGGTGTCAAAGGGATTGGTGAAAAAACGGCATTGCGACTACTGCAATCTCATGATTCTGTTGAAGGCATTTTAGAAAATATTGAATTGCTTACAAAAACACAGCGGAAAAAAATAGAAGAAGAAATTGAGATGCTGCATTTGTGTAGAAAACTCGCAACGATTCATTGTGAGGTAGATATTCAATGTACGCTTGAAGAGTCCATCTTTAACATCAATAAGGGTAAAATGTTAAAGAAATTCGAAGAGTTAGAGCTTAAAAACTTAGACCAAATCTTGCAGTAAGCATTTCTTCAAAAACAGCTTGAACAAACCATTAAGGATTTGTTCAAGCTGTTTTTTTCATGAGTTGTTTTCCTCAATCCATTTATCAGAAGGTAAAAAGAAAGTTAAGATGCCAATTAGTGGAAGTGTTACTGTAAACAATATCGTGTTTGTTAACCCGATCGCATCGGCCATGAGGCCAAGGCCGACAGAACCTACAGCCCCCATCCCAAATGCAAGGCCGACAATAAGTCCAGATACCATTCCAATTCTTCCTGGGACGAGTTCTTGCGCATAGACGACAGATACAGAAAAGCTTGATAAAATGATAAAACCAATGATTGCAATCAAAGGATAGATGAAAATAGTTCCAACATGTGGAAGTAACAGGGTGAGCGGAGCTGAACCGAGCATCGACAGCATGATGATATTGCGCTTTCCAAAGCGATCTGCTAAAGGTCCGCCAGCAAATGTTCCGATTGCTCCAAAAGCTAAAAAGATAAATAAGTAAACTTGTGCTTGCCCAATTGACATACTATATTGTTCAATCAAATAAAAAGCATAGAAGTTTGTCATACCAGCTTGAAACCAAGAACGGGCAAAGACTAGGAAAACAAGCAAACAAATGGCTATAATAATTGTCTTCTTCTTTTTGCTAGTATTCTCTGCTTTGTTTTTCGCTTTTTTCGGAGCAGTAAATATCGTGTTTGTGTTAATTTGAACGGAATACCATCTTGCAATATAAAAAAGAAGACCAATAGCTATAGCAGCTAAAATTGTAAACCAGATTGAGCCAAATTGCCCTAAAGGAACAAGAATAAGCGCTGTAATTAAAGGAGCTAGTGCTTGACCTGCATTTCCACCAACTTGATAAATTGATTGAGCGAGGCCGCGCCTGCTGCCAGCTGCCATATAAGCTACTCGAGAACCTTCAGGGTGAAAGGTTGCTGAACCGAGTCCAATAAAAATGACTGAAAGGACGACAAATAAAAACGAAGGAGCAAAAGCAATTCCAAGCACACCTATAAAAGTAAAACAAAGGCCAATAGGTAAAGCGTAAGGAGATGGCTTTCTATCCGTAAATGTCCCGACTACTGGTTGAATAAGTGATGAAGTAAGGTTTAAGGAAAAAGCAATAAGCCCGAGCTGTGTAAAAGTCAATCCCATCGATTGCTGTAAGATAGGAAACATTGCAGGAACGAGAGATTGAATCGTGTCGTTTAAGAGGTGGACAAAACCAATAATGAGTAAAATACGATACGCTGTTTTTTGTTCAGGTGCTTGAGTATCGATTTGTTTTTGTTGAGCTTGCATTCTGTTCGTCCTTCTTTCTATACACTAAATAGTTACATAAATTATATCATGTTAGATGTTAGTTAGAACTTAAATCATGTAAAATTAAGGCTCTTTTTGCAAACGTTGTTGTTTTTCCTCATATTTTTTAATAAACGTTTATAATTGAATGAATTTCATAATTTGAACCCTTAGTCTCGTAAGGCTTTCAAGACACGAAAAAAGGAGTACCTCCCCAAAAGTCGAATTAGTAAGTTACCACACAATACTAACGACTGGAGGAAGACTCCCTTATGACTATTATACGACAAAGAAGCCTATTTGACCTGCAAGATTTATATGATTTAGAACCTACCCACTCATATCGAAGCTCGAGACCAAGCACCAACGAAAGAAGAAAAGCCGAAGCAAGAACCAAAGAAACGTGGACGCAAATCGAAAGAAGAACAAGAGAAATGGCTTCAAGAACAAGCCAAACGTGAAGCAGCTCTTCCGATTTTACACGAAACTGGAAGCTAGTTTGAAGTACAGAGATCGTCATGATTTCACTACTTTACTAGCAACTTTAATGATTCGTGTACGGATGGTATCGATTTGCATGACCTTTTGTTCTTCTGGAAAACAAAGCGTGCGCAACCAGTTCGTTAAATTATAAGGCAATAAACTCAACATCATCTTTACTTCGTTTACTTGGTAGGAATGACTGTTCATTTTATCAAATCCAAATCCATTCTTAGCTTCTTTGATGTAGTTCTCCATCGTTCCTCTTTTTTGATAACTGAGGGGAATCGCTTTAGGGGAGAAGGTATCACCTAAACTTGTCACAAAGAAAGAATGGGTAAACAGTAATTCGCCAGCAGGACGTATCGATTTTATAATGACTTTCCTAGGCTTTGACCACGACTTCGCTTGATAAATGGTTTCTTCATAATAACATTCTGCTCGCGTCACATTGGAAGAAATAGACGATGGAAGTAGCTCATCCGCAATCCGTTGTAGATTTGCATTCGATTTCAATCGAATCACATAGTAAACCGATTCTTTTTCACATAATTCATACAAAGCAGGTACCGCAAAACCACTATCGCCACGAATAAACGGTGTATTTGGGAATTTTTCATTGTAATGAGCAATGAGGGGTGTATAAACTCCACAACACCGTTAGAAGTATAGACATTTCCAGGACGTAGCTGTGCTTTAAGATAATCACCTGTTATTCCGTCGAAGGCAACCAATGGGTGAAAGCCGACTGTCCCATAATGTGCATTGTAAGCCGCTGATTCTTGGTTTCCATACGTATCTGAATGGGTAGAATCCAAATCAAAGATGAGTGCTTTTTGAATCTCTGAATTGATGCACTTTGTCGGTAAGTTCTTGATTAGCTTGATTTAATTCTTCAATCGATTGGTTATCAAAACGTCTAAAGAAACGGAATAGGCTAGGCTACGAAGCTAGCGCATCCGTACCGATAATCTGAGTAAATACGGGGTCTTTCGTTAATTGGTCGGCTGCATCATCTTCGGAATAACCAGCAATGATTTGATAAATCTTTTGACGAAGTAAGTTTTCAATCGAATGAACATTAAAGGTTTTCTATGAATAATTCAGGAATAATATGAAAATCTTGCGAGTGAGAATAGAGAATCTAAAGTTGAAATTTATTGAAACAAACGAGATAACGTAATATAGTTGTAAAAGGGTGCAATAACGATATATGAAAAATAAAATTGTTGTTGTTCAATTCGTTAAGAACTACCACTTATTTATAGAAACAGAAACTACATACTAAAAAGAGAACCAAAGGGGGGATGATATTGTTAACAAATCATTTGGATTTTAGACTCGAACCAAAATTGATTGAGATGTATGACGAGCATAAAATCAGATCTGAAAAAATAGATTGGGGTTATTATGAATACCTACCTTGGGATAAAGCCATGGATTTTAAACGAGTTCCTTGGGATCCATCTCAGGTTACGTTACCGCTATCTATCATAACTGCGGTGGAAACCGCTTTATTAACAGAAGTAAATTTACCTTGGTTCACAAGTCACTTAGAACAAACATTTAAAGGTTCTCTTACAGTTCTTAAAGATTTCGTACACACTTGGACAGCAGAAGAAGACCAGCACTCGAATTTATTAGAAAATTATTTATTAATTACACGAAATGTGGAACCCAAAAGACTTCACCAGTTGCATAAGATGACGGTAGAGGGAGGGTGGGAGCCTGACTTTCATAGTCCGTTCGAAACAATGGTCTACACGACATTGCAAGAATTAGCAACAATGGTCTTTTACAACAATGTGGCAAAAGTAGCCGGTAAATACGATCGAGACTTATCCACTTTATTAAGGCGTTTGGCGAAAGATGAAATTTTACATTACGCTTTTTATCGTGACGTCATTAAATATCATTTACAATTGGAGCCGAATTATTGCTATTACTTAGGTCATGTCATTAAAAACTTTCAAATGCCAGGTACCGTTATGCCGGATTTTGAAGACCGTATGGCAATTATAGCAAAAGAAGCCAATTATGGACCGTTAGAATATTTTGATCAAGTAATCGATGTAATTGTTGACTATTGGGAACTTGAGAAATTAAGACCGATTGCTCCAGAAGCGGAAGAGGCTAGGTTGGATATTTTGAAGTATAGAGATCGATTAAAACGAGTCCGGGATCGTTTTTATAAAAAACAAAATGAAGAACCAATAATGGGCAAAAATTATTATTAATAAAGAGGAAAAACTTTGTAATTGTTCAAAATTAAAGGGTGCCTATATGTTGTAGAAATCAATTTTATAACAAAATTGATTTCTTTTTTTGATATCAAAACAAAAATAAGTTAAATGAGATTTAGCAGTAAGCAATGAGCGCAAGGAAGATTTGATTTTGAATAGCCGTTTCGCTCATGCCATAAAAATGTTTGATCTCTACGTCAAATAACATAGAAAATAGCACCCTCTCTTACACAAAGACAATAGTCATTGTCAAGATGTCATTCGGGGTGCTATTTTCTATGTTAGTAGGGTTGAATTTCTATAAAACGTGGATATATCAACAATATAAGGTATGCGAATTGCCATGCTAAAAGGTATGAAAATTCGTATGCTATTTGCAGTGTTTCTCCAAGAAAACGGAACTACTTATGAAAAGGTGGTCTTCCTTTTTTCAATACCCTCTTTTGTTTAATTGATTCGTTTGTGCTTCCACATCATGTAACGGTAGCGAATTGTGCAACCGATACAAAAGCCAAGTATAGCAATGCCTGCTGCTAACAGGACCATAATGCTAAATACATAACCAAGAGCTACTAATCCAACATTGAAAAACAACAAAGATAAACCTAAACAAATAGTTGCGATCCATTGATTGAAAATTTGTTGATCAGGATCTTCTAAAATGTACTTATCCTTCGGCTTCTTTAGAAATTTTCTACCTATTACCATAATTATATTACGCTTCGTTACAAGTGTAATAACTCCAATGATAAATGGCATAAGTAATATCCAATTAGAAAGCAGCAAGCTCAAAAGGACAGTAATAACGATAAACGCTTGATTTGTCTGCACGAGTGGTTTTGGAATTCCCATTAAAACAACCTCCTTACTTATATATTATATAACAAACATTTCAACTGTGCATTTATTTAGACTTCGAATGATGCAATCTTCAAAAAAAGACAATAATTGGAGGAATGCTTTTTCTAACGTAAGGCAATAATATACTTGGCTAGGAGGTGATAGCAATGGCAAAGCGTAACAAAAACAAAAATAATAATAACAATGTTGAAGCAGAAAATGCAAATGTTGAATTTGCAGAAGAAAATGATGCACAACAATTAAACAACCGCAACAACCGTAAGAATCGTAAGAACAATAAATAACATAGCTGCTGTTTTGATTTTACACATAGTACGAATGAAGATCCTAGTCAAATAACTAGGGTCTTTTTTTAGAATGTAAACATTACCAGTAAGGAAAATACATAAGTGAAACAAGATTACACACGATAGTTAGTACAAAGAAAAAAGCGAGGTGATATGAAATGGCAAACAACAGCAGTAATAAGCTTGTCGTACCAGGAGTAGAACAAGCATTAGATCAAATGAAATATGAGATCGCACAGGAGTTTGGTGTTCAACTAGGCTCGGAGGCAACATCTCGTTCAAATGGGTCTGTTGGTGGAGAGATCACAAAGCGGCTTGTCCAACAAGCTGAACAACAGTTTGGTGGTTATCAAAAATAATAAATAGATGGCATGCAGCTTAAACAAAATGTTTAAGCTGCTTTTTTAATAGTTCACATGTAAAGGCAGTAATGCTTGATACAAAAAAAGAGGGCATTGGCCCTCTCCTTCTTACGATAGACCGTGATCTTTTTCTGAGATCTCAGAAAGTGCTTCTCCGGCTTCGTTTTCATAAATGTTTTGAGTAGCTAAATCGCCAATTGCTACCATACCAATTATTTTTCCGTTTTCTACAACTGGCAATCGACGAATTTGGTGCTCGGCCATCATGTTTGCGGCTTCGTGAGGATCAGTTGTTGGGGATGCTACAGTTAGATTTGTTGACATGCATTCTTCAACAGAAGCATGTGTATCGTCTCCATCTGCTGTAGCGCGAATCGTAATATCTCTGTCTGTAATAATCCCTACTAGTTCGCCATTTTTTACAACAGGGATTGAACCGATATCCTTTGATTTCATCATTGAAGCGGCTTCTTGAATAGACTGAGAAGCTTCGATTGTGATTACATCTGTTGACATGATTTCATTTAAGTTTTGTGCCATTATAAACACTCCTTTCAAAAGAAGTATCTGTTAAGAGGAGTTATTTATGCATGTATGATGAAATGGTATGATAATTAATATAATTGATTTTACATGAGGTCATAATACCTAACTTTGACTATAACACTTGTGGCGGAACGCATTCAAGGTCAACTGGTGAAGTTCAAGTGATTAAAGTCCTAAATTGGGAGAGGCAAAAGAAAAACATACGAGTACAGTTCATTTGCGGAAACCGTGTGTTAAATCAGTTTGATCAAAAGCAATCTGTCTTACTGGCATTAACCGATTTAATGAGTGCACCAGAACAAGATCTTGTGCACGTAATAAAACAAAGACTTGTAAAAGAAAAAGAATTGGAAAAATCAGTTGAAACGCTCAAGGGAGAATTGCTTTCTTATGAGGCGAAAGAATTAATCAGTTTAGACGAGTTGACTATTGGGCGTACATACGAAGATAGATCGATAAAGGAATTACAGAAGCTAGCTCAAATTATAACAGTCCAAGCCCCAAAATGTGCTGTGTTCTTCGTTTCAAAAAATGAGAATCGATTACAAGTTGTGGCTGCAAAAGGAAAAGAATCGCATGTAAACTGTAAGGAGCCTGTATTGGCTGCATTACCGGTTATTTGCGGAAAAGGTGGGGGAAATGATTCACTTGTTCAAGGTGGTGGAGATGCTATGATGTCATCATCAGCATTTTTAGAGCAGATTCTGGAACGTGTAAGTTTAGCATAGCCATATAGGAAGTTCGCTGTAACTAAAAGTGGTCTTTTTTTATGCACAAAAAAGGAGTGGGGAATATGGCAGTAAAAAAGCAGTTTGCTGTAATTGGCTTGGGTCGCTTTGGTGGGAGTATTTGTAAAGAGCTATACAATATGGGCCATCAAGTCTTAGCTATTGATAATCGAGACCACAAAGTAAATGAATTTGCATCGTTTGCAACTCATGCAGTTATTGCCAATTCAACTGATGAAAAAGCTTTAAAATCTTTAGGTATAAGAAACTTTGAATATGTCATTGTCGCAATTGGAGATGATATACAAACAAGTATTTTGACAACACTTCTATTAAAAGAAATGGATGTTAAGAATGTATGGGTGAAAGCTCAAGATGCCTATCACCATAAAGTACTAGAAAAAATAGGGGCAGATCGCATTATACATCCAGAGCATGATATGGGAATTAGGATTGCTCAACATTTGAATTCTGAGAAAATCGTAGACTATATTGAATTATCGGATGAATATAGCATTGTTGAATTATTAGCGACTAGGAAAATTCACAATAAATCATTAGTTGATCTAAATGTTCGAGCAAGATACGGTTGTACAATTTTAGCAATAAAAAGAAAAGAAAGCATTAATGTTTCTCCATTGCCGGGTGAGATCATTCATGAAGGCGATATGTTAGTGGTTATTGGTCATAAAAATGACTTGAAACGTTTTGAAGACGAAGGTATGTAATGTGTATCGAAAAAGCTTCTCAGTGCTGTGCTGAGGAGCTTTTCATAATGTGTAAGAAATGGGAAACAATAATTGAAGTTAGTTCAAGGAGGAGGGGGAAATATGCTGTTTATTTTTGAAATTATGAGAATAACAGTTAAAATAAAAAAGTTAACTTTGCTTTTGCTAACTCTCATTTTTCTAATCTGTAGTGCCTTTGTCATTCATTGGTTAGAGCCTGAAATGTTTCCTGACCCTTTTATTGGATTTTGGTATGTAATGACAACTGTCACAACAACAGGCTATGGTGATTTCGTGCCAGAGACGACATTAGGTCGTTTGTTTGGCTTATTTCTCTATTTTGTCGGTATTGGATTAATTGGTATTGTAATTGGAAAAATCGTAGAAGGATTTGGGATATACAGAAAGCTAAAGGAGGAAGGGAGATTGAGTTACAAAGGGCAAGGTCACTATGTAATCATAGGATGGTCAAGTAAAGCGAAACATACAATGAATGAAATTCTAGAAATAGATGATCATGCAAAGATTTTAGTAATTGATTCAAGGGAAAAGACTCCTTTTGAACATGAGAAATTGAGTTATATTCAAGGAGACCCAACTGATAAAGAAACATTAGAAAAAGCGAATATATTACAGGCAAGGGCTGTATTGATTTTCACACAGGACAATGAATTTAATCCCACAGCAGCTGATGGCCAATCTTTACTAACCGTATCAGCAATTGAAGGCTATGCAGTTGAAATGAAACAGGAAATCTATACAATTGTTGAAATCCTTAAGGAGAAACATATCGCCAATTTTAAGCATGCAAATGTCGATGAATTTGTCATTGCAGATGAGGCACTTTCTGATTTAATGGCCAAATCAGCCGTTGATAAAGGTTCAAGTAAATTAATTATGAAATTACTAAGTAGAAAAAGTGGAGTTGATATTAGGAAAATAAAAAAGCAGCCAGTTTGGGAAACATATAATGATGCATTTGAAGAATTAAAGCAACTTGGGGCTACACTTATTTCTGACCGTAATGATTTTAATTTGTTAACAAAATTAGAGGAACCGATACCAAATGAAGCGGAACTGTATGTCATTTGTAGCAAAGAAGCGTATGAGAAAATGGCTACATCTTGAGAAGTCCATGACCAACTGTTTTAAAAGCCTTGAACAGATTAAGGGGCAGTTCAAAAAGGTCAATAACCTATTGGATAACCCCCTTTTTTGTAATGAACTATAGGAATAGCAATCCAAAAATCGTTGTAACTGTTAAACCAATGATTACGGGTATGAAACTTTTTCGAACGAGATCTAAAACTGATATTTTGGCAAATCCAGCAATGGCAATAATAGGTGACCATGCAACCAATGTCCCACCGCCTACCCAAATCGCTCCCATTTGACCAATTGCTGCCAAAGTGGCAGGGGCAACGCCGACAGTTGTGGCAAAAGCATCAGAGAGGGAACCAATTAACGGCAGACCTGAGAATCCGGATCCGTCTAGACCTGAAATCATTCCAAGTATAAGGATTCCAAAACCTGTAATAAAAGCATTATCTGGGATAGCGTGTTGACTTGACTCTACTAAATCAAATAAAAAGGCAGGTGCATGATCCGGATCGTTTACTCCTAAAATACTTGAAGAAAACTCTCCACTTCCCATAAAGAAAAAACCTGCTATTGGAATGACTAACCCCATGACTTTAAAAGCAAAAACGAACCCTTTGACGATATGGTCACTGACTTCTTTTAAAGATCTTCGATAATCACGGAATAGAGATATAGTGATTAATAATAGGACCGCAATACCTCCAATTATCGAAGCACCTGCTCCGTCTGCAATGGCTGGAATAGCATCAGAAAACGTAGCTAGAACAACATATGCAACAATTGCTAAAAAGGTAGAAGGAACGAGAAAGGCAAAGAGTTTGCTATATTTCCCTTTTTTTACATCCAATTCATTTGATTGTAACGTAACATCACTATCTCCGCTTTTTTCCCACTCGGTCAGATTTTTCTTAGCAGGAGGAACGATCGATTTTCGAATCAAAAAATAGGCAATCGTTAATGCGATCGTACCTGCGACGATGGATAAGATTAGGGCTCGGTCGGCAACTGCTGCTGCTTCAATCCCTGAAGTCGAGGCAGTTAATCCTGGAGCGACTTGAAGTACAAAGTCGGATGATAAAGCCATTCCGTGACCAGCTAACGAAATAGCTAATGCTGCACCAACTGGCGGCAAACCAGCTTTGATCGCAACAGGAATTAGCAATGCTCCGATTAGTGGTACGGCCGGGGCGGGCCAGAAAAATAACGAAATTGAATAAGTTACTAAAACAAGAATCCAAAAAGAAAGATGTCCGTTTTTCATGACTTTTTGAAAAGGTATGACCATTTGTTCGTCAGATCCAATCGATTTTAACGACTGTAGTAAAGCGGTCATTATAGCGATAATTAAAAAAATATGAAATAGCTCTCCGGCTGCAGTTAAACTTGCATTAAAGATCGCTTGAACACCGCTTAAAAAAGATCCGTTGTACACCCACCCAATTAGAAAACTCATTAATATGGCTGGAACAACTACATTTTGCCTAAATAACATTGTTAAAATAATTAAGCATGTTCCGGCTAAATATAACCAGTGTGCAATTGTTAATTCCATTGTTCTAATCTCCTTTATACGGATTTTAGAAGAAACGATACCATCCTATGCAGGAGCCCAACATGATGTGAAAGCGGTCATATACGTACACTTGAATAAAAGACATTATAGAAAAACAATGATATAATTTGTACGTTAATTTTATAGTGCTTAATTTGAGGAACTAGGTGATTTTATGGATTTTACGATTAATTATTTATCCTTCTTTGTCGTTCAAGTCGACGGACAAGGAGAGCAAGCAGATAAGCGCTTTAAGCATTATCAAACATTAGATGAAGTGATGTACATAGATAGTGCGTTAAAAGAATTTCTTGATGGCGAATTAATGAAAGTCGCGAAAAGAAAAGTAGACCGGAACCCAAAGTCAGATTCAGTCCCAACGAAAATCGGTCGGTTTATTGTGGAACCAGGATATGATCTAGAAACAAACCCTAATTATAATATGTTTCATCGAATTCGTTCAGCTGCTTCAATAGATGATTTTAAAAATAGCAGTGAAGAGTTGGTTCAAGCTTATATGGATACAAGTGCGATAAGGGGAGGAGCACTACTTGTTCTTCGAGCTAAATTTAATAAATACTTTGATGAACCATTTGTCTTTGTTTTAAAATGTGATTTTGAACAAAAAGTAGCAACCATTACAGATGAAAAAACGATGATTCGTAACGTTGAACGAGCGATCACAACAAAAAACATGAAATCAATCCAATACCCCTACATGCCGGAAGAGGGTATGCTTGAAGAATGGGAGCTGAAAATCCACCAATCTTCTCATGCACGCTACTTCGAAGATTTCTTGAAATTCGTTGAGTATCACCAATCAATGCCAGAAATTATGAGAGAACAGGTCATACAATTCGCCCAACAGCACATCGCTGAAACGTATCAAGAAGAAAGTGAAGAACGGGTGAAGGAAGAGGAATACATTGAAGCATGGGCAAACACACCAAAGCGTGAATTACAGGAGAAATGGACGACAGAGCAGGTGGTAGAAGCCTCTGCCCACCTTGTCGAGCAAGCCCCGGAAATTAGTCTTAGCTTTAAATTAGATGAGGTTCAAGTGAAGGGGCTATTATCTGACTTTGGTGAAAACATTCACATTGCGAAGGTGAATGGGAAGTATGTGTTGTTAGTGGAAGGGTTCAGCCTAAATTTTGAGAAGGGGCATTCGCCAGTGGAGTTTTTGAAGCCTGAGAGCTTGGAGGACGTGTTGAGGAAGATTGGGAAGTAGGGAGAAATAGCGCTTAAAATAAAGGTTTTTGAGCCCAATTGTGACCCCAATTATGACCGCTGTTTGATCAAAAAAATCAATTGAAAAGGTTTCCTATATTACAAGGCACTCAATATGTGAGTGTAAATCCTCCGCTTTGAAGAATTAGAGAAAGTTGTTGATCCTTTAACGGTTGTTAAAGAAAAACTAAATGAATTAAAAAATGAACTTGCAGATAATTTGTTAAAGAAGTTAAGGGAAGTTCACTGGATGAAATTTGAGGATATAGTTGTTGAGTTGCTAACAGAAATGGGATATGGGGATGGAAAAGTTACACAAAGATCAAACGACGAAGGGCTAGATGGTGTTATCAAAGAAGATAAACTAGGTCTTGATAATATCTATGTTCAAGCTAAACGTTATGCTGCAAGAAAGGGTGTGTTTATTACAACCTCTTACTTTACAGAAAATTCCAGACAATATGCTGAACGATTAGAAGCAAAGAAAATTATATTAATAGATGGAACAGAATTGGCAAAATTAATGATTGATCATAATGTTGGGGTAGATATTAGTAATACATTTGTTGTGAAGTCTATTGACTATGATTATTTCAAGGATGAATAATAAGAAGTATAATTTCATGAACCATATTACTGAAAATTAGAGGTTGTAAGGATAGGGAAGTTTTTATACTAGGTACTTTTTATCGTTCCCATATGAGCTTTAAAGTGGAGAATCGAACCATATACACATGTTTTTTAGAGTTCCTTTGGAACGCGAAAATTATTTGCCGGGATTACCGGTACTTTGTTCTTTTTAGGACCTGTTCTGAATATAGGTTCAATCCGGATTATCAATGAATTTCTTAGGGACTCTAAACTTCCATCTCTGGTCTCAGCTAAAAGCTATTTCATAGGCTTTTCCGCATGCCTGATATGGCAAACTTATCGAAAGGTAAGGGCGTAAAGCTATGAGTCTAAGGTTTGTAATAACTAGGATTGCCAGGCTGCCATAAATGTTAGAATTTAATATTTTTGACAGTTGCTGTTTAATAAATAGCAGCTTTTTTTATGGTAAAACGGTTATAAATGGTCATTATTTCAAACTCTTTATTCGTTTTAGGAGGATATTACTACAATGTTGAAAGATGAAAAAAGTTATTCAAATATGGTTCTTGAATATTTAGATACAGGTCATTATATTTATCAAGATGGAAAATTAGTTTATGTAAATAAAGCCTTTTCCTCTCTTTTTGGTTATTCAAAAGAAGAAATTTTGGAAAAAGAATTTACGATATATGATTTATTTTCCTCTGAGGATATTCCTTTCATTCAAAGACAGCTCACTAAGAGAATCAATCAAGAAATAAAGAGCGTTCGATATCAGGCTTGTGGAATAAAGAAGGATGGAAGTTTTGTTGATGTCGATATGCATGGAACAACAGCAGAGCTGGATGGAGAACAAGTTATTATCGGAACAGTGATGGAGATGACCCATCAAAGAGAGTTTCTAAAGAAGTTATCAGATAGTGAGCAACGCTACAAGTCCCTTTTGTATGATAATAAAGATGCGATTTACTCTATGGATCTAAAAGGAAATTACCTTGAAATGAATCCGTCAGGTGAAAGACTTACAGGTTACACGGAAAAAGAAATGGTAGAAGGTTCTTTTCATTCTCTCATTGCACCAAAAGATCTAGAAAAAACGATCGCGTATTTCGAAAAAGCAAAGCAAGGAATGACTCAAAACTATGAGATTCAATTCTTTAACAAGAAAGGTCAGTGTCTTGACATTCATGTGACCAATTCGCCAATGTATGTCGATGGACAGATTGTTGGGGTTTACGGCAATGCTAAAGATATTACCAAGCAGAAGCAGACAGAACAACAACTGCGTGAAAAACACGATGAATTAGAGTTAATCTTTCAAAATACATCGGATGCCATCTTTATGATTGCCCACGATGGCAGCATCATAAAAGCGAATAGTCAATTTGTCAAAATGTTTGGTTGGACAGAAGATGAGCTCAGGCAATCTCCCGAGCATACGATTATACCTGAACATTTTAAAAAAGATCAACAGGCGCTGCTTCGTAAGTTCAAAGACGGAGAATCTATTTCTGATCATGAGGTTCAGCGAGTTCATAAAAATGGAAAGAACATTGATATTTTAGCTTCCTATAAGGCTGTTAAGCACCCTGAGGCTGTGGCAATTGCTATTTATAAAGATATTACGGAACAGAAAAAATTACAGAATCAGCTCATTGAAAGTGAACAACGTTATAAGTCCCTTTATGAATATAACTATGATACCGTTTACTCAATGGATTTAGAAGGTCATTTTATAGAGGCAAATCCATCCTGTGAGAAGTTAACAGGCTATACCACCCAAGAAATACAGAACATGTCTTTTCATTCCATGATTTCAGTAGAGGATTTACAAAAAACACTTCAGTACTTTGAAAAGACCAAAGAGGGATCACCGCAAAATTATGAAAGTGCAATTATTAATAAGCAGCGACAAAAAGTTTATATTAATGTAACGAATGTTCCTATTTATGTCGATGGTGAGGTTGTCGGTATTTTTGGAATTGCAAAAGACATTACAGAACAAAAGAAACAGGAAAAAGAAATTGAATATATGGCATACTATGATCAACTGACAGGACTTCCAAATCGAACATTATTTCGTGATCGACTCCATCAAGCATGGAAGCACTGTCAAAAAGAAAAGGATTTAATGGCTGTCCTATTTTTAGATTTAGATGGCTTTAAATCGGTGAATGATTCACTGGGACATCAAACTGGGGATCAATTATTAAATGAACTGTCAACTAGGCTGCATGGATTTGTTGACAGTGATCATACGGTTGCTCGACTGGGAGGGGATGAATTTACAATACTGCTTCCTGAGATAAAGGAAATAGAAGATGCTACAGATGTAGCCCAAAAAATCATTCATGCGTTAAAAGAACCGTTTGTTTTTCAAGATATTGAGTTTCATTTAACTGTTAGTATTGGACTTTCCTTTTATAATGGAGAAGATGATCTCGATGTTGAGACAATCATTAAGCAAGCAGATACCGCGATGTACCATGTTAAGGAACGGGGAAAGAATAATTATGCGGTGTTTAAACAAGAGTTGGATCAGCAATCGTTAAGAAAAGCCATCTTAGAAAATGATTTCCGCCAAGCATTAGTGAAAAAGGACTTTGTGCTAGAGTATCAGCCTATTGTAGATATTACATCAGGGGAAATGGTTTCCATGGAGGCACTCGTTCGATGGAATCATTGTAGTTTAGATCTTATTTCGCCAGCTGAATTTATTCCACTAGCAGAAGAAAAAGGTTTAATTATCCCACTCGGAGAATGGATCTTAAGGACAGCCTGCCAGCAGTGCAAGGATTGGCATGACAAGGGATTCTCCCCACTTAAAGTTTCGGTTAATGTTTCGGTCTTACAACTACAGCAAGGTCAAAAGTTTATTCATACAATTGAAAAAATTCTTGATCAAACGAAACTCGATCCACACTATTTAGATTTAGAGATAACAGAAACCGTCTTAATGCAAAATGAAGAAGCATTAATCGATATTTTAGAGCAAATTAAAAAGATGGGCATCAGCATATCCATTGATGATTTTGGCACAGGATACTCGTCCATGAGTCATTTAAAGAACTTTTCGGTCAATACATTGAAAATTGATCGCTCCTTCGTCAGCGATATGGATTCAAACGAAACCAGTCATGCCATTGTGAAGTCCATTATTGGATTAGCTAGCCAACTGCAGTTAAATACCATAGCAGAAGGAATTGAAAAACAAGAGCAATTACAGGCACTATATAAAGATAACTGTAAAGAAATGCAGGGCTACTACTATAGTCCTCCTGTTTCCCCAGAGAAACTGGAACACTATCTACAAAATGGCAAGAAACTCAATTATTAAAAGAAGTGGAAAAAGTGTAAAGTGCTTATTAAATGTCCTATTAAGAACGGTCACTTCAGTTCGTGACTTGAGGGAAAAAGGTGTGTATATTGTAATTTGCTGCGCAGCATTCCTGTAGTGCGTTAATTTCGACTTTGAAAAAAATAGAGCCCCTCAGTAAGATAAGAGTATAGACACTACTCTAAAGCTCAAATCTAAGGAGGAGCTCTTATATGAAGTTTAAAATGCAAGACAAACAAAATCAACTAATTGAAAGAATTTCTGATAAACATCTTGTTGTTGGTGTGGATATAGCTCAGCATGTTCATGTTGCACGAGCTGTAAATTTCCGTGGTATTGTCGTCGGTGATCCTCTCACTTTTGAAAAAATTTTTTCTTGAAAATGGATTGATTGCCAAGGTGCGAATTGACCACATTTGGAAATTTTGTGATTGTAAAGTAAAAGAGAGGATTGATTTACGATGGAAATATTATTATGGCAGGAAGGAGCCCCTTATGCTCAAGGGAATACTGTGATGAAGATAAACCGGCCATTTCACCATATTTGTTAGAAGGAGAAAGCAATCCAGCTGTCATTGTTTGTTCAGGTGGAGGATATGGAAAAAGAGCAAATCATGAAGGAGCCGATTGCAAAATGGCCTAAATTCGATCGGTATATCTGCTTTTTGTCTCCGTTATCGTGTCGCTCCATATCAATATCCATGCGCCCTGATTGATGTGCAGCGAGCCATTCGGATGATTCGCTACCAAGCAAAAAATTACAGAATTAACCCCGACAAACTAGCGATTCTTGGATTTTTAGCAGGTGGTCATCTTGCAGTAACTGATAGCCGAAGCCGATTGAAGAATATTTAAATGGGTGGGAAGGTAGGTAAAGATATTGCCTAAATAAGAAATGGATGAAGGTTTCTTCATCCATTGGATAACATTTTGGCTTTAAGAATTTTTCTGACAACTACCTAATTTGTCCATTTCCTGAAATTTGTAATTTTGTTGTTGTTAAAGCTGGCAAGCCCATTGGCCCACGAGCATGTAGTTTTTGTGTCGAAATTCCAATTTCTGCTCCGTAACCTAAAGCGCTCCCATCCGTAAAGCGTGTTGAGGCATTATGATAAACGGCAGCAGCATCAACTTCCTGTAAAAATTGATCTGCAATGTTTTGATTTTCTGTAATGATTGCCTCAGAGTGCTTTGTTCCGTATTGTTCGATATGACCAATGGCTTCGTGAACATCATTCACAATTTTAACAGCTAGATCTAAACTTAAATATTCTTCTGCCCAATCTTTTTCCTCAGCATCAACAGAACCAGGGATCATCTTTACAGCTTCCTTATCACCATGAACAATAATGTTATATTCGTTAAGCTTAGAAATCAGCACATCCTTATGATTCATAAACCAATCTTTTTGAATAAGTACTGTTTCTAAGGCATTACAAACAGCAGGTCGATCTGTCTTCGCATTAATAATGATATTTAACGCTTTTTCTACATCAGCTTCTTTGTCTACATAGATATGGACGTTACCAACTCCTGTCTCAAGAACAGGAATGGTTGCTTTTGTTACGACGGTCTCAATTAATGAACCACCACCTCTTGGGATGAGGACATCGATATATTGTTTTAAGGTAAACAGTTGTTCAGTCGCTTTTCTGTCTGTACTAGCGATAAATTGAACTGCGTCTACTGGTATTTTCGTTTTATTGAGTGCTTCATGAATGATAGAGATGATTGCTTTGTTTGAAGATAGAGCAGAGGAACCGCCTTTTAAGATGATGGCGTTTCCTGATTTTAATGCAAGTCCTGTTGCATCGACCGTTACATTCGGTCTAGCTTCATAAATCATACCTATTACTCCGAGAGGAACGCGCATATTTTTTACTATCAGTCCATTTTCTAATGTCCATTCAGATACAATTTCACCTGTAGGGTCGTTCAATTTAACAACCTCTCTTAGACCATTGGCAAAGTCATATACACGTTCTTTCGTTAGGAGGAGGCGGTCCATAAAGGCACGATCGAAGTTTTTTTCTTTTCCTTTATCCAGATCCTTTTGATTCTCACTTAATAAGAATGAGTAATTCTTTTCTAATTCATCTGCAATGATAAGTAAAGCTTCGTTTTTATCATTTGTAGACAAAATACTTAATGCTTTGCCTGCTATTTGGGCCTTCTTTGCTTGCTCTTTCACATTTATTTCACTACTAACTTTTGTACTCAAGCAGATTCTCTCCTTTAATTGTTAGTTTGGTGTAGTTATATTTGTATAGCAAACGAAGTCACTTTGACTAATGGCTTCATTTTTTGTCACTTTTATATGGTCTGGAATTTCCTTTAGTTTGAGTCTTCTGATTTCCCTTAGCTGCTCAGCAGAGTAATTAATGACACCACGTCCGACTTCGTCTCCATTCATATGACGTATAACAACAACATCGCCACAATCAAACGTTCCTTTCACTTCCCGAACGCCTTGTGGAAGTAAATGGCTTTGCTCTTCTGTAATAGCGATTCGGGCTCCTTCATCAATGATGACTTCACCTTTGGTACCAGAATTAAACGCGATCCAGTGCTGTCTTACATCTAGATCATCTTGCTCCGCGTTCGGTTTAAAGTAGGTTCCTTTTGCTTTATGGTTCACAGCGTCAAAGAGAATATTAGGCTTTGTAGCATCACCTATAAATGTTTCGATTCCTGCAGCTAATGATATTTTGACGGCCTCAATTTTAGAGCTCATCCCACCTGTTCCCACATCACTACTTGAGTCACCAGCAGCTGCTTCAATCTCCGGTGTAATCTCATTCACAACTTCTAAGAGCTTAGCATCTGGATTTGTGTGAGGGTTGTCATCGTAAAGCCCATCTATATCAGATAAAATAATCAATTGGTCTGCTTCAACCAACCCTGCCACTTTAGCTGATAATGTATCATTATCGCCAAATTTCAATTGCTTAATGGTAATGGTGTCGTTTTCGTTAACAATTGGCACAGCTCCTCGTTCTAGGAGGACTTGTATCGTGTTTCGGGCATTCATATAGCGTTTTTGATCCAAAAAATCACTTCGAGTAATTAGTATTTGTGAAGCTACATATCCATGAGATCCAAATCTTTCAGAATATGCTTCCATCAAAAGGCATTGTCCGATGGAAGCTGCAGCTTGTTTTTCAGCCAAGTTATGAGGGCGTTCTACAAAACCAAGTTTTCGATATCCTGCCGCAACAGCCCCTGAAGAGACCAATACAAGTTCATGACCATCATCTAAAATAAGCGCAATTTCATCCACTAAGCGGACTAATTTCCTTATACTAATTTCACCGTTTCGACTCGTTAATGAACTACTGCCAATTTTGACAACAATCCGTTTCTTTTGTTGACCTTCTCCCAATTGTATTCACCTCTATTTATTTTTAAAAAATATCATCTTAGTGTGTTTTCGGGTATCGTAGAAATCTCTTTAGAAATTTCTTTTGAACGTTCAGCTGCTTGTTTAATGCATTCAATTATAATTTCCTGAAATTGGTTATTTTCTAATACATTTAATCCAGCTTCTGTGGTACCTCCTGGACTTTTCACATTGAGATATAACTCTTTTGGTGTTTGGTTTGAGGATTTTAACAAGTCGATAGCTCCCTGTATCATTTGCAAAATTAATTCTTTCCCCAACTCTTGCTCTAAATGAAGTTCTTCTAACGAATGAAACATGCCTTCAACTAAATAATACATGTAGGCAGGACCGCTTCCAGCTATAGCAGTGACACTGTCCACATCTTTTTCTAGTACTTGTTTTACGATGCCAACTGCTTTAAACAACGATTCTGTGATTGCTAGGTGTTCATCGCTGACGTATATACCTGGAGAGATAACAGTTGCTGAAGAGCCGACCGCTGCTGATGTATTAGGCATCACGCGAATAACTGGGGCTTTATGACCTAGTAAATATGAAATATAATCAGTTGTGATTCCGGCGAGCACTGAAAGGATTAGTTGTTTTTCTGATGTGTACGATCGAATAGTTTTAATAGCTTCTTGAACTCCAGCTGGTTTCATTGCGAGTATGACAACATCAGCTTCTGCTAAGACCTGTTCATTGCTTGAGCTTACTTGTACACCATATTTTCCTTTCAATTCAAGAAGTCGTGCTTCGTTTTGACGGTTTGTAACATATATATTTTTGGGGGGCATTTTCTTTTGCTGAATTAAACCTGAAATAATTGCTTCAGCCATAGATCCTGCGCCAATAAAAGCTAACTTGTGGTGTTGTGTCACTAAATATCATCTCCAATTGGTAATTGTTTTTAACATCTTTTGTTAAGTCGTCATAAATTATTCTGCCCGGTCAATAGGAATTGGATAAGAGTCTAAGTCGATAAATATGAATGAATATATTACTATTTAGGTTTACGTTGGAAAGACATTGATATGGTGAGCCAAACGTTAATACAACGTTAACACAAGATGTTACACAGGTGCAAAAAACGAAAAGTAGGTTGGTGCTATTTTGTAAATTTCTTGAATGATTTTCCGTAAAAGATATAATGACAAATTAGATAAATAATAAAATAAATGGGCAAGGAGTAAATATGTTTCCAACCAGTTGGCTGATATAGTTCAATCCAAATAAAAAATGGTTCAATAATGTAGGACGTTGCAAGTGCAAAGATTAGACCTTTAAGGTAGTGGTTAAGCTTAGGCTTCAGCTGAAGTAAGGTCATAAGGGTAATAGGCATTAGAGTTGTATCCCAAGGAAGGAATGCAGGAATTAATGGTAAAACAGAATGTTTATAATACCAAAAACCCAATTGAACGCCAAGAGAATCTAGAAAAGTTGAAAGAAACATAACAAAAAAACCAACAGTCAACAAACGTAAGGTACTGTCTTTCTGTCTAAATATAAACCATAAAATCCAAGGAATGATGCTAAGAGCCACTCCTATCCACCATTGCCAAGTAAAGAGAACGCTGTCCAACCATATTGAAAGCTTTTCAATAGTGAGATCACTGACTTGATCATATAGTTCTTCTAATTGTTTTTCGTCTTTTGGATCATGCATGATATGCTCCTTAGTTACTTTAAGAGGGTATTTGGACTTTGACTTTGTATAACGGTGATTATTTGATGGGTAAAATGCTTGATCCCCATAGTAAATGTTTTACTATAGGAGTCAATTTATGCACATTATCGCTCTATCCATCCATCCTCTTTTTTTAAAATTCTCTTGCTACTGTCGATTCAAGATCAATTTCTAAGTGCTCCAGGAAAAGCCCCGAAGAGAATTAGATTTGAATTCTGCATTTGGATCCCAAGCATAATTAAGGAATTTTATAGAAGACGTAATATTTGACAATTAAAATGCAAGTAACATACAGTTGAAAGTAAGTTATTTCCTTTGTGAAATCTAAAGAAGTTGGCATGATAAAGATAGGAGTGTGATTGGATTGGCAAAAATCGTTATTATTTCAGGTGGTCCTTCAAAAACAACAAGGTTAAAAGGAATTATTGATTACGCAAACAACTTTCTGAGTGAAAAAGGATTAAACGTAGACGAATTACATGTAATTGACATTCCTGCTGAGGACTTAATTTTAGCTAAATATAACAGTGAAGCTATTTTAGCAGCGAATAAAAAAGTGGAAGAGGCCGACGCTGTTATTGTCGCTAGTCAAGTTTACAAGGCTTCGTTTACAGGTATTTTAAAAACATACTTAGATTTACTCCCACAAAAAGGACTGGAAAATAAAATTGTCTTACCGCTTATGCTAGGTGGTACGATTTCGCATTTATTAGCAATTGACTATAGTTTGAAACCAGTTCTAGCTTCTTTAGGAGCAGAAAATATTATTAAAGGTGTCTTTACGCTTGATACGTGTGTAACTAGAGGAGAGGGTGGAAGTACAACAATTGAGGAGGAAGCGAAAGAACGATTAGAGGATTCCTTCCATAAATTGGTGAAAGAACTAAAAAGACAATAGGTTACTTCATAATAGGAGCGAACTTCAAAAAGGAAGTTCGTTCTTTTTCATGTTGTGCGGAAAGTATTATTGTGTATTGTACATACTAAAAGTAGAAGAACCATAAAATTAAAGATTCAAAAAAGGAGTTGAAGAAGAAAATGCCGATGTTTTTCGGACAGTCAGGTGCTAGTACGGGTAGTTATCAGTTCCCTTTTTTAGGATTATTTGACGCTGATTTCGATGGAGATATAAAAGGTGAGCATGATGCTTACGACATATATGTAAATGAAGAATTTGTTGGGAAAAAGCTACTCCTCACCGAATCTGAAAATGTAGATGATGTTGTTAGTTTTTTAAAACAACAAGGAGTGCAGCAAGTTTCGGCTCAATTAGATGGAGACCATTATATTATTCGTTCAGAGGAATCAGAGCGAATAAAACAAATTCTTGATGCTTATTTGCAAAACCGCTAAATCAAAAAAATCAGACCCCATTGTGAGTACCATAAAGTGCTTGGGGTCTGAAACTTAATTTTGAGACAACCTCATTTTCTTATTTATCCGACCAAGACTTTTCATTTAGCAAGCTCGGTGGTTTTTCTCCTCTCAAAGTGGCTCGTAAATTTTTAGCCGCTAGTTTTGACATGTTATATTCACACTCCGTTGTTGAAGAACCGATATGTGGCAAAGTAACAATATTTTTTAAAGTTAAAAGGGAATTATCTGGATTGGTTGGTTCCTTTGCGAACACATCGATACCAGCTGCATGGATTTCTTTTTTGACTAAAGCATGATAAAGAGCCTCTTCATCGACATTTTGTCCACGTGATCCATTTATGAAAATAGCACTTTTTTTCATTTTCTGAAACTCTTTTACTCCCATCATTTTTTCCGTTTCTTTCGTAGCTGGAACCATCAAACAAACAAAATCTGATTGCGCAAGAAGATCATCTAATTCACAATAAACTGCTTGATACAATTCTTCAGCCTCTTTGTTTCTTGAACGGTTATGGTAAAGAATATCCATCCCGAAACCGAAATGAGCTCTTCTCGCTATAGCTCGGCCAATATTCCCCATTCCGATAATACCTAAAGTTTTATGATGTACATCTACACCATATTGATCTGGTTGAAGAGAAATATCCCACTGCCCTGACTTTACAAACTCATCTAATTCGGGAATTCTTCTAGCAGTTGATAGCAGTAGACCGAAGATTGCATCCGCTGTTGTATCATCTAAGACTCCTGGGGTATTTGTAGCTATAATTTTTCGTTTCGTTAATTCTTCAAGGTCTAAGTTATCATAGCCAACGGATACGTTACAAACCACTTTAAGATTGGGAGCGTTGTCTAATAGTTCTTTCGTTACTTTTAATGCAAGTCCAATAATGCCATCAGCTTTTTTTAATGCAAGGTTAAAATCTGGATTTCCTATGTATTCATGGTTATGGAAACTTGTCACCTCGTACTCTTCTTCTAACTCTTTAATGACTCGATCATCAACTCTCATATAGACAAGAACGTTTGGTTTCATAAAGACTCCTTTCAATCGATAATACGTAAAAACTTTATCACAAAGTAACTTTTTTAACCAATGTTCATAGGCAATGAATGGAGGTGCATGAAAAAAATTCTAAAAAAGTGTTTGAATTTATTGTAGATTACTATATAATGACAATATAAATTAATTTAATAGAATTAACTAGGGGAGTCCAACGAGTTGGGCTGAGAAACATGAACGATAAAGATTGTTGACCCTTTGGACCTGATCTGGCTCATACCAGCGTGGGGAAGTTTAAGAAAGTTTTTTATGACTATACTTCTATCAATTAGCCGGGTCCAAACCATTTGTTTGGTTCCGGCTTTTTTATGTATCTTCAGCTTCCTTCCTTTTTATGGTCTAGATTTTGTCCTTTCTATTTCAAAAGGAGAGAGATCAATGTCCACACCTTCATTAAACGAAAAAAACATTTCCATTATGTCTAGCTTTTCAGGCAGTAAAAAAGTGTATGTCCAAGGTTCAAGGTCTGACATTCAAGTACCTATGCGAGAAATTGAATTAAGTCCAACATCAGGAACGGTTGGAGAAGAGGAAAATCCGCCAGTTCGCGTATATGACACAAGTGGTCCATACACGGACCATCATTACAAAGTTGATATAACAAAAGGGCTTCCTGCTCTACGCAGCACGTGGATTCAAGAACGAAATGATGTGGAAGAGTACGAAGGGCGTAAGATTAAACCAGAGGATAATGGGTACATATCGGCTGAAGACCCACGTGCCAATTCTCATATTTTCCCTGGGTTAGAACGAAAGCCGTTGCGTGCGAAAAACGGTAAAAATGTAACACAGCTTCATTATGCAAAAAAAGGGATCATTACACCAGAAATGGAGTTTATCGCAATACGAGAAAATCTTGATCCTGAGTTCGTGCGTTTGGAGGTTGCGAGTGGTAGGGCGATTATCCCAGCAAACATCAACCATCCGGAAACAGAACCGATGATTATTGGACGGAATTTTCATGTGAAAATTAATGCGAATATTGGGAATTCTGCGGTTTCTTCATCAATTGAAGAAGAAGTTGAAAAAATGACTTGGGCAACGCGCTGGGGTGCTGATACGATGATGGATTTATCGACAGGTAAAAACATTCACACAACACGTGAGTGGATCATTCGGAATTCTGCTGTTCCTGTTGGCACGGTTCCGCTGTACCAAGCACTTGAGAAGGTAAATGGGATTGCAGAGGATTTAACGTGGGAAGTATATCGTGATACGTTGATTGAACAAGCAGAGCAAGGGGTTGATTACTTTACAATCCATGCAGGTGTTCTCATGCGTTACGTTCCACTAACGGCAAAACGTCTAACAGGTATTGTTTCTCGAGGTGGGTCGATTATGGCACAATGGTGTTTATATCACCATCAAGAGAACTTCTTATATACTCATTTTGAAGAAATTTGCGAAATTATGAAAACATATGATATTGCGTTTTCTTTAGGAGATGGGTTACGACCAGGATCCATTGCTGATGCAAATGATGAAGCGCAATTTGCCGAATTAGAAACTCTTGGCGAACTAACAAAACTAGCTTGGCAGCATGATGTTCAAGTCATGGTGGAAGGACCGGGACATGTACCAATGCACTTAATTAAAGAAAACATGGATAAGCAGTTGGAAATGTGCCACGAAGCACCATTTTATACACTAGGTCCATTAACGACTGACATTGCTCCTGGATATGATCATATAACATCAGCTATTGGTGCGGCGATGATTGGTTGGTTTGGTACAGCGATGCTTTGCTACGTAACACCAAAAGAACATCTCGGATTACCAAACCGTGAAGATGTACGTGAAGGGGTCATTACGTACAAAATTGCCGCTCATGCAGCTGATTTAGCGAAGGGGCATCCAGGTGCACGAGTTCGTGATGACGCTTTATCAAAAGCTCGTTTTGAATTCCGCTGGAGAGACCAATTTAATCTAGCACTTGATCCGGAACGTGCACTAGAATACCATGATGAAACGCTGCCTGCTGAAGGGGCAAAAACGGCCCATTTTTGCTCGATGTGCGGACCGAAGTTTTGCAGTATGAGAATTTCACATGACATTCGTCAATATGCGAAAGAAAATAAACTAGAAACAAGTGAAGCGATTGAAAAAGGTTTGAAGGAAAAAGCTGAGCAGTTTAAGAAGTCTGGCGGAGAAATTTACCAGTAAACAACAAGGAGGTTTTCGTGGTGAAGGTGCCTGATATTCAAAGAAAAATTGATAAATTGAGGGAGGATCTGCATCTCTGGGAAACTCACTTAAAGGACGTACAAAATAAGTGTCACCATTCATTTGAAAGTACTCCACTTTATAAAAGGTGTTTGCATTGTCAAAAGGTAGAAGCTTTATATTACTAGGTCATATAGTAAGGAAAGATTACTAAGTTTCATAAATCATATTCGAATTTGGTCTCACCGAAGTACCCTCTGAACATAAACTAGTTTCAGGGGGTGTTTTTCATCATGTATGGCAGGTATGGAAGACCACCAGGGCCACCTGTAGGCCCACCTTATCATCCGTATCAACAAAATGCAAAGACTCCTAAAGCTAAGAAGCCTAAGGCATCATCATACAATATTCATGATTTATTTACAGGAAAAAATTTAGATATAATTGCAGCAGCTTTATTATTATCAGGTAAGTTAAAGGTGGATGCTGTTGAGTTATACCGATCATCACCTGTAGTTACAGTTACTTTATTAGGAGAGTATCTAACTCCTGGAAATGGTAAATCGAATGCTTTAGCAGACTTCTTAAAAGAAAATGGAGATATGACACTTGATGATGTTTTTGATGCCTTTCAACAAAGAATTGAGGAGGATTAAATTAAGTGGGAAAAAAACGATCGGGAAACTATGAAAGTGGATTTGATGGGAAAGGTTTTACAGGTGCTATTTTAGTGGGGGTATTGCTTTCTTTATTAGTATTTGGATCAAAAGATATTGATGATTTAACGGATGCTCCAGATTAATCTATAACTTTATAATAAAAGGGCAGGCTGTGGAGAATCACTTCTCAACAACCTGTTTTTTGTATGCATGGGGGCTAGGGTCGTTTGAAAAGAGAGTTATTCTTGTTTCTTTTTATCTAAAAGAGCACGTTCTTTTGGCGTGAACACTCTTGAACGTGTTAAAAAACGTTTGAAACCGATGTTTTTCCCCATGAGGCTTTCGCAGCATCAAGGGCAAGTTCAATATCTTCAGCAGTTGACCTAGCAACCTCACAAAAAACATCCCCAGTGACAGGGGTTACATTTTCAAAATATTGACCTTTCACAGGGGTTGTCCCATTCGCCATTAATATAATTCTCATACCTTCTCTTAAAGGTTACTTTCGAATTAGGTGTACCTGGTTGAGCGTAGATCATTATTTATTTCCTCCTTAACAAAGAGAGAACTATCCCTCTGTTCATCTTTTTTAACCCCTTACATAATAGGTGTATTTTCTTTATTGCTAGATTATTCCTATTGCTAGATTTTTTAGAAAACTAATATAATAAGAGTTACCGAAAAGAGTTCTTTCATTAACACAAACTAGTAAACTTCAGGTAAACTACGTAGAATAAGTTAGTCGCTAAAAGAAGAAGAGAAATCTTTGTAAGTTGAAACCTTTTGTCATGATTGGTCGTTTCATCAGTAGAGAAATAAGTTGAGAGTATAGACGGAGGTTGCAAACATGGAAGAACAATTAATCGAGCGGGCCAAGAAAGGCGACGATGACGCCTTCCAGCAATTAATTGAGCAACATCTTAAAACAGTCGAAAAATTCGCATTTCAAATTGGTGTCTCACCAACTCATATTGAAGATGTAACTCAAGAAGTCTTTATAAAGGTGTATCGTTTTATTCACAAACACAACCGTGGAAAATTTACAACATGGCTGTATTCCATTACGTTAAATGTTATCAGAGATTTTTATCGGAAAGAAAAACAAATGAAAAGAAAAACAGTTGAACTACAAAAGTATGCCTCACAGCAAATGTATTTTAATGACCATTTTGATGAGGAAGCCCAAGAACTGCATCAAATGATCCATAGGTTAGAAGAAAAATACAAAATTCCAATTGTCCTACATTTTTTCCATGGGCAAAATTATCAAGAGATCGCTAAGGTACTAGGGGTAACAGAAGGGGCAATCAAAACGAGAATTTTACGTGCAAAGCAAAAACTCAAGGCGGAGTATGAAAAAGTAGGTGAGCAACTATGAGTAGAAATAATTTTGATGAGACGATGGAACGATTAAATAAATACTATGAAAAAATGCCGACTCAATCATCTTCTGCGGATATAATGGCTAACATAAAAAAGAAAAAGAAACGAAATTGGTCTTGGGCGAGGTCGTATCAACGTTGGCAAGTAGCAGCATTGGTTGTTCTTATGTTGGGAATTGGCTACGTGTTAGGAGCTAGTCAGCTTTCAGGTGGTAATGAATCAGCATCGCCAATCAATTCAGCAGCTGATCAAGCACCTATGGAGAGTATGAGTATTACGGTGGCAGAAGATGAGCCTGAAAAAGAAGAAGCTGTTAGTGAGAATAGAATTCTTGAATCCTTTACTGGTGAAGAAGAGACAAAGTGGATTCAGATTGTTGATGAAGAGGGAATGGACGATGAGAAGCTAGTTCGTAGGTTAGAAATCGAAGGTCTTTCTTTTACAACATATTATGATCATGAGTTTGAAGTGGAACATTTCATAAATGAGAAGGAACAATCCGTTCAAGTTTTTGTAAATTACGGTCAAGGTCGTGTCGAACCAGTACTGTTTGAGGTTTACAAATTTGCAGATTCGAGCAGCTATGATCAAGTAGTTGAAGCTTATAAGACAATGATGCTTGAGTCAGGGTATTTGGAAGTTGAAACAAATAACTATTTTGAGACTATAGGGGTTCCAGGGCAAGGTGTGGAAGAATTTATGTTTGAAAAAGATGGCGTGAAAGCTCATGTAGTGCCAGTTGAACATGTAGATGGTTATTATTTCCTAAGAACAAGTTCATTTAGCATAGACAATTTAGAAATGATTGAATTCAGTGAAGGATTTGGTCGAGAGTTAAAGGTGATTCTTGATGAGTTTAGTTGGGTTTATTAGTAACTTGAAAAATTAAACAAATAGGTTGTTTTAAAAGGCGCTGAAAAAAGGAAACCAACTTTTTTTAGTGCCTTCGTTGTTTTGGGCTTTTATTTCTTTGTCTAATATTGAGTAAGTCATATTGTCCTTTTTCTTTGTAACTAATTCAAAATGTAGTAACATATAACTGAAATGGAATACATAGGAGTCGATGGAAGGGAGCTTGATCAAATGCCACAGTATAAATCAAGAGAAGAAGTCCCATTAGAGGAAAAGTGGAATTTAGCTGATATTTATGAAGACATTACACAATGGGAAAAGGATTTGCAATCAGTTGAAGATCGATTGCCAAAGTTAAAAGAGTTTGATGGGAGCATTAACGATGCAAAGTCGTTATATGATTATCTTGTTCTTAGTGAGGAAACAGGTTATACGTTTAAAAAAGTGTATGTTTATGCAATGCTTCAGGTGGATTTGGACACGAGAGATTCTAATTCTCAATCGTATCTAGATCGTGCTAAAACACTTGGTGTTAAACTTAGTTCAGCAACATCGTTCTTTATGCCATTTCTCTTAAGTTTAGAGGAGAGTAGATTGAAAGGCCATATTAGCGAAATTGATGGCCTTACGTATTTTGAAGAAGATCTTTTAGAATCATATCGTTATAAAAAGCATGTACTTACAAAAGAAAAAGAGGAAGTTTTATCAGATCTAGGAGAGGCTCTTTCAGCTCCAAGTAATACGTTTGGAATGATTAATAATGCTGATATTAAGTTTGGTGAAGTGACAACAAAAGAGGGAGAGAAAGTTGAACTGACTAGAGGTATGTACTCAAAATTAATTGAAGACGAAAATCGTGATGTCCGTCTTGAAGCATACAAAGCTTACTATCAGCCATATGTTCAACTAAAAAATACGATTGCATCTACCTTAGCTTCGGCGATTAAAAACAATGTGACGTTATCGAAAATGCGTCAATATCCTTCTGCTTTAGAGAAATCTTTATTCTCTGATATGGTTCCAAAAGAAGTGTATGATAATTTAATTGAAGCAACTAAAGCAAATATTGCACCGTTACATCGTTATGCGGCGATTCGAAAAGAGGTCCTTGGGCTTGAAGAGCTACGTCAGTATGACTTGAATGTTCCTTTAGTAAAGGATGTTAAAGAGGACATTTCTTTTGAGGAAGCATATGACACCATGTTAAAAAGCTTGGCGCCACTTGGAGAAGAATATGTTGAAACTTTACGTAGCTTCAAAGAAAAGCGCTATTTTGATGTTAGAGAAACACCGGGAAAGAGATCAGGAGCTTACAATTTAGGGCTTTACGGGGTTCATCCATTTGTACTGCTTAATCATCAAGATGACTTAGATAGTTTATTCACACTTGTACACGAGTGCGGGCATGCGATGCATTCATGGTACTCATCCAAACATCAACCCCAAATTACGGCGGGGTATTCAATCTTCGTTGCCGAAGTAGCATCCACTGTGAATGAAGTGCTTCTTATTCGCTATTTGTTAAAAACGACTGAAGATGAGAAAATGAAAAAGCATTTACTTAATCATTTTATTGACAGTTTTAGAGGCACGCTTTTTACTCAAGTAATGTTTGCTGAGTTTGAGAAAGTCACACATGAAAAGGCTGAGAATGGAGACCCATTAAATGCAGATGTATTTAATGAGGTATATGAGAGTATTTTTAGAGAATTTAATGGGGGTGAAGTTGTCTTTGATGAGGAAGTTAAATACGGCTGGTCTCGAATTCCTCATTTTTATCGTCCGTTTTATGTATATAAATATGCAACTGGTTATGCAGCAGCCATCCATATTGCAGACCAGCTTCTTGAAGGAAAGCCAGAAACTCTCGAGAAGTACCTTACATTCTTAAAGAGTGGGAGTTCCGATTACCCACTTGAGTTATTAAAGGCAACAGGTGTTGACTTGACCAAACCTGAGCCAATTAAAAATGCATTATCGATATTCGGTGAGTTAGTTGATGAATTTTCAAAACTATAATTTTTGCTATGAGAAGGGAGTATCTCAAAGGTCAAAATTCAGACCTTTTGGGATAACCCCTTCTTTTTCATGTCCTTGATCTTTTTCCCATGTATGAAAATGTAATTCCACCGCATCTTATAAAGGAATAAAACGTATGAAAAAGCATGATTTGACCCATTCGACCTACTTTTTGATACGTTTCAAGATGAATGAAGGATGTGTTATGACGATTGGCGAAAAAAGGCAAAGGCTTAGTCATATTAGCAATTGGGTCGATCCCTTTAATTATGACATTAGGAAATTCAATGCTCATACCGATCTTGCCGAGATTGGAAACTGAATTAGGGATAACTGCTTTTCAAGCAAGTTTGACAATTACAATTTTCTCGATAACTGCAGCCATTGCCATACCGATTCTTGGATATATGTCTGACAGATTTTCAAGAAAATCAATCATTGTCCCTGCACTTATATTATATGGAGTAGGTGGTCTGCTAGCGGGGGTCGCTGCTGCTTGGTTTAATGGAGCCTATATTTGGATTATGATTGGAAGAGGTTTACAAGGGATTGGTGCTGCTGGAACAACTCCGATTGCTATGGCTCTAACAGGTGATTTGTTTAAAGGTGGGAGTCAAAGTAAAGTATTAGGGATTGTGGAAGCATCGAATGGGTTTGGTAAGGTACTTTCGCCAATTGTTGGTTCTCTTTTGGCTTTGTTAGTTTGGTATGGACCGTTTTGGGGATTCCCAGTATTTGTATTAATATCTGTATTTTTAACTATTTTCTTTATTAAAGAAAAAAAGAAAAAGAAAGAGGCTCCTCCATTAGGCAAATATGCTAAGGGGTTGTTTACTGTCTTCAAGCATGAGGGCAGGTGGTTATTTACAGCTTATTTAGCCGGAGCGACTTGTTTGTTTACACTTTTTGGAATTTTGTTTTATTTATCTGATACGTTGGAGACACAATATAATATTGATGGTGTCTTAAAGGGTGCAATTTTAGCAATTCCACTACTTTTTATGATGATAACGTCTTTAACAACAGGTAGTAAAATTGGAAAAGACATAAAAAGAATGAAAAAAGTGATTATAACGGGCTTTTTATTAATGACCATTTCATTTGCTACATTGGTCTTTTTTACAAGGCTAGTTCCCTTCATTGGTGTTCTCGCTATTTCAAGTATCGGAACGGGCCTTGTCCTACCTTGTTTAAATAGTTTAATTACAGGATCAGTTGGAGCGGAACGAAGAGGATTTGTGACGTCGCTTTATGGTTCAGTTCGATTTCTAGGAGTAGCTGCTGGTCCACCGGTATTTGAAACATTAATGAATTGGTCTAGGGCAGGAATGTTTTTAGCAACTGCTGGATTAACTCTTCTCGTCGGATTATTATGTTTGTTTTTAATTCATGTGAAAAATCAAAAGAAAACAAGTGAAGACAGCGAAACGAATACATTATTTAAGAAACTTCAATTAACGACAGAATAAGAACTAGGAGGAGTTCATTTTGCAAATTTATTTTTCTCCCGAATTTTTGAAAGAGGATGCACAAGTATTAAATGTTGTAACAGACGCGAATAAGCCGGTTGGATACATGGCCTTTTTAATGGAAGAAGAAAAGAAAAAAATGTATGTTTATGGACAGTTGCAAGAAGAGGGAGTATATGAAGACTTTAAAGATTTAGTGAAACCATACTTAGAAGGATTAAAAAAATTAAAACCAGAACTAGAAGTGTATTCTTACTTATCAGTTGGTGGGAAAAAAGTTGAATTAGGAGAAGAGGATAAAAAAGAAGAATAGTCTCTAAATTTGTGTATACACACTAATTCAGAATTAGGTGAATATCATATCCTAGCTTAAAAAAGGGGGGCTAGGATATGGTTTTTTTTGCAGGTGTTCGAGATCCATCACGTGCTCGTCCGGTTTCTAGGTTTACTACTTGGCATTGTTGTAGGAGCACTGCCGGGACTAACGCCAACTATGGGTGTTGCTCTTATGATCCCTTTTACGTTTGCACTTGGTCCAACAGATGGGTTAATTCTACTAGGTGGTATTTATTGCGGAAGTGTATTTGGAGGGTCCATACCAGCGATATTATTTAATGTTCCTGGTGCACCTGCAAATGTTGCAACAACCTTTGACGGTTACCCAATGACCAAACAAGGGAAATCTAGAAAGGCGCTGGAGCTGCGTTCTCAAGCAATAAAGTCGCCAAATGTTGACCTACATATAAACCCGCATTCCCCGGCCAAGCTTTTTTTCATAGTTACACATCCTTCAAAAATTTTTCCTTCATATGAAGAATATGCGAAAAAATCATAATGGAATGTTGTCTATTAGAAATATCCTTTAGATATACGGAGATCTATCGCTTTACACTCTTACTTGTTTTCCTCCAACCTTGTATGGGTTGCTCAAAAAGTAACATTGTTTTTAAACGGAAAATAACATCAACCATTTTTGTAGAGAGCCATTGAGAAATTAGTGCTTGAATAACAATCGGCCAGGCAATGATTGAACCAGTTACAATAAAAATAGAACCATTCAAAAGAAAGAGGGGTTTTCCTGGGGCCATGTCCCTTATGTTGGCTATAATAAGGGCAAGTACACCCATTCCTCCATTTGAGACACCTTGGCGTAGGAGGATGCCTACACCAATCCCTAATATAATAGATCCAATTACTAAATCAATCCAAACATTGTCATAGGGCCTGTACAACTCAAAACTGAATAAATGAACACTTAAGGATGTAATGGTAATCCCGTACATCGTTCCAATTGCACTTGCATTTCCAAGCCAATATATGGCAGCCACAAGCATTGAAAAGTTTACAAGCCATAGAGCAAAACTTAATGGTATATTTACCCAATAATTGAGCAATACTGCAAGGCCTCCAGCACCTCCTGAAGGAATTGAATGAGGAAAGAGAAACAGGGCCATTCCAATGCCTTGGATGAAACCTCCGCACGTAATTAAAAAATATGACCGTAATGAATGTACCATGGTAGCTCCTATAGTTTATTTGTTATTGTCGAGTTCTTGTCCTTACCTCATTTTATTAGCTTTTTTCAAATTTATGTTAGCAGTTTTAGCTAAGTCTTTGGATTACGTAGCTTAATTTTTTTGGGAAAATTGTAAAGAGCCCAAACGAAATCAAACAATGAACATAGGATAAGATTGTAAGTTAACAATGAATTAAAGGAGATGGTTTTTCATGTCACACGCAACTCCAGGTTACGGCGGCGGATTTGCTTTATTAGTAGTGCTTTTCATTTTGTTAATCATTATCGGAGCTAGCTGGGCAGGCGGCTACGGCTATTAATTTGCTTAAGAAAGAGCTGACTCGAAGGAGTCGGCTCTTTTCTTCTTTTTCATTAAATTTTATTCTCTTGTCCTAATAACCTCAATCAATTCATAGACTGTACAAGCGATTAGGTTGTCCGTCGTAACTGTATGATATTGGAGGATGGTTCTATGAGTGTATTTTTGGGGTACATATTTTTAGGATTAAGTTTGGCTGCTCCTATTGGTCCAGTTAATGCAGCCCAATTAGATCGTGGGATAAAAAGCGGCTTTTTCCATGCGTGGCTTGTCGGGTTAGGTGCTACCGTTGCGGATGCTTTTTATATGTTACTTGTTTTTGTCGGAGTCGTACAATTTATAGAAATACCAATCATTCAAACGTTTCTATGGATTTTTGGCTTTTTCGTTTTAGTGTATACGGGGATTGAGAGTATCTCTGGTGCAGGAAGGATTTCCGCTACAAATATGAGGAGTTCGAAGGATTCACATTTGAAATCCTTTTTCTCGGGCTTTTTTATGTCACTTTTTAACCCACTAACGATATTATTTTGGCTCGGAATCTTTGGATCCATTTTGGCAAAAACGGTGACAACTTATGGGACAAGTCAAGTAATTTTATATAGTGCTGCCATCTTTATTGGTATAACTGTGTGGGATATAACAATGGCAGCACTTGCTAGTACATTGCGAAAATACTTGACGAATAGATTGTTAACCATCATATCAATCGTTTCTGGTTTTTCCCTTATTGGATTTGGAGTTTACTTTGGGATTCAAGCATTTCTTATTCTAACTTCGTAAATAAAGAAGGGCTAGGCGGTTTGTCATCTTCTTTCTTCTTCCAAAAATGGCTCATAATTAATGTAACAATTGCTACGACTAGGATAAAAACAAGGCTTATATAGAAGCCTGGTCGGCTTGTTTGATGAAACATCGTACCAATAACAGCAAGGAGAATGAAGACAAAACCAAGAACGCGCTTTATTTTGTCCTTTGTCGTTAATTCTAATAAACGTCCGTACGATCCTAAAATGAAAATCCAGTTATATAGCAACATTATTCCAGCAGCCGTCGTTACATACTCGTAAAGGCGGCCTGGGATGACAATGGCCAGAATAATAGAGACGACCATTCCAGCAGCTGTTAGACCAATTGCTGGTAAAGCAATGTTTTTCCCGATTCTTTTAGAAAATAAAGTTGGGGCATCACGGTCTTCCGCTAAGGTAACAAGTATTCGAATGACAGCAAATAAAGAGGCGACCATCGTTGAAAAGCCTGCAATAATAAATACAGCATTAAAGAAATGATTTACATAAGGAACATTAAAAGCATTCAGTGCAGTTACAAACGGGCTTTGTTCTGTCGTAAAGTTATCCCATGAAACCATAAGTAAGGCTAGTCCAATAGAAGCAATATAGATAATCGCGAGGACTGTGAGCATCACTTTACCCGATTTAGGTGCTTCTTCCATATTTTTTAAACGTATTGCAATTAAACCCATAATTTCGATCCCGGCAAATCCGTAAAAGCCATAGATGAACGCAGGGAGTAATCCAAGAAGTCCGTTCGGAAAAAGAGAATCGTATGTTCTTGGAAGGGGCACATCTTCTCCCCCTTGTCCAAAAATTCCAAATAAGGCTAAAATCGCTATAATAATAAACATGAGAATGGCCGCAACTTTTAGAACTGCCAAGAGGTTTTCAACACGGTCAAAGCTCTTTGTTCCAACTACTATAACAAGAATTCCAAGAGCAGCATATACACAAGCAAATACCCATAAAGGAACGGCTGGGAACCAAAATCTTGTGAAGATCGATAATGCAGTCATTTGACTTCCCATAATTAGCATTTCTGATAACCAATATACCCAACCACTACTAAAGCCTGCCCAGCGACCAAAGGCTTTTTTTGCGTATGAACGAAACGATCCTTTTTGCGGATCAGCCATTGTCATCTTTGCCAGTGCTTCATAAACAAAATAGGTTCCCACAGCAGCTAAGGCAAAGGCAAATAAAACGGAAGGGCCAGCCATATCAATAGCAATGCTTGATCCGAGAAAAAAACCTGTACCAATTGTACCGGCTATACCTAGTAAGGATAGTTCCCACCATTTCAATGGTTTTTCCGCTTGTTCACCAGCTTTTGTCTTCAAGTTTATCACTCCTCATTCGAAATTATTGTTCGAAAAAGAAGCGTTGTTTATGTAATGAATGAGATAGAATTTATGATTTATTAATGGGAAGCGTCTTTCATTTGGATTACATCGTAGAAATGGTTATGATATAGGAAGGACAAAAAGGGCAGGGAAGCATTATGGACACAGTAACTCACACGTTGTTTGGTTTAACAACGTACGGCGCAGTGAAGAAAGAGGAAATGGATCGAAATAAAAAAAGAGCATTGCTATTTTCTGCTTTGACCGCAAGCCAAATTCCGGATATAGATGTGGTTGCTAACATGACGGAGACTGGTAGAGTGATGGAACAAATGTGGCATAGAGGGTTAACGCATTCGTTTTTTCTTGTGCCAATATGGGCTGGACTTATTTATGTGGTTGCTTATTTTATTTGGAAGCGTAAAGACTTACTGATTTTCTATTTGGCTATGATAAATGTCGCAATACATAACGCGTCGGATGCATTAAATGCTTGGGGAACAGGGGTTTTTGAACCACTTTCACAGATGAGGGTGACGCTTGGAGTTATCCCGATTGTTGACTTTGTGATCTGGTCGATTATATTATTTGGTTTCGTGATTATTAGGATCAAAAGACATATACAACGATATAAAGTATGGAGATATGTTTGGGTTGGTATTACTTTACACATATTCATCCAGGGAACTCAAGGGATAATCATTTATCAAGAAGCGATAAAAGAGTATGAAGAAGTGGCTCTCTCAGCTAGTTTCCTCCCAGGTCACTTTTCGGTTATTGGAAAAAACTCAGATATTGTCACACTTTCTAATGCAACAGTTTGGGGAGGTAAAGTTGTGAATGAATCCATTGTATCAATGGACGAGGCTAATTTAGAGCCACTTTATCAAACAAATCCGAAAGCGGAAGTATTAGTGGAATGGTCACCATTTGTCGTAGTAGTTGAAACAGATGAAATACTTGGGGTGTATGATCCGCGCTTTTATCGGGACGGTTCATCTTTTTTGTTTGAATATATTAACATTAACCGAGATTAGAGTGACAATTAGTTCACTCTTTCTTTTCTTGGTTATGAGTATTTTTCGTTCTTTCACGTTGATACCTTACGATAATCGACATAAGCTCCGCTTTTGAAATAAAATCTCCAAATTCCTCTGAATATTTGTGCTGTAGTTTCTCAAGGTGCTTTAGTGACTTTTTGCTTAAGCGAGAAAATTGTTTTTCTGATAAATCCATTTAGATTCTCCCTCCTATAGTAAACCTATATAGTATATGCAGGAATTTATGAAATATTTCTATGATAAAAGAAGGAATTTAGAGCTGGAAGGATAAATGGGGGCTTAGATAAGTTGACGATATATTAGTGGTGGATTAAAGGTAGTAAAAACTGTGGAGCCAGTTTGTTCGCATTGAAAGCAAACTGGCTTTTTTAATAGAGGTCTATGTGTGCTTACTCTGCAAAAAGATAGTCTCTCCTATCTTTAAAGTGTTTAACTGTTTTTGTGATATGTTTCTTTGGTTCCATTCGGCATTCAACCTTTGCAGCGCTTCAGGTCCCGTATCCATTGATAGTCGGTAAGTTCCGTAATGCATCGGTATAAATGTTTGTGCACCAAGGTCTAAAAAGGCTTGCACCGCCTGTTCTGGGTTCATATGTTGCAATCCTGACATCCATTCTGGCTCATAATCGCCTATTGGCATAAAAGCCGTATCAATCGTAAAACGATTCCCAATATCATAAAACCCACGAAAATAACCAGTATCTCCAGCAAAATAAAATGTATGATGATCAGATTGAATGATCCAGCCTCCCCAATGTGCACGATTTTTATCAAAGAGATTTCTTCGGCTCCAATGTTGAGCGGGAACGAAATGGAGTTTGATATCTTTGTACTTGAATGCATTCCACCAATTGGCCTCACTAACTGATGTGGTTTTTCGTTGTTTAAATAGTTTTTTCAATCCTTGAGGTACGTAAAAATGAGGATTGCCTTTTAGCCTTCTAATGGATGAAAAATCAAGATGATCAAAATGAGCATGAGAGATCACGACGATATCTATTTCGGGTAATCCTTCGAGTTCAATCCCTAATGGAACTAATCTTCTTTCCGTTCCCATTCGTTTAGAAAAGACAGGGTCTGTTAAAATATTGAGTCCATTACATTGTATGAAGAAGGTAGAGTGACCGATCCATGTATAGGTCATATCGGAGCGGTTTTGTTGGAGATAGTGAATATTCGTATTCTCTTCTACGGGGATACGGCTTGTTAAATCCTTGCCTTTATTACGAATTCGAAAATAATGATACAACTTTCGAAGATTTACCTTATTTTTATCGATATTATCTAAGTTTTGAAACGGTCTCTTCAAAACAGATCACTCCTCATTTAATCGTGCAGAGCCAATTGGAAAGGTGTAGCTGTTTTGCTACACCTTTCCTTTAATGGTTATCTCCTTCTCTTAAAACAGGAAGAGTGCAGCAACGAAACGATCCTCCCGATTTGATGATTTCGGTAATATCGACTTCAACCACTTCAAACCCGCGTGCTCGTAACTGCTCATTTACTTTCGTATTAACTGGCAAGCTAAATACTTTTTTGTTGCCAATCGATAAGACATTTGTTCCTAGTGTAAATTGTTCTTCTTCTGTGACTTCAATTAAATCGAACCGAGAAGCAAGGAAGTCGATCTCTTTTGGTTTTAAAGCGCCAGGGTAAATAAGTGCTTCTTTAGGAGAAACAATATTAAATACACAGTCCAAATGCAAATATTTTTCTGTGAAAGGAACAGGCACAACCTCATAGTGAGGCAAAATGCTCTGTAGGTGATCAATCGCATTTTGATTCGTACGATTGCTTAAACCGACGTAGATCGATTCTCCGTCGATAATTACATCTCCACCTTCAATCATATCACCAATTAAATTGAAATAAGACATTCGCTCCTGTTTAATCCAGCCACGTAATACTTCTTCTTCACCTTGTCTTATCTTATGAGCCATTTCGGCAACAAACAAGATATGCCCAAAGGTGAATCCAATATCGCGTGTAAACACTTGCTCTGGGAACATTTTTAATGCAGGTAACAAAACAACATCTACCCCATGTTCCTCAAGTGTTTTCACAAATTTCTTATGTTGAGCCATTGCTAGTTCAATATGGATCCCTTCATCCTTAAATTTCTTTTGTGTTTCATTGATGACATCGCGAATCGTCATATATTCTGGTTTGCATAAAATGACTTGTTTTAAAACATCATATTCACTTCTTGCAAACGGCTTTCGTTGTTGCTTAGAAAAAATTGACATTTATGATCCCCCAGTTTTTATCAGTCTTTATCAATGATAGTATTCCCAATATTGATAGAAACATAAGATGTAATTTCAATGATTTTATCATGTTTAAACATAGCTATTTGGTTCATAATGGGAAATAGACACAATACATTGCAGTCATAAAGGAGGAAGTGTGGAACAGCTAATTGAGTTTGTCGAAACGCAACAGATATGGTTATTTTTAATTGGTGTTGTGATCGTTGTTTTTTTGCTTATTTCCTTATTAAAAACGTTATTTAGATTTGTTGTTATCCTACTCGTAGTCGGAATAGGGGCAGTGGTTTTATTTGATATGGCACCGGAAGATCTTGCTGAGGGTGGAGTTGAATCAGTGAAAAAGGGGACAGTGTTTATCCAGGATAAATTGATCCCAATGATGTCTGAAGGTTATTTAGGAGAACTGTTTAAACAGCCCACATCTATAAATGAATTATTAGATCAACTTGATATAGACAATCACAACGATCAGGACACAATAGCGGAAGTGCTTGAAGAACATAAGTGAAAATAAACAGGACACTTTTAACAGGTACTTAAAAAACTGACTTTTTTAGTGCCATTACTGTTGTTCGGTTTATTTTCATTTACGGTTAGGAACAACTTATTGTAAGATTAGTATTTAATCTAATAACAAGGAGAAACTTTGAAAATATGAAACTTATTTCTTGGAATGTCAATGGCATACGTGCCTGTGTGAATAAAGGTTTTTTAGAGTATTTTCATAAAGTGAATGCAGAAATATTTTGTTTGCAAGAAACAAAGTGTCAGCCGGAACAAATTCAATTACAGCTTGATGGGTATGACCAATACTGGAATTCAGCTGAAAGAAAAGGTTATTCAGGTACAGCTATTTTTACAAAAGTGAAACCATTATCTGTCCAGTTTGGATTAGGGGGTGACTTTAAAGAAAATGAAGGCAGAGTCATTACTTTAGAGTTTGATTCATTTTATTTGGTGAATGTTTATACACCTAATTCAAAAAGAGACTTGTCGCGCCTTGAATATCGACTTGAGTGGGAAGAGCGGATTCGTACGTACTTGATTGAGCTTGATACAATAAAACCAGTCGTTCTATGTGGAGATTTAAATGTTGCTCATCAAGAGATCGACCTGAAAAACCATAAGTCCAATCAAAAGAATTCAGGTTTTACACCTGAAGAGAGAGCGAAGATGTCAACGCTACTTCAATCAGGTTTTGTAGACTCGTTCCGCTATTTACATCCAAATAAAGAAGATTGCTACACATGGTGGTCATATATGAATAAAGTTCGAGAGAGAAATATTGGTTGGCGGATTGATTATTTTATTGTTTCTGATCGACTAAGAGGATCTATAAAAAAGGCAGAAATCCATTCAGATGTGCTAGGAAGTGATCACTGTCCGGTTGAAGTAGAGCTAACTATCTAAGATAAAGAAGGGGCCAGCAACGTTTTGAAACAACCGTTGCTGGCAGAGAAATAATCCACTATTAGCTTAATAAATCATTTGATGAATTATCAATGTTTCTCTATTTAGACAGAAGCCTTTGCTAAAATAAACTTTTCTACGACTTTTGCAACTCCATCATTCATGTTCGTATCCGTGATATAGTCTGCCATTTCTTTAATGTCATCAGGTGCATTTCCCATGGCAACGCCAAGGCCAGCAAATTCAATCATTGCTAAGTCATTATAACTATCTCCCATAGCTATGACCTCTTCTTGTTTAATACCAAGTGATTGAATGAGGGAATCCAAACTAGAGCCTTTAGTCACTCCTTCTTCAAGGAATTCTAAGAAATAAGGTTTTGAACGCATAATACTTAAAGTACCTGCAAATTCTTCTTTTAACTTTTGTTCGACTTTTACGAGCTTATCAGGGTCTTCACACATTAATACTTTTACGACAGGCTCATTGACGCCTTCAATAAAGTTATCAATTTTTTTTACGGGTAACCCTGTAATTTCACCTTCTCTTGTCGTATACTGATTTTCCAATTCTGTAACGATTTCATCTCCAATGTATGTATGGATATACACGCCTTCTTTTTGACTTAGCTCGTATAGACGATGAGCAACATCAGGAGGAAGTGTACTACTATACTGTTCTTCTTTTGTTTTACAATTGATAATTTTTGCTCCATTAAAAGAGAGAATATAGCTTCCGTACTCTTTTAATTGTAATTCATCCGCAATAGCATTCATTCCAAAAGTTGGGCGTCCAGAAGCGAGAACCACTTTTACACCTTGTTGCTGTGCAGTCATTAGTGCCTTCTTTGTTCGTTCAGAAATGGTGTGGTCGTCACGAAGCAATGTGTCATCTAAATCAAGAACAATCATTTTGTATATCATGTTTTAATTCCTTTCTTTAGTAAGAGACTATAAACTAACTATAAATGAAAATAAGGAGAGAGACTAGCCCTATTCCACCATTACTTTAGTGAAAGCGGTTAAAATACTAAAGTCATGATGATTATAATGCTGGCTAGTATTTTGAAAAGGATTTTTTATGTGAAGGAAAATCAACTAACGACTATATCGATTTTCGACCATTTTAGAAATTGAAGAAGGTGTGCTTACTAATTTATATGATTGGGAATATGAAAATCAAAAAGGAGTCAGTACGGTCAATGCATTTGCTGCTATGATCAGTAAGATAGCAGTAAACAGCTTCGTACGAACTCCTATGGATGATATAAAGGCTACGATATTCTTAAAAGAGTTAGTTAGCTCAATGACGATGGTGGGATTGCGACTGTTATTAGCGGTAATAGCTCACCAACAAGTGGTTCTGAACATCTTATCTCTAAGCGAAGAAGCATATAGAGGAGGATGCTATCCTCATCGACTTAAATAAGTGTGGCTCAAACAAATGCCTGTAGGTATGTAGAAATGAAGCTTGAACAGGCATTTGTGGGGAGCCTGATTACTTACATTGTACTTCTTTCAATGGCATTGTCCCAATTTGGAAAATAGTGCAAAGCACTTCTCATCAGTTCAGGGTGTGATTTTTTTACCTTTTTCTTATTAAGACTTTCACCAGCTGCATTTAATTGTTGAATTTCTGTAATGACTTGTTCAGCACTCATATTTACTTCCATATCGTAACCTCCTTGACATATTTATTACAATACTTACCTTAGGAAAATCTTTTATACGTAGAAATTACCTTTCTATTTGAAAAAGTATGGCAGGAATTAAAGAGCGAATGCAGAAACAATAATTTTATAAAGGAATAAGATGGAGGTTTCAAATTGTGATTAAAGGCACCATTGTTTCATTAAATATAGGTAATTCGAAAAATATTGCTGCTTGTGGAAAAAAAGAAGTTTTGTCTGCGATTAATAAGCAATCAGTAAACGAGCAAGTACTTTATCTATCTTCAACTCAAATTGAAGGGGATGAGCAAGCAGATTTGATCAATCATGGTGGCTTAGATAAAGCTGTCTGCGTTTATCCGTATGAACATTATCATTATTGGAACGACAAATTAGAATTATCACTTCCGATTGGAGCATTTGGAGAAAATATTACGTTGCGTGGACTAACGGAGACAGATGTGTTCATCGGTGATACATTTCAATGGGGAGAAGCCGTCGTTCAAGTAAGCCAGCCGAGAAGACCTTGTTTTAAAGTTGCCAAGCGCCATGGGGTTAAAAAGTTTCCTTTATATATTCAAGAAACAGGATATTCTGGTTTTTACTTACGAGTGTTACAAGAAGGAAATATTTCTGTTAACGACTCACTTATCTTATTAGAGCGTAAGACTGATAGTAGCATAGAATTTGTAAATAAAGTATCGTATCAGGATAAGCATAATAAAGAAGCCATCCACAGATTGCTCGAATTAAGGGAGCTTTCGGATGCATGGAAAGAATCACTTTAGCCTGTAGTGGGTTAATTGTACATAGAAGGGGACGATTCTAGGCAGGATTGGGTCGCAACGTCTTAGATTACTACTTGCCGTTAGTGGAAAAATTTATTCTGCTAACGGTTTTTAACCATTAACTTGATAATTTCACGTATCGTAATTTTTTAAAATAATTAAATATGTAAAAGAAAGTATAATGCTTCCTGCTTGTACATCAAATAGAATAAGAGGTGAAAAGTGTGAAAAATAAACTTTTGATCATGACTACTCTTATTCTGTTGATTTTACTATATCAGTTATTTCTGCGAGTTCCGGCAGTGACGTATTCCGGAGAAACTGAAAAATGGCATGTAAGTATTGAATCAAAGCTTATAGGTACTGAAGGAAGCTATTCTATTTTCATTAAATACAAAGAAAATAAAAAGGTAAAACAAGTTGAATATGACATCCACCCTCATTACGGAGGAGGGTGGATAAATGTTGAGGATATTAATAAAGATCAAGTGTATCAATATGAATGCAATAGTTGCGGGTATTACGATGAAGAAGAGGAGTTGCTTTTTTTTATTAAATGGAAGGATGAATCCCAATTTAACTATGAGAGTGAATTGTTTTCTTTACGTAAAGAGTAGTGAAACGTTAAACGGTATTTCTTTCAATTAAAGTAGCATCCATTTCTCTATAAGAAAGGTGACTTTGAACAGACTGGGAAAAAAGATTCCTGCCGATTTCCACTAATGGAATTTCCATTGTTGTAATCCCCATAACTTTTGAGATAGGTTGGTTATCAAAACCTATTATTGCTATTTCTTGTGGTATCGAAATCTTGTTAGCTAGACAAGATGCAGCTATACCTGCGGCTACTTGATCACTTGTTACAAGAAGAGCTGTGGGAGGTTCTTTCATGTTTGTAATTTTTGACATGACATTTTCTCCATCTTCTAAATGCAAGCATTGTTCAAAAATATACTCAGGATGAAATGGTAATTTTCTTTTTGTTAAAAAGTCTTTATATGCTAGAGCTCTGTTTGTACTATTTGCGCCGCTGCTACGGCCAATGCAATAACCAATTTTTTTATGTCCCTTGTCAGCTAAGTAATGTAATGCCGTTTGAAAGCTTTTGTAATGGTCGACAAACGTAGCGGAAAAAGGCTGCTCTCGTGTATCCTCACAAAATACAATCGGTCCATAGCCCGCATAGTCTTTTATCGTTGACCAAGAGCAAATTCTTGAACAGACAATAAGTGCATCAATTTGCTTATGTTTTAACATATTTAATGCTTCGATCTCTCTCGTTTCCTCATAATTTGTTTGAAACAAAACGAGTTTATAATTGTTTTTTACAGCCTCTGCCGCTATTCCTTCTAACAATAAGCCAAAATAGGGGTGATTTGAAAAAGGAAGAACGACTCCTATTAAATGTGTTTTCCCCGTACTTAAGTGAACAGCATTTAAATTTTTTTGATAATTGCTTTCTTTCATTGCTTGCCATACCGCTTCTCTCTTTTTCTGACTCACGTAAGGGTGATTATTTAAAACACGTGATACAGTTGTGATCGATACATTCGCCATTTTAGCAATATCTTTTATATTTGCCATTTTTCTCCCCTTCACTTGCTCTAATGAATATATTACTTGAATTTATTTTAGACGATGAAACGCATTTCATGTCAACAATAAGCACATGTCGTTTTCTTTGCTTGTTATGAAACGCGTTTCATCATGTACCATATAAAACATGAAATAAGTTTTATTTACGTGTATCATGAAAAGAGATAAAGAAAATTAGTGAAAGTTAGGAGTTGGAGTATAGTAATGGCAGAAAAGAGCATTGTATTTTTTGATATTGATGGAACGTTGTTAGATCACGATAAGAAATTGCCTGTAACGGCAAAAAAAGCGATCGTAAATTTAAAAGAAAAAGGACATGAGGTAGCAATTGCTACTGGACGTGCCCCTTTTATGTTTGCAGATTTACGTGAGGAATTAGAAATCGATACATTTGTTAGCTATAACGGACAATATGTTGTTCTAAATGGCCGTGTATTATATAAAAATCCATTGGATCAACAAGCTCTGCATGCATTGACAGAACTGGCTGTTTCAAACAATCATCCAATTGTTTATATGGATCACGAGGATATGAAAGCAAACGTTGCTCATCATAATTATATTGTAGAAAGTATCGACTCTCTTAAAATTGGTCATTTTCCAAGCCATGATCCTCTTTATCACCAAGAAAGAGAGATCTATCAATCGTTATTATTTTTAAAAGACAAAGAGGAAGCCATCTATGAGGAACAGTACAAGAAGTTTGATTTTATACGTTGGCATCCACTTTCGGTGGATGTGATCCCTGCAGGTGGTTCAAAAGCAATTGGCATTGAAAAAATTACTAGAGAGCTAGGGATCGCGAAGGAAAATCAGTATGCGTTCGGAGATGGATTAAATGATATCGAAATGCTTAGTCAAATTACTAATAGTGTAGCAATGGGGAATGCACATGATAAGGCAAAAGAAGCAGCAAGGTATGTAACGAATGATGTAGATGAAGATGGAATTCTGCATGGTCTAAAGCTCGTAGGTTTATTAAAATAGTTATTAACGACTGTCTCAATAGCGAGGTCATAGACGGCAATGGCTCCGTCTGCTATTCGCCATGAGAGGAGAAACCCACTCCTCTCATGGCTTTTAAAAGATATAGCGACTCCACACATTGCTTCGGGTCACTTCAAAGGTTAAAAACGCAACCTTTGAAGTGACCCTTTTTTATGGTTGCTAACAAAATATGATGGGCCAGGCACCTTGTTCTAGTTTTTTGAATAAGGTTGTAAGGGAATAAATGTATAGATTAGGAGGACGAGATAGTGGAAATACATGTTGTCTCCGCTGGTGAGTCGTTATGGAGCATTGCTCAAATGTACGGGGTGGATTTTCAAACGATTGCCGATGCAAATCAATTGCCTAACCCCGATCAATTAGTTATTGGTCAAGCGCTTGTCATTCCAGTAGGCGGTCGTGTTTATTGGGTTGAAGAGGGGGAAACTTTATCATCTATTAGCGAACGTTTTCAAGTACCAGTTGAAGAAATTGTGAGTTTTAACAATATTGAATACCCAAATAATATTCCGACTTGGTTTAGGTTGTATATCCCAAGTGATTACCGTCAAAAGCCAGCTGTAGATGTTGGAGCGTATGTTGATTTAGGAATTACGGGTGAAGAATCTCCACAGTACGTAGATGAAGTTGGCCAATATTTAACGTATGTACAAATTTTTAGTTATGAATTGAATGCTGATGGGACACTTACACCAATTGATGATCAAGCAATAATAAATACGGCTTTGGCAAATCAAGTCGTACCGTTAATGGTTATTACAAATCTTGAAAACGGTGCTTTTGATACGGAGCTTGTCACTACTGTTTTGCAAAGTGAAGAGCTACAAAATCGCTTGCTTGACGAAGCGATTGCAATTATGGATGAAAAGGGGTATTTAGGTTTAGATTTTGATCTTGAATACTTAGGTGCACAAAACAGAGAACAATATAACGAACTAATGAGAAAAGCGAGAGTTAGACTAGATGAGCGAGGTTATTTTCTCTCTAGTGCATTAGCGCCTCAAGTTGAGCCTGGTATGCCAGGTGTATTATATGAGGGACACGACTATGCTGCGCATGGAGAAATTGCTGATTTTGTTTTCCTGATGACCTATGAATGGGGCTGGACTGGCGGACCTCCTATGGCAGTAGCACCACTAAATGAAGTTAGAAGAGTTATCGAATACGCGGCTTCCGTAATGCCAAATGATAAAATTATGATGGGTATTCCACTATATGGGTATGATTGGACCTTGCCTTTTGTAGAAGGTGTTACAAGAGCACGTGCGATCGATCATCAGGAAGCAATCCGTCTTGCAGCAGAGCATAACGCTAATATTGAGTATGATACAGTTGCGCAGTCACCTTTCTTTAATTATGTTGATGAAGAAGGGCAAGAACATGAAGTATGGTTTGAAGATGCAAGAAGCATGCAAGCAAAATTCGATCTGGTGAAAGAATTTGGATTACGCGGCTTCTATTATTGGGTGCTAGGATGGGAGTTCCCACAAAATTGGTTGTTGATAGATGCCAATTTTACTGTGAACAAACGAGTGTAAATGGAATGTATTGTTAGAAAGCATAGTGTATGATCATTGTTTAGGGTGGCTTATATTAAGATGAGCCACTCTATTTTGTACCTCATATTTTGTTATATAAAAATGTGGATATTCAGTGATATGAGAAATCTCAAAAGAAAAGGCTATGATAAAATGTATGTATATAGTAAAGGCAGGTGCGGTATGATGAATCAAATTATTCTATTTGATGGTGAATGTAACGTTTGTAATAAGAGTGTTCAATTTATTATAAAAAGAGATCCAAAAGCAATATTTACATTTGCATCACAACAAAGTGTAACTGGTAAAAAGATTATGGAACAATACGGGATAGATTCCAACCTTAATAGTTTGGTTTTAGTAGATCGACAAACTTATTTTATCAAGTCATCTGCAGCTCTAAAGATTTGCAGAAAGTTAAAATGGCCTTGGAGCTTGTTTTCCCTTTTTTTGTTTATACCGACACCAATCAGAGATAGTTTGTATCATGTCGTTGCGAAGAATCGTTATAGGTTTGGAAGAAGTGAAAGTTGTATGCTACTGCCACCAGATGAACGCAAAAGGTTTTTAGATTAACGGCAAGACTTATAGGGTATTTCCAGTTATTTTACAAATTTCTATTTTCGTTACATTTTTTTACTATAACTGTACATCATATAGGTACACCTATTGTAAGAGGGGTTATGAAATGCATCTTGCGCTGTCGCTAGTTGTTTTATGGTTGAACGTAAGAAGGAAAACGCATTCAAATTTTAAACAATTTTTCCCAAGTGTGCTTTATGTCATGTTTTTTAATTCGCTTTATTATTATCTTTTTAAACATTTTCTGCTTTGGGAGTTTAAATCTCCATTTGTAAAAGTCAAATATCTTAGGGCGTTGTACATTTTTTTTATTATGCCTCATATCATTCTTCTCTATTTATCTGAGTTTCCTAGTCGCCTTTATAAACAATTCACTCATATTGTGAAATGGATTGCCATTTCAGCATCAATTGAGTTTTTTCTTTTCCATAAGATACAATTAATTACATTTCATCACCGATGGACGATCTTTTGGTCTATATGCGTGTATATAAAAATGTATTTGTTTAGCTATTTATTAACAAAAAAACCACTAATGATTATCAGTGCATCTGTTGCGTCTGTCATTTGTGTTCTTTTGATTTTTAAACCACCTTTAAGCAAAGGTTTTTATGAAGGTCCACTGCTAAAATGGATGAAAAGTGTCACGCCATACCGAACAAGAAGAAAGAATGCTTTATTAAAAGTAGGGGATTGAATACATGTTGAGGGGGCAGTCTACATAACAACTTAAAAAAGCGGCACACTATATTTCTACAACTAGTCAAGAAGTAGTTAGGGAGGACGAACAGTTCAACAACTAGCTACTTCTTTTTTACGGTTCAACTACGATTCTATGAAATGTAGGTTTTTAATAAGCCGTATTACTAAATTACTGGAAAAACCATTATTTTTATGGGGAAATATGTTAAAATAGTATTTAGTCACGTAAGTTTAGAGATTTATTCCAGTTAAATAAATTTTTTTGCTTCGTTCTTACGGGGCTAAAAGTAGGTAAAAAGGTGAGAGGACTATGAAGAAAAAGAACAAACCAAAACATAGGCAAAAGAAAAGAAATCATCTCTCATTTCGATTAAATGTCCTCTTTTTTGTCGTATTTCTCTTGTTTTCCGCATTGATTTTACGTTTAGGCTTTGTTCAAATAGTTGAAGGTGAAACATTTGTTAGTGAACTGGCTTCAACTACAAATGCAACAGAACGACACGATGCACCGAGAGGAGTGATGTATGATCGTTTCGGTCATGTTGTTGTCGACAATCAATTGGAATTATCCGTTACATACACAAATCCTTCTAGAACAACAAGGGCGCAAACAATGCTTGACATTGCTCAGGATTTGGCGCAATTCATTGAAGTTGAGACGGATCGAGTAACGCCAAGAGATAAAAGGGATTATATTTTATTGAATATGTCAGAGGAAGAGCGTTATGAGCTTGTGACTCGAGAGGAAAGAAGGGAACTTGATGGCCCTTCTGCAGAGTATCAGCTTGAGGTTGAGCGGGTCACCGATGAACAAATTGATAACCTCTCTGATCAAGAATTACAAGTTGCAGCAATTTATCGTGAAATGGCCAGAGGATATGCTAATTCGCCACAAAGAATCAAGCAGCGAATAACGGATGAGGAAGCACATCTTATAAGTGAAAATTTAGATAGACTACCAGGTATTGATATCGCAAGGCATTCAAGCAGATCCTATCCTTATGGGGATTCCTTTCAAAGTTTATTTGGACGAACAAATCAAATACCAAGTGAAAGAGTCGATTATTATTTATCACGTGGTTATGAGCGCTCGGATATCGTAGGAACGAGCTTCTTAGAGGCTCAATATGAAGAAGTGTTACGGGGGCAAAAAGCGATAGTGGAAAGCGTTACAAAACGAGAAGGTACGCGAACGATTGATAGAACAGTGAATGAGCGATTAGGTCAGCGTGGAAATGATCTTGTCCTCACCTTAGATATGGAGCTTCAACAAAGGCTTGAAGACATTATTGATGAGGAGATTCGAAAATCTGGAAACTCATTCATTTTAGATCGATCAGCTTATGCTGTATTGATGGATCCGCGTACGGGTGACATTTTAGCTTTGGCAGGGTTCTGGGATCGGGTAGACCGTGAGCGTAATAGCTATGCTGATCATGATGGTAATATAAATAAAGCATTTGAAATGGGGTCATCTGTAAAGGCAGCGTCAGTTTTAACAGGCTTCCATGCAGGGGTCGCTTCACCAGGTACTCGCTTTAATGACCGACCTATTTATTTACCATCTACACCGCCAAAACGTTCTTGGAACACAAGTGGGTTTGGATGGATTGATGATCGACGCGCACTTGAGCAATCGTCCAACGTGTATATGTTTGAAATTGGAATGAGAATGGCTAACTGTTATTACACTGCTCCAAACACAAGTTGTGGTTGGACGACGGGTTCTGGAGGTACGGTTGAACGTGCCTATCAAGAGGTTCGAAATAGCTTTAGTCAATTTGGGTTAGGCTCAGAAACGGGGATCGACCTTCCTTCTTATTCATCAGGTTTGACTGGAGGGAGTGAAAACCCTGGAAACCTTCTCGACTTAATGATTGGACAATATGACAACTATACGACTCTTCAATTAGCCCAGTATATTGCTACGATTGCAAATGATGGTTATAGAATGGAACCTCGGCTTGTAAGAGAAATCCGTGAACCTTCTACGAACCAAAATGAGCAAGGAGCGGTTATTCAAAAGTTTGAACCAACGATTCTCAATCGAATTGACATGAGTGATGCGCATATTAGTCGTGTTCAACAAGGGCTTCGTGATGTGATGACACGAGGAACAGCAAGAGGTAATTTTGCAAATGCCTCGTATCAACCAGCTGGTAAGACGGGTACCGCTCAAGTGAAAGTTGCTGTTGGTCAAGGTGATCATCGCCGAGTCGTTGATGGCAACACTCAATCATTAGTCGGATATGCACCGTTTAATAATCCGGAAATAGCATTTGCTGTCGTTGTACCAGATGTGAAGCTTGGTAGCAATGGTGGTCGCCAAGGAATTGCTCAAGAAATTTCGAAGTCAGCACTTGAAGCTTACTTTGAGTTAAAAGAAAAACGAAATGGCGCAAAACCAATTGATGAACCACTACTAGAAGAAGTAAATATTGACTAAGAAAAGGTAAAAGGCTGTCTCTAAGGGATATTTCCCTTGAGACAGCCTTGTTACGTATCCCATTTACTTACGTAAGCTGGTTTGAAGTTCTCCATTTTTTGTAAGAGCTCCTCTGGACATTCGGAGATAATGATGTTTTCAAGAAAATTAGCTTTCAGAAACCCTTCGTTGGTCATATGCTCTAGTAATGAAAGCAATTTATCATAGAAGCCATTTGGATTTAAGATGCCGATTGGTTTGTGATGATAACCAATTTGTTGCCACGTTAATGATTCTGCTAATTCTTCAATGGTACCAATACCTCCTGGTAAGGCGATGAAACCATCAGCTAATTCATACATTTTTGCTTTTCGTTGATGCATATCGTCCACAATAATTAAATCAGTCAGCTCGATATGTTGAACGTTTTCATGTATTTTTTTAGGAATTACACCTACTACTTCTCCTTTTCTTTCGAGAACATAGCGTGCTAGCTCACCCATTAAACCATGGTTCCCGCCACCGTATACAAGGTTTATGTTTCTTGTGACAAGAGCTTGGGCGAATGTATGTACGCCTTCAACATAGCTTGGCCTCGTTCCGAAGCTTGATCCACAAAACACACATATATTTTTAAACATCAACATCCCACCATTCTTTTTAGTTTACACATAAAAATAGTAATAGAAAGAAAGTGATTTGTAAATTATGCTAGGGGAACTTATGAATTTTAAAAATCTTATAAGATTCAGTTTGGGGAAAGTGACATAAATAGTTGAACACTATACAATATATTTATATAGGGAGGAGGAAAATAATGACAGAACAAGTAGTAGTTTCTTTAAAGAATGTTTCGTGGCAAAGAGAAAGAAAACTAATTTTACATAATATTTCATGGAATGTCACTCCTAATGAGCATTGGGTCATTTTAGGATTAAACGGTTCAGGGAAAACATCGATCTTACAGTTGTTAATGGGATATCAGTGGGTATCAAAAGGGGAGATTCATGTACTTGATCAAAAATTTGGCCAGGTTAATATTCCAGAGCTTCGCAAATCGATCGGCTGGGTCAGCGCCTCTATTGATGAACGTTATGCTGCAAGGGGGAGTGATACGGCCCTTGAAGTTGTCCTAAGTGGAAAACATGCTTCCATTGGAATTTATGATGAAATTACTAGTGAGGATGTTTCAGAGGCGAGACTATTGCTACAAGAATTAAAGATTGAACGGTTATCGGGGCAAAGGTTTTCGAGTCTTTCACAAGGAGAAAAAAGGCGAGTCATTATCGCCCGAGCTTTAATGGCAAAACCGAAAATACTTATTTTAGATGAACCATGTAATGGATTGGACATATTCTCACGTGAACAACTTCTAGAGACGATTCAATCGTTAGCTGAAACAAAAGGAGGACCAACACTTCTGTATGTAACACATCATATTGAGGAAGTCGTTCCTGCCATTTCACATGCATTATTACTTAATAACGGTTCAATTGTTGCAAAAGGGGAAAAGCGATCGACGTTAACTGAAGAAAACTTGGAAAAAACATTTCAACTTCCCTTGAGATTGAAGTGGGAGGAAGAGCGCTTATGGGTAAGTATTCTATCAAAGCAAACAGAAATGAATGACCATAAATAGAAAAACGCCCTTTTTACAGTTTAGTGAGAAATTGGTTCTTTGTTGAATCTTTTTCTTGCATTTGGTTTACTTGGTATATTGACTTATTAGAAATGAGGTTTTTGTATATGAAAAACTATCAGGCAGAAGATTGGATTAAGTATCTTGAGTTGGAGGCTCATCCTGAAGGCGGATTTTTTAAGAGATCGTTCCGTTCTACGGAAGAAGTACCTGGAAAAGCAAGAATGCTTTATACAAGTATTTACTTTTTATTACGTACCGGTGATGTTTCGCATTTTCACCGTTTACAGTCGGATGAATTGTGGTATTTCCATGCAGGAAATTCGTTATCTGTACATATTATTCATGAAAATGGAGAATACGAGGAAGCTCGTTTAGGTTTAGATCTTGAAAAAGGGGAAGTACCACAAGTGTTAGTACCGAAAAATGCAATCTTTGGCTCATCCCTGTCACAAGAGGAAGAGGAGGCCTTTTCTCTTGTCGGTTGTATGGTATCGCCGGGGTTTGAATATGAAGACTTCGAACTCTTTACACAAAAAGATCTTCTTGGTACATACCCACAACTTGAAGAGATTATTAAGAAACTAGCCTATGTAACATTACCTGAAATGGACTAAGGATAGTAATTAGTTTAGGGAAAATGAACTTTTGGACGATTCGTCAGCCCGAAAAGGTGGATATCTTTTTCGGGTTTTTTGTCTCTTTTATATATATTAACCTAGTTCTTCCCAAAGCTCGTAAAAAGAATATGCTTCTACTAAGGTGACATTAGTCCTCCGTTTATCGGTATGAGTGTAATTATTTCCTATTAAGCGGAATTTATGTAAGTGGGGAGGCGGGTAATAGAAAAAGCAGCTAGACCGTTGTAGGTTCTAGCTGCTAGGAAAGAATGTGTAGGCTAAGGGTATTGATCATACGTTAGAGAACCGCCTAATTGTTGCTCGGTCATTTGAACAAGGCGTTTTGCAATGCTTTCCAGCTATAGTCGGACGACTGATTTTAAGCAATCAATCGCAATGTAAGATGGCTCATCTTCAGCTTTTATTTTTACTTTCTTACAATACCAGTCAATACGATCGACGATTCCTATAAGTTCATGAAACATCCCATCTTTCCAGTAGGTGATTTGAACATCGAGCTCATGTTTGAGTGAATCGGTCACAATAATCCCGATTTCTTCTAACTCTTGTTCGTCTAATTCGGGCTTTGCGACTTTATTTAGTTCTATTCGCCGCTCAAGGAGAGCCTCTTTATGCTCAGGTAAAAACATTCTGCTGCTTTCCCAAAGAAGGTTTCCGCGGTGTAAATGCTGCTCGTTCATTTATAATGTCCTCCTATCTTTTTGGCACGTTCAAAAGCCTGACCAGCCTTTGTCAAAGAAGAAGCTCGAATAAGAGCTGTTGTGCCATATTTCTCTTTTATTCCGTCCATCACATAGCCTAGATCGGTCTTTTTATCTCTTCCTGTATCAAATAGGCTAAGTTGTAGCTCATCATCACGACAAAGTTTTGTTAAGCTAACAGCCAGTCTTCGAATCGGATTTTCGTCCCAAAATTGAAGAAAGATCTTTTCAGCAACACGAAAGATATCCATTACGTAGTTCGTTGGCTCATATAAAGTTGATTGACGATGAAAGCCGCTTCGTATTTCATAGCTAGCCCCGCTGACACTAACGGTTACGGTTTGCCCCATCACGTTTGATTTTCGCGCTCTCATACAAACTTCTTCACAGAGCTCAAGTAAGACAACGCGTATTTCAGCAAGTCCTATGTAGTCACGTGGGAGGGTCATACCATGGCCGATCGCTTTTTGTCCGTCGTGAGAAGAGGTTGTGACAGGGGAAAAGTCCTCGCCGTTAGCTGTCATAGAAAGAACATGCCCATTAATCCCCCACTTGTCCTGTAGACGTTTTAAGGGAACAGCTGCTAATTGACCAATTGTACGAATTCCCATATTCCGTAAGTGACCCGCCATTCGACCCCCAACTCCAAACATCTTCTCAACGGGCAGGGGCCATAATGTTTTTTCTAATTCTTCTTTTTTTAACCAAAAGATACCGGATTTGTTTTTCTTAGAAAAATGATCACAAGCCATTTTAGCTAACACTTTATTTTCTCCGATTCCAATACGCGCTCGGACCTTTGTTTTCTCCCAAATTTGTTGTTGAATCTTCTCAGCCATTTCAAGAGGAGGACCAAAAAGCGTGTGACTGCCGGTTACATCGATGAATTGTTCATCAATGGAAAAAGGCTCTACTAAATCGGTATACTGCTCTAAAATATTTGTAATCTCAACAGAGATAGTAATATAGTCTTGCATTTTTGGAGGGACTACAACTAACTCAAGACATTTTTGCTCAGCTTCCCATAAGCGTTCGCCATTTTTGATGCCGCTTTTCTTTGCTAGAGGACAGGCGGCTAAAATAACTCCCGAACGCCGTTTCGGGTCTCCAGATACAACGAGCGGTTTGTCCTTTAAATGAGGGTATCTTGCTTTTTCAATAGATGCATAAAAAGATTGCATATCAACAAGAAAGATTGTTTTCATTGAATTCACGCTCCATATCAAGAACGAATGTTCGTGTTATTATTATATACGAAAGTACGTTCGGTATTCAACATACATTTTGTGCCAAGTGTTATAATGAAGGCTAGCAAATGTTGAAAGTGTGAAGGAACGTAGGATATGATGGTATAGGATTAGGTCCGTTGTATTTTCAGAAAGGGGAAGTAAAATGAAATATAATGATCAAATGAAAAATAGAGTAAAGCGTGTAGAAGGACAAGTTAAGGCATTAATTCGTATGATGGAAGAGGAAAAGGATTGCAAAGATCTTGTAGCTCAAATGTCTGCTGCAAGAAATGCACTAGATCGAACAATCGGACTTGTTGTGAGCACGAACCTAGAGCAATGTGTCCGTGAACAAATAAACAAAGGTGAAGATACGGAAGAAATGATTCAAGAAGCGGTTAATTTGTTAGTAAAAAGTAGATAGATAGAAGGAAGTGTAACAAATGCAAAAAAGTCCATGAGTGGTTACTACCGAGGTTGTGTACAACTCAAAAGAAGCAAGTGTCTTATCAAATATGACAAAGTGTAATAAAACAGGAATCGTCTTAACATTTGATGATGGCCCGAGTAGATACTTACCCCAATTTCTAGACACTTTAGAAAAAGAGGGAGTGAATGCAGTCTTTTTTTGGCAAACCAGATTGCTCCACCATAATAGGCCATGGAAGCGCGTACTTAATGATGGTCATCTAATCGGTGCTCATACCCAGTGTCACCCGAATCTGACTAAGTTGAGTTTTGCTAAGCAAATGCATGAAATACAAACGAGTAAAGAAGCAATCGAAACCATCACAGGGCAGACCGTCAAGTATTTTAGACCTCCTTTTGGACAGTACAATCGAGATACATTGAAGATCGCAGAGCGTTTACAACTACAGACGGTTATGTGGGATATTTCATCCTTTGATTGGAATTTAAAACAAGATCCTAATCAAATTATAGAAAACGTGGCCGGTCATGTTCAAAATGGTTCGATCATTCTTCTGCATGAACTGGAGCAAACACTTTTAATTTTGCCAAAACTTATTCAAAAGCTAAAAGAGAAAGGGTACCATTTTTCTACGCTGTGATTCTCCCAAGCAGTCCAATAGTTTTAAGCTGCCGAGGGGACTGAAAAAGTAAAACCGAAGGGCACTGGAAAAGTCTCTTTTAGCAATTTCAAAGAAGCAGCAATGGCTCCACACGTTGCGCGCCAGCTATGAGAAGCCCACTCATAGCTGGCTTAAGACAAAGCAACGGTTCCACTCATTGTTTAAAGACCACTGAAAATAGGTGAAAACCGACCTTTTTCAGTAGCCTCTAAAACCAGCTTTTTTAGTAACCTCTTCATAAACCTCCTAGAGTAGGAAAGACTAAACATAATTGGTAAGGAGGAATCGTTATGCTAAATAAAAATGGAACACTCATCCTTTTTTGCTTCATTATTTTAATCACTTGCTCTGCTCCTACATTGGCACAAGAGTCGCAGTTGCCAGAAGCACCGATCTACATTGATAATCAGCCCTTTGAGACACGCTACATAATGAGAGAAGGTCATTTACTCGTCCCGGCGTTATTTCTAAAACATGCCGGTGCCAAAATTAGTTGGAATGAGCAGTATCGCTCTGTTGTGTTTAATCATAAAGACATTCAATTTGCTCTGCCTGTAGGAAGGGATTATGCCGATGTCTACGGTCGTGCCACCGGGACCTGGAGGCGTCAAAATCTTTCAACGAAAACAATTGAATTTAATGGTGACGCATTTGTTCCACTTATTGATGTCGTTCGAAAACTTGGAATGGACGTATCGTATCAAAGAGAGAGAGGACATACATTTATAACAACGAATATTCCAGCGCCTCCAAGTGCTATATACAGAGGAGATCCAGCAAAGAAACAAGTGGCTCTGACCTTTGACGATGGACCGGATAGTTATTATACACCGAGAATATTAGAAATCCTCAACGAAAAAAACGTTCCGGCAACCTTTTTTGTCATGGGCAAACAAATAGAAGAATTCCCCGATATGATGAGGCGAATTGTAAGGGAGGGACATGGGATAGCTAATCACACATGGAATCATCCCAGTATACCGACCGTTATGACATCGACTTTAGTAGAAGAAATACAATCGACTCAAAAAGAGATGATGAAAACAGTCGGTAGAATGCCTGATCTTTTCCGTCCACCATATGGTGCAATGACAAAGTCGGATCACATCGTTCTACATGAGATGGGGATGCGAACCATTATGTGGTCTGTTGATACGATTGATTGGAGTGGTCAATCAGCAGAGGAAATACTACAAATTGTACGTCGAGATATCTCACCAGGTGGGATTATCCTCCAGCATAATTTTCAGTCGGATGCTCGCCTCCTCGATGGAACGGTAGAGGCTCTGCCAAGAATGATCGATGAGTTACAAGCACAAGGATACGAATTTGTTACAGTGCAAACACTTTTAGAAAAGTAAAAACAGAGGCTACTGAAAAGGAAAAAACATCCTTTTTAGTAGCCTCTTAGTGTCAAACCCACTTTTTAGGAGAGGATTTGTAAATTTATGGTTAAAAAGAATAAGACTTCACATAATTGAAAGATTTACAGCACGATTATGTTGGAAATGTTGTGTATAATGGCGGTAACTTCATGAAAGCGGATAACGAAAGGGGAACTATATGAATATATTTATCACAGGTGGAACAGGCTTTTTAGGTACCCAATTTATCCAGGAACTACTAGATTCAGATAACAGAGTTTATGTGTTAGTAAGATCATCTAAGAAGAGCCAAACTTTATTAAATAAAATTCCGAAACATCAACATTCACAAATAGAGATGATAGAAGGACATCTTGCGGACAATCAACTAGGAATCTCTAAGAAAGATCAAAGCAATCTTAAAGGAAAAATAGATGCTTTCTTTCATATAGCAGCATTGCTGTCGTTTGACTTTAAAATGGCAGATCGATTGTATGAAGTAAATGAAATGGGAACAAAACATTCGTTAGAATTTGCAAAAGATATCGGCGTGAAATCTTATTATTATATTAGTACAGCTTATACTCTTGGAAAGAAAAGCATTGCTGATGAATCATTACATGAAATGGACCAAGAATTTAATAATCCATATGAGGAAACGAAATGCAAAGCTGAGCATATCGTCATGTCCTATAGTGAACAGATGAACGTTTCAATTTTCAGACCATCCATTATTGTCGGTCATTCTATAACAGGAAAAACGGATTCTACCTTTGGATTATATGGATTTATAAAAGGACTTGAGATATTTAAGAAAAGAATTTCTAGAGCAGGGAACGATATCGGTAAAAGGTATAATATTATTGGAAATCAATTAGGTACTCAAAATTTAGTGCCAGTAGATTATGTTTGTCGCGTTCTAATGGCTGGGTTAGAAAAGGCAAAAAATAAAACAATTTATCACGTTACCAATCCTAACCCTCCACTAAATCATGAAGGGCTAAAAATGATAGGAGAACTACTAGATTTCCCGCATATTCAATTTAATTCGAAAGAAGATACAGCATTAACAAAAGAGGAAATGATTTTAAATGAGTTCGTATCAAATTTTACCATTTATGTAAATCGGGATATTGATTTTAATATAACCAATACTCAACAGCTGCTAAAGGCGACGAATAACCAAGTTTTAAACATGGATAATGAAATGTTGAGGACGATTATAGATGGATATAAAAAGCAAGATAAGGTACTAGTCTTAGTATAAATTTTGCCCATGAAAAAGGAGAATTCATGTTATATTACAAAACTTATGAGATCTCACCTAAACACGAATGGATTGTTATGATTCATGGGTTAGGCGGAAGTTCGACCATTTGGTATAAACAAATAAAAGACCTCAGGAAGCATTATAATTTGCTATTAGTAGAACTAAGGGGACATGGAAAGTCCTCTAATAGAAAAACAAAGGATGAAAGGTATACTTTTGCACAGTCTAGCAAGGACGTAGTAGAAGTAATGGATCATTTAAATATAAAAAAAGCCCATTTTATGGGGATTTCCTTAGGCAGCATTGTCATTAGAAATATAGCCTATTCTTTTCCGGAAAAGGTAAAGTCAATGATCCTCGGAGGATTAATTATAGGATTTAATCTTCGCTCTAGGATCTTAATTACTGCAGGAAATTTAGTAAAAAAACGAATACCTTATATGTGGTTGTATAATTTATTTGCTTGGATTATGATGCCAAGAAAACAACATGAGGAATCAAGACAGTTATTTGGAAGAGAAGCAAAAAGGATGAACCAAATGGAGTTTATTAAATGGTTTCGAATAACAAGAGATGTGGACTCGAATCATCAGGAAATCCAAAATAGATATTTAGAAATTCCAACATTATGTATCATGGGAGAAAATGATTATATGTTTCTTCCAAAAGTAAAAAAAGAAATTAATCAGACATTTCCTGGCCAGTTAATCGTCATAGAAGAAAGCGGGCACGTTTGCAACGTGGAAGCACATGAACATTTTAATGAAGTATCATTAGATTTCATAAGAACAAGTAGTGAAAACCAGATAGCAGGATAAAAAGGCATGGCTTCGTTCAAATGAACGCATTTCTTTTACTTTAGAATTCCCTATAAAATAGTGGAATTCTTTTTTTATTGACGCCTGACTAGTGTTTCTTAAGGTCCCTTTAGGGGTCAATGGGATTATTACAGATCGACCAGACTTGTTGCTACAAGTGTTAGAAGAGCTGGAAAGTAATCTAACAAATGGTATGTAACATTTAGATTGAATTTACTGCGGTAGGCAATCACCCTTGTAAGAATACTTACATATGTTGTGGTAAAAGCGGAAAGGGTGATTGGATGAAAGGAAAAGTTCAAAACTTTTATGCAGGAGGAAACACAGCAAAGGGATTTTACAGTTTATATGATTCTGCATTAGAAGATTTAGAGCGTCTTTTTATTTTAAAAGGAGGGCCTGGGACTGGAAAATCCTCTTTAATGAAGGCAGTCGGACAACAAATGGTAAATAAAGGTCTTAATATTGAGTTCTTACATTGTTCCTCAGACAACGAATCGATTGATGGAGTGATTATTCCTGACTTTGGGGTTGGAATTGTCGATGGTACAGCTCCTCATGTAATTGAACCGAAAGCACCTGGTGTCATTGAGGAATATGTGAACTTGGGTGTGGCGTGGGATTCAAACAAATTGCAACAGCATAAAAAAGAAATACTTACATTAAATCAAAAAATTTCTGCTACCTTTCAAACCGCTTACGATACATTTTCGGAAGCATTAAAGGCACATGATGATATTGAAGATATCTATATTTCTAATATGGATTTCACGGAAGCAAACCAACTTACGGATGAGTTAATCTCACGTTTTTACGGAGAGAATTCAGACACAAAACAAGCGAAAGTAAAACACCGTTTTTTAGGCGCTGCCACCCCAAATGGAGCAGTAGACTTTATTCCAAATTTAACTGAGGATATTAGTAAACGCTATTTTATTAAAGGAAGAGCTGGATCTGGAAAATCGACGATGCTAAAGAAAATAGCAGCTGCAGGTGAAGAGAGAGGCTTTAATGTTGAAGTGTATCATTGCGGTTTTGATCCAAATAGTTTAGATATGGTCATTGTAAGAGAGCTGGGCTTTGCCATTTTTGATAGTACGGCTCCGCACGAATATTTCCCTGATCGTGATTCAGATGAAATCATTGATATGTATACAAGATGCATCACGCCAGGTACAGATGAAAAGTTTTCAACAGAAATCGAGATAACGACCAAACCATACAAAGACAAAATGAAAAAAGGAATTTCCTATTTAAAAGAGGCGAAAGCTCTCCGTGATGAATTAGAAGCTTTCTATATTGAAGCGATGGATTTCACTAAAGTAGAAGAAATTCAAAAAGAGATTCTAGCAGAGATTGAACAATTGGTTGGAAAGTAAGAGTAGAAAAGGGGAGTATATCAAAAGGTCAAAAACAGACCTTTTGAGACACCCCCTCTTCTTTAGGTAGTAACAGGTACTTTAGGTTCGTTCAGTAAACTATGATTCCAAGAATTTTTTTCGATATAGAGCGAGTGCCATACCATAAAGCACAAAATCACCCAAATCTTTCTACTATTATCCTTTTTGCCTTGTACATGCTCGTCTAACAATTTTACTGTTTCTTCCCTTTTGAATAAATACTCTGTTGGACTAGTTAATAGAAGGTTCCGGGCCCAATCGTAGAGCTCGTCCTTTAACCAGTGACGGATTGGTACAGGAAATCCAAGTTTCTTTCTGTGCAAGACGGATTCAGGAATAAACTCGCTCATAGCCTCTCTTAGAACGTACTTCGTCGTTCCATGAGAAATCTTAGCATAGGTAGGGATCTCACTTGCAACAGCGAATACTTCTTTATCTAAAAAAGGAACTCGTAGTTCAATGGAATGAGCCATTGTCATACGATCTGCTTTAACAAGGATGTCGCCAGGGAGCCACGTATGAAGATCAATGTATTGCATTTTTGAGGAGTCATCAAATAGCGCCGCTTCGTCGTATAGATTTCTTGTCATCTTAATAAACGGATTAGATGTATCATAGACGGTGAGTAAGTGCTGTTTTTCAAGCTCACTCAAAATATTAGCATTTCCAATATACCGCTCAGACAAAGGAGTGGTTCCTCTTAACAAATAGCTTTTTCCTTTCATCCCTTCAGGCAATCCTAATGCCACTTTATGCAAAAGTGATTTCATAGAACCAGACATATAATTAAACCAATTTAACGCCAAGGGCTCACGGTAAATATTATAGCCACCAAACAATTCATCTGCTCCCTCACCAGAAAGGACAACCTTTACATGTTTGCTAGCTTCTTTGGCAACAAAATAAAGAGGAACGGCAGCAGGGTCTGCAACCGGATCATCCATATGCCAAATAATGTTAGGAAGCTCTTTCATAAATTCTTCCGCTGTAATGATCTTGTGGATGTTTTCTACTTGTAATTTCTCAGCTGTATCTTTAGCAATATCAATTTCACTAAAACCTTGACGGTCAAATCCAACTGTAAACGTTTTTAAGTTCGGATTGTGTTGTTTAGCTAATGCAACGATACTTGTAGAATCAATACCAGATGACAAAAATGCACCAACAGGCACATCACTTCTCATATGTTTCTCGACCGAATCAAGTAAAATGTCCCTTGTTTTTTTAGAATAATGCTTCATGCTTTCTTTGACGGGAGTGAATGTTTTTTTGAAATAACATTCTATCGATACCTTTTGTCCCGGTGATGTGAGCAAATAATATCCTGGAAGAAGCTTTGAGATTTTGTTCGATAAGCACAAAGGTTCAGGAACATATTGATAAGTTAAATAATGTTGTAAGGCCTCTTTTGATAGTTCATCCATTGAGATATAGGAATGAATGCTTTTTTGCTCTGAAGCAAAAAAGAAACGATCTTCGGTCTCAGTATAATAAAATGGTTTAATTCCGAAAGGGTCCCTGGCAGCAAAAAGCGTGTGTTCAACTTTGTCCCAAATAGCAAATGCGAACATGCCGCGAAGCTCTTTCACACACTCTATCCCATGTGAAGCGTACATTGCTAGCAAAACTTCTGTATCTGAATCGGTTTGAAATACAAAGCCTTCATTTATAAGGCTATTTCTTAGTTCAATATAATTGTAGATTTCCCCATTAAAAACGATGTGGTATCTATTTTGCAAAGACATCGGTTGAGTCCCATGTTCAAGATCAATAATGCTTAATCTTTTAAATCCTAATTGAACATGTTCATCTACATAGTGTCCTGTCGAATCAGGACCACGGTGATGAATTGCTTCGATTGCTTTAAACCATGTATGTGAATCAATTGCGGGCATATCCTTTTTTCTACATTCACCTATGAAACCACACATTTATATCCCTCCAGTAAACTTCCATTTAATATGGCTATATAAAATATACTTTATTTTTCAGAAATTACCAGCATTATTTTATTAAATTTAGAGGAGGTAGAAGAATGTTTGCCATATTAGTGTTTTGTATAAACTTAACAAGTGGAGGTGCTACGAATGAATATACAAATTAATATGCAAATGATTATAGTAATTGGAGCAATTTTGATCACGCTCATTGCGGTTGTGAATTGGATTCGTCTTAAAAGCAAACATAATGATTTTACAGAGCTTCTTCTTGATCAAATAGAACATGATTTAGAATTAAGGAAGACTCTTGCAATGGGGTTGTATATGCGCTTTGAAAATGAAGAGCCTAGTAGTACCACGACATATAGTTCGAATTTTTTAAAGGAAGATCCTCTCTCTTTTGAACATTTTGTTGCAGATATTATTGAAGCTAAGTACGGGGGAGATATGTTTGTAAGTAAGGCAAGTGGAGACTACGGCGTTGACTTTGAAAATAGAAGAGAAGATGGCCTTTATTTGGGTCAGGTAAAATGCACGAACAAAGATGTAAGCTTTGAAGCTATTGCTCTCGTGCATTCGAACATCAAAAAATGGGGAGCTGTAGGTGGCTATGTAATTACTACGTCAGGTTTTACAGAAAAGGCAGTTGCATATGCGGATGGGTTAGGAATCGAGTTAATAAATGGGGTGGAATTGGTTACGATGTGGCTTGAAACGATGGAAAGTGATACGGCCTATTTAAAGCAGCTAAACCCATCGGACATTTAAAACGGAATGAAAGAACGGGGTAAAGAAGAGGAAGAGATCGAAAAAAGGCAGGAACTAAGTAGCAACCGTGAGAGGGGGATACCAAACCGCTAACGACTTAACAAGATGGAGCATTGCTGTTTTCCTACAACCTAAATCCAGTACTTAGTTCTGTATTGGTCTAGCTGAGCTTGAATATTATTGTCATGAATAATTTGCTGCAACTCTTGTTCAGTGTATGTTCTTTTATTAATTGTTATTGTAAAAAGTAGAAAATGAAACGTCATATCCATTCCTCCAATACATATAGTCCTTATAAATAAAGGATATAGCAAAAGGAAAGGAATGTCTTCGGACTAGATACTGAAGTTATCTACGACTTAAGAAGGAGGTGCATCAAAAGGTCAAAAAACCTTTTGATGCACCTCCTTTAGCAAGTTCGTTTGCTACTATATGAATTTAATCGTTTTGAATTTAATACCACAATCGCATAAAATACTATGTTTAAGTTGTTTTATTATCGATTGACACTGTGGACAAACTGTTTTCTTAGTTGACATGAAGTTCCCCTTCGCTCATCATAGTAATGTTGTTAATTTAATAATAACATTTATTAAGGAGAAATCAATATTAAATTATAATTACTTTAAAAAACAGAAGAAAAAGTAATGATGCGAACACCATTACTTTTAGTAATTACCATAGGACCTCAAGAACGTTTCCATCAAAAATATTTGTATCAATGTTACAGGTTTCGGCATCAAGACCGTATTGCCATCCACCGATTAAAGCTCCATCAGGGTAACTAGGATTATATGCAGGTGCATTTTCTTCCGTTGTAATGCCTTCATTTGGAGCTGCGGTCCATACATACATTTCATCTAGAATGCTTGGATCAGCATCTACAGCGGCTTCAAATGCTACATAAAGTTCTTCACTTGGGTCAAAAATTCCATAGATTCCAGAACTGTATTCTGATTCTGAAACAACGTCATGCCAGCCTTGGATAAAAGCCGAATCAATAGGATAAATCGGTTCTACATTAGCGAATAATGCTACTCCATCAGGTATCCCGAAGTCTCTTGCCATTTCAAGCGCTGCATTTGCGTGGTCTTGCCCATGTTCATATCCTGTACCATCGTTAAAGTGGTTATAAATAACAAGGATTCGGATATTCTCAGAATGGAGCAAATCAACCTCTTCAGCGGTTAAGCCATACGAAGCTCCTTCATTCGTACCTAAATAACGACCCCAAACTTCGGGGTCACCAAAGTTATTTCGAACGCAAGCAAGCATATCTTCTGTAGTAATACTGGCTGAATCAACACCCCATACAGTTTCAGGAGTTTCTTCATTTCTGTTCCCATTCTCTCCAGTCCCCTTGTCTTTATTGCCAGAGTCTTCACCATTTTCAACTTGGCCGTTCTCTTCTCCGTTTCCATTGTCTCCGTTCTCAGATCCATCGCTGTTTTTTGTTGCATCTGTAATATGATTATTTATCTGATTTGTTACGTTTACATCAACACTAACATTAATATCATTTCCGATGCTATTTGTGACATCATTGTTGTTACTATGAATGTTATTGTCGATGGCATTATCAACATCTGCATTTTCTCCGTTAATATGGTTTTCAATTGTATTATTAACTGAGGATTGGGTAGAGTTGATCTCATTTGTCACATGATTTTCTATATTTGAGTTAGAGGAGTCAATGTGATTTTCAAGAGAGTTATCAACTTCTCCATCCTTTGCATTGATTGAGTTAACAACATGATTTGTGACATTGCTTTCTTTGGATCCATTGTCACTGTTACTGGAATTTGATGATTCATCCTTACCTAAATCGGTTTGTTCTGCCTGTGAGTCATCGGAAGAAGCAGTAACTGGTACAGGTGTATTCGATTGACTAAAAAAGGTAAGGGAGAAAAGAAATAACAGAGAAACGACCCCAAGAACGATAAATGATACGTTTGATCTATTTTTCACTTTTTCACCACCTTTGTTATTCGAAAGTATCATACGTAATGGGACAGACTTCGGTGAATGAAATAGGCATTTAACTTGGATAATTGATGTGATTGAACGAAAAGAAGAGTATAATTGAAGAATCAAAGATGGAAAACTACACTTGTAAATACATATATTGAAGTAGGAGGAGTTTGAGGTGCAGCTTGAACGAGTGATTTGCGAAAAAAGAACGTACTCGAAACATTTTAATACACATGACCATACATATGGTCAATTATTGTTTCCTCTTCAAGGAGGAATGCAAATAAAAGTGTATGAACAAGAATTTCAGCTTGAAAATGAGTTCTGCTTCTACCTCCCACCAGGGTGTTTACATACATTTCGTGCGATTAATACGAATGAGTTTTTAATTGTTGATCTACCAGACCATTTATTAATAAAAGAGGAAGGTCAATCCTATGGGAAATATATGAAGTTAAATGAACAGTGGCGATCGATTCGTTATTTGTTGCTTGAAGAGCTACAAAATAAAGGTTCTTCTTCTGCTTCGTTAACTTATCTAGGACGCTACATTAGTGAAAAATTCAATGAAAAAACAGAGAAATCAGTTCAATATATACATGACCACTATGCGGAAAAAATTTCGATTGAGGAGTTATCTAGGCTAGGACACTACCATCCATCCTATTACACAAATTGGTTTAAAAAATTAACTGGCTTGAGTCCAGGAGCCTATATTCAGCAGGTCCGGTTAGAGGAAGCAAAGCGATTGTTGGTTCAAACAACGTTATCAATTACAGAGATTTGCAATGAAGTTGGTTTCGAATATCCCTCATCTTTTACACGAGCTTTTATCCGAAATGTAGGCATTTCACCTCAAATGTACAGGAATAGCTTTAAAAAAGTTAAATAAGATATGAAAAAATGTAATGCAGCCTTTTTTTGTAAAGGTACAATAGATAAACGAAGTACTTCTTTAGGGGGGAGATAAATTGAAAAATGTTTCCGTATTGTTAGTGTTAGTTGCTGCTATATTATGGGGAACAACGGGTACAGCACAAACTTTTGCTCCTGAAAATGCACATCCAGTTGTAATTGGAGCCGTTCGACTAGCAGTAGGGGGGGTTGCGCTACTGTTATTTGTTGTCATTCAAGGGAAATTAACGTTGGAAAATTGGCCAGTCAGTGTAACGCTTGTAGCTGCATTAAGTATGGCTGCATATCAGCCTTTGTTTTTTCAAGCGGTGTCGATGACAGGAGTAGCAGTAGGGACAGTGGTTGCAATTGGCAGTGCTCCCATTTTAGCTGGTATTTTAGAGTGGCTTGTCAGAAGTAGGTTGCCAAATAAAAAGTGGTGGTTGGCTACGATGGTGGCGATTACGGGAAGTTTACTCCTTTTTTCAAATACAAATGAGGGTGAAATGAGTATCAGTCCTCTTGGAATCATTATGGCACTTGGAGCAGGATTATCATTTGCCATTTATACACTCGTTAGTAAGCAGTTGCTAGAACGACACGCCTCTGAAGTAGTTGTAGCAGTAGTATTCACCTTAAGTGCATTCATGTTAACGCCGATTCTTTTTATTTATGACTTATCATGGTTGTTTCAAGTGAATGGAGTTGGTGTAGCTCTACATCTTGGCGTTTTTGCTACAGCAATTGCATACCTCCTCTTTGTCCGCGGTCTTACTGGGATTACAGCCTCTTCTGCGGTAACTTTTTCACTTGCAGAACCTCTAACGGCAGCTGTGCTTGGAGTCTTTCTTGTCGGAGAATATTTACCGTTCTTGTCATGGGTTGGTGTTGGATTGTTATTTGTAGGGCTTGGAATCCTGTCCTATACACCGAAAAAGGTGCCATCAAAAGAAGTAGATAAGCAAGTATCCTAGTCACTAATGAATGAAAATGCGTCTAGACACCGGACGCATTTTTTTATAATTAATGATAAAATTTCACCTCATCTTGGTCATCTCTATTTCTTGTTTGTCCGATTCCTTCTTCAGCAACTTTTATTCGAAATTTCTCATATAAATACAAAGCTACCATTTCAAATCTCTCTTGATCGGGCATATCGTCAACCAACTTTTTTATATCTCTATCATTGAAATCATGCAGAATTCCGTTAATAATAATTAGCGCATCTTCCTCATCCCCAGTTAAATGATTTTTATATAGTTCATACAATTCGTCAACAAATTTCATTTTATTTTCACTCCTGCTTATTATGAAAGATACTGTTAGAATGAGTTGAACGAACCGCATTTATTCCTAAATTTTTACTAACTTCCAATTACTCACTAATGAAATGAACAAATAGCCCATGTAAGATAAAGTGGGAGGTGGTGCATATGTTTATTTCTCCAATGTTGTTACAAGAGTCAACTTCTCCGCCGGAAGATTATGCAAATGTCATTACTGAATTAAAGTTAGATGGGGTCCGGCTAATATATAATAACGTATCGGGTAAGCCAAAATTATTCACTAGACATAGTCTCGAGGTCACTCATTTATTTCCAGAAATTACAAAGACTCCTCTTCCAAAAGGAATCGTTTTAGATGGAGAAATCATCTCAGTAAATGCAGAAAACAAACCAGATTTTCCGCGTTTGATGGAAAGGTTTAGATCCGATAAGCTGAATGCAACAATACCAATACAATATGTAGCTTTTGATCTGTTATTCTATAAAGGCAAACAAATTACTCAGCTACCACTTATTAAACGGAAAACATTATTAAATGAAGTTATCCCAACAGATATCATCACAATTGTGAGCTCTCAATGGGTAGAGGGCAATTCTCAGACGTACTTCGAAGTTGTAAAAGAATACGACCTTGAAGGTATTATTGTCAAAAAGCCACAATCGAAATATCAAGTGGGAAAACGTTCAAAAGACTGGTTAAAAATTATTAACTATAAATACAGAATGGGAAAACGTTCTGAGTTGGTCGGAAAAGAGACAGGACTTCTCCTATACAATCAAGTAGGATACAAGCTTCAGCATATGGAGTTTAAAACCCAAAAAAATAGAGAGAAGCTATATGAAAAATACCGACAGTTTCTAAAAAATATTAGTTGAAAATTGACTCCAATGTATTAAAGGGAGTCAATTTTTTATTCTAATTATCAGATTGTTAAGACTATACATATTCGTTTACACATGATATGATAGATTTAGTGAAAATGATTCTAATTATCAATTGGTGATAGGAGAAAGAGCCATGCGGAAAGTCTATTTCTGTAAAGAGAATGAGTTCAAAACAAAGAAAACTTACAAGACTCTTAAAGGAAAATATCCTGACGTAACAATTAAACGAAAAGGCTGTCTCGGTAAGTGTAAAACGTGTAAGAGCTGTCCATTTTCCTTGGTTGATGGAAAAGTATTTTCATGTGAAACCGGAGATGAATTGTATAAAAAATTAAATAAGCGGCTGGATAAAGTGTCCATATAAAAAAATCTTACGAAAAGCTGGGCTGTCCCAAAAGTCCAAAAGAGAGGAGGCAATGGCTCCGTTCGCTACTCGCCGTGAGTGTGTAACCCACTCCTCTCAAGGCTTTTAAAAGATGTAGCGACTCCGCTCATTGCTTAGGGGGTGTCCCAAAGGTCAAAACAGACCTTTGGGACACCCCCTTTTTGATGGATTTAAAATACACGTTAGATAATCTGACATCATGTGCTTTTTTGTTTGGATATTCAGTTAAGATGAAGGAAGATACGTTTCACCTATTTCAGTAGTGAAAAGGGGTTGAACAAATTGTTTAAACAATCGGGAGAACAATTTTTACAGGAAAAATACAATACTGAAAAGCGTGCTAAGGCATTTTATAACAATCAGATGTTATCACATGTAAATGAAGCGATGAAGGAATTTATTGAAGCACAAGAGATGATGTTTATTTCAACTGCTGATAGAAGTGGGAAATGTGATTCATCCTTTCGTGCAGGTGAAGCAGGATTTGTCAGAGTGATCAATAAAAATATGGTTATGTACCCAGAATATCGGGGAAACGGCGTCATGGCAAGTATGGGTAACATTATCGAAAACCCTCATATTGGTTTAATGTTTATTGATTTCTTTCATAGTCGCTACGGTTTACATGTGAATGGGAAAGCTTTTATATGCGAAAATAAGGAATTAGATACATTACAATTAACAAAGAAGATGAAGGAAGATATTCTTCTAAGAGAAGGAGAAAAAGCGGAGAGGTGGGTTGTTATTGAAGTCGAAGAGACATTTATACATTGTTCTAAGCATGTCCCTAAATTACAAAAGATAGATAACCTAAGTAGTGATTTGAAAAATAAGAAGGGAGGAGATTTTTTCAAAGTGAAAGAAAGCAAAAAGCAGGTTGGAGTTAACCGCTAATGAAGAATAGGCTGAAACAAAGCTTAACTATTGCTGAAAAAGAATAGTTAAGCTTTGTTTCAGCTTTTTTATATAGCTCATTAAGCATTCTGCTCATGAAAAGTAAAAATTTCTAGTAAATCATGTTTGTTTGTAACTACATCTGCTAAAGTATATTTATCGAGAACACTTAAATAAGCTTGAAGTGCCTCATTTAATGCGAACTTTAATTTGCAAGCAGAGCTAATAATGCATGTGTTATTTTTCCGATCAAAACATTCAACAATGTGTAAGTTCTCCGTTTTTCGAACAACAGAGCCAATATTAATATCTTTTGCGTCTAAAGCTAATTTGATCCCTCCATTCTTTCCTCGAATCGTTTTAATTAATCCAAGTTGACCTAATTCATAAACGACTTTACTCATATGGTTATTAGAAATGTTGTAAATTGTTGCTATATCCTTAATCTTTGCCAATTCAAGGTTATCTCTTGTACTCAAATACAAAAGAGTACGTAACGCATAGTCTGTATAGCTAGTTAGATGCAAGGGACTCACTCCTATTAACACAATATTGTTATAGTAAGAACGTATTCATAAGCGCAAATTCGACTTTAATATGAAAGGACGAAGAGTTACGCTTACTTATACACTCATCGTACATGAAATGGAGAAGATTGTCTGTAATTATGTATCAATTAGTTAGGGGAAAACGAAAAAACTGTGTTAGATTTAATAACATTGATATAGTATTTTATCAATAATTGAAAAAATGTTAGTTAGGGGAGGAGTAGAAAAACGGAGAGCACTGAAAAGGTAAAGCCACCTTAATCAGTGCGATGAATGCCTAAAATAAACCTGTAAGACAGAAAGGGAGCTTGTTTAATTATGAAGAGTGAATCGACACTTTGATTTGCCGCAATCTTTTGTCATCAGATGATTCTACTTCAAGCTCCACATGTTCATATGTGAATTGCTCACCCTCCCTAGGAATACGCTCGAATCTCTCTGTTAACCAGCCTCCTAGAGTGTGGTAAGAAGAATTAGGTAATTCTACATTTGTTAACCTTGCAAAATCATCAAGAGGAAAATCGGCAGAGATTACATAAGTATGTGAGTCAAGTTGACTAAAGGGTTTTATCTTTTCATCGTGTTCGTCCCAAATTTCTCCGACGATCTCTTCTAGTATATCTTCGAGGGTAACAAGTCCAGCTGTTCCGCCGTATTCATCAATCACAATAGCCATATGTGTTTTTTGTATTTGAAGCTGTGGTAATAAAGTTGATACTTTCATTGATTCAACTACAAATAAAGGATCACGTAAAAGATCTGTTATCTGGGTTTCACTTTTCATAAGTAGAGATTTAAGAAAGTCTTTTTCTGAAAGAATACCGACGATATTATCAATACTTTCTTCAAAGACGGGAATGCGAGAATAATGTTCACGGAAGAATACTTCTTTAATGTCGTCAATCGAACTTTTTACGTTTATCGCTACAATGTCTGTTCTTGGTTTAATAATTTCTGCGACAATAATGTCATTAAACTCTAGTGAACGATGAACGAGTTCCTTTTCGTGACTTTCAATAACTCCTTCTTCTTCGCTAATATTAATCATCACTTTGATTTCTTCTTCCGTCATAGAAGGATGATGCTCCTTTTTTCTTATAAACCTTGAAACCCCTTTACGCAATTGAATAAAAGCCCATGTAATTGGTTTGAATATAGTAATCAAGAGAGTCATGATACCTGAGGTTTTCAAAGTATAGGACTCAGCATATTCTTTTGCAAATGACTTAGGTAATATTTCACCAAATATTAAAACAAGAATGGTCAACACAACAGTACTAATAAAAACCCCCATATTAGGACCAAACAATTGTATAGCTAACTGCGATGATAAGGTAGCAGCTGCAATGTTCACTAAGTTATTTCCAACTAAAATGGTAGATAACGCTTCATCAAAATTGTTTGAAATATGTAAGGCTTTTTTGGCACCCCTAAAGCCTTCATCGCTATAATTTTTTAAACGTATTCTATTTACACTTGAATATGCAGTTTCAGCAGAAGAAAAAAAAGCAGATATAGCTAATAACGAAATTAATAAAATAACGATATTTATGGGCACTTCAGACAAAATATCACCCCTCAAACAGATAAAGAAGGATTAGAAAATCCAAATGTAAGAATAATTACTTAGGTAAAGTATTCCCAACTTCAGATTGTATTAATAAACAAACATACAGAAAGAAGCCGTTTTTCCAAATTAAGTATGGATATAATAGGAGGAATCAAAACATTATTGAACGTTTAATGAAAAGCTCGAATCTTCATTTTTTCTACATAAATTACAAGTATGATGTTTCGTGTAGTCATATCTGCAGTCGAGAGGAGTATGTAATAATGAAAGTTACAAGAAAAGTATTGCTTGCCAATTTGTTAGGGGTAGGAATCATACTAGCAGGTTGTGCTAATGATGAAACAAGTGAAAATCATGAGGACCATCAGGAAATAGAAGAGCAGCACGAACATGAAAATCATCATTCTAGAAACGACTCACGAGAACAGGTGGAGAGTGATGGGGCAACGGAGCCTAATGCTTTTAATGAAAATGCCTTGAATGGTCTTGTTGTAGAAAATACAAAGAATATTACACGGATTAATGAGGAAGATCCTATAACTGCCTCAATATCCGTTTCGCAAACAGTATGGCCGGCAACACATGAGGAAAATCAGCCAGGAACCGTTATCTTAGCTCCAGTTGATAACTGGCAATATTCATTAGCTGCATTAACGTTGGTTCATCACCCGAATGATGGTCCATTGCTATATGTTGGTGAGGAGATATCTGATCAAGTGTTAATGGAGATTAATCGCCTTCAGCCAAAAGGAAATGACAACGGAACTCAAGTGTTAGTCATTGGTGATTATGAGGATAATGAGTTAAGGAAATTAAATGGTTTTAACGTAGAACAAATTGTTGGTGAAAACCCAGCTGATTTTGCGGAGAAAATTGAAGAATCCTTTTTTGAAACGATCGGTCATGTACACCAAGCTGTTATTATTGGTTCATCTGATGAAGAGGCTAAAGGATATACGGTCCCAGTAGGAAACTGGATCGCTCATATGAATGAATCACTTTTATATGTAGAGACAGATACAGTCCCACAAGAAACAATAAAAGCATTAGAAAAGCGTGAAGGAAAAGCGCAGATATACATTGTTGGTCCAGAAGAAATTATATCTGAAGAAGTAGAAAGTCAACTTGGAGAGTACGGAACGGTTCAACGCATTTCCGGTGATAACGAAATTGAACAATCTATTGCTTTCTCTTCTTTTAAAGATGATAATAATTTCGGTTGGGGAATTACCACTCCTGGTCATGGATTAGTATTTGTATCAACGGAAAGTCCTGAACTTGCTATTGCAGCAGCTCCGTTTGCTCATTTAGGAAAGCACGCGCCGATGGTATGGTTAGAAGATGGGGAAGTAACGAAGTCGTTATATGAGTATTTAGCAAAGCTAAAACCAGCCTTTACTACTGATCCAACGGAAGGTCCATATAATCATGGATATTTACTTGGGTCATTTGATCTAATTCCATTTCAAACGCAAGGAATTCTTGATGAAAAGTTAGAGATTGTCTCTTTGGATGGGAATGATCATGCACATCATTAATTAAATACAAAAGGAAGGTACAACAAGGTTTTGAGCCTCTAGGAGTGGGGTTCTCCTAGAGGCGTGTAGCGTGTGCTGCCATTGCCGTCTTTTTAAACGCTCTCTAAAAGAAGGGGATTAGAATGAAAAAGCTCTTAATAGTGGACGATGAAGTTCAAATGCAGAAGTTAATTGTAGTTTGCTTACAAGAAGAAAATTATATCCTTGATACAGCCTCTTCTGGTAAAGAGGCTATTTACATGTTAAGCCAAAATGAATATGACTTATTATTATTAGATGTAATGATGCCTAGCGTGAGTGGATATGAAGTCTTACAAAATATAGAGCAGGAACATGCATCACTACCTGTCATACTATTAACGGCATTAGGGGAAACAGATGATGTTGTTAAAGGGCTAAATTTAGGAGCAGATGATTATATAACAAAGCCTTTTGAACCAAGTGAGCTAAAGGCACGAGTTCGTTCTGTGTTAAGAAGGTTCCAAAAAGCAAATACAAGAGAAAAAGTGACTAACCTGTATGGAGTTACATTAAATGAGAATCAGAAACTATTTATGATAGACGGTCAGATCGTTGGTCTTACAAGGAAAGAATATCAAATATTTTTGCGCTTATTTTCAAATCCAGGTCAAGTATTTACACGAGATCAGCTATTAGAATTGGAATGGGATGATTTGGGAGAAAGGTATGATCGGAATATTGATACTCATATTAAAAATATCCGAGAAAAACTAAAAAATGCAGGCTTAGAAAAGCGGATCATCGAAACCGTTTGGGGAGTCGGTTATAAACTATCACAACCAGAGTATGTACAATGAAACTTTCAACCAAGTTAATCATCCTTGTCTTTGTTTCATCTTTAATCGGTATTGTTTCGATGAGTGTAGCTTTTTATCAAGTGTCAAAGACTTTCTATAAAAATCAGCTCCAGCAGGATATAGAATTCCGAATGCAAGCCCACCTGGATGTTATTGAAGATGATTTTTCACACCATACACTTCATCATGTTGTTCTAATGGAGAGAAGAGGTTCAGAAAGTTCTTTTATTATTTTCGATCAGAATTTTGGAGTGATCGATCATTCATACCCAATTGATTCTGAAAGGCTTATTTTTTACCGAGACTGGGTTAGTCAAGTAGGAACATCCAAAAAAACAGAATTTGTTGAAACAGTTGCTTATCACATTCCGCATATTTGGGCAGCGATTCCTATAAAGCAAAACGATGCGGTTGTTGGCTATTTGTTTATTGACCAAGATACAGGAGAGTTTGAACAGGCTAAATCACAGTTGTTATTCATTTCGAGCGTTATGAGTTTATTTTCACTACTGTTATCAGGTCTTATCACGATTTATTTATCAAAAAAGTGGACAGACCCTATAGTGAAAATTCGTAATTCAACAAGAAAGATTGCAAAAGGGGACTTTGAGGTTCAGTTAAAGGCAAAAGGAAAAGATGAAATAGCTGATTTAATGAACGATATTTCGTCGATGGCTGAACAGTTAAAGGAATATCGCGACTCGAGACAACAATTTTTATCAAATGTCTCCCATGATCTTCGCACCCCTTTAACCTATATCAAGGCTTATGCTGCGATTTTGAAAGACAAAAATGATGTGCGTGCTGATATCAGGGACCATTCAAAAGTGATTTATCAAGAAGCTGTCAGGATGGAACGTCTAGTGAATGATATTTTTCAGTTAATGAAATTAGATGAAGGGAAATTTACGATTGAAAAAGAGAATTGTAATTTAATTGAAATAGGTAAAAAGACGATTCAAAAAGTGAAACTAGCTGCTTCTGCAAAGGAGCTTCATTTAGACTTTTTATACGAACGTAATGAGATTATGGCTACAATCGATCCAGAACGGATGGAGCAAATTATTTTAAATTTATTAAATAATGCAATTCGACATACGCCCCCAAATGGGAAAATTACGTTAAATATAAAACAGAATCAATCTGAAATTTCAATTACCGTACAAGATAATGGAGATGATATACCATCTAATCAACTAAATAATATTTGGGATCGATTTTATCGAGTAGATCAATCACGATCAACGAAGCATGGTGGAAGCGGCCTTGGATTAGCGATTACGAAACAATTGGTTACGCTTAATGGAGGTGAGATCAAAGTTAGAAGTACGTTAGGAGAGGGGACAACCTTCACAATTTTTTTATCAAGGAACTAAAAAAGGAGGGATCATTATGAGGAAGATAACGTTAATGGTCATATTAATGCTATTTTTGACTGCGTGCGGTCAGTCGGACGAAGTTGAATCATTTATGCATGTTCATGGACTAGAGTTTGACAAAGAGGGGAATAGTTTCTATCTAGCTACACACCACGGTTTAATTCATGTTGATGAATCAAGTTGGAAGCAAGTAGGGGACGAAAAAGAGCATCATGATTTAATGGGATTTACATTATTAGAAGATGGCAAAATGATATCAAGTGGTCATCCTAGTTACCGATCGGAACTTGAAAATCCTTTAGGGGTCATTGTTAGTCAGGATGAAGGGGAAACCTGGGAGCCGATCGCTCTACATGGTGAAGTGGATTTCCACGTTCTTCATGTAAGTAGGGAAAACGAACGGATTATGTATGGGATTGACTCTTACCATTCTGAATTATATCGTACAGCAGACGGCGGGTATGAGTGGCAGCAAGTTAATGCTAGTGGCCTGCCAGTGCCTTTTGGTGAAGTATATGCCCTTTCGTCTCATCCACAAAATGCTGAATTACTTTTAGCTGGAACAGGTTTAGGAATATTTGTTTCAGAAGACGGTGGTCAAAGTTGGGAGGAGTATAAGACAGAAATATTTTCAACAGCTTTTCAAGAAGTAGGCCAATCGGGTGGTCTAATTGCCTACCTCTTTGGAGAGAAGGAGGGACTATATATCAGTGAAGATTTTGGAAATACGTGGAGATCACTTAACTTACAATTAGATGAAGATGCAGTTACCTATATAAGTGTTCACCCGGTTTTTGAGAGCGAAATTATTGTTGGTACAAGCCAACAAAACATATATAGAACGATTAATCATGGTGAAAGTTGGGAAGTGCTAGCTTCGGAGGGAGAACCAATTAAGGCACTTCAATGATATATTATCAGTGAGAGGGCTGCTCATTAACCGTGAGAGCCCACTTCACATGTTCTTAAAAAATGGGTAAGAGAACTATATCCGTAAATAAATGAAGCAAAAAAGGAATTCCGCATTCTACACGACTGAATGAAAACACTAGAATATAAAAGCTAGTGCTTTTTGTGTTGAACTGCATTAAGTAGGGAACATTATTTATTATTCATATAAGATAAGATCAAAAGTGGTGATGGTATGACAAAGAAAATTATTGATTTGGCGAACCAAGAAATGGAAGAGAAGATTAAAAGGGAACTCAAAGCATTACGCTTTACGAAAAATTTTCGATCTGCAACAGCTGAAGAGTGGTATGTTTTTCTTGAGAGTTATCATGATCCTAAAACTGGAGGAGCGGCAGGGAAAGCAATTATCCATTATGATCTCCAAGGTAACCGTGATATTTATATTAATACGACGATCATCTTTGATGATCCGGAGCTTTATAAAGAAGAGTTGGACTCGCTTGTTTTTGCAATCGCAGATGAATTAGTTAACCGTCTTGTAGGTTATGCGAACACACTATTATCAGTTCATGCAGGTCCGAATTCCTATCAAGCTGAATATGTAAGATGAGGAAAAAGGAGATCCCAGCCAAAGCTACGGAATCTCCTTAAAAGCTGATCATTAATGGTAAATTCAACTTTTTAGTTCGAATAGGCTACTAAATCCCCTAATTCTTCTGCGTTTTCCTGAATTTCAACAGCGTAGGCACTTTTTGCATGGCCATTTGCATCAATGTAATTTTCAAGTCCGCCTACACCACGATGATATGCAGTTAATGCATAATCCCAATCATCATATTTGCTATGAAGGTAGCTTAAATACTCAACAGATAACTGAATTGAATAAAGTGGATCAAATAACAAGTCATCGTTATATGGCAATTCAGCCATTTCTGCAATCCAAGGTGCAGTATTCTTCATAAATTGAGCCATCCCATAAGCATGTCCAAAGCGAGTCTCTGGACCAACAAGGGAAGGGTCAAAGGAGCCGCCTGTTTCAGTTCGTAACAATTCATATACGATAAATGGATCAATATCACGTTGTGCGGCAATTTCTCCTAAGAAAATACCCCATTCTTTTTCAAACTTACCTTCACTATCTTCCAATAACTGTTCTGCAAGCATCGTAGATTCAACCCAAGTTTCATAAGTGAGAGTAACATCCATTGCTTCAGAATTTGTAGCAAAATATTCTTCCATTTCCTTCATTTCTAGCTTAGTTTTTTGTTCTTCTATTTCATTTTCAGTTTCTGTTATTGTTTGTTGTAATTTTGTATTTTCGAAATAAAGAAATCCAGCTAGGAAGGAAAGTAGTATGACTAAGCTTAAGGTAATTTTGCTCTTCATCATTATTCCTCCTTTAAAAATTATGTTTGTTACCAACGACGTATATCGTAACGAAATCCGAACATATCCTCAACACGGTAAAACATTCAGATATGATGGTAAGGCAATATTTGCTTTGGTTTCTACTTCTAAATCAATTTAGTCCTTTTTATATATGCTATTTCCTTTCATTTGCTTACAAATACACATATTTTATTGGAGGTATTTTCCTAGGAAGGAGAAGGTTTCAAAAAGGAAAGGAAGGGCACTGGATATTTATGGAGGAAAGTTGAATTTATTGTCAATAAAGAATATTGTATTGGATGTAGTATGATTGTAACTTGCTGAACAAAAATTTTGTTAGTTTACTTTAATGAATACATAGAGAACAGCCCGAAAATGTTGTTGTAATAAATTGTTCATTCGGAGTACTGGGTAAGAATAGTGTTAGGTGATATGATATCACCTAACACTATTCTTGTTTCAAACAAGTGCCACTTACTGTTTTTCTTTTACAATCATACGTAAGCCGTGTTTTGGTCTAAGAGTAATAAGTGGTTGCGGTCTTACTTCATGATGCTCAGGCGCAAGCTTCCACCTAAAGCGTTGAGCGATACAAGCTAAGACGAGAACAGCTTCCATAATGGCAAAGTGATTACCAATACAGACCCGTGGTCCGCCGCCAAAAGGGAAGAACGCATACGTTGGTATGGACCTGATGAAGTTATTTTCAAAACGCTCAGGCCTAAATGCATGCGGTTGTTCAAAATAGTCATCTTTCCGATGCATAGCATACTGACTCATGAGAACCATGTCACCCTTTTTTAAGGCGTAACCCCCTATATCTATGTCATGATCTACTTCCCGCCCGATAATATATGCGGGTGGATACAGGCGCAGCGACTCCCAGATCACATTTTGTGTATATTTCAAATCTCTGTAATGTTTCGGATCGATTGGACTATTGCCGATCACTCGCTCTACTTCTTCATGCAATTTCTGCTCAACTAAAGGGTTCTGAGATAGCAGGTAAAGCGTCCAAGAAAGGGCATTAGCTGTTGTCTCATGCCCTGCCAAAAAGATCGTCATTAACTCATCTTTTAGTTGTTCGTCAGACATTCCTAAGCCATCTTTTTCATCTCGAGCATCTAATAGCACACCAAGAAGATCATTATACGTTTCTTTATTTTGTCTTCTTCTTTCAATAATAGCGTAGATCACTTGATTCAAAGATTCAATTGATTTTTTATACTTTCGATTTGCACTGGTCGGAACCCATAATGGAAGAGGCATAAGAGAACGCATCCTTTTTACAGCTAGCTTCATATATGTCTCAATGGGTTTACCAATCTTTGAGACTCCTTCATCAAAATCCATACTGAACATCGTTTTGCTGATAATTCCAAGCGTAACATCCATCATTTCATCAGTGATTACATATTCATGTCCATTTTCCCACTTTTCAAGATATTTCTTCGTTGTTTCAATCATATCTGTCGCGTAACTATTTATGTGAGAATGTTGAAAAGAAGGCTGAATAAGCCTTCTTTGCCGCAAGTGAACAGTCTTTTCACTAGTTAATAGTCCTTCTCCAACTACATCTTTCAGTACCCGTAAGTCGTGTGACTTAACAAAGCTTTTTTGCTTTGTAACAAGAATTTCTTTAATTAAATGAGGGTTTGTAACAACATGTACCCTTTTGAATGGACCAAAGCGAATTTGTGCCATATCGTGATAATCCTGTGATAGCGATGTTAAGAAACCGAGTGGATCCTTTTGAAAGTCTTTTAGATGACCAGTCAACCAATTCCCACTCGGGTTCTTATGCGTGTATTTATTGTTACTAGTCACTAGCTATTCCTCCTTTAAAAACGTAAGTGATCAGCCACAGTTAGTTTATGACTGTGGCTTGTTTTGGCTTGTACGCTAGCGGAACATTATAAAAGATATGTGAGTGAAATGATAAAAACGGGCTCTTTATATAGTCAAACCTATAAACGCTCGAAAGTTTCCTTGAATATAGAAATAGTAATCTAGATAGAATGAATACGTTGCAAAGAGAGGGGAAATAGAAATGGGAAAAAAAAAGAAAAAAAGAAAAGATGAGACGGTTGATATTTTTGATCTAATTAAATTAATAGGCATTAAATCAGAAAAAAAGTTGAATAAATGGCTACATCAACTATTAGAAGATGAAAGGTACATGGACCTTATAAAGCTTGGTGCAAAAAGTCATATGAATATGATGAAGGAGATAAGAGAGCACATGGAAGTTATTTCCCTTTTTTTAAACGTACCAACTAAAGACGATGTAGCAAATGTAGCAAGGCTAGCTAAACAAATTGAAGATAAAGTAGATGCAATAGAGGAGAGAATGTCTGTATATCCTGTACATGAAAAGGCTAGTTGCAAGAAAAAGATTGATAAGGAGCAGTTAAGAAAAATTCTAATCAAAAATATACTTGATACAACTAGAACAAATAAATAGAAAAATACAAGGTACAATTGGGAGGGAGAAAAAGTGAAAAAGAAAAAGGGTAGGTGGGGAGGGATTCGTTCAGCACTAATCGATCCTAAACCCAAACATGGCCAAACAACTAAAGAGGCAATATGGAAAAAAAACAAAGCAACATTATGGTACTATCCAGCTTCGAATAAAAAATATAGGACACCACTTTTTTTAATTTATTCATTACTTAATGAGTCCTATATCCTCGATTTATCACCAGGGATTAGCATGATTGAGGCATTTGGAGAAGAAGGATATGACGTGTACTTGCTTGATTTTGGAAAGCCTGGCTATGAGGACAGAGATATCACACTAGACGATTATATTTTGACTTATGTTCAAAAGGGAGTCCAAAAAACGTTAATTCATTCAAAATCAGCGGATATTAGTATTGTAGGGTATTGTCTAGGAGGTACATTAGCCACCATTTATGCCTCATTGGCTAAGGAGCCAATTAAAAATTTAATCCTTTTTGCACCACCGATTAATTTTAGTGAATCTCCAGTGTTGCAAAAGTGGTTCGACAAGTTGAAAAAAAACGCAATAAGCATGGATGCCTTTTTAGATGATTATGGGGTTGTTCCAGCAAAGATCGTTGAATTGGGTATGCGGCTAGCCGTCTCTCCATTTACGTATAGCTCGTATTTATCACTAATTCAGCGTGCAGACGATCCAGAGGCTGTTAGGAAATGGAGGTTATTTAATAGATGGGTAAACGGGCATATTCCATTTTCAGGAGCTACATTAAAGCAATTAATAAATGAAATTATAAGAGATAATAAATTGATCAAAAGTGAGCTAATGATCCATCAGAAACCCGTTTTATTATCGAATATTAAGGCGAATTTACTACTTATTTCAACTAGTGGCGACCAACTCGTACCAGAGAATCTTATCCTTCCCCTTTATAAAAATGTGTCCAGTAAAGATAAATTGTATAAACAGATTAAAGGGGGGCATGTCTCACTTGCGATGACCGGAGAAATACCAGAATTTATACGTGAATGGTTATCGCAGAGGTCAGAGAACAATTAAGGATTCGAAGCTAAAGAACAGTTCCACAGTTAGTGAGAGCTTTGTTCGGACGGCTTTGTTTTCATTCCTTTAAGAAGGTAACCGCCCTTAAACTTACGCGGTTCATAAGAAATAATAAAGGCATGAGGCTCGTACTGCTCAATCATATTAATTAGTTTTTGTTCCATACTTCGTTTTGTCAAAATTTGCAACTGGTACCGAGTACTATCCTTCCCCATTCCTTCAAAAACGGTTACACCGAAACCTTCATTACGAAGCGTGGAAATTAGGTCTGTGTTTCTTGTCAGCAGGTTTACAGTGAGTGTTGTGTAACCTAACGCTAATTTGTTTTCAATATATCCTCCAATATAAATACCTGCACCAAATCCGATTGCATATGTAAGCATCTCAGCCATGCTTTGTTCTCCACTAAGTACAATAGATAAACCGAAAATATGGACTAATGCTTCTAAGAAACCAAAAGCTGAGGCTAGAATCGTCATGTTTTTTACGACAAAAATGATCCTAAGTGACAATACGGGTACTAAGATAATTTGAAGTAATAGTATAAGAAAAATGTTATACATTGTTCATTCACCCATTCCATAAAAGACGTATTGTTAGAATTCCCTTTAAGATAGTCGATATGTATTGAAGCCAGAATATACCATTCATGTATGAATAATGGTCGCTAATACTAAGCGCAGATAAGTTGAATATCCTTATCTTCCAACCATTACACTTTTAGGGGGATCTAACATATGAGCAAGAAAAACACGCAAGGCCAATATGATGATGTAGAGTATTCGGAGGAACTAGCTGACTCTGAAGACAAAGAAGCAATGGATCGAATGGAGCAAGCAGATGAGCGTGCACAAAAGAAACAAAGAAACAAACAAAAATAAGAAGAAAAGTGGGAGAGGTTAATTGATATGACCTCTCCCATTTTCTTATAAATATCAAATGTTAATGAAAGGTTATTATATTAAGCAAGAAATATAGGAAAAAATGACGGATGTATCCATTTCAGTTGAAAAACAATTAATTGCCTATGATAACAAAGATATACTGCATTATTTGAACCAAGTCCAAATCTACATTGCAAGTTAGTCGCGCGGATAGTAATTGGAAATTATGTGTTAGATGAGGAACATGTAAGAGGAGGATCTAGAGGCAGCAACGAACAGAACCATGTAGTAGCAGTGTATAAGGTATCTGATGGATTGATTCAACATGTGCTTTTTTTAGTTAAAGGACGGAAAGGGAGTTAAGAAGGGGTTATTCCGAAGAGGTCAAAAACCGGCCGACTGGGTAACCCTTGTTCGTTAGTTCCTTTGTATATAACCCTATGCCCTACTTAACTAGTATGTATCTTTTTAAACAACGTGCTTTTGTTATGAAAAGTAAAAATTTCAGTTCTTTGGTCTTAGCTTTACATGTTTCATAAATTACTTTCATAAGTAATAAGTAAGTAGGGTTTTATCCAAAGCAACATTTTGCTTTTTTGATGGAGACTGACTTTATTGAATTTTTAGATAAAATGAAGCTTTTGACTTGTCATAACGTATATATATAACACTCAATTTATAGGATCAGGAGGATGAAAATGAAAGCATTTGAAATTGGCACCTTTTTATAACACGTTTTAGGGATGCACTTTTTCTTTGACGGATTTGTTGTACAAGTTGATAAATTTAATGTTTGTGATAGGTTTATTTATTTTGGTTGGTTGCTATATTAGCTTTGTTTTCAGATGCGACATTTTGAATATTCAAGGGAACATTTAATGTCATTTGAATATTTATCGCTGTAGCTAGTGCAAGTTGTTATTCGTTAGTCTTTTTATATTATCGTCAAAGAGTAAAAAATAGGTAATTAGAGAAGGAAACTGAATAAAAGGGAAAATTCAGTTAATAGAAAAAGAACATTTATGGAAGCGTGACTTACCTTGCAATAGAATAATTCGTCTCAAGCTTGGGGGAGAGCCGATGATGCATATTATAAACTTAGTAGCATGGTGTATATTTCTACTCATAACAGGTTTATTATTAGAACTAACAAATAGTTGGTATCATACTTCTTTTTTCTCTACATCAAGAACTCTACATGTTTTTTCAGTTGCAACTCCAATAACGATATTTATATTGTTCGGAGTGCTACTTGCAAGCAAGCATTTAATTAAACAATATCGAATCTATGGGGAGTGGAAACTGCAGTATTCAAAATTTATCTTGCTTGGTATCTTTCCAGTTCTGTTGATACTAGTTGTAGATATAACGCTTAATCAAATAAACGCACATACAGTAACGAAATTTGACTTATATCCAATTTCAATCTTAATTTTAATTATATGCGGTTACTATTCATCTCAAAGTTTGTACAAAGAAAGAGAATAGTAGGTAGACTTTGAAGAAAACGACAAACCTAGCCAATAGAATTGTGGAATAATTTAGAAGGAGACGGAACAATGAAGCGCTTGATGTTCAATTATATTGTAATTGCTTAACAAAAGGGGTACGGTATAGTTGAAATGTATTTTATCGGAGGTTTGAAGAGTGGCGGAAATTAAATTTGAAATTGTTGAAACTGTAGCTGTATTATCAGAAGGATCAAAGGGTTGGAAAAAAGAGTTAAACTTAATAAGTTGGAATGGTCGAGATGCTAAATATGATATAAGAGACTGGGCACCTGACTATTCAAAAATGGGCAAAGGAGTAACTTTGTCAGAAGAAGAAATCGAAATCTTAGTGCAAGCATTAACAAAGGGAAAATAATGCCTTCTTTAAAGAGAGGTAGCTATTTTGAAGAAGCCACTGAAATTGGTAAAAAACAACCTTTTTCAATGGCTCGATTAAGTAGATATGCCTCAGTACGTTCCATAGTGGGCACTATAAAGGTGAAAGTCGACCTTGGATGTGCCCTCATTTTGAAGTGACTCTTTTTTATTTTGGATATAACTATAAAAAAACTGATACGAATGTGATGAAACGCACAGATAATCAAATCAACTTCTATTTATAATTAACACAACCAAATAGATTGGGGTTGCAGTAATTACCCGATAAGAATTCAACTCTTCTCGTTCATGTTATTTAATCGGTAAAGACTGCAAAATATAATTGAAAGAGTGATTAAATTGGTAGCGAAAGAACTGATCAACATGAAAGAGTATTTAAGAGAAGAAGTAAAAAACCATTATTATGTTGTATGGGAACAAGTTGAGGTTTGTTTAGATGAAACAGAATCAGCTTCGACTGAAGAATTTGTGAAAGTAATGTATGAACAAAGTGAAAGTAGTTCGCTTGTACCAATGTATTCGTTTTTAGTTGACAAAACAAGTAACATTGAAGATTCTTTAGCTAAAGTTAAGAGAGAATGTAAGCATATATTTAAAGAACACGACGTTCTTGTTTAGAGGATAAATTACAAATATGTAAAGCCCCACGATTGTTAGTGTGGGGCTCTTTTGTATGTAACTCCATAATATGCCTCAAAGATAGGATATGATGAAAAGTAACAATAAAAACCACAAATATAGTGCCGTTCAAAAAGAGGTGTAAAAAACAAGGGAATCAACTTTCTTGTAATTTCAGACATTGTTTTAAGGGGGATCCCATAAGGTCAAAATCAGCCTTTTTGGATAACCCTTAATTTCACTTCAAATGCTTAGCTTTTTTGGAGCTTTACAATTTTAGTATTCATTTATAAAATAAATAACGTTGAAGGGAGAGTGCATGACATTAAACAATACATCGGAAACACTGCGGTTTTCTTTATTATATTAGTTGTAATTAGTGCTCTGATTGGATGGTATTTTGGATTACAATTGGTTAATGTGGCCTTTATTGTCGGAGCTATTTCATTGTTAATATCTACAAGCGGACTTTCTAATGAAGCGCACTTAGCAATGAAGACACTTGGTAATCATGTTCCGCGTGAAGGAAGTAAATTGCTTACACTGAATCCATTGTTACTCAGTTCATTGCTATTATTGGTCATAAGTTTTCTATATGCATTAGTTAAATAGGAAGGGTAGTACAGGTGTTCCTAATTCTTTTGCTAATGCCTTCTTCTCATACTCCAATCAAAAAAAGACCCCTATTGGAGTCTTTTTTGATTACTTTTGAACGTTAGCAGCTTGTGGTCCACGAGCACCTTGCTCAATTTCAAATGTAACAGCTTGACCTTCTTCTAAACTTTTGAAACCTTCGCCTTGAATTGCAGAGAAGTGTACGAATACATCGTCGCTACCTTCAACTTCGATAAAACCGAAACCTTTTTCTGCATTAAACCATTTTACTGTACCTTGTGTCATGATATTGCCTCCAACGTGGATTATCCACTATTTATTACTATCCTTGCCCATGCATAACCCATCAAGACAAAACCACATAGTAAGAAAGTCTTAATTCTATCAGTTTACCCGAACAAAAATAATTATATTTATCATAACATCCATCTTTTGGAATTGCAAGAACAATTCGCAATTGGGCTAAATTCAGTTAGTTATTATTATGATTTCGAATGTTGCATTTCTTCTTCAAAGAAAAATGTACTCGGGTGTTCTAAACAAGTATAGGAGTATCTTTTCATATTTGGTACATAACTAAATTTGTTAATCGTAAGGGTCTCACCTGTTGCTTTTAAAATTACCTTTTCATTAGCTTGAAACTTATTTTTACTTTTCATAAAAAAAACCAACTTTCAATTTTAATATAATGTTTCTTTTTGTAAAGGTATATATGAAAAAATCATGGTTAAATGATCATTCCATACATAATAATAATTCTCCTATTTAATTTAAGTGAAATTTACATATTTATATTATCTCATACTAATTGAAGTTATGTTCATTTTTTAATTATTTCTAAATATAATTTGTTAATTTAACTGTTTTGTAGTAAAAATTGGTAATCTAGGGTATACTTTTAGTAAGGGAATACCCTTTGGTCTTCTGATGTGCAGACTCACTAGCAGAAGGCGTGAGACCAATCACGAAAGGATGACCAATATGACGGATACGGTTTATCAAGCAAAAGCAGGAGATGGTTTTAAGAGGACTGGTTTAAAGAGGACAAATTCTTTTTTTAATACTCCTCAAGAAGCGGTCGTTGAAGCATTAGCTCTAAAAAGGAAAATGGATACGATTTATAACAATAAAATTGAATGGGATTATAATGGTAAGATTACTGGATCCTTTGAAAAGGTGAGTTTTTTAAGAGGATATCTCGGAGGAGACCGAAAAACCAAACCTTTTTACTTACAAATCGTTTCTTTTGATTCAAAAGATAACACAAATTTAACTTCCACAACGGTCAGTAAAAAAATGAACTCAAAGGATAAAAAAATCTTTAACAAAGTTATTAAATTGTTTAAGTGAATAAATTAAAGAAACTCCACTATTTGCGAACAAATAACAGCAAATAGTGGAGTTTTTGACTATTCCTCTAAAAGTTCTAGTTAACTTTAAAACCGACTTGACATATATGAATTAACAGAATAATATAACCATAAGAAATAAATATAATGAACATTAGAAAATTAAATCGTGAAAGCTGATTGGAAATACCAAAGGCTTCTACTTTTAAAAAGTAGAAGCCTTTTTGTATATCTAATTCATACTAAACTCATTGGTTTTATCGGTGGTGTAGCTTATAAGATTTAAGAGAACAGGGGATGGATAAGATGAACTTCGAGATTGTAATTGTGATAATTGTAGTAATTGGGATGCTTATCTGTCTTATAAAAGAAGTAGCAAGACCAGATTTTATTTTGTTTTGTACATTAGCTATTTTGTTATTGTCGGGTATCTTAACACCTGCGGATGCACTAAAAGGATTTTCTAATGAAGGTATGTTAACCGTTGCATTGTTATTTATTGTCGCAGGAGCTGTAAAACAAAGCGGGACTCTCAATCAACTTATTGTGAAAGCTCTAAGCACTGGAAAAAATCCAAGAATGTCTCTCATAAGAATGATGATACCGATTTCTGGTATGTCAGCTTTTTTAAATAACACACCAATTGTCGTAATGTTTACACCTGTTGTACGTAAATGGTGCAAAGACCGAAATATTTCTCCATCTAAATTTTTATTACCCTTGTCCTATGCAGCCATTTTTGGTGGAACATGGACATTAATTGGCACGTCGACGAACTTAGTCATTCATGGATTTATGTTAGAGAAAGGAATGAGTGGGTTTTCGATGTTTCAACTAGCCATAGTAAGTATCCCAGCAAGTATTGTCGGTATCATATTCATGGTGACCATTGGTTACAAGATTCTCCCAGATCGCAAAACATCTGAAGAGACATTCGATGAGAGTTCAAGAGAGTATCTTTCGGAAGCAATAGTTGAAACGCAGTCCCCTTTAATTGGCAAGTCAATTGAAAAAGCCGGTTTAAGGAATTTAAAAGGCTTATATCTTATAGAAGTTATTAGTAATGGAGAGCGGACTGCTCCTGTTCCTTCCTTTTATAAAATTAAAGAAAATGATCGTTTAATTTTTACGGGACTATTTAGTACGATCGTTGAATTGCAGAATATCCGCGGGTTAACTGTAGAAACAGGTACAGATCTTAAATTAGAAGATCTGCAAAATGGAAGTGCCTCTTTAGTTGAAGCGGTTGTGTCTCATCAATCTAGCTTAATCCAAAAGACTGTTAAGGAGAGTAAATTTCGAAGTAAATATGATGCGGGGGTAGTAGCGGTTCATCGAAATGATGAGCGAATTAATAATAAGGTTGGAGATATTAAATTAAAGCCTGGGGATACGTTACTATTGTTAGCTAACAAAGATTTTCTTAATAGATGGTCTAGTTCAAATGATTTCTATTTACTCTCACCGATTGATGAACCGGAAATTATTGATACAAAAAAATCCTATATTGCCATTATTACTTTAGTATTGATGATTTTACTCGCTTCATTTGAGATCTTGCCAATGTTTAAAGCTGCTGTCCTTGCCGTTGTAGTCTTGTTCTTGACGAAGACCGTATCGTTTGAGGGAGCAAGAAAGTATATTCAATTTGATGTGTTAATTGTCATTGCTTGTGCGATTGGAATAGGAATTGCGCTTGAGACGACAGGAGCCGCAGAGTTAATTGCTAATCAGTTTGTCCAATTGACAAAAGGATTCGGTATACTAGGTGCAGTATTCGTTGTCTATTTACTAACTAGCTTTTTCACAGAAATTATTACAAATAATGCAGCAGCAGTGTTGATGTTTCCGATTTCTCTGCATATCGCAAACCAACTTTCTATTGATCCTATGGCATTTTTTGTAACGATTGCAATTGCTGCTTCAGCAAGCTTTGCAACGCCAATTGGCTATCAAACGAATTTAATTGTTTACGGTCCTGGAGGATATCGTTTCTCTGATTATTTGAAAATAGGAATTCCCCTTAATCTATTGTATTTAATAGTAACGGTTGTTATCGTATATTTTGTTTGGGTGATCTAACGTAACACGTAAACGTCGGAGGTTATTCACCATAACGATATTATGTTAACTGTATTGAGAAATAATTCATTTAAAAATGATAGATTATGTGGTATTTTGTCAAACAAAATAGAAAAAAGGTAGACCGCTAACCTTTTTTTCAGTAAGATTATTTTTATATATAGAAAAAGGGAGAGTTAGTTATGCTGCAACAATTTAAACAATCTAGAAATCTTATGCTCATTACTATGGTTGTTGCAATACTTTTTATTAGTTTATTAATACTGAGAATCAGTTCCTTGCTATTTGACTCTGAAACTGTGAGCGGTGATCAAGAGAACGTAAAAGTTGCTATTATTACATCAGACCAAGTTATTGACCAAAGTTGGGGTGGTCTAGCCTATAAAGGTCAATTAAAAATAGAAGAAAAATTTCCAGTGACTGTATCGTTATATAGTGAAATACATTCAGATGAATTAATTGAAGCAACTATAAAAGAAACAATTGCAGAGAATACAGAAGTAATTATTGGCCACGGCCGAGAGTTCTCAGATGTATTTACTAAACTAGCACCAATGTATTTGGATACGCATTTTGTAACAATTCATGGTACTTCAGAGTATGAAAATCAGTCTGTTTACACTTTTAATCAAGGCAGCATCGAACATATTGCTGCATTAGTTGCTTCGTTAAAATCAAAGAGCAATAAAATTGGAATACTTGATGCTATTGAAGCAAGAGAAAGCAAAACTGATTTTAAAAAAGGATTGAATTACTATAGTCCAGATTCTTTACTTTATTATCAGCTCGTCGGTAGCCGAGATGACGGGAAACGAGCTGTAGAAATTCTAGAAGAATTTATTGAAGAGGGAGTAGATGTTGTTTACTCAAAAGGTAATGCATTTAACCGAGATGTTATTGAACATGCCAAAAAGTATGATATTTATATTATTGGTTATCTTGATGATCAGTCCTATATTGCTGAAGATTTAGTATTAACTAGTGTCATTAATGATGTGTCGCAAGCCTATGTTTCAATTATGGAGGATTTCTTTTCGCCTGATGGAATTCCGGCTGGGACAGTTATGTTAACAGATAAAGATGGTGTGTATAAACTTGCTCCCCTTGGTTCTATGTTTTCAGATCAAGAGAAGCAATATATTAATTCTGAATTAGAAAAAATACATCAATCCGAATAACATTTTTAAAAATAGATCGTTCGTTAAAGGAGGATTTATGATTCACTTTTTTAAAAAAATAAGTTTTCGTAGTAAAATTTTAACAATCCTTCTTTTGACAACGATTCTTTTAAGTAGTTTCTCATTTATTCTTATTCAATCGATTGATCAAATAAGTAATGTAAATAACGAAATAAATGAGCAAAACATTCCTGAATTAGTTTGGATTTCATATTGGGAAGATGAAATGCACATTAAGGGATATATTGTTGAACAATTTCTATTGAATGACTTATGTTGTGACTTAGTGGACACTTATAATTCAGTCACTGTTACTACTATGAATCATTTACTGTCTGAACATAGCGCAGTACCACCTGAATCTATTGAGTATCTCAAAACTGAAATTCATCTGCTAGATTTTAAGATGAAGAATTATGTACAGGGGTTAATTTCATTTGGTGATCAGGTTGCGATAAGAAATTATATTGAAAAACAATTTCTCCCACATCATAGGGGAATTTCTAATAAGTTGCAGGAAGAAAAAGAAAATGTCTTCATGTCTTTAACGGATCATTCAAATAATGTTTCTACCATTATTAATCAATCTGTGTACTTGTTGCTTTTTTTAACAATAGGAACGGTTATTATTTCTTTTGTATCAGCATACCGTTTAAGTGGAAGTTTGACGAAACCTTTAGAGGGAATGGTTCAGAAAGTTGACCGTATTGCTAATGGTGAGTATGGACTTACTATTCAATCTAGCGAACAAGTAGAATTTCAGCTATTAACTGGTTCTATTAATCAAATGTCTACGAAATTAAAAGATTCATTTCACACAATTATGATGGATAAAATTTTTAGAGAACAAATCCTGAATTCCTTACCAGTTGGAATTATAACTGTTGATGAAGAAACCAAGAATGTAACCTATAATTATGCGGCAAACCATCTATTAAAAGAAGATAATCCTGAATACGAGACTCGAAACCGAATGTTTTGGGATATTCTACATTCTAAAAAAATTATAAAAAACGTTAAAGTCCCTTATCATTCGCGGGATGCTGCACATGCGTTATTAGTTTCTCAGTCTGAACTTCGCGATCAACATGCTAAGGTAATTGGTCGAATTTTTTATTTTGTTGACATTACAGAAACAGAAGAGCTTGAAAAAAGGATGCACCAGTCTGAAAAGTTGGCTTTGATTGGAGAGTTAGCCGCTGGAGCTGCACATGAGATTCGTAATCCGTTAGCGGTCATTGATGGATTTATGTCATTAATGAGTCAATCATTATCTGAAACAGATAGTAAGAAATTTCATATGCCACTTTTAAGGAAAGAACTTGAGCGTATTAATTCAATTATTGAAGAATTGTTATTGCTAACCAAGCCGAGTGCGCCAGTGTTTAATAAAACTATACTAGATGATGTAATAAATGAAATCCTTCCACTAATAATGCAATCAGTAGCAAATGGAAAGGTAGATATTCAGGTGAATTTAGAACCTGTTCCTTTGCAACTTGATACAAAGCAAATGAAACAAGTGTTCCATAATTTGATAAGAAATAGTATAGAAGCTATTCCGGAAAAGGGAAAGCTTTCTATTTACTCTAAAAAAATTGAAGATCAGTATCAGATTTTTATAGAAGACAATGGACCAGGTATTCCAGCAGATCTACAAGATGTAGTGTTCGCTCCATTTTTAACTTCAAAAGAAAATGGGACGGGACTAGGTTTGACGATTGTACAAAGAATTATTGACAATCACAATGGGAAAATTAAGTTGCTTTCATCTTCCGAAAAAGGTACGGTTTTTAGAATTACTCTTCCGATAAATGGAGATAGGTAAGGGTAAGGGAAGACACCGATTAAATGTCACTATAAACAATTATAAAGGCGGCTCAGCCGTTTTTTTGTTTGCGATTTAGTTGAAGGATTGTAATACAAGGAGTAAAGTAGATAGGTAAAATAGTGGATAGAGTGGTGATGACAATGAAACGTTTCATTGAAGAATATATGTATGTCATATATACATGTGTGCTCTTCCTCTTCGTGTTAAATACGTTCACAGCAAATGCCGCATTGGCGTATGTTGTAGGGGTATTATCGATACCAATGCTATGTGTATCGTTTTGGGGTGCTGCTAAGTTATTTCGAATTTTAGGTGTGGTATTTCTTTCTATTGGTCTCGCTTTGTTTATATATTCTGGATTACCAATCTATCAAATACCTTTATTTATGACGTCTACCATGCCATTATTAGCTTTTTTAGCTATGTTGCCATGGATGAACAGTGTTGTGCGAGCAGGGCGATTTGATCGTCGAATTAATGAAATAATGAAAGTGAATGTTACTAGCTTAGGAAAATTATATGGGAGAAGTTCTTTTACCACCTATATACTTTGTACCTTTATCAATTTATCAGCGTTATCACTTTCTCAAGAAGTATTGAAGCAAAACATGATGAACCTTAAGAAAAAAATACAAGACTCCTTTATTAGTAGGTCAACTCTTAGAGCATTTGCTGTTGCTCTAGCTTGGAGTCCAATGGAAGTCATGGTTGCTATCACAGTTGATGCTACTGGAGTGAGTTACTTAACCTTTTTACCTTGGTTATTTTTATGTTCATTTGTCGTTTTTTCTATTGATCTGTTATGGGGGAGGAAGAAATTTAATCACATCCCATATGAGCCCATTGAACTACGTAAGACTCGTGAGTTAGAACCGAAAAAAATCGCAGTGAAAATTGCACAGCTCATTATTGCTCTTTCTATTTTTCTAATGATTGTTGTTAGTATCGGCAATTCCTTTCAATTGAACTTTATCCTTTCTGTTACATTAGTTATTTTGCCATTTTCTTTTGCTTGGGCTTTCATAATGAAACGGATTCGAAGTTTCGTTGCAATTGGCTGGAACTCATGGAAACTACGAACGAATGGTATGCAAAACTTTGTGGTTCTCTTTTTATCGTTAGCTTTTTTTTCAAGTAGCTTAAATGAAACACCGTTTCTTGCAATCATCCAACATCCATTTATAGTTGCGTCGGAAACCCCGTTTTTAATTTTACTGCTAATCCAATCAACATACCTTGTGATGAGCATGATAGGAGTGCATCCAATTGCAACAATAGGTATATTAATGGAAGTGTTGCAGCCATTATACGAGGTTATTAATCCCCTTAGTATTGGTATGGTCTTAATTACAGGTGCATTGGCAACAGCAACGGTTGGGGCATATGGTGTAACTGTTACGATCACCTCTATGAACACAAATCAAAGTCCTTATCGAATTACCGTTAGAAATATGCCGTTTGCAATTTTGTATGGAGGAGTCGGAACGCTCATTGGCTTTTTCTTACTGTAAGAATGAAATAGTTCTTAGTGCTACAATAAATAAAAAGGTAAAGAAAATAGAAAATATCCCTTATTTGGGAGGTTTGTATGAATCGATCAGAATTAAAGACGTTTGCTATACAAACAAGACGTGACCTGCTCTATGAGGTGTCTAAACGTGCTGAATTATTTGGCCTGGAAAAAAATAATATGTTAAAAATGGAAGAAAAACATGAGCAACTTCGCATTAATGGGCATGTGTACCCAATAAAAATGAAGTCTTCTTTTCAGTCATTGCAAAGGGAACTGACTGATAAGGGCTTTGATCAGTTAATTGAGGAAGTTGCCTATACGTGGTTTGTTCGAATGGTAGCCATCCGATACATGGAAGTAAATAAGGTGATTCCGGACCGGTTACAGACAATGGACTCCCTTTCTAAATCCACTCTTACACAATTCATAACGGCATTACAGGTGTACGTTGATCTGGATGATGAAGCACTATTCTCTTCTTTCCAAGAAGGAGCAATCGATTTGCTGAATCGTGAGCTTTTCCTTGCTCAATGTAATATGTTGCATGCGATCTTACCTGCTTCTTTTGATAAAATTGAAGGTTACACCGAATTGTTGATGTCAGATTTATTATTAGACCGCTATTCTGGTGTGAATCAATTTTTACGAAGAGAAAGTTTTATGAAAAGTTTTTCCGAGGTCGAAGCCATTGGATGGATGTACCAATTTTATAATAGTGAACCTAAAGATCAAGTATTTGCTAATCTTAAACAAAATAAAAAAATGGAAACACAAGATATACCTGTAGCTACGCAGCTTTTCACACCTAAATGGATTGTAAAATATATGGTTGAGAATACGTTAGGACAGTTATGGATAAATGCCAATCCAGTCTCAAATTTAAAGCACTCCATGCAATATTATATTGAACCAATTGAAAAGGAAGTTATCTCTCACGACAAAGAGGTAAATTATTCCCCTGTTAAGCTAAAAGAGATCACATTTCTTGATCCATGTGTAGGATCAGGTCATATTCTTGTGTTTGCATTTGATTTGTTGTACGAAATGTATGTTGAGGCTGGCTATGAACAAGAGGCGATTCCTCAATTAATTTTAGAAAATAATCTTTATGGAATCGATATTGATGATCGTGCAGCACAGCTTGCAATCTTTAGTTTGTTAATGAAAGCTTGTCAAAAATCTAAAACAATATTACAAAATGACATACAAATAAATATTGTTCCGATACAAGAATCGAATGACCTTGATGTAACTTCTGTCGTAAATTTATTAGCAAATGAAGAGAATGAATCAGCTGAACTCAAACAGCTATTTACATCATTTGTTAATGCGAAACAACTAGGATCCGTTCTGCAACCTGATCAAATCAATTTTGATAAGTATATAAACAGAATCAAGGCACCGGAGCAACTAGAGCTAACGTTCGAAAATGATCATGTAGTTGAGCAATTAGATCTTGTACTTCAACTTTTAATACAAGGAAAGATGTTAGCGACTACATATGATATTACTGCCACGAATCCACCGTATATAGGAATAAGAGGGTTAAATAAATCAACAAGTGATTATATTAAAAGGTATTTTCCCTATAGTAAGTATGACATGTCAGCCGTTTTTATGGAACGAGTGATCCATTTCACAAAAGAGAATGGTGTCTTTTCTATGCTCAACCAGCAATCATGGATGTTTTTAACAAGCTATGAGAAGCTGCGTTTGCAGCTATTGAATAAGAGTACTATTATGTCCATGTTACATTTAGGGGCACATACATTTGAAGATATTGATGGGGAAGTTGTTCAAAGTACAGCATTTGTTTCAAAACGCAGTTATATTAGCAAATATAATAGCATCTATTATCGACTTGTTGATTATAAGAATACAGAAAGTAAGAGAAAAGCTTTTCTAGAAGGCAAAGGCAAATACACATGTATACAAGAAAGATTTTCGATTATTCCTGAAACACCTATCGTATATTGGTTGACTAAGAAATTAACAAACGTTTTTTTAAAGGGAATACCATTAAAGCAAATTGCAGAACCAAGACAGGGGCTAGCTACAGCTGATAATAATCGTTTTCATCGTTATTGGTATGAAGTTCGATTTTCAGATATCGGCTTTTCACACGATCGTGAGTCTGCTCAAGCAAGTGAACGAAAATGGTTTCCATTAAATAAAGGTGGCCCTATACGGAAGTGGTATGGAAATAACGAGATGGTTGTAAATTGGCAGCATGATGGGAATGAGATACGAGAGGATAAACTATATAAACTATCGATTGGAAAATGCTTGCTGAGTAATTCGAAACCAAAAAATGTACCATATTACTTTCGAGAAGGAATTACGTGGTCGTTAATAAGCTCAAGTAAATTCGGTGTACGTTGTTATCCAAAGGGAATGATTTTTGATGTTGGTTCTCATGCTTTCTTTTGTGATAAAGCAGACTACTATTACTTTGCAAGCTTTTTAAATTCTACAGTTGCAAGTACTCTTTTACATACATTGAACCCAACAATTAATTATAGTTCGGGTGTTATTGGGAAACTTCCTATTATTCAAAAAGAACGAAACGAACAAATTGACAGGTTAACGAAAGAGAATATTGATATAGCGAAGCAGGATTGGGATTATGAAGAAACGTCTTGGGATTATCCTCAACATCCATTTCTAGCTTTTAAGAATGAACGTTTTTTATCCTCAATTTTCAATAAATGGAAAGAAACAAAAAAGAAGACATTCGCTTCATTGAAAGAGAACGAAGAAAGATTGAATGAAATTTTTATTGAGATTTACGACCTACAAGAGGAGTTAACACCAGAAGTTAAGGAGAGAGATATAACTCTTTCGCTAGCTGAGAGAGAGCGCGATACTAGATCATTTCTTTCTTATTTTATTGGGTGTTTATTTGGAAGATACAGTCTTGATGTACAGGGGTTAGTTTTTGCAGGGGGAGAATGGGATCACTCTTTATACCAATCATTCCACCCTAATAAGGATGGAATTCAACTGCTAACAGTTGAGGATTCATTTGAGGGCGATGTTCTTACCCGTTTACGGAAATTTTTGGAAGCTTGTTTCGGAAGTTCTTTCGTTGAAGCTAATTTATTATGGTTGGCACAATCCTTAAAGATGAAGCGGTACGAAACAGCTGAAGAAAGAATAAAGCGTTATTTTTTAGATGAGTTTTTCAGAGACCATCAAAAAATGTATCATAAACGACCAATATATTGGTTATTTGACTCAGGAAAAGAAAAAGGATTTAGGGCGTTAGTATATATGCACCAGATTCAACGGGATACGATCGTCAACATTGAAAACTGTTATGTGCGTCAAGTAATAAAAAAGAAAATGGATCAATTGAATGAGTTAAAAGAAGTTGTCGCAATTCAAACGTGTTTATATAAGGATAAAAAGAAGCTTCAAAACAAGATCACATTGCTAGAAGCACAAGCAATTGAGCTAGCTAATTATCAGGAGAAGTTTGGTCAATATTATGAATTAGTTCTAGAATTGAACTTGGATAAAGGAGTCGAAGCCAATCAAAAACTTTTTTCAAGTATTTTATCAAATCGTTAGGAAAGAAGGCTTCCAAATATGAAACATATTATTGATGCAAGTAATTTTACTTTGCACGGTTCTTTTAGTAAAGATTATCATCCAATCCTAACTATTCAACCAGGTGACTCAGTCCAATATTCAACGGTTGATATTGGATGGGGATTTACCGAAAGAAATGGAAGGAGAACGGAATATACTTCAAGGGAACATGAACGGATGTGGGGACATCCAGTTGTCGGACCTATAGAAATTAGTGAAGCCAGAGCTGGAATGACTCTTGAAGTTGAAATTAATGAGATTATTCCTAGTTGGTATGGGTGGAACTGTGCTGCAGGTAAATCAAATTGGCAGAATGATCAGTTAGGATTATCATATTTAGAACAAATTAGATTTGATTGGACAATTGACAAAGAAAAACGCATTGCAATAGGGAAAAGGAATAATAGAGAATTCACCGTTCCAATTCAGCCCTTTATGGGCGTAATGGCGACAGCACCAAGTGAACCGGGTGTTCATTCAACGATTCCCCCTCGTTACTGTGGAGGTAATATCGATTGTAAGGAGCTTGTCAAGGGAAGTACGTTATATTTACCGATATCAGTCGATGGTGCGTTGTTCTCAGTCGGAGACGGCCATGCAGCACAAGGCGATGGTGAGGTATCAGGACAGGCAATTGAATGCCCGATGGAACTCGTTGATTTAACGTTTTACGTAAGGGAAGGCATATATTCCCATATGCCGTATGCCAACACACCTTCAGGTTGGATTACTTATGGATTCGATGAAGATTTAAATAAAGCGACAATAATAGCATTAGATGGAATGATTTCTCTTATTCAACAACAATACAAAGTTAGTAAATCAGAAGCAACCGCATTAGCCAGTGTGGTAGTTGATCTACGAATTACACAAATCGTAAATCAAGTTAAAGGGGTCCATGCAATATTGCCACATGGTGTATTACGTTAATCCATTCTAACATCATGAAAAATTGAAGAAAAGAATGCATTTTGGATTGAAAATCACAGCTTTGGTTCAAAATAGGATTAGCAGGAAAAAATTTATGCAAAAAGGCTAATACTATTAAAGAGGTGATCGTTCATGACATTAGATTGGTTTGATAGAGTATCTGCAGAGCTGCAAGACGATCTAGAATCAATTTGTGAACAGTATGATCAAATTGGTCATATGTCTATTGATAAAGGAGCTAAACACCCTCGAATTGAATTTTTTGTTGAATCTGAGGAAAACGAACGTGAATATTTTTGCACGCTCTTTTTTGATCCATTTAATAATGAGTTCTATATTGAGTCATTTGACTTAGATCTCGACCTAAGTTCACGAACGATACTCGAAGATATTGATGATATTATCGACGTTGTTCATGAAAGTTTCCATGAATTTATGGAGGATGAGGACTATGTTTTAGCATATGAATACGAGTATGATGATCAGGATGAGGATCACATCGACAGTGATGAAGATGAATATGAGACGTTAGAAGTTGATTGGGAAACACCAGAGGTGACTGCCTATATTGATGAGAATGAAGATGTTGAAATCACTTATAAATTCGGTGTTATCCAAGAAACAGGAGATGGAATCCTCCAAAGAATGAACCGTGTGAAAACAGAGGATGATGAGTTAATTAAAGATGAATTTAACTTCATCTTCAGTAAGGATGAAGCTAGTACGATTATTGCAATGATCGCCAGTCATATGGATTCAATACAAAGTTTAGATACGGGATATTAAAGGTAAAAGGCCCTCCGTACATTGGAGAGGCCTTTTCGGTTTGTAAAGATATTATCATTAGAATTCTGGTAAATTATCAAGGTTATTGGCTTTTATCCCATCGGGTTCACTTCGTAAAATATCACGTCCATACTTATGAAACACATCTACATGAGCTAGGTTTCCTTGTTTCGCTTCAGTTAAGGCGGAAATGTAGTCGAGCTCACGACCGCTACTAGTTTTAAATGCAATTAAGTCACCATCATCATTTTTTCGAACTGCAACAATGGCTTCTTGAGAACTACTTGTTGTCATAGCCATCTCTTCTTGAGCCTCATTTCGGTATTGATTATATACTTCTTCATAATGATCATTTGTTGTCATTAAAATTTACCTCCTTTATCATACATTTCACATAGTTTATGTATTTTTAAAGTTTGAATACTAAAAGCGTAATTGTCTAAAAATACAAGAGTAATCAATTAAACGTGGACAGCGGAAAAGGGTCTAGAAGAAGTTGGAAAGTATATGAAGATCCATGAAAAGAAACATGGTGAACTAGTGCCTCAATTTGAGGATGCGATTAATAATTTAGATCGAAAAATTACAGATTATTTAATTCAACTATCTTCACACTCCTTCACAGTTGAAGACTCCAAGCTGCATTCTACGTTAATGGATACAGTAAGGGATATTGAACGAATTGGTGACTATATGGAAAATATTATGGAATTGGTACATTACTCGTTTAAAATGAAATCGTTGTACAGGGTCAGCAGGAATTATTTACGTTGATATTGTAAGTAATTTAGAGCGAGTAGGAGATCATGCTGTAAATATTGCTGAAGTGGTAATTGGAGAAGAGTAAAAGTAAAACGGCTAGAATTTATCTAGTCGTTTTTTATTATGAAATACACAGCAGAGATACCGATACAAAATATGTAAAGGTTTTGATTTGATTACAATGGACATTACAGCATAAAATAATAGTAACAAGTACTTTTCTTGTCAGGCAGTTCTGACTCTGTCATGTCACACCTTCTGAAGGAGTACAAAATGAACAAATTAACTACCGTCTATCCACAAGCAGTTGAGCATACAAAAAGAAAAATAATGGAAGATATAGAACGTTATTTAGAAGAAAAAGAATCCATACCGACTTATGAGCAGTACATAGCTGATCGCCATAACTATGTAGAGCAAATTTGGGTTAATGTATGGCTAAATAAAATTACAAATGATGTGTCAAAAAGAGAAAAGAAAGCTTTTTTAACAGAAAGGAATTATGAAGTAGACGGAATAGATAAAAAAATCATTAATCGCCTATTCCGTAATGAAATGAGGGACTACCGGCCATTTAATGTGATCGGATGGTTGAAAGAGAGGTTTTCTGGCAAAGATCTAGAATGGAATGAACTATTTGATAAAGCCAAAATTAATTACGCTAAGCGAAAAGAAGAAGAACGTTTAGCGGAAAAGCGTAAGATGGTTGAATCAAATATTGAAGCTGTTTTACAAGAAATAATGGAACAAGATCAAGAACTCTTGTATCTTTATATACGTCACCGTGTAAGCCAGCAATTGGCGTCTGATTTTAATACGAAGTCAAAGTATCGAAAAGTTGAGACATTTAAGATTGAAGAAGAATTAGAAGAAATTGGACCGTTTTCTCCAAAAGACTATTTTACTGTTTCAAAGTTCTTTGATGAATTAACTGGAGCTGTACAAAAAGCGTATTACTGGGAATATGAAAGATATTTATTCGCATATCAGCGTTTTATCTATGAAAAATTAAGGTTGTATGTAAGCAAGCTAGTATTAGAACGTCTTTCATCTGAAAACTATGTACAGTATAAGGAAATTTATAATCAACCCTTAACGGATATAAGAGTAAGTGTGATCGTTAAACCATATCTTCCTTATTGGGAGAAACGCTTTTTTTCAAATATACAATCAGAGTTGCTTGATGATCTATTAAGTCTTGCAGATGTTCCGTTTGATGTGGATGAACACAAAAAGATTTATCATAATGACTTGATTGAAAGAGAACGAAAGAAAGCCGAAGAAGAGGCGGAGGCAAAAAGAAAGCAAGAAGAGGAAGCAAGAATCCTTGACGATATCTTCGGGCGTGAATACAGACCATCAGCGGGGAGAAATATTCGTTATGTCTTGCATATTGGTGAGACCAACACTGGTAAAACTCATCATGCGTTGGAACGGATGAAAGAAGCTTCAAGTGGTTTATATTTGGCTCCACTTCGGTTACTTGCTTTAGAGGTTTATGACAAATTAAATGCAGAAGGAATACCTTGTACATTAAAAACAGGGGAAGAAGAAAAAACTGTAGAAGGAGCAGCTCATAATTCTTGTACGGTTGAAATGTTTCATGAAAAAGAGTTCTATGATGTGATTGTTATTGATGAAACGCAAATGATAGCAGATAAAGACCGTGGTTTTTCTTGGTATAAAGCAGTAACGAAAGCAAACGCAAATGAAGTTCATATTATTGGGAGTCGAAACGCAGAATCAATGGTGCTTGAGTTATTAGGGGATTCTGAAGAAGTAGAAATCCATGACTATACGAGAGATATTCCACTTAAAGTTGAAAGAAAAGAATTTAAAATGAGCCACACGAAAAAAGGTGATGCATTAGTTTGTTTCTCAAGAAGAGGAGTTCTTGAAACAGCTTCACAGCTACAAAAGAATGGGCACTCTGTCAGTATGATATACGGGAGTATGCCACCTGAAACTAGAAAAAAACAAATGCAACGATTTATTGATGGCGAGACGACAGTCATTGTTTCGACAGACGCAATTGGCATGGGCTTGAATTTGCCGATACGTAGAATTGTGTTTTTAGAAAATGAAAAGTTTGATGGAACTAGAAGAAGAAGACTTACTTCACAGGAAATTAAACAAATAGCAGGACGGGCAGGTCGAAAAGGGATCTACGATGTTGGAAAAGTCGCCTTTACAAGTGAGATCAAAATCATGAAGCACCTTTTACAACAAGAAGATGAATCGATTCAGTCATTTGCGATTGCACCTACAAATGCTGTGTTTGAACGATTTCAAAAGTATTATCGTGATCTAGGGACTTTCTTTGAGCTTTGGGAGAAATTTGAAAGTCCTAAAGGGACGAAAAAAGCAAGCCTATCAGAAGAACGGGATTTATATGAAACAATAAGTGGTACTGAAATTGAAGCACGTCTCTCAATGATGGACTTATATGGATTTTTACATTTGCCCTTTTCATCAAAAGAGCCAGGCCTAACCGAGCAATGGCAAGAGAAAATGATTGCTATTGTGAGGGGGGATGATTTACCTGAGCCTCAAATTGTGAAAGGGTCGCTCGAAGAACTTGAGCTTTCTTACAAATCGATCGGTTTGCATCTTTTGTTTTTATATCGATTGGAGAGAAGAACAGAAGCAATGTATTGGGAGCGTGTACGTGAGGAAATAAGTGATGGAGTCCATGAAGTCCTAAAAAATGATGTAAGGAATTTATCAAAAAAATGTAAATACTGCGGTAAAAACATGTCATGGGAGCATGAATTTACAATGTGTGATGACTGCCACAAATCACGATATCGACAAAGGGAGAGAGGAGGCTACCGGAACCGTAAGTATTATAGATAAAGAATGCAATATACCTCGTTTTAACATGCGAAGTATATTGCATAGAGTTATCACTCCACTTCAAGGTATCCATGTTTATTTAAATTTTCTAGTGTTTTTGATAATTTTGGTGTCTGTTCTATTTTTATAAACAGTCTTCGCACGAATTTTGAATTATCTTCAAAAATTTGTAAAATGAAATTAGCGCTATATTTGTAGGAGTGATTATATGAGTAAGGAGAAAGTATTAATATTAATCGGTTTTTTCTTTGTCAACGGACTTTTAATTGGAAGTTTATTTACTGGTAGGGATTATATAATGGAGATCCTTCTGTTCACAGTGGTAGCAAATGTTCTTTATGTTGGATTATTAGCCTACGTGAATAGACAAGCAAGGTCAGATTGACCGATCAAGAAATAGGACGAATTCAGAAGATCGTATTTAGAATTCGTCTTATTAATGCGCTCATATTAAAAACGATAATGCGATCACAAAAATCGATAAATGATATAAAAGATCTAACGTATTCCTTCCAAAGGATTTACTAAGCATATTCAATGCAACGTAACCAGACCTAATTACAATAATAATTAAAGCTATTTTTATTAAAATGGCTGGAATCATGTCACACCTCCACTTATTATGTCTCCTATAATATGTGTCGGTAGTGGAGATAAGACTAATAATTGAAAAAGCAGAACGTTAATCGTCCTGCTTTATTGTCCTATTGTTTACGTTTTTCAATTTCTTGAGTTACTACAAAAGCAAGATCTTCATTTCCAAAGAGTGAAAGTACGCCAAGTAACGTATCATCAGCGATCTCCTCTGATTCGTCTTTTGGAACGGTTAATTCAATTGCTTGTTGTAGTGCGGGATTCGCAGTCTGGTTAGGATAAGCTATTCCATAAATAGCAGCAGGATCTAAATCATGATTGATACACCACTGTGCAAAAACAAGGATCATCATGTGCTCATCACGTTGGAAGTTGCCAATGATTCGTTCTTCGACTTCTTTATGTTTCATTGTTACTTTGCTCCTTTAATCTGTTTCATTCATTAGTGAGTTTAATTGTTTATAGAAGTTTTTGTTATAAGATGTAATGATATGAGTTCTTGCCTTCGAAAGGGGAATTACGGCTTTGCAACCGCGACCCTGGCAGGCTACATCATCTTGATTCATCTGAATTAAGTACTTTTTACGTTTTTTGCATGCAGGGCATGTAGCACTAATTAAATGTACAGTTGCACCTCGTGAAAAGGCCCCGTCCGTTTTATCTTTTGTTTCCTTGGATAATTCTTGAAACAACACAGCATTTGTTGCAGCTCGAGCTGTTCGTTTAATTAATGTTTCAAGAGTTAGCAATGGTTTGGGGTTTCTAACTGGGTTTTTCTTAACTGTAATATTATCATACTCATCCATTTCTAATAACCCATATCCTTTAGGGATTTCATCGATTGTTAGTAAGCCTACCGGTGTCATCAAATAGGCATAATCGGCTATTTGATGATACCCATAGTCTGAATGCAAGACTTCATCGCGAAGGAAGTCAGAACGAGTAGCTTTCACTTCAATAATGCGAGCTTCTTTCCTTTTTAAATTAATTCCTAAAGCATCTGCTTTAAAACGCTTCCTATGTACAAAAAGCTTTACTTCGTTTGCACACAGGTCCGTCACTTTATCTTTTAACCAATATAACGATTGTATCTTAAGGTGTTTGTGTGTCTTACTCTCCATAATACATTCCTTCCAATTTCTCTTGTCTACAACCATCCAACAACATAAAAACTATACAGAACTGCTGTTAACGATAATCCTATCATACAAACAAAAAGCAAATTTTGTTTTACAATAACACTTGTCGGCTTATCCATGAGTTTTGCAGCCATGAGCACTTGACCAGAAAAAGGTGATAATTGAGTTGAAACAGTCCAAGCAATTAATAAGACTAATGCTAGGTATTCTGGACTCACACCAAATTGATCAGGTGATAGAGCACTCCCAATTCCGATAACGATAATAACAGGATGAATTCCTATTTGTGCAAGAAGAGTAGCTAATATGACCAATAATAAACTAATGAAAAAGACAGATCCAAATGAAGCTTGGAACAGCACCTTCGATAAAAAGTTTCCGATATCTGTAAGTGACATAGCCATTCCGAGAAAACCTGCACTAATAAATACAGCCAGTTCATTTTTTAACTTGATGAAAGCTGTTTGAACCTGTTCGGAAACATCTTGAATAAATGTTTTTAAGTTGTTAGTCATGATAGCAAAACAGACCGGCAAAACAATTGCTAGTAATGATACGACTGTTAGCATTTGGACATGTAGTAAGAAATCTAATAAAAAAGATAAGATTATTAGAACCCCACAGAAAGTGACGAATCCACCTATGGAGGATTGATTCGAATGATCGTTCGGTGTTTGGTCCACTTTTTCAATGAGGGGATCATCTTGAAATGATATTCTCTTAAACATAATCATACAAAAAACAATGTATATACACGCAAGAATTAAGCCGTAACCACCAATGTCAAACCAAGCAACATCAAACAAAACAAGGACAAGACCAACATTAACAAAGTAAGGAGACCATAGCATCGACGTAGCAAATCCACGCATAATGGTTAACGTTAATGCTTGATTTCGGTAGCTTGAGAAACTTTCATCTGCAATCCTCTTCACAATGGCCATTGAACCGAAGTTTAACAAGACACTCATTGTAGCAGTTAAGATAAAACTAAGGCGATATGGATGTTGTCCGGCTTCTTTTTGTCGTTCTTGTACCTTTTCTTTTAAAGCGGATAAATAACCAGCTGTTGACATAAATGTCCCAATTAAAGGGATTAGCAAAAACAAAGTAAGTAAATTAACATTTTCACCGAACCCAAGAAGAGCTACAGTGAAACCACTGTTTTCAATAATTAAACATACGGTTCCAGCAGCGAGTAAGAGCAAGACAATTACTCGATTTATTGTTGTTAAGAAAAAGAGTGCACAAATAAGCAAAATAGCTGAAAAAGCACTATAAGTAACCTTTAAAATGGAACTTGGATAGAATGAATCAATTAGGTAAAGGATCGAAGTTACATAACAAAGGACTCCTAAAACGCGTGTGAACAAATGAAAATGCGTAACAGCCATCTCCTTTTTCCTGTTGAATTCAAATGCTATTTCTCCATTCACTTTATTTTAAAGTGAGTGAGCGATTGCGTAAAGGAAAAAGTAAGTCAGATTATTAAAGTGTTGTGTAAAAAGTGAAGATTTACCGTAATAAAATAGCTGATAGCTTGATAAAGATGAGATAAAACATTTTTCATCCTTACCTATAGAAAGGGTGTTTGTTATGGACATTATGGAGGCAATATTAACGAGAAGGACCATCGGGCTTGTGAAGGAGGTTCCTGTTCCTAAAGAATTAATTGAACAGATCCTCCATGCCGGTACGCATGCCCCTAATCATTTTCGCACAGAACCATGGAGGTTCTTTGTCTTAACTGGAAACGCGAGAACCCGATTAGGTAATGTGTTTGAGGAAATTACAAAAGCAAGTCTTGAGGATCCAACAACAGAGGAAAGTCAAAAAAAATTAAAAAGAAGTCAAACCAACCCATTACGAGCTCCAGTGATCATTGCGGTTGGAGTTGAACCAAGTAAGAAAAAGAATGTGATTGTTAAAGAGGAGTATGCAGCTGTCAGTAGTGCCATTCAAAATATGCTGCTTGCTGCCCATGGGTTAGGCTTGGGAGCAATTTGGCGCACGGGTACAATATGTTACGATAAGAAAGTCAATGAATTTTTTGGAATGTCTAAAGAAGGTGAAATGTTAGCGTTTATTTATCTCGGTTATTCAAATATGAAACCTCCTAAAGTTAAGAAAACTCCATACAAAGAAGTTACAACTTGGCTTGAATCTTAATCGACATAACAGCATCCTTTGTAGAAATGGATAAGTACATCCTTTCTACAAAGGGTGACAAATTTAGGGAATAAGAAAACGAAAGATATTATACGCACTACTTATCGATTGAAAGAAAAAGAGAAAGCCCCAAACAAATGCAGGGATATATGTTAGCTTTTGTAGACCATAGGCATCTCCCGCGTTTTGTTTATTGGACATGCTTAAAAGAAAAATAGTTATTGATGCTAGAATAGAGTGAACTAAAATGAAGCTCGAAAGAAAGTAAACGACTATCTCCATGACTAAACGTAGCTGAAAGTATATTAATAAAAAACAACTTCCAATAAAGAATAGGAGCCAAATGATCCCATAAAAGTTACGAACCCAAAGTAGCAAATTTATTATAGCTAACCCCAAAAATAAATAAAATAAAAGTGAAACGTGTCCCTCAGCTATAAGGTAGAAGCTTAAAACAGTGACAACTGATGCGAATGTATATCCAGCATAAGTAACGATAACTGAACTAAGCCAGGATCTTGACGCTGTATAGGCGACGCCCTCTGTTGTTCGGTATAAAGAAGTTGAATAAACTTTCCCACTTGTTAAAAGGGATGCGATTGCATGACCACTTTCGTGAATTAAGGTGTGAACAGTGCCGAAAAGTGACTTAAGAAACGGGATAAATGTAATGATGACAGCAGCAAGAATATAGAAATATAAATGATTCACATAAATCCCTCCTTATCTCTAAATCATAGCCATAAAGTCACTTTTTTAAATAAATGGATAACAGCAGTTAGTATAATGGAGGGCTCTTCTAGAAAAATTAGACAAAATGATGAAACGTGTTATTCTATTGGTAATACAATTTATTCTAAAAAAGTGGAGGCCATTAATGAATTATATTTCAATAATCGTCCCGTTCATCTTCATATTAAATATTGCTTTGGCGATTATGATTATATTTTTAGAACGACGCAATGTCAGTTCTATTTGGATGTGGGTGTTAGTTTTAACCCTACTTCCGTTAGCTGGTTTCTTTTTATACATTATTTTCGGTCGGAATTTAAGTAAATCAAAGTTATTTAGATGGGACGAAAAAAGCTATCATATTTTAAAAAAACTTGTTGCTACACAGTTAACGTCGTTTCGAGAAAACAGAGTAGAAATTAGAGACGATACAATAGAGAAATATAAAGATTTCATCATTATGAATTTGGCTCATAACGCATCTCTTTTAACTCAAAATAATAAATTAGACGTATTTATTGATGGGAAAGAAAAGTTTCACTCTTTATTAGCTGATATTGAACAAGCAAAGCAGCATATACATATTTTATATTATATTATTCGTGATGATGAACTTGGAAATAAGTTAGCTGATGCTTTAGCTAAAAAAGCAAGTGAAGGTATTAAAGTCCGATTGTTGTATGATGACTTAGGTTCACGTAAATTAAGTAAAACATTTGTACAAAAGATTAAATCTGCCGGTGGAGAGGTGGAATCATTCTTTCCCCCAAAGATTCCTTTTATCAATTTAACGATTAACTTTAGAAACCATCGAAAACTAGTAATTATTGATGGGAAAGTAGGGTATATTGGGGGATTTAATGTCGGAGATGAATATCTAGGATTAAATGAGAAGTTTGGATATTGGCGTGATACCCACTTGCGTATAGTTGGTGAAGCTGTGAATAACATTCAAACACGTTTTATTCAAGATTGGAATCAAGCGGCAAGAAAAGAGTTATTAATTAAAGATTACCGCCTTTCTTTTGAGAAGGAATATGGCCAATGCGGAATACAAATTGTATCAAGTGGACCAGATTCTCAACTTGAACAAATAAAAAAAGCATATATTAAGATGATTTTGTCCGCCAAAGAATATGTTTACATTCAATCACCGTACTTCATACCAGACGAGAGTCTTCTAGACGCCATAAAAATTGCTTGCTTTTCTGGATTAGATGTACGTATTATGATCCCAAATAAGCCAGATCACCCATTCGTTTACTGGGCAACGTATTCCAATATAGGAGAGCTTTTGAAAATCGGTGCAAAAGTATATATATATGAAAATGGTTTTCTTCATTGTAAGACGATTGTTTCTGACGGGGAAATTGGATCTGTTGGGACGGCCAATATAGATGTAAGGAGTTTTCGTTTAAATTTTGAGGTTAACGCATTTCTATACTCTTCCGAAGAAGTCGTTGGCTTAACGGATATTTTTTATAAAGATATGGAACATTCAAGAGAGTTGACACTTGAGCAGTATGAACAGCGTTCGTTAAAGATTCGCTTTAAAGAATCTGTTTCTAGATTGCTTTCTCCTATTCTTTAATTCATTTGGATATGGAACATGTTTGAGTGGTGGAGGTGTTCTTTTTTGTTTTTAAAACCTTTTGAAACAAAGCAAATGCTTGAGGCAATATTAGGTAGCATTGATGAAGCGATACATGCCGTGAACTCAGAGGGAATTACGATTTATTACAATCAAGTTGCCGCAACTAATGACGGATCTAGTATAGAGGATGTCCTTGGGAAACATATTTTAGATGTGTTTCCATCTCTAAATAAACAATCAAGCACGTTGCTAAAAGTAATCGAAAATGGGAAACCGATCTTTCAGCAAACTCAAACATACACAAACATAAAAGGGCAGCTTATTGATACAGTGAATACTACGTTACCGATTAAAGTCGGCGATAAGATTATTGGGGCAGTTGAAATCGCAAAGGATTTAACGACAGTAAAAAAGCTCTCACAAACATTAATAGATCTTCAAGAGAAAGTGAACAACAAAAAATCAAAGCCGGTTCCCATTATGGGTGCAAAGTATAGTTTTGATGACATTATTACGAGAGACCCTGAAATGAATCGGGTAAAGAAACTCGCTCAAAAAGCAGCTAAGACGTCTTCTCCAGTTTTGGTTTATGGCGAAACTGGGACAGGGAAAGAATTACTTACTCAATCGATTCACAATGCATCGATGAGAAAAAGAGAGCCTTTTATTGCTCAAAACTGTGCAGCATTGCCTGCTTCATTACTTGAAAGTACGTTATTTGGAACGAAAAAAGGGAGCTTTACAGGCTCGGTTGACCGAATTGGTTTATTTGAACTTGCTCATAAAGGGACGTTATTTTTAGATGAAATCAACACGATGTCACTCGATTTTCAAACAAAGCTTTTACGTGTAATTGAAGATGGAGTCATTCGGAGGGTTGGTGGTATCGATTCTTATTTAGTTGATGTAAGGATGATTGTTGCTATGAATGAACATCCTTTAGCGTGTATTGAGAAAAAACTACTACGCTCTGACCTTTATTATCGTTTAAATGTTTTCTTTCTTGAAATTCCTCCGTTAAGAAAGCGAAAGCACGACATTCAATTGTTAGTCGAGCATTTCGTAAAGAAATATAATTATTCATTTAATAAATTGATTGTTTCGATTGACGAAAGAGTATTGCAAAAGCTTGAAAGTCATGATTGGCCTGGGAATGTTCGAGAACTTGAGCATACGATTGAATATGCAATGAATCTGGTAGATGAAGACACCATTACTGTGGAACATCTACCTATTTATCTTCAAGAACAAGAAAGTGTAAGGGAACAAACAACTTCTTTATCTCTTCGCCAAACATTAGAACAAACAGAGATTTCTATGATTCACCAAGCATTAAAAGAATCCAATCAAAACATCTTACAAGCAGCCAATCGATTAGATATCCCTAGACAAACTTTACAATATAAAATGAAAAAACACGGCATCTCTTTGAAACATTGAAGTAGGAAGGGGAATGGATGTGAAGCTACCTGAAAACAAAAAGTTGAAAACGGCTCAATATACAGTGGATTTATTCTTAGATCATTTTAATGAGCGACTTAGAGTCGATGATTATAGAGGTAATGTTAAAGCTATTGTGTGTGAAATAAGAGAATTGCTCAAGGAAAGCAAATTTACGAAAGTAATTTTCCATTCGAAACCTGAACATTGGAAAGAATTGTTAGAGTATGGATATGAATTAGAAGCTATTTTCAAAGGTTATAACAATGGGACAGACCAATATACGATGGCTTTCTTTAAAACAAATGAACGTAGAACGAGTGAAGACTGGATAAAAGAAGATGAAATTCTAGCGGATGTTTATAAGAAAGGAAGGGAATCTGAAACAAAAGAAGCACCTGACTATTATATCTATAGAAGAGCAACTAAAAAGGATATAGACAAACTCGCCATGCTTTATCGAAAAGTTTTTAAAGTGTATCCAACTCCCATGAATGAACCTGAATATGTGAATAAAGTCATGAAAGCTGGTTCAATTTTTTATCTTGTTGAATATAACGATGAAATAGTGAGTGCGGCCTCAGCTGATGTCAACTATACGTATAACAATGCAGAACTTACTGATTGCGCGACTTTGCCTGAACATCGTAAGTACGGATTGATGAAGACATTATTAAGTGAGCTGGAAGCTGAATTAAAGAAGGAACAAATATTTTGTGCATTCTCCATTGCTCGATCCTTATCTTTTGGTATGAACTCAGCATTTTACCAGCTTGGCTATCACTATACAGGTAGACTAATAAAGAATTGCTATATTTATGATAAGTTAGAAGATATGAATGTATGGGTCAAAGATTTATCTATGGAAACTTAAGAGAAGTAGAAAGATTATTTTTTCTTGAAGAAACACCTCATATTGAGGGCACTTAAAAAGGAGAATGGATCACATTTTCGGTGCCCTCTCATGTTTGGGTGTTTTTTTATGATTTGATATAGTGTAGTTAATATTTCGCTCTGCAAAAAACTGATACTCACTATTCATTAGCTTTGATCTTTTCTCGAATACTTTCAAGCTCTTCTAAAGACAACGCTCCTAACGATTTCTTTATTTCTTCTTCAATTAGTTTCCTGTTGTTTTCGCGGTATTGATCCCACCATTCACGTAATCCTTCTGTGTTACTTAAAAGATATTCAATGTCAATTTCCTCGACTTCATCATCAGACAGATAATTCAATACAGCAACTAGCCACCGATTAAGATTCTTTATTTCATCTTCGTATCTTATCTTGATAGCTGATAGTTCATCTGTTTCCTTTTCTGTCTCGTTATTTGCAGTAGTTTTACGAGGCATTGTCTCAACTCCCTGTTTTTAGTTGTTTAATTATTAGTATTACCAAAAAATACGTACACATTATCCTGAAATTACCTAATGTTGAGTTAGGACCCCCAAAAATAAATCAGGGAAATTCAATCATTATCTGTAATAGAACAAGCTATTTCTAGAATAAAATATTTAGATAAAAGAATGAGGGGAGGAGTTATATGAATGTAAGTAATCCAGCTGGTTTTTGGGTTAGACTTGGTGCAGGTATTTTAGATTCGATTATATTATTTGTAGCACTTGGTTTTATTTCATTTATTGTTTACAGACAGTTTTTTACTGATAGTTTCTCTTTTATCGATTCGTTTAATTTACTATACTACTTGCTCTTGCCAGTATTTTGGTACGGTTATACGATAGGTAAGAGAGCATTAGGTATTCGAATTGTCAGAGTGGATGGTGAAAAAGTAGGTATTGGCACAATGCTTTTGAGGGAACTTGTAGGCGGGTTTGTTTATGCGATTACATTAGGAATTACGGTTATTGTTAGTGCTTTTATGGTTGGGCTAAGAGATGATAAACGTTCAATTCATGACATGATTGCAGGAACATATGTAACATATGATCCTCCTCATGATACTGAGAAAATGTAAGAAATAGGGGCTATCCGAAATGTTAAAATACAACTTTTCGGATAGCCCCTTATTGATGTGTAACTTTGTAATATATACATTTGTATGTACTAGTTTAACAAGATTTCATTATTACTATTCTATAATCTTCGTGGTATTATTAACTATTAGTAGTTTAGTACAACGATTTCAAAAGGAATGAGCAGAATGGTTGATAAATATATAGCTGAGGTGAGAAAGCGTTGCCTTGACTCTGGAATAGACCCAAATAAGATTCCTTTGTTTACAAGGGTTACAGATTACGAACTTATGAGTATTCAAGAGGAATACAGGGATACTTTATCTGTCATCAGACTTTTCATTAATAAATTTCTATCTAAAACTAAAGGGACGCCATTATTTGTAACAGTGACTGATGATAGAGGAACATTTATTGAATATATGGGAGACGAAAGTTTGGAGCAGACTATCGTTCATCAAGTGGGATTGCAAAAAGGGGTTCAATTTACGGAAAGCAAAGCTGGCGTTAGTTCGATTCTTGCTGCTATTGAACTAGAAAGGCCCATTCAAGTTCTAGGAACGGATCACTACCATAACTTCCTACATACGGCAGCCTGTTATAGTGTCCCTTTATATGTTAATGATAAATTGGTTGGTACGATTTCTATAATGACATTTTTGGATTATGCCCATCCAATGATTTTAGCCACATTAGAAACAGTTGTTGATTCTATTAAGAGTGAGCTAGACTTACGTGAGGAAAATCGATATTTAGACAAAATGAATCAAATGATGTTGGAACAATCGACAACAGGTCATATTGTACTGAATAAAGAAGGGAAGATAGTGAATGTAAATCCAAAAGCAAAAGCTATTCTTCCAGAAGTGCAACTGAAATGTAAATTCATTCAAGATATTGAGGCATTTAATAATTTATATAAGCAATTTAAAGATGGTCAAAATATACGTAGCTATGAGGTAATGATTCATAACTCGAAAAATATCGTTTGCTTAGTTGATTATTTTCCTCTTCCTTATAGCAATGAATAGGATGTAGGCTACTATATTTTTATCATAAAAAGTAGGCACTTTCCTATAAATAGGAAGTGTCTATTTATATAAGTCCGTCTTTGAAGAAGCATGTGTCATTATATAGGAGGGGTAACTTTTGAGAGGTGTTGTAGGATCGATGGGAAATGGAAAGGCTATCACTTCTTTTGTTTTGGGGATACTTTCAATTCTCACTATAATTATTATGTTTATAGGGATCGTTGTGGGGATGGTTGGACTCATATTCGGTATAATAGCGTTAAGAGAAATGGAACGTTCTGAAAAAGGTGAAAAGAAATTAGCAATCATAGGGATCGTATGTAGTAGCATTGGTATTTTACTACCAATATTGTTTTCTATTATAGCTATAACAGCTTATATGAACCCTAGTCCTTTATAAATCACTTTTTAGGATCTGATGGAGAGCAGGGCTGAGTATATAATTAATTTACATCTAATGCGGTTGTGGCTGGTAATCCGGCTAGAGTGATTAACCAAATTGACTTGGAAGATAAGAGCTAGTTTGAAGGTTGAAGAGCTTGTTGAAGATGCAGAAGTTGACTGGATTTTTAGGGAAGAATGAAAAAATTTCAATGTAGTACTCAATAAAGGGGTGTCATAGGTTAAAAAACCTTTTGAACACCCCTTTCTTACTTTTAATTAAAACTGAGAGCCACCCATTTGCTGCTCAGCCATTTGAACTAATCTTTTTGTAATTTCTCCACCAACAGAGCCGTTTGCACGGGAAGTCGTGTCAGCTCCTAGTTGAACCCCAAATTCTGATGCAATTTCGTACTTCATCTGATCCAATGCTTGCTGTACACCTGGAACTAATAATTGATTTGAATTATTATTGTTACTTGCCATGTTTAAAACACCTCTTTCTTGGTTTTGAGATTAGTATCTATAATTATCTTACTTTTATGTAACCAAAGAGATGTAAATTTCACCAATTTAGAGGGGTGAAAGTATGCAAAATTTTATCCGCAATCTAAACTATGGCGTCTCCTAACTATCTTATGATGCAGCCCAGGCTGGTAAGAACTGTGGATGAGAGTTAAGAGACATATTCAATAATATACATTTTTGTGAGTTTCAATCTAGGTAAATGGAAGTAAGTAAAATTAGTGAACTTGTCATGGTATATAGTTTGAATTGCATTTACTTTATGCTCAGGGTCGCCTAAATGAAGTGAGAATAAATATATATTTTTAAGTTTTCATTTTAAAATATAGCTCTGGTCATTATTTCTTATTCAAGATTCCTAAGTATTCTTTCCACGGTCCAACATCCTCGCTGTATCTCTTAGCCAATAATCTAACGATTTGAGAAATGTGTGTTAAATCATGAATAGCCCATGTAGACAGCAATTCTCTTACTTTTACTACTCCAAATGCAGGGTGTAATCCTGTTAATTCAAGGTGTGAGTTAGGTTTGATAAGTGATTTTAATTTTTTTATATTTTTTACTCTAATACATTTAAACTCTGACAGCTTTTGATTCATAGTACATTTAGTTTCCTCATTTAAATGTGAATATCGATCAAATTCCGGAAAAGGCTTAGTTTCTCCTTCTAGAAGAATTATTTCTAATCTTGGAATCCAAAGAACGGATTCATGCATTTATGAATTTAGAGAACAGACATTAATTGAAAACCATGTTTAATAGTGGTGCTCTTTATCCTCTTGATGCCCCTTAACTTTAGCTTCGATTGAAACAACCAGCTTATTTTGATAGCGTGTTGATTTAGGACGATGAGAACTTTTTTTAATTTTCACAGGCTCATGTATTTGATCAGATATTTTACTTAGTTGCTCTTGTAATTCCATTTTTTGATGGAGGTCTAAATACTTGGAAAATCTAGAGTGGCAATTTTCTGTGATCCACTTTAATGATTTTAACATGGCGTTATATAAGTGTTTGTGGGCTATTTTGTTAAATCTTTGCTTTAATGTTTCTTCATAGACGAGAGTTTTTTGTTCAATTAATTTTGTTTGATTAATTGTTTTGTTAATACAAGCTAGCTGAGACTCAGCTGAGAGGTGTTCAAATTCTCTAATATCATGAAATTCTTTAATCGTTTCAATATGTGTTTCTAAAAATTCAGAGTTCAGTATTTTATTTATTGTTTCCTCCTTAACCGAATCTTTTAATGTTGCTGAATTAATCAGATCGTTTAATTTTTTATAATTCACTTTATTAGCTTCAGATATGTTTTTTATTGTTACATCTTCTTTTGGTTTTTTTAAGTATCTATATATGGTAGCTTTATGACGCTGGCATTCTTTGGCAATGTCAGAAACGGAATAGTTATGGGTTCGTAAATAGTTAATCATATCCGATATTTTGGTACGGTTTTTTCTTATTGTATTTAGCTCAATTTTTAAGCGTGTAATCACACGTTCAAGCTTGTTGGTTTCTTTCATCACTAAACAAAAGGTGTGGGTCTTGTTATGGTTAGTAAGATTGTAATACTGTATCATTCCATCTACTAAATAATATTTATTGTCTATTGTTGGTCCTTCAACGACGAGTGGGGGAGTTTGGTCATGGAGTTTAGTTGACGGTAAATCCATTTCATCTTCAAAAAAATTCCCTTCAAGAATGATATCATCAAGCCGAATTTTTCTTAGTTTCATTTATCGCATCACCTAACTTATTTTTTTAATGGGTATTCTGTACTGCTTTGTCCTATGACTTCAATTATTTGAATTTTCAACATTTTTATCGTTGTTAGTTATATAACGTATAACATTACGTAGAAGAGAGTTTTTATTGAAGCAAGAAACAAGAAAAGGAATATTAAATAGGAAACAACTTCTATCACCTTTTATACAAAGGAATTTTGCTACAGTTTTCTGACGGGCGGGAGGGTTTCAAAAGGTTAAAGAGACATGCCCTTTTGTTACTCTCAAGTATTATAGACTGTTACAATTCATGATTTGTACCACAATTTATGATAATTTAACAGGTTGTAACTGTTTAACTCAATCCCTTGGAACTTCTCGTCAGCTTCAATAAAAGCATGCGTTTGTCGTTGATATAGGAAAATAAGGTAATAGTTGTCTAAAAGAAATGACTCAATGTTTCTCAGTTTTTTGTATGCAATTTGTGTATCTGAGCTTTGGCTAATAACATCCAACAATGAGTGTAAATACCCTTTTGCTTCTGGTGGCAATGTGTTAAGGATAAAACTAGTATTATCTGTGATTGCATTTAACAAAGAAAAAAGTCTGTCTTCACTAAGACTAATTTCTGTTACAATTAGATCAGTTTTATGAAGCTGATCCGATTCGGCTAGTTTGTCTATATTGATCATTTCAGATTGTAGTTTAATTCCTAACTCGCTAAATACTTCTGTTAGTTGTTCTAACTCAAAGCTGAAATATGGATTTTGTTCGTAGTTTGTTGCAGTAAGCTTTAGCGTTTGACCTGTTAAGCCTTGCTCTAAGAACCATTTTTTTGCTTCGTCAAAATTAGATTTTTGCCGTAATATGCTTGCATGTTCATCGAAAAGGCTATCTGGAAACCAGACTTCATGTTTTGGGTGATTGTTAAATCGCTTCGCTCGATCAATTGCATAAGAAAGCATTCTTCGAAAATTGGTGTGACGGTGGATTCCTGCCTTTTTGTGATTGACGACAACGTAAATGCCTCCTAATTCCGGAAAAACAGAGTCATGTGTTTTCGTTGACTTAGTTTTTTGATCTAAAAGTTTATAGCGAATCTGTCTAGATGGCGGATAAGAAGAGTTAGGTAAATTAAATAATTCCACTTTGTCTAAAAAGGGGCGATAGCCAAAATAACTAGAGAATGCTTCGAGAACGAGATACCCTTTAATATGGTCAGATATTTGAAAAGGACCGCTTCCTATTGGTCTCATGTTGAACGCTTCCGGGTCTTTTTTATATAAGTGAACAGGAATAATCATCGATTGGAAATCTGTAAATAAATGCAGAAAAAGTTTGTTTGGTTGATGTAAATGAAAAGTAATGACGGTTGATGAATTTTCTTCTATATGAGTTATATCCTCAATGACTTTCATTCTCCACCTATCCACCTTTACTTTTTTCCATAGTTTAATATTCTCCTTGATTGTTTGCGACGTTAAAGGACTTCCATCGTGAAATAAGATACCTTTACGTAAATAAATACGCCAAATACGTCCATTATCTAGTTGTTCCCAGTGATGAGCTAGCTCTGGGACAAATTCGTGTTTCTCGTAATTATATTGTATAAGATGATTGTATATATGTTTGGCAAGGTGCCATTCATGTTTTGTTGTCATATTGAAAGGGATCAATGTGTGGATTTCGCCGTAGAATGGGTATCTAAGAACATCCATTTTATTATCTCGTACCAATTGGAACTGATCTTCTAACCATTTAACGAACGAAGTCTCCAACTTAGGTTGATTTTCGATCCACCTTAGTGCTCGTTTAATATCTCCATCTTCCATCCATGTTTGAACATATTGTTGTTCCACTTCTTGTGGTTTCAATAGAAAGGCTAAGGTGGAGGCTTTTCCTCTTCCAGAACTTGCTTTCCAGCGAATCCATTCTTGAGCGTGCATTTGTTTAATAACAGACTTGGCATGGCGTTCCGAGCAGGAAAGAAGATCAGCAATTTGAGAAATATATACCTGAGCATCAGTAGGACCCAGAGTAGAATAAAGGGTGAAGTAATGTTTGTTTAATTTCATACTCTTTTTTTCCTCCTTTTATCAAAAGGGTGATAATAAGGTATTTCGATATCTTGTCTTACTCTTCCTGTTTTTTAGGGGAAAATAGAATTCTTATAAACTTAAGAGGAAGTATAGCTAAATTAACCAATACTCTGTTTAATTTAAGTGTGATTAACAATTTATGTTAAACTAATTGGGTCACAAATTGAAATGGCTATATGAAAAATATTCCTGAGGAACACTTTGAATTAAGAATTCTTTGTTTTTTAACACAACTTTGAATTTGCCTTGTAAAAATAGATTTAAACGCCAGAGAAAGTAAAAAAACTATGAAAAAAGGGGGAAATTGTATGGAAGGTGACACACGTCTTGTTAGGTATAAACCAATTAAAAATAATAATGAGCCGAAGAAGGTCCTTTCGTTACTGCAAAGTCTTTTCATCTCAATTCCTATCTATGCCATTTTGGGTAGCATCTATTATTTTAATATTATTAATGGTTTTTTATTTTTGGGTTCACTAATTATGACGATGGTTACTGCGTTAATCTTTTTAGTTATCTATCGGAATAACAAACGGAAAAGACTGACAAGTGTATTTTTAATATTGTTCTTACTGCTCTACTTTTATTATGAATTTCCTCTCTTAAACTATGAAAGTCATACTTATGTCATAACTGGATACGAGGAACCTGAAGAACTACTTAAAGATTCAGGTATACATATATTATCAGTGAAATTAATCGATATTCATTACATAGATAACAAAGAAGTAATTAGAGACACCTATACTAGTGGTGATGTTGAAATTTATGAGTTATACGAAATGACAAATCAAGATCGCTATAAAAGTAAAATAAGAGAGAGTGTAAAAACGTTGGGGCTTGAAAAAGAAGACTTCCATCAAATGGGGGAGAATGTGAAAAATTACATTCAGGAAGACATTGAATTTATTAATGCTTTCTTGGAACGAGAAAATATGATCGGAAACAGTGCTGGGTTAGCACTAGCGCTAACAGCTATGATTCATCAAGGAATATTAGTGAATAATATTCCATTTGGAGTTACAGGAACGATTCAACCTAATGGGGATGTTTTGGAAGTAGGAATGATTAAAGAGAAAATGTTAATTTCCGAACAAAAAGGGCTACCATGGATTATCATACCAATGCAAAATGTTGAAGAAGCAGAAAGAGTGAAGTTTCAAGAAGAATTATTGATTGAAATTTTGTCTGTTAGTCATATTGATGAAGTAAAAGAAGCTATCAAGCAATTAAACAAACCTATGTAGAGTATTTATAGAGGAGAGTAATAATAAAAAAAGCCAAGGCAAATGCCAAAGGCTTTTTTTATTAGAAGATGGAATTGAATCGCCAAATCATTCCATGAATTGGACTACAATCCAACGTTTTTCGGGTAACTTTATAGTAACAATTATTTTATATGTTGAATGCATTCCTGTTAGAAAATATAACAAGAAACATACATTTCAAATACATATTTAAAGTAGTATATTATTCTTATTTTTCCTTATTAGATCTAATATCTTTTAATAACCCTCAAATGCTGCTTTAAGTCATTTAGATTTCTATATGCTTCTTGGTACTCAACATCTATGTGAGTGACAACATTCATGACGATATTTTTGTCGTACTCTCTTTTTAAAATTGAAAATACAAGAGGTTTTTTCGTTTTAATTACTGTCATAATCTCAACAATAGGTAATGTGACAGTTGTTGTTCTTGTTTTTAATAAGGTTATGATGAAATCTTTGAATTTTTGTACATATTTCCTTTCATCAGGTGTTTCCATTATTAATTCGTCAAATTGCTGTAGGGCATTTATTAGTTCAGATTCTTTTACGTTCATCATTTCCAAACACTCCTTAATAAATATTTACTAATGAGTCTTTATATCTGTTATCGAAGGAGTTGTATTCATTGGCAGCTGACTAACAGAGGTTTTCTGTTGTTTCATATAGTATTGCGTCCTTACTTTTCATTCGTTTATCATATCCTACAATCAGTTAATGAGATATGCGATTTATAGTGTAACAGAAAACATCTTGGAAAATGGGGATTCCTTTCAAAATAAGATGAAAGAACTATTTAATGTATTTCGGCTTTTAACAGAGTTTTATGTAATAAATTATTCAAAATTATGGTAATGTTAAAGTATTATTAAAGAGGAGGGGTTAGTTGTGACCATATTAATTCCTGAAATAACACTAAATGATGGTGTTACTATTCCAGTTATTGGATTAGGTACATATACTCTTAAGGGTAGTCAAGGAGCCGATGCAATACAAAGCGCTATTGATGAAAGAGGGTATCGGTTAATTGATTCTGCTTATAATTATGAGAACGAAGGAACAGTAGGTGAGGCTGTTAGACGAAGTTCTGTTTCAAGAGAAGAATTAAGGATTACTTCTAAACTACCAGGACGATATCAAGAGTATAAAAAAGCTGTAATAACGATAGAAGAATCTTTATATCGTGCGAATTTAGATTATTATGATTTATACCTCATTCATTGGCCTAATCCAAAACAAGATAACTACTTAGAAGCTTGGCAAGCATTAATAGATGCTAAAAAGAAGGGACTAATTCGATCAATTGGTGTTTGTAACTTTCTGCCTGAACATTTAGCTCGTTTAGAAAGGGAAACCGGTGTTATGCCGAGTATAAACCAAATCGAATTACATCCTTTATTTAATCAAGCACTACAAAGAAAATGGCATGAAGAGAATAACATTACAACACAATCTTGGAGCCCGTTAGCTCGAGCGAATGAAGTTTTAAAAAATAGTATTTTGCAACAAATTGCAGAAAAGCATAACAAATCAATATCGCAAATTATTTTGCGTTGGCATTATCAACTTGGAGCTATTTCAATTCCTAAATCTTCGTCTCCTGAAAGACAATTTGAAAATATATCAATTTTTGACTTTTCCTTAGATGAAGCAGATATGAATCATATATTAGGTTTAAATCAAACTGATGGCAGAATAAATAATCAAGATCCTGCTATTTATGAAGAGTTTTAAATAGAGTAATTAATAATGAAGTTCGTCGAAGTACTGCTATTCAAATCCGCCCAAAGAAATAATGGGCGGATTTTTAGCTTTAATAACTAGCTGTTATATAATTTAGCTTTTGAACATGATCCCCTTGTTTCCATGCATGATTTGTCCAGCTCCTGAATAAATATAAAAAAACGATCTTCTGACATTTTTTTGTATTGTAGGACCTTTAAGTTACGTGACATGCTATGTTTTACAAATAGGGGGACTTTGAATGGTTGAAGCTATTTTAAAATTTTTTGTTAGTGAACAGCAAGCACAATCTATTTTATCCAATTCGTTAATTGAATTCATTTTCTTGGTACTATTTTTGACATTTACTGTCACTGTTGTTATTCATTTTGTCTTATTTAGTAAGTTACGAAGAATACGCAACTTTATTAATGATACAAATTCACTTGAGATTTCCCCTGTAAATAGGTTTCAGATGGAATTTGGACATAAGAATCAACAGGAATCTGTAAAGGTGGAGACATTTGTCCAAAATAAGTTCTCCAGTTGGCGTGTGTTTAATATACCAGTTGTAAGTCTCATCAAAATGATTCAAATGACCGTATCCGTTTTTATATTAATTGGTGTATTAGGGACTTTCATTGGACTTGCTATATCACTTGGAAGCATTGATGCTACAGGCGACCAACTTGTTGAAAATGTCGCGTTGGTACTAGCAGGTATTGATGTGGCGTTCTATACGAGTATTGCAGGTATGGGTTTATCGTTAATTATGACAGTTATAACTCGAGTAGCGAATACGGAAATGATGCTAACAGATATTATGTTAAAAACAGAATCTTTTTTAGAGGAGACGGAACCAGATGCGATGGCTCGTCTCATTGATGTATCTGAAACGATTAATTCCTCCATTAATCAACTACGGGAAACAAATGAACAATCTTTACAGAGTATTGTTGACTCTTTTCATGGCTTTCAAGAATATACAGTGGGGTTGCAGCAATCTGCTAAAGATTTAGCGAAGTTTAATGAGGGTTTATCAGCAAACCTTAAGGATTTCACGGTTATTTTTAATAATGTTCAAGAAGTAACTAATGGCTTTGATAAAGGGGTCACGAAACTAAATAAAAACTTTGATCAATTATTCTCCTATTTTTACAAAATGGATCAGAGAAATGAAAAAATGACAAGTGCTTTTACTGAAACGTATAAGAAGGTAGCTGAACTAACAAATTCCCAAACAGAAACAATGAATCATTTCCAGCATTCTGTTGAAGACTTGAGAGACTTTTTTTCTTCAGTTGCTCATAGACAAGAATCGATTTATTCATCTTTTGAGAAAATGATTTCACAAAGTGATCAATTTGCTAAGCTGATGAAAGAGAATAATCAAAAGTTTGAACGAATTTTTGGAGAAGATGTAAGTTCAAAATTATTTGAAATGAATTCTTATTTAAGAGAACTTCGAAATGATTTTCATACACTTGGGAATTCTGTCGTTCGTCTCCCTGATGCGTTAGAAACAGTGAACAAAGCACAATCGGAGTATAAGAGTTTATTATCTTACCGTTTTGACGAACTAAAGCAGTTTAATCTTGACTTTTCAAATCATTTACAGGCACATTCATCCAATGCACATGCCTTAGAGAACTATATGAATGATGTCTCGCGGTCCTATGAGCAACTAGGTATGAAGAACAATCAGCTATTAAATGACATCAATCGAATTATTACGCAAATGTCGGATTCGTTCAATCATAAAGAAAATCAGATTGAGTCGAGTGTTACGGCATTAAAAGACACCCTTTCTAAATATGTTGTAAACTTGGAAGGGACTCTTGGTGATCGATTGGACAAAGTAAGTAAAAACATAGGTGAGTATGTGCTTGATATGAATGAAGCGGTCAAAAAGGAATTTAAGCAAATTAGTGAAATTACAGACGATAATCAACAAAGAAATACTCGCTTTTTACAGCAAACACTTAATGAATTAAGTCAAGAATTTCACCAGTTAAATCGCCAGCTTCAGTCTTTCTCTCAAGAGGCAAAGATACAAAGCAGTCGTATAAGGGTTGGAACAAATGATTAGAAAGTATAAAAGACTATTTCATCGTGAAGAAGAAGAAAGTCATTTTTGGCCGTCATTCACAGATTTATTAACAGCGATCTTACTTTGTTTTATCCTCATCTTTATCATAATGATGGTAATTAAATCATTTCAAATTGAAGAAATGAAACGAACCATTGACCAAATTATGGGGGTCAGAGTAGACTTAATCAACGATTTGAATGAAGAATTTAGCAATTCTTCTCTTAACATTGAAATTGATGAGAAAACGGGTGCTTTAATTTTTAATACGGATATATTGTTTGAGTTTGATGCAGCCGTTTTAAAGCCAGAGGCGTTCGAGTTTTTAGATGAGTTTGTCCCTGCCTATTTAGATGTGTTATTAGAAAGTGGATATGATGATTATATTTCTGAAATCATTATTGAAGGCCATGCCGACCAAATTGGCAGCTATTTATACAATCTAGAACTGTCGCAGCAAAGGGCATTTAGTGTAGCGGAATATATTTTAAGTGAAGATTTTCCTTATAAAAACATTCAGGGCCATTTAAAAGATAAATTAACGGTAAACGGAAAGTCATACACGGAAGGGCGGACCGATGAAGAAGGAAACTATAGCAATCAAGCCTCTCGTCGAGTAGAATTTAAGTTTCGTTTAAAAGATGAAGAGATATTAGAAAAAACACGTGAGTTACTTGGTGGCTGACAAGTGAAAACAATGTGGATATTCGTATGCTACGGGGTTATCCCAATAGGCCATAATTACCTTTGGGATAACCCTTTTTGATTGCCTTAAAAAGAAATTATAAAACAACATAGTTATTTATATGAACATTTATCACGGGTCATCATATTTTACTATTAGCATCATTAAAAAGGATGGTTTCTTATGCCCGCAATCGTAGGAACGGTAAAAGTATTAAGTGTTGAAGGTAGTGGTGTTTTTAACATCGGGGATGTATTAAACATGTCTCCATCTAGTACTGCAAAAACCTATGCAGGTGCAGGATCATTTAATACAGGTGATTATTTAACGGTAAGTAATCATCATAGTCAAACGAACACATATGACAAAGATCTCAATGATTCCAATATTAAAACAATTATTTAGGTAGGAGGAGCAAATGAATTTTCATATCAATCAAAATATATCGATTCATCTTTTGAAGATTGAGGGGATATCAAATTCATCTGTATTGCAAATTGGTAGTGCGGGAATGATTAAATCACTTTCAAACCTTTATAATACAGGAGGGTTTACGGAACCGGCACCAGAAGCGACTACACCGGCTCCAATTGCCCCTCTCATTCCGCCCACTGCTTAAGGTTATTTTCTTATTAGGTAAAAGGGGGAGATTTCGTGTACTATGATTACTCGACATTAATACAAAATCTCCAACAAATGTATGGATATTTACAAACTCAGCAGCAAAGAATTACTCAATTAGAGTTACAAGTTCAAGAGCTACAAACTGAAATGAATACTTTAAAACAAAATCAAACTTCGAATATCGAAAAAATTGAATATAAGTTTGATCAACTAAAAGTTGAAAGGTTAGAAGGTACGTTAAATATCGGGATTACACCTCAGAACGGAGACAATTCAATTGAAGATTTTGCCGTTCATCAAGGTGAATTTAATGTTCCTCCTGCTCCACAATATCCGCCTATTTATCAAAATGTTCAACAGCGTGTACATGAATATTTAAATGAATCATGCTATCAAGACATCGATACAATCGAAAAGCGCCTCAAATATCAATTAAATAACGAGTACCGTCAATTTATAATCGAAGATATTCGAAAGCAAATTGATCAGCGCATTCAGCATTACCTTAAACAAATAAAACCACATAATTTGAACCAAGCGCAATTAGCTGAGATTGAAGAATTGACGTTTAATAAAGTGAAAGAGGATATTTGCAAAACCTATGAAGAATTTGTTGCAAAACTACCACGAGAGGAGATTGATTCGTAAAATGAACTTTACTGTTGTGAATAAAAATATGTGTGTAGATAATATTCGGATGGGTGACTGCTCTGGCGCATCTATTTTTTTAGTCGGTGACGCAGAAACGATTTCGTTATCTTCAGCCTTTGATACACCACCAGAATCATTAATTATAGGGCCATTTGTTCCACTTGCTTCGGCATAATAAGGAGTGTCTATATTGTTGAAACGAACTTCTATCGTTCATAACATGAAAGTAATTAATGTAGGTCTTGGTTCAATCTTCGAAATTGGAGATTCATTTTCAATTAAACCACGTTCGAAAGCATTGGCTTTACAACGTCAATTTGAACTTTTTTACGGCAATGAAGGCCATTTTAGAGACCCTGTTTTTACGAGACCATTGCCCAAGCCAGACTTTGGCGAACATGTCCGTTTTGTAAGGTATAATGAATCTCCTACAATTAAAGTGAACAATATTTTTGTTACGGCTGCAGCGGCAGCAAGTGTGTTGCATATAGGATCAACCCAATTAATTGATTCTGAATCTAGAGTCAAGCACATTAGACAGTTATTACATGGTCAAAAAGATAATGACGAATAATGCAACGAACATAATAATTTAATAAAACTATAAAATGAAAAGGGTGTTTTTTATGCCTTCCATTGTAGGAGGACCATTTAAAATTAATTCAAATGAAGGAGTAATAAATTTTGGTGACGCCAAAAATATCTCGCCAAAAACTACCGGGAAATCTGTAACAGGGTCAGGGAGTGCAATTACAGGTGACTTTGTTATTACTAATAACGGATTTAGTGTAAATAATACCTTTGATCCAGATGTTGCTGATCAAAACATTGGTGGCAATGTTTAGTTAGGGGATTTTAGTCTCTCTTTTAAGGTGGTGAATCGAATTGGACTTTAAAGATTGGAACAATCCATTTCAAAACCAATTTCAAGGGGAATTCTGGAATAATTTCAACAACCTCTTTAATGGAGCTCATTCTGAACCTAGAGTGAATCTTTATCAATCTGGGCATGAATTAATCTGTAATGTCTTTTTACCTGGAATCAAAAAAGTAGGAGATATCCACTTGTCTGTAAATGGGAGTACATTAGAGGTGAAAGGGGCTAATTCTCTCGAGTATAATGGATTTCAAATTATCCAGCAGGAATTTCCACACGGCTCTTATAAGCGGATAGTTGAGTTACCTTTTTCAGTTCGTAAAGATAAAATTGATGCATCTTATAAAAGTGGCTTACTAACAGTGCGCTTGTATCGTCTTATACCAGTAAAAGAAAAAGAGAAATTAGGGATTCCTATCAGAGATGAAGAGTAGTTTAAAAGTCGTAGGTAACTATGGCTTTTTTTCTATGTAGAACAAGCGTTTGCTACCTTTCATGATTTAAATAGTGTAAGCAAATAATGAAATGTATTACGGGATGCTCAAGCTTGAACAAAATTTTTGGTCAAACTGTCACCTTTGCTGCATATAATTGTTGCGAAGGGGGTTATCAGCATGAGAGCACCAAGGAGAAGCAGGCCCCGAGCTCGAAAAGGTCCGCTGCCATTTCGTTATGTTTTGCTTATATCTTTTATTATCTTTGTTGCTTTAACCGTTCAAGGGTTATGGATTATTGAGAAGGGCATTCGGCCTACACTTATGGAAATCGCAACTACTGAAACAAAAGTCATTGCGACAAGGGCTATTAATGATGCCGTCTCAAAGAAAATCGCTTCTGACCTTGATCAGAATGAATTGTTTATTACAAATAGTGAGAATATCATACAATTTAATACACAAATTTACAATCGGATTTTATCTGAAGCGACATTGCGTGTTGAGAGACATTTAAAGGCTATTGAACGAGGTGAGGCTTTTGATATATCGATTGACACAGAAAGTGATCCAATTTCGACAAATGACGGTGGACTTATATATAACATCCCATTAGGTCAAGCAACGAATAATGCATTACTTGCTCAATTAGGACCAAAGATCCCTGTGCGCTTTTCTGCTATTGGGGATGTAAAGACGGACTTAAATTGGGACGTTATAAATACGGGGATAAATAATACCACGATATCTGTCAATTTTGATGTGATAGTAGATGCAAAGATCGTCATTCCATTTGCAACTAGAGAGGAAGCGGTTAAGACGACCATACCAGTTGGATTAATTCATATCCAAGGAGAAGTCCCTGAATACTACTCAGAAGGCGGGGGCATGATTCTTCCAGCAGGCTCCTCACCTGATGGCAGTAGATAGGTGAAATCTTCAAGAAAAAAGATAGTTTCGTTCATGAAACTATCTTTTTCGTTCGTGTAATTAAGCGTTGCTATTTAATCATTGCTATTAAAATCGCAATAAATTATGATCTAATAATAGTCAATACATATAAATTTGGATCAAAGGTTAGAAAAGGAAATGCGGTTTTTATCAATATGTGGAGGGTAAGTAAATGAATTATGATGTAATAGTCATTGGTGCTGGTTCAATAGGAATGGCTGCAGGGTATTATTTATCTAAGAGTGGAAAGAAAACCTTATTATTAGACTCATTTAATCCACCGCACAACAAAGGGAGTCACCATGGGGAGACAAGAATTATTCGTTATGCATATGGAGAGGGTGAAGAGTATGTGCCTTTCGTACTTAGAGCTCAAGAATTATGGAGTGAATTAGAGAAAAGCTCAGGCAAAAACTTGTTTTTACAAACAGGTGTCATTAATGTCGGCAATGAAGAATCCGATTTTATTCAAAATATAATTTCTAGTTCCAAGAAGTATTCGTTGCCAGTAGATATTATGGGCTCAAAAGAAGTCCAAAACCGTTGGCCAGGCTTTTCGTTGCCTAACAATTATATTGGTTGCTTTGAACCAACGTCAGGAGTCCTAAAATGTGAGGAAAGTATTCAAGCATACCAAGAGCTTGCAAAGAACAACGGGGCTAAAATCATCACAAATAGCAGAGTGAGGAGTATTTCTATTAAGAATGAAAAAGTGACGATTCAAACAGATGAACATACATTTTGTTCCGAGTCTTTGGTTGTCGCTGCTGGCGCATGGTCAGGAGAGCTTTTTTCCATGTTAGATTTAGAGCTTCCTCTTCAACCAGTAAGAAAGACTTTTGCATGGTTTCAAGCTGACGAAAAGATGTATCACCATACCAAATTTCCAGCTTTTGCGTTTGAGACTTCTCAAGGTATGTACTACGGCTTTCCAAGTATAGATGGTGCCGGGATAAAGGTCGGTCGTCATGATGGAGGAGATCCAATAAATCCTGATGAATCAATGTTAGCTTTTGGTGAAGTAGAAGCAGATAAAGGAGATTTAGTAAAATACTTAAATCAATATATACCTGGTGTTCAGCAATTGAAGTATGGTAAAACATGTATGTATACACTTACGCCTGATGAAAAATTTATCATCGATTTACACCCTAACTATTCCAACGTTGCTATTGCAGCAGGGTTCTCCGGCCATGGGTTTAAATTTAGCAGTGCCGTCGGACAAGCATTAAGTAATTTAATTATTTCGGGGGAGAATGATGTAGATATATCTCAATTTTCGCTCAATCGGTTTGTGCAGTAAGACAAAAGAAACTCTATTACAAATAGCTTTAACGTACGAAAAGGGTTATCCCAAAGGCTTTTTGACCTTTGGGATAACCCTTTATCTTTACATAGGTGGTGTTTTTGTATTAACGTCTACCTTAGATTTTTTACTGTCAATCCACCCCCAAATACTAACAAGAAGCGGGCCGGAAATGTTGTGCCATACAGAAAATAAAGCACTTGGTAATGCAGCCAATGGTGAAAAGTGAACGGTTGCAAGTGAAGCGCCTAGGCCTGAGTTTTGCATACCTACCTCAATGGAGATGGCTCTTCGTTTCGCTTCATCTAATCCAACAAGTTTAGCTGTAATATAACCTAAGACTAAACCAATAGAGTTATGAAGCATAACAGCAACAAACAGTAGTAATCCAGTAGTAGCAATGTTATCTTTGTTCGCACCAACAACAGCAGAAACAATAGCTAAAATAGCAACAATCGAAATTAAAGGAAGAACAGTTGTGCTCTTATCAACAAAATTAGGTAATAATCTTCTTATAATGATTCCTAAAGCAATTGGTATAATAATTACTTTAATAATTGAGATAAACATAGCTCCTGCATCAACAGGTAACCATTGGTCAGCTAAAAGAAATAAAATAAATGGAGTTAGAATCGGAGCCAGTAACGTTGAAAAAGAAGTCATAGCGACAGAAACTGGCACATCCCCTTTAGCTAAGTACACCATCACATTGGATGCCGTTCCCCCTGGACATGCTCCTACTAATACAAGACCTGCTGCGAGCTCAGGAGGCAAATTTAATGCAATAGCTATTCCAAAAGCAACAAGTGGCATAATAACAAATTGTGCGATGACACCAATAATAACTGGTGTTGGCTTCTTTAAGACAACACCAAAGTCAGATAACTTTAATGTTAAGCCCATACCAAACATGATAATTCCTAATAATAATGTGATATGAGGTGCAATCCACGTGAAAGTATCTGGTGATAGAAAAGCAATCACACTAATTAAGATAACGATAACCGCAAAATATTTACTTACAAATTGACTAAAAGAGCGTAATCCACTCATTTCTCATTCCCCCAAACAAACTTTGTTTCTTTTTTTTTGTAAATTGTAACACTTCACAGATGTAATGACAAAAAAATTTGAAAACAACCTCATTATAGTGTGAGAAAACTGTGCCAAAATTCTTGCATTTGCTGCTCAATATTCGGCAATGGAAGAAGGGAATCGGAGCGACTTCTAGAAAAGTTCGTGCCAAAATTCTGGCAGTTTTTTAGTCGTTTCTTATTGTTGTGTGGGAAGAGTACTTCGTATAGCAGGAGTATCAGGAACAAAGGAAGTTGGCTTAAAAATTGCATTTATAATGAATGAGTCAATTTATAGGAGGGTCTGTCATGAAAATGGATTTATATAAACCAAATCGTCAATGGAAGGACATAGAACTTTGGAAAGATGTAACGCAAGAGCAGTGGGATGACTGGATTTGGCAATTAACCAATACCATTCGAACTCTTGATGATCTAAAAAAAGTAGTGAATTTAACACCTGAAGAAGAAGAAGGTGTTAAAATTTCAACGAAAACGATTCCTTTAAATATTACTCCTTACTATGCTTCACTCATGAATCCAGATGATCCAAGATGTCCGATACGAATGCAGTCTGTACCCATTGGAGAAGAAATTAACAAAACAAAATATGATTTAGAGGATCCACTAGAAGAAGATGAGGACTCTCCTGTACCAGGATTAACGCATCGATATCCTGATCGTGTACTGTTTCTAGTTACGAATCAATGTTCTATGTATTGCCGCTACTGTACTAGGCGAAGGTTCTCTGGTCAAATCGGCATGGGAGTCCCGAAAAAGCAATTAGATGATGCAATTAATTATATCCGCAACACCCCAAAGGTACGAGATGTTCTTCTTTCTGGTGGTGACGGATTGTTAATTAATGACAAGATTCTTGAATATATATTAAAGAACTTACGTGAAATTCCACATGTTGAAATCATTCGAATTGGAACAAGAGCACCAGTCGTTTTCCCTCAACGTATTACAGAAAATTTATGCAACATTTTAAAGAAATACCACCCAGTTTGGTTAAATACGCATTTTAATACGTCAATTGAAATTACAGAAGAGTCCAAAAAGGCATGTGAAATGCTTGTAAATTCTGGGGTTCCAGTTGGGAATCAAGCTGTGATTTTAGCAGGGATTAATGATAGCTTACCAATAATGAAAAAGTTGAACTATGATTTAGTGAAAATTCGAGTTCGTCCTTATTACATTTATCAGTGTGATTTATCAGAGGGGATTGGTCACTTCAGAGCACCTATTTCAAAAGGTCTTGAAATTATTGAAGGATTACGAGGTCATACCTCTGGTTATAGTGTACCTACATTTGTAGTCGACGCTCCTGGTGGTGGGGGGAAAATTACACTTCAACCGAACTATATGATTTCTCAAAGTCCAGAAAAAGTTGTACTTCGAAATTTTGAAGGTGTTATTACAAGCTATCCTGAACCAAAAGGGTACGTTCCTGGGCGTGCAGATGATTATTTCAGCGATATTTATCATAATTACGAAGAAAACCATTCAAATACAGGAATATCGTCGTTATTAAACGATGAACAAAAAACAATCGTTCCAAAATCGTTGGAACGTTACAATCGACGCTCGAGTTATCAAGAAAATGAAGGATATTCAACACTAAAAGATCGCCGCCAGAAGCGTGATGAATTGAAAGAGAAAAAGTATCAAACTGAAGTAAAAAAATATAATTATGATTCAAATTCACAGTCTCAGAAAGGAGAGGAAAAATGAGGTGCGAATGGTGTGGGCAACATGAAGCTGAAGAAATAAGTTGTACTGTTTACTGGGAGCTTCCCAATGGAACGCGCGCCATAGAAATAACAGACACACCAGGGATGGAATGTAGAAGTTGTGGTATGGAGTATCAAGCTGAAGAAGTAATTCAAAAAATAGAAGATCAGCTACTCCTAATTGATACAACTAAACTAGAAAAAAGTATTAACTACGAGCAACTAATGAAGAAAAAACGTTTTCTGAAATATAATTATTTTCGTTTTTAATTAAAGAGTTTGTTCAAAAAGGGGAGATTTTTCCCTTTTTGAACAAACTTTAATACGCTCTTAAACTTAAAAAAAGCCCTTCATAAAGAGAGAGGGATGAAAATGAAACGTTCATTACTAATTAAACCTATGATGGATGAAGACTACCCAACGGCTGTTCGAGCAGAGGGAATCTATATTTATGATGACCATGGGAAGAAGTATCTAGATGGTTCTTCAGGAGCAGTAACCGCAAGTCTTGGTCATGCGGTTACTGAAATCATTGAAGCTGTCCATGAGCAGTCGAAAGAAGTATCATTTGTTTACCGTTCACAATTTACAACGATCCCTGCTGAACAATTAGCACAAAAATTAAACACACTGATAAATGCAAAAGAGAACTATTGGTCATTCTTTGTAAATAGTGGATCAGAAGCAGCTGAAACTGCTATGAAAATTGCCATTCAACATTTTCAAGAACAAGGGAAAACCCAAAAGAACAAAATTCTCTCTCGCTGGATTAGCTATCACGGAATTACAATCGGGGCGTTATCGATGTCTGGTCATGTGAAACGTCGTGAACGATTTGTTCCTCTTTTAGAGGGTTATCCTAGCATTTCAGCACCGTATTGTTACCAATGTCCATTTCAAAAAACATTTCCAGACTGTCAGCTTGCTTGTGCCAGCGAACTCGAAACAGCTATTAAGAGAATGGGAGCTCAACATATTGCGGCCTTTATCGCCGAACCGATTGTTGGTGCAGCAGGAGGAGTGATTGTACCACCTGAAGGCTATTATCAACAAATTCGAAAGATATGTGACCGATATAACATTTTATTTATTGCGGATGAAGTCATGACAGGACTAGGTCGGACAGGGAAAATGTTTGCTCTTGATCATTGGGATGTGTTGCCTGATATTATGACACTTGGAAAAGGACTCAGTGCAGGATATACCCCTATTGCTGCGGCACTCGCTAGTGATAAAGTAATGAAGCCTATTTTACAAGGATCTAAATCGATTATGAGCGGACATACTTTTAGTGCCAATCCGCAATCTGCTGCAGTTGCTTTAGCTGTTTTAAACTATATTGAAAAAGAAAATTTAGTAGAAAAAGTTGAAAATAAAGGGGATATTCTCCTTCAAAAACTACATGTGTTAGCCAAACAGTTTTCTATGATTGGCAACATTCGTGGGAAAGGGCTATTAATCGGTGTGGAATTCATCTCGAAATCACATGGGAGTCTAACACAAAAAATAGTAGCAACGGCAAGAGAAAAGGGGCTTCTTCTATATCCTGCTTCAGCAGGAAGAGAAGGTGTCGAAGGAGATGCCATCATTATTTCACCCCCTTTTACCATTACAGAAAAAGAGATTAATCATTTAATTGAGCTTTTTTCAGACACATTACATGAAGTCCAAGGAGGATAGGAGGTTGAAGCCTTTGCAAAATACTCGCCAATCTTTAAATAAAGTGCGTACTCTACAAGAAGCAATGAACTATATTAATGATGGCTGTTCTCTCATGTTTGGTGGATTTGGAGGTGTCGGCAATCCTCCAACAATAATTAATGGTCTTATAGAAAAAGGTGTGAAAGACCTAACTTTGATCGGAAATGACGCTGGGTTTCCAACAATCGGAATCGGAAAATTTATTAGCCAAGGCAGAGCAAAAAAGCTAATCGCCTCGCATATTGGTTCAAATCCTGTTGCTGGACAGTTAATGGTCGATGGGAAACTAGAAGTTGAATTTTCACCCCAAGGCACGTTAGCTGAACGTATTCGTGCAGGAGGAGTTGGGTTAGGAGGCGTTTTAACGGATATTGGACTCGACAGCATGATGGAGGAAGGAAAACAAAAAGTTGAGGTAGATGGGAAGACATTTTTAATAGAATCTGCACTTAGAGCTGATGTTGCGATTGTTTATGCAAAGAAAGCAGATGAATTTGGCAACTTAATTTACGAAACAAGTGCAAGGAATACGAATCCTTTAGTTGCGATGGCTGGAAGTATTACAGTCGCTGAAGTCGAGGAAATTGTTTCTGTTGGGGTGTTAGATCCCCATGATATTCAAACACCAGGTATTTTCGTAGATTTTGTGATTCAAAGCAAAGGGGTAGATTGGAAATGGGCATGGGAATGAGTATTCGAGAAAGGATAGCCAAGCGTGCCGCGCAAGAAATAAAGGACGGAATGATGGTGAATTTAGGAATAGGAATCCCTTCTCTCGTTGCCAATTATCTCGCACCTGAGTGCAGGGTTATGTTTCATGCAGAAAATGGGGTACTCGGTATTGGGAAAGCGCCAGAAAAGGGGAAGGAAGATCCGACACTATGTAATGCAGCTGGGTTTCCTGTTACGACAGTTCCAGGTGCTTCTTATTTTGATAGCGCGGTTGCATTTGGAATGATTCGTTCCGGTTATTTAGATATCACTATTTTAGGAGGACTAGAGGTAAGTGAACAAGGCGATCTTGCTAATTGGATCGTCCCTAAAAAGCGAGTGCCAGGAATAGGGGGTGCCATGGAACTGGCAAAAAAAGCCAAAAAAGTGATCGTTGTAATGAATCATACAAATAAAAACGGTGATGCCAAAATCGTGAAGCAATGTCGACTTCCACTAACAGCTAAAACTTGTGTCAATTTGATTATCACTGATATGGCAGTAATTGAAGTAACAGATCAAGGGCTATTATTAAAGGAGGTAATGGCGCCATATTCTACAGAGGAAGTTATCGAAGCAACAGAAGCACATCTTCTGGTCCCGAGTGAGGTCAAAATAGTGAAAGGAAGCTAGACAAAGGGGAGAAGAGCAATGGAGAATCATCATCAGCTTAGAGACAAAATTTCAAGCTGGATAAAGTCTCATCGGTGCAAAGGGACTCATTTGCTGCAGAAGCTAGTTCAAGCTAAAAGTACTCAAGGTAACGAAGTGAAGGCTCAAAAAATTGTTATTGAAACGTTAACAGAAATGGGCTTAAATATTGATGTTTGGGACCCTGAAGGAAAAGAGTTACAAACACATCCGTATTTTGCTTCTTCTAAAGTCGATTTTCACGGAAGTCCAAATGTTGTTGGTGTATTAAAAGGCAAAGGAAATGGACGTTCCATCATTTTAAATGGCCATATTGATGTCGTTCCGGCTGGGGATCCTGAACAATGGGATGATGATCCGTATAGTGGCAAAGTAAAGGATGGAAAGATGTTTGGTCGAGGAGTGACGGATATGAAAGGGGGGAATGTTTCGCTGCTTCTAGCTATTCAAGCTATTCAGGCTCTTAATATTCCTCTTAAAGGAGATGTAATCTTTGAGAGTGTCATTGAAGAAGAAAGTGGAGGAACGGGAACATTAGCTAGTATTGAAAGGGGATATAAAGCCGATGCTGCAATTATCCCTGAACCGACAAATATGAAAATATTTCCGAAGCAACAAGGGTCAATGTGGTTTCGCATCTTTGTGAAAGGACGATCGGCTCATGGTGGAACGAGGTATGAAGGAATCAGTGCAATTGAAAAAAGTATGTTAGTCGTTAATCATATTCTTGAACTTGAGAAAGAGAGAAATAACCGCATAACAGACCCTTTGTATGAAAAGATCCCCATTCCTATCCCGATTAATATTGGGAAAATTGAAGGAGGAGAATGGCCTTCTTCCGTTTGTGACCTAGTCCAAATTGAAGGACGAATGGGAGTTTCACCAGAGGAAACAATGGAGGAAGCTAAAGCAGAAATGGAACAGTGGGTAAGAAAACTAAGGGAGTTAGATTCATGGTTTAAGCAAACCCCGCCAAAAATAGAATGGTTTGGTGCGAGATGGCTTCCTGGTTCTATTCCAACTAGTCATCAGCTAGTAACCTCTTTAGCAAAAAATTATCAATTAGTTTTAAAAGATGAACCAATAGTTGAAGCATCCCCTTGGGGAACAGATGGGGGGCTCTTAACAAAGGTAGGAGAGACTCCGTCCATTGTATTTGGACCAGGAGTAACAGAAAAAGCACATTTCCCTAACGAATATATAGAACTTGACAAAGTATTTGTTACAGCAGAAATCATCGCCTTAACGTTAATAGATTGGTGCGGGATCGCAGAAGCGTGATTGAGCTATTAATTAAATTGAGATCGGCAAACTTAGTGAAAGATAGCAAGATGGATATATTCTGTGAGGTTTATTTACAGAATGTATCCGTATCTTGTAAGATCTGCACTTCGTTTGTCTTTTTATTTTGCTTGTTTAAGTCTTATTGTAATGAGCTTAAAGAGCATGAATAGAAATAAAATTACACTCTTTTAAACATCTAACTGTTTAAAGTTGTGAGATTTATAAAAACATCGTTATATTATCTGACAATATTAACCAAAGTTTTTGAAGCATCTGATAAAACTGAATTATGAGATAAGAACATACGGACATTTTATTTTTTTTATATGTGCATTATGCATGATGACCAATAAAAACAAGTTGATTTAGCTGAGGTGGCTAATGATGATTTTGAGAGAATCTTTTACACTCTAATCAACGTTATAAAAAGGAGGCAGGTAAATGTTGTTTGATACGGTCATACTCTTTGGAACGCTTGTAACTGAAAACGATGTGGTTGAAGCGGATTTAGGAATACATAATGGAAAAATAGTCACAATCTGTGAACCAGGAACGATTAAAGCAGGAAGTGCAAAGATAATTGATGCTAAAGGATTACACATATTTCCGGGTTTGATTGATGTACATGTTCATTTTAATGAACCTGGAAGAGATAATTGGGAAGGACTTGAAACAGGAAGCCAAAGCTTAGCTGCGGGGGGGATCACAACATTCTTTGATATGCCTTTAAACAGCAATCCCCCTACTACTACTAAGGAGCGCTATTTAGAAAAACAACAGTTAGCTAACGAAAAGTCGATTGTAGACTACCGTCTATGGGGTGGTTTGGTACCAGATAATATTGAAAATCTAACAGAACTACATGAAGAAGGTGCTATTGGTTTTAAAGCATTCATGTCGGAATGTGGTACGGATGATTTCCGGTATGCTGATAATAGTACTTTAATTCAAGGAATGGAAAGGATAGCAGAACTAGATTCAATTTTAGCGCTACATGCAGAATCGAATGAGATGATAAATTATTTAACTGAAAAGGCAAAAAAGGAACAACGTTTATCGATCCGAGATTACTGCAACTCACGTCCGATCCTCTCAGAACTCGAAGCAGTTGAAAGAGTTTTACGTTATGCAGAGCTAACAGGTTGTAAATTACATATTGTTCATGTAAGTAGTAAGAGGGTTATTGATCGGATTAAAGAAGCAAAAGAACAAGGGGTCGACGTAACGGCCGAAACGTGTCCACATTATTTATGTTTATCTATTGATGAATTTGAGGAGATTGGTCCTGCTGCTAAATGTGCACCTCCCTTGCGAGAAAGAGAAGAAGTAGAACTGTTATGGCAAGCTTTAAAAAATGGGGATATTGACATCATTAGCTCAGATCATTCACCATCACCTCCAGAGTTAAAAACACAAGGCGAACATATTTTTGATGTTTGGGGAGGAATTGCTGGTTGTCAGAATACATTACATGCTCTCTTAACGGAAGGTTACCACAAACGCGCAGTGTCATTGTCAAAAATTGCAGAGCTTACCGCTCTTCAACCCGCAAAGCGTTTTGGTTTATATCCAAATAAAGGATCGATTCGAATTGGTTCGGATGCCGATTTAACAATCATTAATCTTAATGAAGAATTCGTTTTGAAAGCAGAAGATCTTAAATATCGTCATAAACTTAGCCCGTATGTTGGGAAGAACTTCATTGGAAAGACCATGTATACATTTTCAAGAGGCGTTTGCGTATTCGAAGACTTGAATAGCAAGACTAGTGTTTAACACTAGTAACCAAAAATAAGACTGAATATTTTGAATTAAAAAGCAGAACCTTCAAATTGAGGGAATAGGAGTGGAAGAACATGAGAGCAGAAGCGAAAGTTATGCCAGTAAAAGAAGAACACCCGAAAAAGAAGAAGTTTGCTTTTCCTCACATTTACGTTATTCTATTGATTTTTGTAGCTGTGATGAGTATTGCGTCCTATTTCATCCCCGCTGGAGAGTATGAACGAATCGAAGGCCCAATGGGGAGGATGATGATTAATCCAGATGTTTTTACATTCATTGATTCAACACCGATCGGATTGATGGATTTTCTAACAGCTATTCCTCAAGGGATGGTGAGTGCTAGCTCAGTCGTGTTTTTCACCTTTATGATAGGTGGAGCATTTATGGTATTAAAAGACACAGGAATTATACATTTTGGCGTGGATCGATTAACGAGAACGTTTATCAGTAGAAAAGTATTAATTATTCCGGTTTTATTAGTTACATTTTCGGTAATAACCGCTTTTATTGGTACACCAGAGTTAGCTTTAGTGTATGTCCCTATTTTAATTCCTTTAATGATTAAGCTAGGCTATGACAAGATGATGGCCGCTGGAGTAGCTTTGATTTCTACAACTGGGGGTTTTTTAGCGGCACTAACGAATCCGGGTACTGTTGGATTATCTCATCAAATAGCCGAATTACCTATTTATTCAGGTGCGGGTTATAGATTTTTATTATTAATGGCTATTATTGCTTCAGGTGTAATATTTTTAATTCGATATGCTAAGAAGTTAGAACAGAACCCACACTTAGTTAAACAAAGTTTAAAAGAGACAGCTTCTCAGCACATTTATGAAGAGAAGAACTATGAAATTACAACAAGACAAAAGGTTGCGGGGATTGTCGTGATTTTGATGTTTGTTGGTATGATTTATGGAGTATTGACACATCAATGGGACTTCATAAAATTAGCTGGGTATTTCCTTGCAATGGGAGTCATTGTAGGGGTTGTTGCAGGAATGTCTGGAAACCAAATTAGTGAATCTTTTAACAAAGGGTTCAGGGATGTTTTACTTGGTGCAATGATTATCGGTGTTGCCCGAGGTGTTGCAGTTGTTATGGAAGAAAGTCAAATCATTGATACGATCATCTATGGGTTATCACATGTAGTTAGTAGTTTACCATCATCCATCACAGTATTAGGGATGCTGGCAACCCAAGGTTTGTTTAATTTCTTTGTACCTTCTGGTAGTGGCCAAGCATTAATTACGATGCCGATTATGATCCCATTAGCAGATATTGTAGGAACGACAAGACAGACTGCTATTTTGGCTTTCCAAGTCGGAGATGGACTATCGAATATTATATTCCCGACTTCAGGATACTTTATGGCGACGATTGCTGCAGTTGGAATTTCCTACGGTAAATGGGCTAAATTTATTTTTCCATTATTGATCGTTTGGTTTTTAATAGGATGTGCATTTTTGTTAGTTGCTCATGCAATTACATGGGGACCATTTTAAGTTATAATAGGGGTGTCTCAAAAGGTCAAAACCTTTTGAGACACCCCTTTTTCTCTTGACTAAGCTTTATTTTTCCACAAATACAACATAGCTTGCGCAAATTCAATTCCTTGATATAACAAAATACTCAGTGCACTCGCCGAGAACAAAGCAACTGCAATTAGACGAATCCAAAACACATTGATTCCTCCTTTCAACAAGGGATTTATGCGGAATAAATGTTGTTTTGAAAATAATTCGACTTATAAAATACAGCTAACAAGAAATGTTTTATTGATGTTACATACTGATTTTCAGAGGTTGCTAGTTTCGGCAAAAAAATTAAACAAATGAGCAACGTAAGTGACGCAGGTTTAATACTTTGTATTTTCAATTCTTGAAAGTCGTGTAACTGACTAGTTTCAATTACTCCGTCAGGATCGTAGCTTTTTTCCGCAAAGGTCTTTTCAACTTGAAAAGAGGTGTGCAAAAGCAAGTAAAACATTGATGAAACTAAAAGAATAACATATTTCATGTTTTCACCTCTTCGTAAGTAGCCAAATCATACCATGATCTATATGAGTGGGAAATAGGCTTAAATTACTAATGCTAGAAATGGACAGTCCTGGATGTTTTATCAATTTGGTAAAGTGATTTGGATGGTAAAGCCATCAGTCGTATCAATTTCTAACGTTCCGCTTAACTCATCTACACGTTCCTTCATGGCTGTTAGACCAAGGCCGAGTTCAATCTTATCTGGAGAGTTACCGTTATTCTTTAGGTAGAAAACAACTTCTGTGGTTTTCAACAGGATTGAAAGAAATTCCTAGCATGAAACTCAGGTTTTATCATATATGTGGTATGAGGACAAACTTTGAGAGGAGAATCTAAGTGTCAGATCTTTTAAAAATCCTTGTATTTTCATTGTTTTTAAGTTTCTTATGGGTAATTCCTCGGTTTGGTCTAATTTTTCAATGGATATCGGAACATGTTTGGCAGTCTAGTATAATAGGGCTTTCAATCGTATTCATACTAGTTATCGTAAATTGGGTTAAGTCAAGAAGGGCGAATAAAGTACAAAATAAACAATTAAAGGTAGAAAAATCTCAAGGATAACCTCATTATTCGGTAGCTTCTGTTAGCGAGTAGCGGGGTAATATTTACTAAACGTTAAAATAAAAAGGCTTAAGTACTAGATAGCAACATCTAACTCTTCTATGATAGAAATACAAAGAACTACATTGGAGTGATAGTGAATGAAAGGCATTAAAGTGTATCATGTTGATGCGTTTACGGATCAACCGTTTGGAGGAAATCCTGCTGGGGTTGTACCAAACGCAGAATCAATTGACTCTTTCGAAATGCAATCGATCGCAAAAGAACTTAATTTGTCGGAGACAGCTTTTCTCATACCTTCAAAAAGTACAAATACAGATTTTCGTATTCGATATTTTACGCCGAGCAGTGAGATTGATTTTTGTGGGCATGCCACCGTTGCATCAGCTTGGTTACTTGGTACGGTATATGATTGGGCAGAAAAAAAGAACATGATCACGTTTGAGACAAACATTGGTCATGTTCCGGTTGAATTCGTAACAAAGCAAGGCGCATTACATGCTGTTATTATGAAACAGGTAGAACCAAAAATAAAAAAGATAGAGACAGACCTAGCTGAGTTAGCAAGCTATATCGGTTTAACTAAGGATGATATTGATACAAATTATCCGGTTAGACTTGGGTATACTGGGAATTGGCACCTACTCATACCTGTCAAAACACGTGAAGCCATTGACCAAGCTGTACCGCAGATTCTCAAATTGAAAAAGCATAACGAAATCCATAATATCTGTACGACTCATCTATTTACATTTGATAGTCAAGAAGAAAATTGCTTGATATATACACGTGACTTTGCTCCTGCTGTAGGAATTCATGAAGATCCTGTTACAGGTTCAGCAAATGGGGCATTAGCTGGTTATTTAGTACTCGAAGGAATCTTAAATTCAAAAGTAGATCATGTCTTTTGTATTGCTCAAGGGCATGCAGTTGGAAGGCCAGGGAAGATTGACATTATCATCCATATCGATGATGACAAGCCAACCATTAAAGTTGGAGGTAGGGCAGTTCCTACGATTGCTGGTACTTTTTTAGTAGCGGGAGAAGAGTAATCTAAAGTATTATTTGCCTACTTTTTTTGTGTATCTATTCGCATAACTAGAGGCTACAAAGGCATCTGGTTTAATTTTAGGTTCAACACCCATTGTTTCCAACCGGGCCACCATTTCTTTTACATATTCTCGTGTTTTATTGCGTTTCCCTGAACCGATATCGATGTGTCCTTCAATTGAAAATGTAGCTCCTTGGTATACATATGGTAAGACAATATCAATCATTTTGTTCTTTTTTGAATCTGTAAACATAGAGACAATCTCTTCTGTTAATGTGGTTTCTAACGATATTCGTTCATGCAAATGACGCATTGGCTTAGGTATCGTGATTTTTCGGATGCAAGCCCAAGCACCTTTCCCAGTATTTTGAATCACGATTCCAGTTATAAAAACCGTGCATCGTGCATGAACTTGTGAATCCGTTCCAACCATCAGTCGATAATTGCCACGTGGATTTAATTTTATAAATTTAATAATTCGCTTAAAGACTTGTTCAAACGACATGTTTTTTTCTTGCAAATTTTGAAATTTGTAGTGTAACCTTTCTTGTCGTTTCAAATGATCACCTACATTTACTTGGTATAATATCCATCATATGCAAGCAAGCTATATTTATTAGTGAAATCAGAAAATTAAGGCTACTATCCCTAAAATTCGACTAAATCAATAAGAAATGTTTGCGCATAAGGTGTAGTGGTAGTAATATAGATAGAGAATTCAAAAAAAACTTTTCCCAAAACAATATTTGTTGTGAGAAAATAACATGTAATGTTATGGGAATAGTTCGAGCACACTAAAGACAGAAAATATTAGGAGTGGTAGAAATGAGCAAACAACAAGTTGGAGTCATTGGACTTGCAGTAATGGGTCGTAACCTAGCGCTTAACATTGAAAGCAGAGGGTATAGTGTTTCTGTATTTAACAGATCTTCTGAAAAAACGGAGACTATGTTGAAAGAAGCAGAAGGTAAGAATGTCGTTGGTACATATAGTATTGAAGAATTTGTTGCTTCACTAGAAACACCAAGAAAAATTTTATTAATGGTACAAGCTGGCTTTGCTACAGATGCAACAATTGAGCAGCTTTTGCCACACTTAGAAAAAGGCGACATTTTAATTGATGGTGGAAACACGTTCTTTGAAGATACTCGTCGTAGAAACAAAGAGCTTGCTGAGTCAGGCGTTCATTTCATTGGAACAGGGGTATCTGGTGGTGAAGAAGGAGCGCTTAAAGGGCCTTCTATTATGCCAGGTGGGCAAAAAGAAGCATATGATCTTGTAGAGCCTATCTTCAAGGATATTTCTGCAAAAGTTGGCGGAGATGCTTGTTGCACATACATCGGTCCAGATGGTGCTGGGCACTATGTAAAAATGGTTCATAACGGAATTGAATATGGTGATATGCAGTTAATTTGTGAGTCTTACCACCTTATGAAAGATGTTCTTGGACTAAGTGCACAGGAATTACATGAAACATTTAAAGAGTGGAATGAAGGCGAACTTGATAGTTACCTAATTGAGATCACAAAAGACATCTTCACTAAGGTGGACGATGAAACTGGAAAGCCTATGGTTGATGTTATTTTAGATACAGCTGGCCAAAAAGGGACTGGAAAATGGACAAGCCAAAGTGCGCTTGATTTAGGTGTACCTTTATCGATCATTACAGAATCTGTTTTCTCTCGTTTTATTTCAGCGATGAAAGAAGAGCGTGTGAAAGCAAGCAAAATTCTAAGCGGACCGAACACTACGTTTGAAGGCGATAAAAAAGAATTTGTTGAAAAAATCCGTAAAGCATTGTACTTAAGCAAAATTTGTTCTTATGCTCAAGGGTTTGCTCAAATGAAAGTAGCTTCTGAAGAGTATGATTGGAACTTAAACTTAGGAAATATCTCTATGATCTTTAGAGGTGGATGTATCATCCGAGCTCGTTTCCTTCAAAACATTAAAGAAGCTTACGATCGTGACACAAATTTAACGAACCTATTACTAGATCCTTACTTCAAAGAAATCGTAGAAGGCTACCAAGAAGCTGCTCGTGACGTAGTGGCTACAGCTGTTAAGCTTGGAATTCCTGTTCCAGGTCTTGCAAGTGCGTTAGCATACTTTGACAGCTATCGTACAGAAACACTTCCGGCTAACCTTCTACAAGCGCAAAGAGATTACTTTGGTGCTCATACGTATCAACGTGTTGATAAAGAAGGAACATTCCACACAAACTGGATGGAAAAATAATAAATTGTGTAAGGTGGCTTCGACTTAGTCGAGGCTGCCTTTTTTGTTTGGATAATTTTGTATTTATTATTACATTGTATTCTGGTACGATGAGCTTACCTGAAAAGGAGGACGATTCATGTCAACATTTTATGTAGAGAAACTGAACTTTAATGAACCTAAGAAAATAGCGGAGATGTTTGATGCGTTGTTACAGGAATCTACGGACAATGTAGAGGAATTAGAATCATGGCTTAAAAAACAGTCAGAGCTATTTGATGCCATTGAGGAAGCAATGTCTGGGCATTACATCGACTTTCAATGTCAAAGTGACTCTAAAAAGGCAAAAGAGATTTTTGAGCATGACCAAAGTGTCATTGACCCCCTTTTTAAGAAATATAATTCTTTATTTGATGAGGCATTTTTATCTTCTAAGGCAAACGGCCAATTAGACCCTATTTTGTATGAACAGTTGATTAAAAGAAAACAAAATGCAAAAGAAATTTTCAGATTAGAAAATATTGACTTAGAAGTAAAAGAAGATGCGCTTGCAACGAATTATTTTGAACATACAGGAGGATTAACCGTTCAATGGGGTAATGAAGAACTGACATTAAGTGAACTTTCTCCATACATACAAGACCCTGATCGTAATACGAGACAACAAGCTCTTACTTTAATTTCTGAAGCCATCCTCTCCAAGGAAGCAGAGCTGCAACAAATTATGAATGAGCTTATTGTGTTACGTCATCAAAAAGCTCAAAACACAGGGTTAACGAATTACAGGGATTATATGTTTAAAAAATATGAGCGCTTTGATTATACGCCACAGGACTGTAAAAACTTAGCAGTATCAATTCGTAAGTATGTCAAACCGCTCAAAGAAAAATTACAGAAACAGCATAAGACTGAACTAGGTGTTGACACGTATAGACCATGGGATAGACAAGGTGTTCCACAAGAGCAAAAGCCATTACAACCTTTTACAACAACTGAGGAGCTTATTGAAAAGTCGAAGGTTATCCTTGGAAACCTTGATCCACGGTTTGCTGAGCTTCTAACAACGATGGATGAACGTGGGATGCTTGATTTAAATAGTCGAAAAGGCAAAGCGCCTGGCGGTTTTTGTTCTAATCTCCCTGTATCACAGCTTTCGTTTATTTTTATGAATGCATCCAAGACACAAGATGATATGATTACTTTGCTTCACGAAATGGGGCATTGTATTCATAATGACTTAATGAGAAAGCAACCAATTGGAGACTATCGTGAGACACCAATGGAATCAGCAGAATTAGCAAGTATGTCAATGGAACTTTTGACTATGGACCAGTGGAATCTCTTTTATAAAGATGAGGCAGATCTTATACGTGCAAAGAAAGAGCAGTTAAAAGGAATAATCGATTTTCTTCCTCTTGGGATGATCATTGATCAGTTCCAGCATTGGATGTATGAAAATCCAGATCATACATCTGATGAACGCGATAGAAAGTACAAAGAACTGATGCTAAATATAGACTCGAATGTGGTAAATTGGAATGGTTATGAGAAATGGCAACAAACAGCTTGGTTGCGTGTTCTTCATATTTTTGAGGTGCCATTTTATTATATAGAATATGTGATTGCCCAACTAGGAGCAGTCCAAATGTACAAACAATACCGGGAAAATCCAGAACAAGCACTTGAAAATTATAAAAAAGCATTGGCTCTCGGTTCATCGAAATCTTTACCTGAAGTATATGAGGCGGCAGGAATTCGCTTTGATTTCTCAGATTCGATGATTCAAGAATTAATGGTATTTTTAGAACAAGAATTAGAACAGTTACAGTAAAACAAAAAGAGTTGTCAGTTCAGTATGGCAACTCTTTTTGTTTGTTGAGACCTTATAGAAAGGGAATAGGGATATGGGGGAAAAAGAGCCTAATCATAATACTGATTTCCAGTTTTATTTTATTTATTTATGTATGTTTTTTACATGTTCAAATCATACATTACAGTCATTTCAAACTTGAGCGAGGCATTGATTATGTCATTATATTAGGAGCAAGAGTAAAAGGAGCCGAACCTACCTTATCCCTTTGAAGACCAAATTACGACGATATTAATTAACTACGTTTACAACTTATTTTATAGGCAATGATAAAGCGATGGTTGATAAATTTATTGAAAAATAATAACAACGAAGGGGTATTGAGATCCCTACTTAGGAGCATTTCTTAATAAGAGGATGAAAGTTTTTTAATATATTTAAAAGTATTAGTTGAATTTTGAATTAGAGATTGATATTATTAAAAGTAACACTAATAAACATAAAAAATAAATAGCGATAAACTTCTTATCCAGAGTGGTAGAGGGACAGGCCCTATGAAACCCGGCAACCATCAAGTTTAAATATTAACTTGAACGGTGCTAATTCCTGCAAAGGTGTAACCTTTGAAAGATGAGAGAAATGTATTTATTAATACTAACCTCTCTTTCAAAAAAGAGAGGTTTTTTTAATGGAAAGAAGGCTTATCGCTCAAAAGGAGCGATCATTAATGGAAAGAGCAGTGTTTGGTGCAAGTGAATTTTTCAGTCAACAGGCTTTTATTACAGATTTTCGTGGTATTGAGTATGTTCAAATTAGACAATTAAAAGGAACAAATGTAGATATAGTAGAAATATGGTTTGACCCTTGGAAAGTATCCTATAATGAATTATTAGATTTGTTTTTTGATTTGCATAACCCAACAATTAAACAAGGTCAGCAATTTAAGAATCAGTCCTTTATTTTCTTTAATAATTTTAATCAATTAAAAATAGCCAAACAAAAGAAAAGCCAGCTAAAACAAGTATTTAAAGATGAAATAATCACAGAAATTATTCCGGTGTTTGAACATATTAATACCCCGGAGGAGATAAAGCTAATATCATAATAAACCTCATATTTGGATGCGATGCTAATGAAGTAACTTTTTGAATGGAAAAAGACGGCTGATCAAAAGCAGCCTTATTGTTTTATCATGGAAAATAAAAAAGTATTTGAGATGGCGGTTTGTATGAGCAGTGGACAAAAGGGGAAGAACGGATCGTTTACTGCACAGCCTAATGATGTAACACGTGATGTATATGATCGCATGCAAGTCATCCTATCTAGTGATACACTGTTCATAAGTTATCTTATGGGTCCATTAGAAAAAAATGTTTATAAAATAAATATGTTTTCATACATTTATATATACGCACATTAATAACTCTAGCCGTTTCAGAAAAGTGAAGACAAGGGAGGAGTAAAATGGCTATAAGACCACCATTGTTACAAAGAGGAGATACGATTGGATTGGTTACAGCTGGCAGCCCTCTTGATGCTAATATCATAAATACTAGAGTTCAAACAATTAGGGATATGGGTTTTAATATTGCTTTTGGCAGGAACGTTTATTCATTTGAGGGCATCGTCGCTACAACGGCAGAACAAAGAGCTGAAGATGTGATGAACATGTTTACAGATCCAGGTGTCAAAATGATACTCACAACACGTGGAGGGACTGGGGTTCAGACCATTCTTCCATATCTAGACTACGCTGTAATAAGAGATAACCCTAAAATAATTTCCGGTTATAGTGACATTACAGTACTACTTAATATTTTGAATCAATTTAGTAATTTAATTACCTTTCATAGCTTAATGCTTGTTGATTTTAGAGCAGATACTCCATCTTATAATTATAATCAATTCTTTCAAGCTAATTCTACATTACTTTCTCCTAGATCTATTCAAAATCCACCCAATATGCCACTGATGAGTTTAGTTCAAGGTAATGTAACGGGTCCCATAGTAGGTGGAAATATGACTTCGCTCATTAATACACTGGGTACACCATATGAATTTGATACAAAAGGTAAAATACTTTTCTTAGAAGAAATCAATTCTCCTACGACAATGATTTATCGCTACTTTACTCAGCTATCGATGTCAGGAAAATTCCAAGATTGTATTGGTATTATTATGGGGGAATGCACCAATTGTCCTGTGTCTTATGGCACGACATATATAGATTTAATCAGAGATTGGTTAGTCCCCTTAGGAAAACCTCTGATGGTCAACCTTGCTACAGGACATGGAATTTATAAAGCTGCTATTCCAATAGGTGCATCTGTAAACCTCAATACAATAGATAATACATTAACTGTACTTGAACCAACTGTTTCTGTTTAAGTTTGAATTACTCAGTTTTTTATTATGTGAAAAAAATGAACAATATGATTTTAAATAAAAAATAATCAATTTATTTATGTAAACTATACTCAAGTTACTCTCTATGGTAATTTTTTATTGTAGTATACTCCTAATAATAGAGAGGTGGATTATGAATGGAAATTCATAATTTAATTGAGTCAAAACAGTATTTTGTCGATGAAACAAAAGTGAATTACTATGTTGTCTATGAGAAATTTGAAAACATTGAGGCTTTGCTTAAGGAGAACAGAGTGGAAGAAAGAAATCAGGGAACGGAAGAAATCATATACATTTTTCATGGCTACGGTAAAGCAGATCTATTACAGAGAGTTTGTAGTTATCGGCTAGATGTTGATCGCCAATCCATTAATGACACACTAAATACTATAAAAGAAGAGCATAAAGAAATTTTCAAGTAGAATGGGGGAGTAGATGGTAATCCACTCCTAATTTTAACTCTTGTAACTTATACATTAGAAAATATTAAACTTAGTCTCGGTAAATTATCAGGCTTAAAAGTCCTTTTATTGAGTTAGAGACTGCGTTAATCCAATAAAGGGTTAGCGCTTTTTATTATTGTAGTTATTGTACTGATAGGACAGTTAAATTGCGATTTCCTTTTAACCCTAGTTTATTGCAAATTGATCGGGTGTCTAGTTTAGATATTACAGGGGTAAGTATTTTTTATTCGACAACAGTTCAGGTTAAAAATTTAATTATTGAGGTGAATTTGATAGGAAGGAGGCTTTATGGAAAAATGGTGAAATTAGCAGCAATTATTTTTCAGTCATAACTATAAAGGGTAACGCTCCTGCAGCAGGAGCGCTTTTAACTAACGGTACAGGATTTCGTCAGTACCCCCCTTTTTTGATTTCTGCTATTTTATTTGTTATTTTAATTGAGCTTAATGCAGACTTTAGGTCATCAATCAAATCATCAACATCCTCAATCCCTACCGAGTAGCGAACAAGCCCCTCTGGAATTCCTAATGCAGCGCGCTCTTCTGGTGTGTTTTCTATATGACTCGTTGTACGAGCTGGACCTACAGTTGTTTCAACTGCCCCAAGGTTAGCTGCTCTATTTGCAAATTTCAATTTAGGTAAAAATTCGCGAACCGACTCCAATTCACCTTTAACAGCAAAGCTTAACATACCACCGAAGCCACGCATTTGCTTTTTTGCAATTTCATGGTTAGGATGGGTTTCTAATCCAGGATAAAATACTGCATCTACTTTCTCGTGCTTCTGTAAAAAGCGAGCAATTTTCTCGGCACTCTGACATTGCTGATTGATTCTTAAATGGAGCGTTTTCATCCCGCGTAATAGCAAATAAGCGGCCATAGGATCAAGGCTAGCACCGTTAATTTCACGATAATGAAAAATTCTTTCTTTGAGTTTCTCATCATTACTACAAACGACACCTCCTAGTGCATCAGCGTGGCCACCTAAGAATTTAGTTGCACTATGGATGACTAAGTCAGCTCCAAACTCCAAAGGATTTTGGAGGAGAGGAGTAGCGAATGTATTATCGACAAAGACAAGGGCACCAACTTTGTGAGCGACTTTGACCATTCGTTCGATGTCTGTAATTTTTACGGTCGGATTTGTAGGGGTCTCTAAGTAAAGAATTTTGCAGCCTTTTTTCACTTCGGCTTCAAGGATTTCGTGATTGCCAGTTTCACAAAGTGTGACGTCTACATTGAGTTTAGGAAGGAATTCTGAAAAGATTTTATTTGTTCCACCATACGTGTCTTTAATAGAAACAAGACGGTCTCCAGGTGATAGTACTGTAGCCAAAGAGTTACTATTAGCAGCCATACCTGTTGAAAAACTAGTGACCGCTTTGGCATTTTCTAGATTTTTCACCTTGTCTTCAAAAGCTTGAACCGTGGGATTCGTGTTTCTTCCATATATATGACCAGGCTTTTTACCAGTAGCAACTTGGAACCAGTGATCAATGTCATCATACCCAAATGATACGCTGTGGACAACGGGTACTTGTGTCGCCCCATGTACAAGATATTCTTTCTCTCCAGCCCAAACGGAACGGGTACCCATACGAACATGTTCATGCCTTTTCACTGCAATCACTCCTCTGAAAAAGTTAAACCTTTAACATGGTCGAAGAAACTATATTGGAAATTCCAAGTTTAATTGGAATGATTCCCTTTTTCATATTATATTTTGTAGGTAGAAATGTATTGTCGAGAAATTTTGAAAAGACTAAATTGATTCATAAAAAATAGGGCTTACTAGTGTAAGTCCTATTTTTGTGAAATTAGATAACTCCCTGTGAAATCATGGAATCAGCAACCTTCTTAAAACCAGCAATATTTGCACCGACAACAAGGTTTCCAGGAGCATTGTACTCTTGTGCAGCTTCAATGCTGTTTCTATAAATGTTTTTCATTATGTCTTGGAGCTTCGCATCAACTTCTTCAAGTGTCCAAGAAAGTCTCATACTATTTTGCGCCATTTCTAATGCTGACACAGCAACTCCACCAGCATTTACAGCTTTAGCTGGACCGAAAAGTACTTTGTTAGCATGGAATATATCTATTGCGTTTAACGTTGAAGGCATATTAGCACCTTCACCAACAGCTATTACTCCATTGGATACTAATAAGTTAGCAGCTATTTCATCGATTTCATTTTGTGTGGCACACGGTAAAGCAATATCACAAGGAATCGACCAAATACCTGAGCATCCTGGATAATACTGTGCGTGAGGGTGTTCTTGTACGTACTCACTAATTCGTTTACCTTCAACCTCTTTTAATTGTTTAACAGTATCAACATTAATACCTTGAGGATCAAAAATATATCCACTTGAATCACTACAAGCTACTACATACCCGCCAAGCTGTTGCGCTTTTTCGATAGCGTAGATAGATACATTACCAGAACCTGATATGACAACTGTGCTTCCTTTGAAGCTAAATCCTTTGTCTTTTAGCATTTCTTCAACAAAATAAACCGTTCCATAACCAGTTGCTTCTTTTCTGCCCAAACTACCACCATAAGCTAAACCTTTCCCTGTTAAGACACCAGCTTGAAAACCACCACGTATCTTTTTATATTGACCAAACATATATCCAATTTCTCTAGCACCTACCCCGATATCTCCAGCAGGTACATCAACGTCCGGACCAATGTATTTTGAGAGTTCACTCATGAAGCTTTGAGTAAAGCGCATAATTTCTTTGTCAGATTTTCCTTTTGGATTGAAGTCAGATCCACCTTTTCCACCGCCAATTGGCTGACCAGTTAAGGAATTTTTGAAAATTTGCTCAAATCCAAGAAATTTAACAATACTTGCATTTACTGATGGATGGAAACGGAGACCACCTTTGTACGGACCAATTGCACTATTAAATTGGACACGAAACCCTCGGTTTACTTGTACCATGCCTTGATCATCAACCCAAGGGACTTGAAAACTTATGACGCGTTCTGGTTCTACCATTCTTTCTAGTATTCCATGTTCAATGTACTTTGGATTAGAAGCAAGTACTGGAACTAAAGAGTCAAAAACTTCCTTTACTGCTTGATGAAATTCGCTTTCGTTTGGATTACGCTTTTTTACTAAGTTATAAACATCGTCGACGTAACATTTTGCGAATTGTGTTTCTTGATTCTGGTGCTGTATTAATGTAGACATGTTTTACCCCCAGGCTTTAAAAATAAATTTATATTACAATAACATAAAGCAATTACAAATTACTTTACGATTGTTTGTTAAATTTTCTGTTATGGTATATCTTATAATTTATAAATGTTCTGAACAATATAGAAAAGAGATAAACTTCATGCCGAAATGAGATGAATAGTGAGGGACTAAATATGGAATTGAGACAAATTAGGTATTTTATGGAAGTTGCAAAGCGAGAGCATGTTACAGAGGCAGCAGATGCTCTACATGTTGCACAATCAGCTGTTAGTCGACAAATATCAAATTTAGAATCAGAATTAGGAGTTGATTTATTTATAAGAGAAGGAAGAAGAGTAAAGGTAACACCAATTGGGAAAATGTTTCTAGAGAGAATGAAGCAAGCAATGAATGTCATTGATAATGCACGTATAGAAGTGGAAGAGTACTTAGACCCAGAGCAAGGGACGATTCGTATTGCATATCCTATTAGTATGGCAGCATATACACTCCCTAGTGCAATTGTTGCTTTTCGAGAGATGTATCCCAAAGCAAAATTTCAGCTTAAACAAGCTACATACCGTAATTTAATTTTTGGTGTTATTAATGGAGATTTTAATATGGCAATGATTGGTCCGATACCAGAGGAAAACAAAAAGGTAAAGAGCAAAATTCTTTTTACAGAAAGTGTTGTTGCGCTATTGCCTCAAAATCACCCATTAGCTAATAGACAATCATTAACGTTAAATGAATTACAAGAAGAGCCATTTATTTTATTACCAAAAGGTTTTGTTTTGAGAGATCTTATAGTAGAAGCTTGTTCGCACTCAGGGTTTAATCCAAAGATATTATTCGAAGGAGATGATATTGATGCGCTAAAGGGTTTGGTATCGGCAGGTCTAGGTATTACGTTAATACCCGAAATTACATTAGTTGACAGTGTGCCTCATGCAACCGTGAAAATACCTGTTATTAAGCCAGCTGTAACTCGTACAGTGGGAATTCTCATACCAAGTGAACGACAATTATTACCTACCGAAAAGTTATTCTATGAATTTCTCACAGGCTTTTTTAAAGAGAGAGATACGCTGTGAAGAAAGACAAAATCTAGTACGAATAAAACAAACGAGAAATTAATTTGAAGGTGATTTACGTTGTCAAGATTCAAGGCTTATTTATTAGTTATGCTAGGTGCTAGTTCATGGGGGTTAACAGGTTTATTTGTTCAACAGTAGTACTTCATGGTTTTATCACGTGGGAAGTTGTGGGGATACGCCTCATGTTGTAGTGGTTCTTGGGTGTAGTTTTACAAAAAGAGGGGGGTCTCAAGGCAAAAACACCTTTATTCCCCCTTTTTTGTCACTATTTCATATCATTTCGATATGAATCCTATCTTTTATCCGTATTGATAAGATCGATTTACAAAATTAAAATACAAGTAGAACAATTTATTTCGATCGTTTCGTTAGAAAAGTAAGCAGGCCTATAAGATTACTGTGTGAATAACATTTGGAATATTCTGCTTTTTTATTTGGGCTTTATGTATTCCGTAACATAATTTAGAGCATATGACAGAGGTGAATGAAAAGATGTATAAAAAAATGGACAAAAAGTGGACTGAATGGCAAAGGAAAGTCATCTATGAAGATTACGTAGAACCAGATTTAGACGAGGAGAAGTTAAAGAAAAAAATAGAAGAAGTAAACAAGAAATATAATGGCTTTCATGGTAACATGAATAAAAACGCTAAATTGAAAAAAACGATCTAACCTTAGTTGTCTAAAGATAAGCATTGTATTGTCTAAAGATAAATAACACTACAGTAGCAACCGATAGCTATTATAATTTCGGTTGCTTATTTCTTTGTTGTTATATTCACATCATCATATTGATGCTAGTTCATTGCTAGTTTCTATTCTTAGCTGAATCTGCTCAATCTCCATTTATAACTCTAACTAATATCTTTCTTCGTATACCCACTTAAAAAAATCCGATCGCTTCTTTCATTAACCATTAGTAAGAATATCTCTTTAATGCTATCAAAACCATGCCTTTCAACTTGTTCCTGTAACCATTCAGTGGTAAGATTCAATTTTTTTAAATTTGAATAATTGACCTTTCCTTCTAATATCAGTACCGAGGGATATCCTTTCTCTGGTGAATCTTTCATAAAATCATTAGGGGTTAATGAGTCATATTTAGATTTCTTTATAACACTAATCTGTCCATTAGGTTCTAAGATGGCGTAATCAATTTCTGTTAAATCACTTGCTTGGTTTAGTCGCAAGTCCATCATCAGTGATTCAACTGTAACTTTGGCTTTACGCATCTCGTCTACTAAGATATGTCCTTTATTAATAATAATAATTGGTTCAGCCTCTACAATACGTCTAATTCTTGTATTCTTAAGTGCTAAGTAAGATAAGGATAAGTGTAATCCAGCAATGAATGAAGCTGCAGCCAATGGTCCGCCAAGCGCAATGTCCCCACTTGATAATGGTTCTCCGACCACATCCCCTATAATAACTGCAAAAATAAAGTCAATGGGATGAAAAGAAACCATTGAGCGTTGACCTAATATTTTTACCACCATAAAAATATAAACATATATAATTGTTGCTCTTATGATAAATCCATATATAGGTAAGTCGTCTGTACCATGCCAAATCTCCAACAAATGCCCCTCCTTTCTATTCGAATATTATTACCACCATATCCCTTTTGTCTTTTTCTATACACAAATTTAAGATTATTCTGTACTAATCGACATCTTGTAAAACATTGGATCATATTATATACTACATTACAACACTAATGCACTGCTCCTGAGAGGAGGGGAAGATTTGATTTTAGATTCAGAAAGTTCAAAACCGATTTATGTGCAAATTTCTGAATGGATCGAGGCTGAGATTTTACGCGGTAATTTTATAACGGATCAAAAAGTTTATTCTCAATATCAACTTGCTGACAAGTTTAATATTAATCCTGCTACAGCCGGTAAAGGTCTGACCTTACTTGTAGAAGAGAATATTCTTTTTAAAAAAAGAGGGCTAGGTATGTTTGTAGCTGAAGATGCGAGAGAGAGGATCAAAAACAAGCGAAAAAATCACACGCTAAAGAAACTCATTTTTGAGCTAGTTATGGAGGCTGAATACCTTGATGTAGATGAAGAAGAATTAATCGACATGATAAAATCAATGAAGCGTAAGGGGGAAGTATAATGGGTGTAATTGAGTGCAAGGATGTCACAAAAGTATATCGGAACATGGCGGCGTTAAAAGGTGTATCATTTGCGATTGAAGAAAACAAGATAACCGGTGTAATTGGGCGAAACGGAGCCGGAAAATCAACGATGTTAAAAATACTTGCTGGATTTCTGAAAGAAACATCAGGAGAAGTGCAAGTTTTGTCCGAGCGTCCATTTGATAATTTAAAGGTGTCAGCCAATTCGATCTTTGTAGATGATCAAATGAGCTTTCCAACATCGTTAACTTTAAGCGAAATATTAGAACAAGCTGGTAGTTTTTATCAAAATTGGGATAGGGAACTTGCAAAGCGGCTATTTAACTATTTTTCTTTTCATCCTAAGCAGCGTCACAACAACCTTTCAAAAGGAATGAAAAGCACCTTCAACATGATTATAGGCTTAGCGGCTCGTTGTGCAGTTACGATATTCGATGAGCCGACAATTGGCATGGATGAAGCTGTACGGAAAGACTTCTATCGTGCTTTACTTAAAGATTATATCGCTTATCCGAGAACGATTTTGTTATCGAGTCATCACTTACATGAAGTGGAAGATCTCTTAGAAGATGTTCTTATTATTAAAGGAGGGAAAACCCTTTTCCACTTGCCATTAACGGATTTTAAAGAAATGGCGATTGGGTTTAGTGGAGATATAAGTATCGTAAATCAATTAATCTCGGATAAGGAAGTGTACCATTTAGAAGAAAATGGGATCGAACGGACGTATGTGGTTGTGGAAAATGACTACACAGAAGCGGACCTTCATGAAGCAAAGGTAAAAGGGGTTGAAGTTTCCCCTGTTGCTTCGAGCGATTTATATGTGTACCTAACGAACAAAACAAAAGGAGGGATTGATGATGTCTTTAAATGAGGTTAACTTTGCGACTGTGGTCACAAGGCAGTTTCGCTATAAAATAAAAGCGTATTTAGGTGTGTTTGTATCATTAATGATCCTGCAGCTCATTGCGATTGTTTTTTCCTTTAATGGTGTCAGCTCGTACGGTAGTGGCTCGGATAGCTTTTCTGTTACGGTTAGTCGTTATTCAGCGAATATGGTGATCACTTTTACGTTCCTATGGGCTTTTATTACAGCGATTATGCTGACAACAAGAGCATATCGATATGATGATTTTTCTTTTGTGACCAATCGTCTAAGTAGTAGTCTTTCTACGGTTCTTTTTCTCCTATTTGCATGTGCTGCTGCAGGAATTTCAGCGATGTTATCGAGTTTTTTATTGAAGAACATTATTTACTTCTTTTTTATTGATATAGCGCTAGCAGGAGGTGTTTATCAGACTGCACCAGGTGAGTTTATCGTAGGCACGATTGCAACAATTATGTATGTGATTCTGTTTAGTTCAGCTGGTTATTTCATCGGAACGCTTGTTCAGCTTCACAGATTCTTCGCTGTTTCGGTACCAGCAATCGTCTTTGGGGCTTTATTTATTGGAGACCAGTCTGGTGTAGGAAATGTGATTGTTTGGATTAATGAATTTTTATTTAGCGAAACATCCTTATTTATTTTCATTTGTAAAATCATCGTTCTTACCGGGATGTTTTTCGTAAGTTCGTTCCTTCTATTAAATCGATTGGAGGTTAGACAATGATAATGAGTATTACCCTATTAGTGATCATTGCAATTGTAATTGCAGGCGTCGTAAAAGGATCGGGGACAAGACAGTCACAATGGTTTTCTGGGAATAGTACAAAGTGGTTTATTGTAGGGTATGCGCTGATATTAATTGCTTCTGTCTTTATCTATCAATTGATTCCAAAGGCTGATGAAGTTAACGTACCAGACATTTCTCAATCTGAGATGAATCAGTTCTATAACGATTTTCATAATGCTGCCCTAGAGGGTGAATTAGACTCACTAGAGGGTAGTATAAAAATGGAAGAATGGGTATTTGACTATGATCAACCGAAGCTTCATTTAAGAACTAAATATAGTAATCCTATTTCTGTCTCGGTCGTAACGGAGCGAAAGTCAACGAACGACAGTACAATTGAAGTGTACTACTATACAGGTGTATCCACAGCAGGGAACATTGATATTTCCGAAGTTGTAAGTAGGGTTGATTTAGAACTTGATGGTAGTACGCTTGAGCTTATGCGAGCTGAAGTGGTTGAACGGCACTTTGCTCAATTCAACCAAGAGTTTACTATTACTCAATTTTCAGAACAAGAGAGATTATTGAACGGACACCATACACATATGGCACCAGAAGTGCTATATTTAAAAATTCCAGAAGAGTTGGAAATTGTTGATTATGCAAATGTGTTGTGGGAGTAAAACAGAGACACAAAAACTAAGTAAAATACCAAATTTGTTTTGTCTTACAGAATTCTAAAAGTAACAAGGATCCTTCCACTAAATACCACCAATATGAACAAAACAGGAACCGAAAAGTTGACACCTGTTGTATAGGTTACTAATTCTTTCGTAAGGCAAGAACAATTATTTAAAAGAAATTATTAATAAAGCAGAAAAGTGGAGAGGAACTACCTAAATTAAAAAGTGCACTGATTGAACATCAGCGCACTTTATTGTATTTAATCTGTTCTTGTTCGGAATAACTTTTAAAACTGAGATCCACCCATTTGCTGCTCAGCCATTTGAACTAATCTTTTTGTAATTTCTCCACCAACAGAGCCGTTTGCACGGGAAGTCGTGTCAGCTCCTAGTTGAACCCCAAATTCTGATGCAATTTCGTACTTCATCTGATCCAATGCTTGCTGTACACCTGGAACTAATAATTGATTTGAATTATTGTTGTTACTTGCCATGTTAAAACACCTCTTTCTTGGTTTTGAGAATAGTATGTTAAAGTTTGCTTTCTTTTATGTAGTAAAACGTTTTGTAAATATTACCAATTACAGAGAATAAAAAATATCATAACGCTTTAATGTAAAGCGTTATGAAGGAGATCTAGTGTTCTTCTTCTTTGACATCTGCCTCACCTTTTACGTCTATATCGGCTACTTCTTTTTTTAGTTTTTCAGTAACGGTTACATTTTCTTCAATTTGGCGGTTTTCAACAGATACTTCATTCACCTTAACAGGGTGCTTATGAATTTCTATTTCTTCTTCTTTAATTGGAATTCGTATTTCTTCTTCATTTGCTGCTTCAATCACCATTTCCTGACGCTTTATTGGAACGGTAATGGTCTTTTTATCTTCTACAACTTCATGATGTATTTTTACTTCTCCTGTTTGTACTCGTTTTTTTGTTACTTCTAGCTCCTCTTCTCTGAGACGGAGCGTTTCTGAGTCTTCAGTCGTGTCATTAAAAGCTTTTGTATGTCTTCTATTGATTACCACGTTACCCATGATTCCAAAAACCCCTCCAATAATCCCTCCAGTTATAAGTGAGAAATTTAATAGCCATCCTAAAAGTATTCCAATTATGGCACCAACAAGGATATACTTTCCCATAGGAAACCTCCTGATTAATTTTTTTTATCTTTCCCCGACCTTTTATTTTTATGAAAAACCCTACTTACAATAGTAAGTAGGGTCCGATTAATATTAATCTTCTCTAATGATATCCGTATCACCATGTTCCTCAATCTCTGCCACTTCTTTATGAAGGACATCTCGTACTTGTTCCGTTTCTTGGACAGAACGCTTATGAGCAGAAACTTCACCCGTAACAACAGTATGTTTATCCACATCAATCTTTTCTGCTGTAACTGGAATATGAATCGTTTCTTCTTCGGTAATAGGATCGTCTGTTGGTTCATGATCAACTGCTCTTTGTTCAATAACGACTTGATCATGAGAGACAGGAACATTAACTGCTTTTTCCTCTTCAACGATATCTTTATGAAGAGTCACATCACCAGTTTCTACACGGTATTTATCTATATCTAATTCTTCTTCACGCAGATCTAAATGTGCACTTTCTTGTGCAAATTCTGTATCTGCAGTTCGATCTACTTCACGTGCCTCTTTGCGGATTTCCTTTTGAGTTTCTTCTTCGTTAAATAAATCAAAAAAGCCCATTATGAAAACCTCCTAGGAAAGTGATATTGATCGTGGTACAAATCTTATCTTCGCCAATTTATAAGCAAAATATGTAGAGGAATTATACTTTTTTGATAAATAAAAAGTGTTTTTTTTCAAATAATGATGAGGAAGGTTAGTTAAGAACAAGAGGTGTAATTAATGACTAAGAGAAAAGACCCACAATTTGAAAGCGGAGAAGATGTATCGGATTTTAGAAAAGGATTATACGGCTTAAACCCTGCTGAAAGTTTGTTGTCGGTGAACTTTGCTACGAGTGAAAACGTATATTTAAATGAACATAATCAAGAAGATACTGAAGAGAAAGATAACGAATGAAAACGAACGGAACAGAACAGGGAAGGAACGCCCCAGTCCTGTTCTGATTTGTTTTAACGTTTGAATTTTTCTTTTAATATAGAAAATACTTTCAAATTACGGTGTTTCCCCTTAACGTCTTAAATACACAAATGGACATCAATCAACAATTTGAATGAAAAGAAAAGTTCAGTTAATGATAATGTAGAGGTGATCAAATGAAATCAAATAAGAAAAGTGAATTCGAAATGCCGACACAGGCAAATTCAAGTGGTGAAATAGGAATAAGAACAGAAATAGATCCAGATCATCCAGAACATACGATCGATCGTTATGCTGGAGATTCAGTGAATGAACATAAAGAATTAGAAAGAGCAAATGAAGATATAGCTGAAGAGGAAATTGCTCAAATCAGTAATAATTCTTAAATAGTACACAAAAACCACCCTGAATGGGTGGTTTCATTTAATGTTCAACTAAACTTGATAAATTTACCTCTTGTTCATTTTCTGGATCATCTAGTGGAAAGATTCGGGCAATATCGTGGTCATTGCTCACGTTTTGAATATAAATCGGGGTGCCATTATAAGTGACATTCGCCATAACAGGTGAAGTTGCGATTTCTTGCGCGCGTTGCTTATTCATTTTGGTTCCTCCATTCGTCTTTTTCAATTCATACTATTTGCACAAAATGTAAGTATTATTCATAATCGAATCATAGGATTAATTCGTAAAAAAGAAGGAGAAATATATGAATTACAACAGAAAATGGCTATTAATAGGAGCAGTAATTGTTGTATTTATTGTAGTAAATCTAGTGATTACTAATTTTACACAACAGGATGAGTACAGACAACGAGACGTCAATCCAATGAATAGCAACATTTCTACTCATTAATAATTCATAGGATGAAAGAAGGGAATGTATTGAAATTAAGTATTTTGGACCAAGCACCAATTTCAACCAATCAAACAGCAGGTATGGCTCTAAAACAGTCAATGGAACTTGCAAGAGCTGGTGAAGGACTAGGGTACACGCGCTACTGGATTGCTGAACACCATGATCTTCCGGGTCTAGCCTGCTCAACACCTGAAGTGATTCTAGGGTATATTGGTGCAAACACAAAAACCATTCGAATTGGTTGCGGGGCGGTTTTATTGCCCCATTATAAACCTTTTAAAGTAGCAGAGGTGTATAATACTTTAGCTACATTGTTTCCTGGTCGAATTGATTTAGGAATTGGTCGAGCTCCTGGTGGTTCTGCTGAGGTCACAAATGCGTTGTCAGATAAATTTTTACAACAAGTATTTGAGATGCCGACGTCAGTGAAAGAACTTCTCCATTTTTTAGATCAGGATTTTCCCCCGGAACATAAATATGCAAATGTGACTGCAGCACCGGTCCCAAACAGTCCTCCTAAACCATGGCTTCTTGGCACTAGTAAAAAAAGTGCCTTACTCGCTGCGGAATATGGAATGGCTTATGCCTTTGGTTTATTTATGAGTGACTATGATGGCCAAATGATTATAGGTATGTATAGAGATAACTTTAAACCAAAAAAGGCTGGAAATCGTCCGGAAATCATTCTAACCGTTTCGATTATTTGCGCGGAAACAATCGAAAAAGCAGAAAAAATAGCTCTCAGTTCATTAGTGTGGAAAATCCAAACGGGAAAAGGAGAAGGCAAACAGGGAGTTCCTTCCATTGATAAAGCAAAAGAATATCCATTGTCAGAGCAAGACCTAAAAGCAATAGCAAAAATGAAAGAAAAAATGATCATTGGTGATCCAGAAACAGTTAGAGAACAAATTATGAGACTTAGAGAAAAATATGTCTTTGATGAATTAATGATCATATCAATTACGCATGATCCAGTAGATAGGATTAACTCCTATCGATTAATAGCAGATAAAATGAGGAATTCGTAATAGAGAAATCATCTAGTTCAGAACGTGTGTTTGTTTTATGTTTAAATCTACCAATTTCTTATGCTATAATGATAAGGCAATAGAATATCGCTTCTAAAGGGTGGACGGTATATCATCCCCAAATGAAAGGGGGTGAGGCCGGTGACTGTATTTGAATCACTAATGCTTATGATTGCATTTGCAACATTAGTAGTTGTGATCCTTACGTCAAAAGAAAAATAATCCACCCTTGCTCTAGAGAAGCAGGGTGGATCCATTGTATTGTGTGATCTGCCGCCCCCTTGAAGGGCAGTTCTATTGTGTAAACCGATGGTGTTACCAGCACCGTCGGTTTTTTCTATTGTATGCATGTATATTTTTAGTATACGTTCTCCGTTCAAGAAAATCAAACGGAATGTAACTTTTTCTTATCTCTTCTTTTTTTAGGTTCTGTCACTACAATAAATATTTTAAGTGGATATTTAGTATTAGGGTAGAATGGTAAAAGAATTAAATGCTAAAAGGAGTTACGTCATGATTATTAACGATTCTATCTTTGGTACTCATGTCATCAAATCGTCTACATTATCATCGAGGATAAGAAAAATGAATGATGAAGCATATGCTAAGGCTACTAAAGGGGTTTACGTTAGAGTCATCTCATATTAATAATAGTACTGTATATAGGTTTATTTAAGAATTAAAAAAAATAGGTTATTTTTAAACAAACGTTTGATTAGTTTAAAAAGAAGCTAGTACAAAAAAATCGACTACGATCGAGTTTATTCGCGGAAGTATTGACTTTTTTGTAATATTATGCGCTTCCCCAGGAAATGCCTAGTTATTTCTCTGATGAATGTAAAATAAGACTATTAAAATGAGAGCGTCTAACAATTACCGTAAGAATAGAGTGATTGATAAAGGGTTAAAAGTGTAAATAGAACAAAGGGTGGGGGACCCATTATAAGGTTCTTCACTTTGCTCTTTTATTATTAATGAAAGAAGTATGGCAGCCAAAAATAAACCGCTGCGACAATGACAATAATAGCAATGATATTTAGTCGGAAGCCCGTTTTTAGCATGTCTTGAATTGAAATAAAGTTCGATCCAAAAACGACGGCGTTTGGAGGCGTTGATACAGGCAGCATAAAAGCACAAGTAGAAGATAAGGCAACGATAGTCATTAATGCATAGGGATCTACTCCAATGCCAGAAGCAATGCCAATTGAAATGGGAATAAACATATTGGCAACTGCTGTGTTAGACAAAAACTCGGTCATAAAAAGCAAAGACGTAGCAAAGGCAAATAAAAGCAACACATAAGGCAATGACCCTATGCTAGTTAGATGAATTCCTATCCAACCTGTTAAATTCGTTTCAACAAAAGCAGCCGCAAGGGATAACCCGCCGCCAAATAGTAATAAAATTCCCCAAGGAAGTTGCTTCATATCATTCCAGCTCATGAGCATCCCTTTTTGTGATTGACTTGGTACAAGAAAAAGGATGAAAGCTCCAAGCAGTGCAATTGTTGTATCTGTTAATTGAAAGGGTAAAAAGCCACTAAAAATCCAAAGGGCAACTGTAGTAATAAAAATGAATAATATAGATTTCTCCTCGTGTGTCATATCGCCTAAATTTTTCAACTGTTGCTTAACGATGCTGTCTGGAATATGAGTACCTGATGGAAAAGGAAAACGAAATAGAATTAAAACATAAAGTAGAAGTAACAAAATAGTTGTAATTGGAAAAGCAAACACAAACCAATCAGCAAACGAAATCTTCTGATGAAGTACTGAATCTGCAACCCCTGCAAAAATAGCATTAGGTACAGAACCAATTAGTGTGGCAAGTCCGCCAATGGAAGCTGAATAAGCAACGGTTAGCAATAATCCTTTCGTGAAAGACTCCGTAGAAATTGGATCAAATATTTCTTTGTTTTTAACTTCTGAAATTAATGCCATTACGACAGGGAACATCATTAATGCCGTTGCTGCATTTGAGATCCACATAGAGAGGAAGGCGGTTGATAACATGATCCCTAATATAATTCTCTTCGTACTTGTCCCAATAAGAAGCAAAATCGACATAGCTATTCGCTTATGTAAATTCCACTTTTCTATAGCCAGAGCAATTGTAAATCCCCCTAAAAACATTAATATGATCGGGTTAAAGTAAGCAGCGGAAGTTACTTCATAATTCACAGCACCACTTATAGGCAAAAGAATAAGAGGAAGGAGGGAAGTGACGGCAATGGGTAATGGTTCTGTCATCCACCATATAGCGATCAATACGGTTATGGATAAAACTGCTCTAGGCTCATTTGCCAATCTAGTTATCACCGGAATGAAATACAATATTAAAGCTAAAATCGGACCAAGATAAAGACCAATCCACTGACGATTTGAGTAATGGATTCGAATCACCATCCAATCTAAGAGTAAAAGCTTTCTGATACAAGTTATGTTATATCATTAGTAATTAGGACAGGATTTAATTTTATAAGGGAGGGGGAAAGAGGGGAAGTATTTATTTTGTTTGATACTAAAAGGATGAATTTTGTTTTATTTATGAGTGTTAATAATAGATCAAAAAAGGAATTTTATCTTACGTCTCAAAATTAAGAGTAAACTTTGGAATTGAGATATAAAAACGATTTAAAAATAACTTCTGATAATTAATGTTATGTAAACTAAGAAAAAATAATATTTTGCGTAATAAAGTTCGAAATGATAAAGAGACCTAAAGGCATCAAGAATCACCTTTAGGTATATCCATTTTATCAACCGCTTGTTTTAGATCATCATTATTAATATGGGTATAGATCATTGTTGTTTGAATGGAAGAATGTCCGAGTTGCCTTCGTAATTTGGGTACATCGTTAATTTCAGTATGATACCTTGTAGCAAATGAATGTCTTAGTTTGTGTACTGATAATGATGGTTTTCCAAATGCTACAGCATATTTCTCAATTAATTTTTCAATGGATCGTGCTGTTAATCTTCTAGGCTTTCCTTTTGGTCCCATTGGGGCTGCAACAAATAGTGCCTTGTTAGACTTATCGACTTTATAACGACTTTCTCGAATTTGTAAGTAATCCTGAAGGTCATCCATTGCTAGTTTACTAAAGAAAACAAATTGTTCTTTGTTACCTTTTCTTATAACTCGTGCGGTATATTTGCTATAGTCAATATCATCTATATTTAAATTTACGACTTCTGAAAGTCGTAGTCCAGAACCTAAAATAAGGGAGACAATAGCTGTATCACGTTCACGATTGAAAAGATGAAAGTTATAAAGTTTTTTATTATCTTTATTGAGTAGACCGTAGTCAGACGCTATAAATTGCCTAAACTTTTCATATTCATCGCCCATTAAGATTTTGCCTTCCATTTTATTGGCGATCGTTTCCATGCTTTCTTTAATCTCATTAAACTCGATTTTAGCCATGACATTTCGTTGTAAGTAAGGTTTTAATTCGCGTGTTTCTGCAATGTTTTGTAAGTAATTAAAAAGAGATTTCAATGCAGATAATTTGCGGTTTACCGTAATTTCTTTATTGTTTAATTGATATTGCAAAAAGCTTAAAAAACCTTCAACTTGTTGGGTTGTTAAGGATTCTAACAGTTCAAGCGGAACATTTTTCAGTTCACCAGTATGTAAGCCTTCATTTTTAAGCCAGTTAAAGAAAATTTTATAATCATGAGCGTAATTAAGTAATGAAGCTGCCGATAATTTTCTTTGTTTATGATTTATATATTCACCAACATACCATGGTAAATGATTGAGTAACGCATTAAGTTTTTGAAAATGCTGTTGTTGATTTCCCATGAAAACACCTCGAATAATAATATTCTATATTATTATTATAATACCTACACTTTATTACGTCAAATTTATATTTTACGTAATAAAGTGTAGGGGTGTCGCTACCCCCTTTTGTTCAAACAAATATTATTAATGACTTCGATTAACCGAAAATTAATATGATATCGTTCATTTACTCGGCCCACAAATAATATTCAATGACTTTTTCCTCGTCTGATACAGAAACCCATCCTAACGCAGTTAAGTCAAATTCATTTGAATCTTTCTCAACCTCTAGATACACATCCCACTTATTTTTTTCATCGCTTCTTGCTGCATCAAACACTTTTACATCTGCAATAGAAATATCTAAATTATTTACATCTATGTATTCTTCGGCAACAAATAGCATTTTTTTAACATTTCCTTCTATATACATAGACGTAAAAAAACTGTTAAAAGTTTCAATTTTTTTATTATTTTTAACAATAAAAAAAGGCTAAATAAATAAGTAGCCTTTTTTTATAATTCATCTTGGAAGTTGATAATGATGTTGTGTACCTCTTGCTATATCGTTAAGAATATCTGTGAAATTTGCACCGATTTGATCGAAAGTCATCCCATTACGTAACTGGTTATCATATGCGTAAATACGTTGAACAATATTCTTATCAGTTGCAACATGGACATGTTTTTCCACATTGGATGCTCTAACCATATGCTGAATTCTTGTGTCTACTTCATTGCTTTCTTCCCCAGTTTGTAAACCAATCAGAACATTATCTTCTTGAATGATAACTCGGGCGTCATCTACCCCATTAATGTCTTCAACCTGTTTTTCTATTTTTTGAATTGTATGTCTTTCGTCCTCTTGATTAGCATGTTCTTCGTTAGCTACTCTTCTCGCCACATCTTTTTCTGTCACTTCATAATCAAACCCTTGCCCTCTTATTCCACCTGGATTCGTTGCATGATCATCTATCCCGCAGCCGGTCAGAGCTAAGAACAGTATCGATATTGTTAATGATATTATTTTTTTTAACACTTTGAGATTCCCCCCTTTGGATTATCATGGCTCAAAGGGAGATTTGCTAAACTATCAGTATTTGGTATTACATAAACGTTTACCAACAATAATTTCCAGTAATATTGGTTTGATTTCAAGGAATTATAAGAAAAAAATAAAGGAAGTGATATCAATGTCTCAAAATACCTCGGATGATATTCGTCACATTATAAAAAAAGCAAAAGAAGATGAGAAGGAAGCAAAGAAGGCAGCGGATATCGTCAGTGATGCTACATCCGATATGATTCCACAAAATGATCAATCACGGAATAACCATTAGAACAGAACGTACGTTCCTTAAAGCTAACTTTCAAACCTTATAGTAATTAGAAGCGTAAAAATAACCATTGTACTTCTGTATTATTTTGTTAATGAAAGTACAATGGTTATTCAGTTTACTGTCCATGTGGATGTCTACATTTCTAACAAACTTACTGATCGAGAGCTCTATAATCGAGTGCGCTTCTACTCTTCATTAAGATGTTTTAACTCATCTTCCACATGTTCAATTATTGGGGGATAATACATAAAAGAAATGGTTTCAATTTACAAATATGAATGCTGTCCAAACGTCATCAATTACGAAAAAGCGTTTCTAAGAAAATCAGAAACGCTCATATGCATGTAATATTACTTATGTACTATATCTTCCTTTAACGAAGCTACTCTTTCCAAAGCTTCGGTTATATCACCTTCGGCTATTCCAAAATGAGCAAGAGCATCGTGGAGATGTTTAGCAATCGTATTAAAATGAAACTGTTGAATGTTCAATCCTTGGTGCGCTTTTTCCATTGACTTGCCTTTATATGTTTGTGGACCACCTAAAGCATAGCTAATAAATTTGGTCTGATGCTGCAGTTGTTTTTCCATATCAGTATTTGTAAAAAAGTGATTTACAGTCTCATCTTTTAAAACCAACTCGTTGTAAAAATAATCTACAACTTTTTCAATCGCTTCTTCTCCACCAACTCTTTCATAGAGATTCTGTTCCATATGTATACACTCCAATCTTCTCTGTAAAGTACTGCCATTCTCATTATAACTGGAATTTCACTACAATTGGGGAAAAAGTCTATTTCTATCTGAAATTCAATGCGTTTTGTTATGTGAAAGATTCCTTGGAAAGGTAACCACTATTATAGGACTTCGCACATTCTCATCCTGCTTTCAAACCGTGTTAATAAACCATTAACTAAAAAGGAGTAATGATATGTATGCACGCAGATGATTTCATTAAACAGACCTTAAGTTTACATCAGGTAGGAACGCCGAGCCTTTCAGTTCCTAGTTGAATCTCCTCTTCTATTTCTTCCTGTGTTGCTTTTTCGCTTAATTCTTTTGTCAATCCTAGTTGCTATAGTTGGTTCATCTTTCTGCATATTTTCTTTATCTTTCATCCAGTGTCCCTCCTTTACACATATTCTTACTTAAAATATGTAAGAAGCAAACATATCTCTTATAGATGAGTATCTACTAATTTTCAATTGAATATCCTGACTGATACATCGTGCGTGGTCTAGTGGATCTATACCATTGCAAGCAAAGTATAAAGATAATGATGATATCTACAACATCTCCGCCGTAGTACATTATCATGCTGCCCATTTCTGCTTGAGACACTGCTACACCAGCTGGTGGGTTCGCATATATATATTTTGATAAAATTCCGTGACCAGCTAGGGCTATTATTAAGACAATCGAACGATACACATAACTTGTTCGATGTGGAGTTGGATCAATATAGATCATGGATACGGTAAAAACATACCCTGCTAAAAATACATGGGCATGAATCAAAATATAAAGAAGCATCTGTTCGTGCATAGCTTGGTATAAATTCGTTGTGTAAAGAATCCATAGCCCTCCAATATTGAGGAGAGATGCGACAAATGGGTCCGTTGCGATTTGAATAGGTTTACTTTTAAGAAATCTCGTAAGTTTCCTAGCTGATGTCACACTTAGGGTACGCAATATAAGAGTCATTGGCGCAGCAAGCACCATCAGTAAAGGTGCAAGCATTCCAAGTAATAAATGACCAAGCATATGCATCGTGAAATCAACATGTGCTCGTTCAGCTAAAGGCCCTGCAACTGCCGCAATAGCACAGATAACACCGACTGACCAACATAAAATCCGATAAAAAGACCATTGTTTGTATTTCCTATTAGAAATCAATACTGCCATAATATAGACAATGAGCGCTATTAAAAATGGAATAGCCAAAATAAATTGTGGAATGATTCCTATCATATGTTCAACATGCGTACTATTCGTATGGTGGATATGCTCATGCGTGTTCACTTGCAACAGCTCTCCCTTGTTGATTGTTAGGGCTAGTTCTTCTTATGAGAATCCATCCTATGATGATTAACACTATAGCACCAATATTCCAGAATAGATCATAAACAATTACATTCTCCACATATCGAATTTGGTGTATACGCATAATCTTGTGTTGAACGATTCCATCATATAATTGGAATACTCCTGCCCCGAAGAAGACGCCTCCCCACCACCGAGTCATCCAAACAGCATTACGTCTGCGCAAGTCTGCAAACAAAAACAATCCACCAATTGTTGCAAACCAGCTAAACGCGTGGAAAAGACCGTCAGAAATTAACCCAATATCAGTCGTTGATCTATCGTAAAAATGATGCCATCTTAGCAATTGATGAAATACCATCTCATCAAAAAAAGCAATCAGACCTAGTCCAAATAAAACCCCTGACCATACATTACGTTTAGAATAAATTACTCTATTTGTTAACATATTTGTTTCGCTTCCCATAGTAACTCCTTAATTCATATCATTGTAAATTTAAAAGTATAGTAAACCAGTTTATCCTGAATTTATTTTCTATAATCAAATACCCCTTAATAACTTATTTGATTTAATATAAAAAAACACCAATTGCTTTTGGGCGATTGGTGTTTTAAGCTAGTTATCCAGATAAATCGCGCTTCTTATATGCAATAAATCCAACAAGGATGAATGCAACAGCAATGCTACTCAACACGAAAAAAATAACAAAATTCATATCTTCAACTGGTAGCTGTGGGATATGACCAAATGGTGAAAGCTTCCCTAGCCATTCAGGAAATTGTAGTAATCCCCCTAGATAAACGACTAGAAATGAGTAACCTAAATAAAGCCAGGATAAGCCTGTAAACTGCGGCTTATAACCGATTACGAGTACCGAAAGTCCGATCATAATCCAAATAGCTGGCAAATAAACCATCGCTGCATTGAACATGACCATAAACGAAATGGGTTCCTCCATGACTGAAACGGATGCAGACCATAACCCTAGAACGGCTAAAAATACCATAGCAAACCCTAAAAAGAAAGCTAATACAAAATAACTGCCTATCACTTTCGTTCGAGATACAGAGCGAGATATTAAATGTTCAGTACGAGCTTTTTTTTCCTCTCCTTTAAGATTCATCATAAACATCAATGCAGGCACAGTACAAACCATCGTAATTACGGACATTAACATCGTTAAAAATTGTTCTGTTAACGATAAACCTTCTACCGGTGTTAATATTTGACTCATCATTTCATTATTTAAAAAGAAAGATTCTAGGTCGCCAAAAACAGAACCGTAAGAAAGACCTAACACATACATGCCGATCGCCCATGTGATGATCCCTGTACGTTGGAGCCTAAACGCTAAACCAAGAGGACTTTGTAGAAACGGTGAAGCATGCTTTCTCCCTGGTTTTGAAGGCAGAAACCCTGAATCCAAGTCCCGAATTGTATTTAAATAAAAAGCGAGTGCAGTCAGCGCGATCGCTGCACAAATTGTTAGGATAATTGGCCACCAAAAATTGTTTACATATACCTCTGTTCCTAAAATCCAACCAAGCGGTGAAAACCAAGAAAGCGTTGCGCTACTTACATCACCAACTGCTCGAATGAGATAAGCAATTCCTAATATAGTGAATGATAAGCCAATGGTCCCTCTAGAATTCTCTGAAAGCTGAGCAAATAATGCTGTGATGGCTGTGAAAAAGATTCCAGTTGCCCCCAACGCAGCTCCATATAATAGTGACCCTTCTAGATTCATACTTTCAATTTGTAAACTATATAATCCGACCCCAATTACAATAGCTAAAATAACATTCAAACTACTTATTACCATAACGGTTGCTGAAAGGTTTGATAAACGACCAACGGGAAGAGACCTAATTAATTCAATCCGTCCTTCTTCTTCATCTGCTCGTGTATGTCGTGTTACGAATAAAATACTCATGATGGCTACGACGATTGCTGTAAATAGTAACATTTGGTGAGCCATCATTGGGCCTTCCATGTAGTTATCTAATCCATATCCAGGTCCAAGCATAGCTGTCATGGCTGGATTTTTCATTGTTTCAGCCATTGCCTGTCTTTCATGATCTGTATGATATAAATTCGTAAAAGCTGATGCTGTTACAATTGTAATTAGGACAAGAGACGTAATCCAAATCGGAAAACGAATTCGATCACGTCGAATGATGAAGCGAGCCATTTCACCTGTTTGATTAGATAGCTGCGTCCACATTACGAGGCACCTCCTGCTCCTAAATGAGAACTCTTTCCTGGACCTTCATAATGACGCATGAATAAATCTTCTAATGTTGGTGGTGAACTTTCTAGTTTTATCAGTCCATACTGACTAACATATTTCATGACTTCGTCTAAATGCTCAGAGTCCACTTGAAAAGAAAGTGCTTGTTCCTTTTCTTGAATATCATGAATCCCCTTTACTTCGTACAGTCCAGTGATGGGAAGCTTTGTTTCGATAAGCAAGTTCGTTCTAGTTAAGTGACGCAATTCATTTAATGTTCCCGTTTCAATCATTTCACCTTGCCGAATGATTCCGACTCTATCACATAATCGCTCTACTTCAGATAAAATGTGACTTGATAACAATATACTCTTTCCAGCCCTCTTTGCTTCCAGTACACAATCTTGGAACACCTTTTCCATTAACGGATCAAGTCCTGAAGTTGGTTCATCCAAGATATACAAATCTGCCTCTGATGCAAAAGCCGCTATTAACGCAACTTTTTGGCGATTTCCTTTTGAATACGTACGACACTTTTTTGATGGATCTAGTTTAAATCTTTCAATAAACTCTTCTCTGCGATTTTTTTGATGACTTCCTCTTAATTTCATAAATAAATCAATGACTTCCCCACCTGTTAAATTTGGCCAAAGATTCACATCTCCAGGTACATATGCAAGATGTCGATGAATCGCTACTGCATTTTTCCAAGCATCTTTTCCGAATATCTTTGCTTCCCCTTCAGTTGCTTTCAATATACCAAGCAAAACTCGAATTGTTGTTGACTTTCCAGCTCCATTAGGACCGATAAAGCCAAACACTTCTCCTGGATTCAATTCCAAATTCACACTTTTCACAGCTGTAAATTTGCCAAACTTCTTTGTTAAATTCGTTGTTTTTATTATGGTCATCTTAAAAACCTCCTTATGGGAATAAAATTCCTCTCTCTATAAAATATGAAAGTTATGAAATTATTTTACTTATACATTTCATAATATATATATAATAACTTTCTGACAAGGGGTTATGAACTTTATCGTTTGTTTTATTTCATATTTTTTATTACAATCTTTATAGAGGTGAATGAAATGGATGGTTTTCAACGACGTAAAGAACAAAAGAAACGGAATATCCTTGAGGCTGCATTAATGTTGTTCATGGAATACGGCATTTCAAAAGTGTCCATTTCAGAAATAGCTAAGGAAGCCAATGTATCACAAGTGACCATATATAATTATTTTGAAAGCAAACATCAATTAATTCACGATGTATTTATTTATTACGTAGACAAGGCATCGAGCGATTTTGAAAAGATTATTTATAGCGACACCCCTTTTCCTGACAAAATCCAAAAAATTATTTTTAATAAGAAAGAAGTAGCAAAACAGATAAATGAAGAATTTTATCAACATCTAATGAAAGAATATTCAACCGAAGGAAATTATATTGAGAAGATTTACGTTGAAAAAGCAGTTCCTTATTTTACTGTTTTGTTTAAAGAAGGAAAAGAACAAGGGTTTATTGATCCGAACTTATCGGAAGAAGCGATCCTTTTTTATGTTCAAATGTTAAAAGACTATATTCAAAGAGAAGATGTTTATCACAAGATCCTTCCACTAACTGAAGACATAACTAATATCTTTTTTTACGGAATAATCGGCAAACGATAAAAATAAGAGAAGTAGTATATGGCGCACGTCTCTGAAGAAGTGCGTCTTTAAATTATTTCTACTTAATCAGTATTAGAGTTTCTCTATAATGAAACGGAATAAACACTAAAGAAGTAATCACATATCAGATAAAAAAGGGATAAACATATTAATGTAGAAGTATGTAAGAAAATCACAGGGTGAGGGGGAACACTGGTGATCGTTCGCGAAAAAGTAAATAGCTTTGTTTTGGTAAAGCAGCATGACCATGCTATTATTTCTGGTCAACTAGCTGAAAATTGGAATGAGGACATATTTCAAGGAATAAACAAAAGAAACGACGTTATATACAGTGTATATCAGCATGATCGAGGATGGATTGCCTTAGATCATACACCTTTTTGGAATGATTTGAATAAGGTGCCGTATTCGTTTATCGACTTTCCACTTGTACCTAAACTAGTGCACTATAAACACGGGATTGATGAAGTGGAAAGAGAGAATTCATACGCAGCTTTGCTATGTAGTCTCCATTTTTGTGCTTTATTAAGTTCTAATGACAATGAATACCAGTGGTTTTTATCTCATGAAGAAGAAAGGCAAGAAAAGTTAAAAAATCAACTCGAAATCAATCCCGCATGCCACGAAAGTTTGCTAATTTCTCATTTTTATTTGCTTCAATTTTGTGATCACTTGTCATTATATTTATGTATGAATAAACCTGGACAACAGAAAAATTATCAGTTCAAAAATTCAGACCAACTTCCATGTACAAATGGCAAGAACATTACTGCAATTTGGCTAAATACTAAACAAGTGTCGATTGCCCCATTCCCTTTTAAAGATGAGTTCGATATTAAGATTAAATATAAAGAAATTATGAAACATGACATTCATAAAATTGGACTAGTAAAAGCATATGAAGAAGCAAATTATCATGAATATGCAGTAAAGATTATAAACAAAGATAAATAACAAATCATATAATCCCCTGATATATGTATGTTCAAGGGATTATTTTTTTGTTTGTAAATTTCAATCGAAAAAATTGACTTTTGTATAATTGAAAGTTCCTTTCTTCTACAAAGACCATACATTGATCAACAGAGTAAGGCCTAAGTAGCGGGACAGGAGCCATGCATTGTTGCAAACAGGAAACATGTTGATACTCATTTTTTAAATGAATCTAGACACGCTTTACATATACACGACTTATCCCTAAGTTCATTTGGAACTAATTCAAAAATTTCATGTGGGAACCATTCTTTCGTACACCAACATGAGTGCAAGCCACAATGATTTTCATTCTTACAGATCGGACACTTCATGAAACAAGTAAATTCATCATTCACCATACCACCTGACCTTTCAAAACGTTATTATATGATCTTAGACACCTTTGTGTTTGATAAAGATCATATGTTTTAATTTGAAGATAATGTATAGAAAAAGAGACAGGATTAAATTCCTGCCTCAACCTTACCAATTAATTATGAAAATTCGTTCCATCCGTTGTAGCTTGAATTACACCTGCACGGATCACAAAGTCTCCAAAGTGTTCACCTTCCTCACGTTCTTTCGCATAACGTGGAAGAAGTACCTTTAGTTCTTTTAAAATTTCATCTTCGCCAATGTTTTCACGATACATTTTACTTAAACGACTGCCATCAAAAGCTGCACCTAAATACATATTGTACTTACCAGGAGCCTTCCCGATGAAGCCGATCTCGGCCAACGTTGGACGAGCGCAACTGTTTGGACAGCCTGTCATACGAATTGTAATTTCTTTATCATTCAAGCCGCTTTCATCGATGATCTCATCAACTTTATCGATTAATTTAGGTAAATAGCGTTCTGCTTCTGCCATTGCTAATCCACATGTTGGAAGCGAAACACAGGCTAGTGAGCTACGACGAATAGCAGAGTAATGCTTCCCATCCGTAAGTCCGTATTGATCGATTAGTTCACTAATCTTCTTCTTCTTTTGGCTCGATACATTAGCAATGACTAAGTTTTGGTTTGCTGTAAGACGGAAATCACCTTTATGGATTTTGGCAATTTCGCGTAAACCTGTCATTAATTTATAATCGTCAAGATCTGTGATTCGACCACCTTGAACGAACAACGTAAAATGCCACTTGCCTTTTGAGCCTTTCACCCAACCGTAGCGATCACCGTTATGGTCAAAATGATAAGGCTTTGCTTCTTCTAGTTTCCATCCTAGACGATTTTCTAATTCTTCCTTCACTGTATCAAGACCAAGTCGATCAACCGTATATTTAAAACGAGCATTTTTTCGTTCAGAACGGTTCCCATAGTCACGTTGAATCATAATGATTTTTTCAGCAACATCATACACTTGTTCTGGCTTACAGAAGCCTATGACTTTTGCTAGCTGCGGGTACGTTTCTTTATCACCATGTGACATTCCCATACCGCCACCAATAGTAACGTTAAAACCAACTAATTTGTTTTCTTCCACAATAGCAATGTAGCCTAAGTCCTGTGAGAAAATATCAACGTCATTAGATGGAGGAACCGCTACACCAATTTTAAATTTACGCGGTAAATAAAGCGCTCCATACATTGGTTCTACTTCATCTACATCTGGTGTGCCAGCAACTTTTTCTTCATCAAGCCAAAGCTCATGATACGCTCTTGTACGAGGTAGTAAATCGTCACTCAACTGCTTGGACCATTTGAATACTTCCTCATGAACTTCAGATTGATCAGGGTTTGGATTACACATAACGTTTCGGTTGACGTCACCACAAGCTGCAATCGTGTCTAACATAGATGCATGAATTTCTTGAATCGTTTTCTTCATATTCCATTTTAGAATTCCGTGCATTTGAAATGCTTGACGTGTTGTTAGCTTTAACGTAGCATTGCCGTATTTTTGAGCAAGCTCATCCATGACTAACCATTGCTCCGGTGTTGAAACCCCACCTGGAGTACGAACGCGTAACATAAATTGATATGCAGGTTCTAGCTTTTGTTTTTGTCTTTCAATTCGAAGATCGCGGTCATCTTGTAAATAGCTTCCGTGGAATTTCATTAAGCGATTGTCATCATCTGAAATTCCCGCACTAATTCGATCCAACATCGTCTCTGCAAGTGTACCACGTAAATAATTGCTTTCCTCTTTGATGCGTTCGACATCACTTGGAGGGCCGTCCGGCGCTTTTAATAATAATTTATTCACCATCTATTATAAACTCCTTCCAATACCTAAATCAGTATACATCGCGCTGATAACGTTTTTGTTGCTGCATGTCAGAAAGATATTTTTCTGCATCCTCACGACTCATGCCGCCTTCTTTTTCAATAATATCAAGTAACGTGTTATGAACATCGTGCGCCATTTTTTTCTCGTCACCACAAATGTAGAAAGCAGCACCTTCTTCAAGCCATTCAAATAATTCCTTGCTGTTTTCTAACATGCGATTCTGTACATACACTTTTTCTTCTGTATCACGTGAGAAGGCAACATCCATTCTCGTTAATACTCCGTCCTTTAACCAATTTTGCCATTCTGTTTGATACAAGAAGTCCGTGACAAAATGCTGGTCACCAAAGAAGAGCCAAGATTTACCTTCTGCACCTATTTCTTCTCGTTCTTGTATAAATGAACGGAATGGGGCGATACCTGTGCCAGGTCCAACCATGATGATTGGGGTATCTGGATTTTCTGGCAACTTAAAGTTTTGGTTATGTTGAATGTAGACAGGAAGTGTATCACCGGGCTGGAGTCGATCTGCACACAAGATTGAACATACACCATTTCTTTCTCTTCCATGTGCCTCATATCGAACCGCACCAATCGTTAAATGCACTTCTTCTTCATTTGCTGATAAACTACTAGCAATTGAATAAAGACGAGATGGCAACTTTCTTAAAATTGAAATGAAATCTTGAGCTGATCCATTCCATGGTCCAAAATCGGAAACTAAATCAAGCATATCGCGACCATCAATATATTCTTTCACTTTCTCATCATTTGTTAAAAGTTCTTTTAAGTCATTGTTCTTGAGAAATGCAGATGCTTTTTCAAGAAGAGCTTTCGTTAAAACGGTAATTTCGAAATTTGTAGTGAGAGCCTCTTTTAGTGAGCGGCTTTCGCCTTGTTTATTAATCTGTACCACTTCAGTAGGGTTTAGATTTAATTCTTTAATAAGGCTGTCTACAAGAGTTGGATCATTTTCAGGGTAGACACCAAGACTATCACCAGGTTCAAATGTCAATCCAGATCCTTCTAACGATAATTCAAGGTGACGTGTTTCTTTATTCGATCCTCGTCCATTTAAGTTAATATTTTCAAGGACTTCTGCTCGAAATGGATTGGTTCTTGAATAGACCGTATCCGCTTCTTGAGCTACAGCTGTTGACGAAACTGGTTCAGTCCCTCCTGCTTGTGCTTGACTTAGACCAGCCAAAACACCCTCGAGCCATTCAGCTGCAGGCTCATCAAAATCAAGATCACAATCAACACGATCATTAAGGCGCTTGCCACCAAGCTCCTCTAGCTTTTGGTCGAATTCTTTCCCTGTTTGACAGAAAAATTCATAAGAGCTGTCACCAAGTGATAACACTGAATAGCGAAGATTCTCTAACTTAGGGGCCCTTCTACCATGAAGGAATTCATGAAACGACAATGCATTATCTGGTGGATCCCCTTCTCCATGAGTACTAACGACAATAAGTAAATTATGTAGCTTCTTTAAATTATTCGGTTTGAAATCATTCATCGATGCGACAGTAACATCAAACCCACGGCCCTCAAGTGTTTTCCCTGCATTTTCTGCCAGTCCTTGAGCGTTTCCTGTTTGCGATCCGAAAAGGATGGTTACTTCCTTAGAAATGGTTTGCTCTACAACGGGCGCTACTGATGGAGCCGCTGTTGGCGCAACCAACTGCTGTTCTGTTGTCCCTGTAGTAGCAGCAAGTGATTGACTGGCTGCAAGATATCCTGTCAACCATACTTTTTGAGATTCTGTTAATGTCGGCAGAAGACGGTTAAGGAGATCTGCCTGCTCCTGATTAAACGGACTATTCATTACCTGAAGTTGCAACAATACCCACCTCACAAATATATCGTAGTATTATATAGATCATTTTAGTATGAATGACTAGATTCAACAAATTTCACTGTATAAAATGATTAATTTAATCGTATCTGTATAATTCCTATAAGTCAAATTGGATTTTGTTATCTCAATCATTTGAAAAACTTATCTTAGAAAAACGAATCATTTATTGTGAAATTAGTTTTCCCTATTCTTGATCTATTATCTTTTAGGTATTTGCAAAAAAACGAAAAAAATCAACCGAAGTCGGCTGATCTTTCATTGATCACAGATATAATCTACATATTGTCTGGCGAAATTGTCTGCTGCTTTTTCATGAGGAATGTTTCGATACCTCTTTTTCTCTTTATTCGTATTTCCGTCTATCATGTTATCGATAAAACGCTCATAATGATACTCTCCTCGGTCAAAGTAATCAAATAACCGTTCTTTCTTACTTTTTCCATTCCCACCAATAAGAGCATGGATATAGTGACCGACTTCGTGTAAGAGCACAAATGCAGCATATTCAAAACAGGTTGTACGATTTTTCTTCAAATCAATAATGTATTCCTTATTCTGAAAACACTCTGTTACTGACATAATGTTAATATAAATAATGGGTTCAAAGGATCCTACATCATCAATGGCTAATTCTCCAGGAAAATTAATTGGCTCATCGGTAATATAGCAGGTTAAATCAGCAACGGCTTCTTTGAAGATAGAAGAATTTAACCATCGAATTGTTTCACATACCCCTTCTAATCCATGGTGTGCATGTTGTTTAGAAATCTTAAATTGACTCTGTAAGTAATTTTCGCTCTCATAGATGAAATTCAAACATTTTTTAACCTTCATAATTTGCACCTCCCATGACATCGTTTTAATAAAACCTCTGTTAAGGGAAAGGAATTCTTATTAAATGCTTATGATAAAAAATAGGATGAATGAACAACTTTTTAAAAACAACACAAAAAAGGGGTGTCTCAAAAAGGTCAAAAACAGACCTTTTGAAACACCCCCCACCTCTATTCCAGACGTTTGGGACAGCCTCTAAAAATAGATGATTCAACATTTAGTTAGGTAATCAGTTTTTCAATTTCCTCTTTTGAGAAGTTTCCGTCTACTCCTGGTTTTAATAGTAAATAATCTATGATTTCTTCATGGCTTATTTCAACATATTGTTTTAACCCTTCAATAATCATACTTAGGTACTCATTAGAAGGTTTAGAGAATGGAACATCTAAATCCCAATCAGCTGTAAAAGTAAAAATAGGTACCCCGTCTTCTTTTCCGAGAAATAAAATTGTCCCGTACCATGAATCTCGAAGTGTTTCATACTTACTTGATTCTACTCTTTCTAAGTTAATGTCTAATTCAAGTCCGTTATTTTCTTGCCTTACCACATCTTTAAATTGTTCTTCCGTAATTAAATACTTCCTGCTATACGTTTTGTATTGTGAATCCTTTGTTAACCCAATAAATCCAACCCCTTGATTTTGCCACCGCTTAGAATTCTTAGCAAAATATAAAGGGTAATTTATAATAAATGTTGCCTCATCTATTGGAAGTGACTTGTCTCTACACCCTACTTCCACCATTTCTGAACCTTCAGGTTTACCGCCTAGGATATAACATAAAAATCGTTCTCTACTTAAATTAGAACCATAACTTGCGTACCAAACATATTTCTTACCATTACTCACTTCCATCACTTCCTGTTATGAAATCAGTGTTTGCAAGCCTGCACTCAGTGATAAAATCCGTAAATATTTGTTGCATCTTTACATCCTCAGTCGCCATTTCTTCCGGATGCCATTGAATCCCTAATAGATAGGGATGTTTTCTTGCTCCCTCAACTGCTTCAATGACTCCGTCTGGTGCCATAGCTACTTGTTTCAGATCAGTTGAAAGTTTATCGATTGACTGGTGATGCATACTGTTAACCCGAATGTTTTTACTGTTGATCATTTTATATAACCTGCTACTTTCAGAAATAGAAACTACGTGAGTCGGTTCTGTACGTTCAGCTTGTTGGTAGTGATTCATTGCATTTGGAATAAATTTCTCTATATCTTGAATGACAGTCCCACCTAATGCAACATTAAGCATGGTGATGCCTCTACAAATTCCTAAAATAGGCTTGTTCTGGTTGATTGCTTGTCTAACAAGCGCTATTTCCATTTGGTCGCGCTTTCCATATGTTTTTTGGGTTTTAGGATCAGGGTCTGCACCGTACGAATGCGGATCAACATCTTCACCATTACTTAATATAATGCCATCACATACAGACACCAATTCTTCTGCTAACTCATCCTTCCCTATTGGAATGACAATAGGTACCCCACCGCCATTTATTACCGCACGTATAAATTTTTCATGTAAATTGACACTACGAATCTGATTATGGTTTACCACGGTACTGGTTATACCAATAATTGGTTTAGAGTATTTCAATTGTAAATCTTCTCCCACTTTTCAATTCTCTTGTGTTAGTTTGAGCGAACTAAAATGAAATCATTCGTATTTGTAAAATAGATTCATGCATTTCTATTATATTTCCGTACGCAGATTCCAAAGTTCTGGGAAAAAACGTTGATCTAAAACTTTTTTTAAATAATGAACACCAGACGAACCACCTGTTCCTACTTTAAAACCGATAATTCTCTCAACTGTCTTCATGTGTCGGAAGCGCCATTGCTGCAGCCAGTCTTCAATGTCGACGAGTTTTTCACCTAGTTGATACAAATCCCAATATTGTTCTACATCTCTGTATACGGTTAACCATGCCTCATTCACAGATTTATCTTCTTCGTATGGTTTTGAAAAATCTCGCTGAAGCTTATCTTTATTAATCTTTAATCCTGCTTTTGCTAAGGCTTGTATCGCTACATCATAAAGACTTGGTGAATGGTAGGCTTGCTTCAAAATAGCATGTAAATTTGGTTCTTTTTCATAAATCTTTAATATATGTCCAGTTTTATATCCAAGAGCAAATTCAATTAATCGATATTGATATGATTGAAATCCGGAGGCCTGCCCTAATGAGTCGCGAAACTCCATGTATTCTGCAGGAGTTAACGTTGAAAGTACATCCCAAGCTTGAATAATTTGTGATTGTATTTTTGACACACGAGCTAAACGTTTAAAGGACGTTTGTAAGTCATCATTTGTAATAGTAAGAATAGCGGCATTGATTTCATGAAGAATTAATTTCATCCACAATTCACTTACTTGATGAATGATGATAAATAACATTTCATCATGATGATTCGACAAACGAGTTTGACTTGAGAGAATATCGTTTAGCTTTAAGTACTCCCCATATGTCATCTGGTTTCTGAAGTCTGTATGAATTCCCTTTTCTGTTTTTGTTGCTTTATTTTGAAGGTCCTCATTTTGATTGGACATAGAACTGCTCCTCTCAGTCACAAGGTTTAATAACAGCACGTACTGGGCTTCCATCCGCGTCTTTTAGAGGCAAAGGCAATGCAATTAAATCGTAGTCACCGACACTTACATGATCTAACATTAAATTCTCCAAAATGTGAATATTATGTTGGTATAGTGCATGATGCCCCTCTAACTCTTTATTATCTAGTGGGTCAACAGAAGGAACGTCTACTCCAATTAAGAAAATTCCTTTCTTTTGTAAATAGGCAGCCCCATCTTCTGTCACGTATGGAATCTTTTCTGGGAACACATGTGGCTGATTGGGAATCGAGGTCTTCACTAAGAGCCTGGATACGCCTTTTAAATCAAACTGACTGAGCGTATTTCGATCGATTTTATCATAGGCAGAAATATCAATGATTCGTGCTCTTCCAATAAAAATATGAATATCCAAATCCAATATTTTAGCTCCATTATTGATAAAGTGAAACGGAGCATCAACATGTGTCCCAGAATGGACACTTGTCGTGATTTGTCCAATATTTACAGAACCCGTTTGCTCTTTTGAAAACGTAACTTTATATGAAAAAGGGGTGTCTTCTGGCCAATGGGCGAGGTTCTTTTGTAAGGGCTGTGATATATCAATCCATTGCTTATCCTTATTGGGTTGTTTCATCATTTATGCCACCACTCCGCGCTCGTTTTTATACTTTTTATAAAGGTCCTCTTTCATAATCTTCTTCAGTACTTGTACACTCGTCCATACTTCTTCGAATGTATTATATAGGGCAACTGGTGCTAAGCGAATCCCGTTTGGGGTACGAAAGTCAGGAATGATCTTATGTTCTTTTAAAGCCTTACAGATTCTTGCGGCTTCGGGGTGTTCAATATAGACGTGACCGCCACGTTTCACATCCTCTTCTGGGTTACGAATGACAAATTGGTACTCTGTTAACTCATGGTTAATTAAGTTCATTAAATAACGAGTTAAATGAAGAGACTTCTTTCGTATCGCGCCTATTCCCACTTCCTCAAAAAGAGAAAGGGAGCCGATTAATGGTGCTAGGCTTAAAATGTGAGGCGTGCCGATTTGATAAGCACCTGCATTCTCTGCAGGTGTTAATATATGCTCCATATCAAATTGCTTCTCTTTCTTTGAGCTGAACCAACCTGCTAAGCCTGGAGCACGTTGAAAATGTATTTTGTTCACATATAGTCCCCCCACACTACCTGGGCCTCCATTTAAATGCTTGTAATTGCACCAAAAAGCAAAGTCAACTCCCCATTCACTTAACTGATGAGGAATGGATCCAATTGAATGGCACAGATCAAATCCGATTAAAATTCCACGTTGATGTGCCTCCTTCGTTAAACGTCTTATATCGAGAATTTGACCACTTCGATATAAAACGCTTGGTAAAACGATTAAGACTACATCATCTTTCATTTCTTTAATGATATCCTCTTCCCGGATCATATGTCCGTCATCGCTTTTAACTTGAATCAGATGATCGTTTGGATCCAAGTCCTTAAGCTGAATTTGAGACTTTAGAGCATAGATATCACTTGGAAAGTTTAATTCATCTGCGAGGATTTTCGTCTTTTTTTCACTTGGTTTATAAAAAGTTGCCACCAATTGATGGAGGTTCACGGTAGTAGATCCAGTAACAACAACCTCTTCAACACTCGCGCCAACAAGCGCGGCCATATTTTCCCCAAGTGTTTCTGAAAGGAAAAACCATGGGTTCTCTCCCTCAGTCCAGCCATCAATAGCGTGGTTTTTCCAAGCATCTAAAAGAGTCAACAAGCTATGTTCAGCTCTTTTTGAAAGAAGGCCAAGTGAGTTCCCATCAAAATAAATTGTATCTTCTTTTATATAAAATTCGTTACGGTACTTGCTAAGTTCATCTTGGCGGTCTAAGCGTTGAGCATATTCCTTTGTGAGCGTATCCGTCATGGTAAATCCTCCTTTGTCATTGCAAATAATGAATTAAGCTCCAGCCATTTGAACCTGAATTATATAAACTTGTATTTGATTAATAGTTTATCTATATCACGCAAAAAGTACTTTATTCTTTGGTTTATTCCTTCAACTATACTCATGTTCTAAGTGACGCTTTCTTAAATAAATATAATTCGTTTTTACATTATAATCCCCTGCAATAATTAATTGTTTTCTAAAACATGCTTCCCGATATATTTTGCTTTGAATTATAGCTTCGGGAATTTTTATCGATAAAGTAAGGGGGTGTTCCTAAAGATCTGTTTTTGACCTTTGGGAACACCCCAATCTCAAGCATGCTATTTTCTCTCTCTAACCTCTCTGCCTTCAGCTCCAACAGAAATGCCTGAGTTAGTTGATGCATTTTGATCTTCTACACCTAACTTTGGTTTTTTCGCACCTCCAAGATATGGAGTCTTATGCTTTTCTTGAATTTTACTGATTTTATCGTAATCTTGATTCATCAAATGACCTCTCTTCTTTTTGTAAATAATCATCTTCAGATCATTAGGATTTATTATTTCCTTTAATTTATACTCGCTTCATGCAACGTAAGACCAATAAAAGCAAAGGTGTTCTCCTATAAATATGAAAGAACACCTTGAAGATATACATTCAAAACATGCAGCTCTCTTTTAGTCTATCTAAAGCCAATCTCAACACGTCTTCTTGTTGAACAAGAGAAATTCGTGTATAACCCTCACCTTCAGAGCCAAAAGCGACTCCGGGTATCGTTACAATGCCGGTCTGATCCATTAATTTATAACTAAATTCTGTTGAGCTATAGTTTTTCGGAGTCTTCGCCCAAATAAACATGGAAGCACTCGGTCGATCAACATTCCAGCCTAAAGAATGTAAGCCATCTACGAGAATGTCACGACGTTGTTTGTATATCTTTCTAAGTTCGTCGCTAAAATTATTGGTGTTTTCTAATGCCCGAATGGCTGCATGTTGAATCGGTAAAAATACACCGAAATCGAGGTTTGATTTCAATCGATTTAATCCTTCAATGACATATTCATTCCCTACAACATATCCGATTCTACATCCTGCCATATTAAAGCTCTTTGATAAAGAGTTAAATTCAATTCCTACCTCTTTAGCTCCATGAACAGATAAGAAACTAATTGGCTTTTTATCGTAATATAACTCAGAATAAGCGAAATCATGAAGGACAATAATGTTATATTTCCTTGCAAAATCAACGACCTTTTCAAAAAAATCCTTCGTCGCCATAGCCGGTACTGGATTCCCTGGAAAGTTTACGATCATCATTTTTGCTTTGTGGCGAATTTCTTCTGGAATTGAAACCAAGTCTGGTAAAAATTGATTTTCCTGACGAACTGGCATCGAATATGGAACAGCTTCGGCTAATGAAATTCCTGCAGCATACGCTGTATAACCTGGATTTGGAACTAGGATTATATCCCCTGGGTCTGTAATGACTGATGGGAGATGTACGAGTCCATCTTGTGACCCCATGACCATCAAGGCTTCTTTTTTATGTTGAATAGAGACCTCATATTGTCTGTGGTAATAGTTTGCTACAGCAGTAAGAAACTCTGGTGTTCCTTCTAGAGAATAACGGTACAAATTAGGGTCCTTTACTTTTGTAGCTAGTTCTTCCATCACAAAACTAGGAGGAGGCAGGTCGGGGCTTCCAATACTTAAGTCAATCATTTGTTGACCCTCTTGGATTTTTTTCTTTTTATATGTATTTAGCTCATTAAAAATACTCGTCTGAAAAGCATTCATCTTTTTAGATAAAGCAATCGCCATGATTCATTCCTCTCCTTTGGCAAATTCTATGTAATGAATAATATTATATCAGTAATTAGACATACTGTAAGTCTTACCTTTGAAAAGGGGAAATTTTTGTCAAAGAAGTAAAGAGACTGGTACAATATGACCTATACATACTTTTTCTTGGGAGTGGTGAACACATGCAATATAAAACGGTTGGAAAAAGTGGATTAGTTGTATCCGAATTATGTCTTGGGACTATGACATTCGGTAAAGCTACACCGGAAGATGAGTCTATTACGATGATTGATCAATTTCTAGAAGATGGCGGGAACTTCATCGATACAGCAGATGTTTATGTTGGTGGAACATCTGAAGAGGTCGTCGGTAAGGCGATTAAAGAAAAGCGTCAGGATGTTATATTAGCTACAAAAGTACGTATGAAAGTAGGAGACCGTCCTAATGACGTTGGTTATTCACGTAAACGAGTAATGGATGGAATCGAAACAAGTTTAAAGCGATTACAAACAGATTATGTGGACCTTTACCAGCTTCATGTATGGGATCATTTAACTCCTATCGAAGAAACATTGCGAACACTTGATGATTTAATTTCATCTGGAAAAGTAAGGTATATTGGTTGTTCTAACTTCTTAGCTTGGCAATTAATGAAATCTTTGTCTGTCAGTGAACAAAAAGGCTTTGCTAAGTTCATCTCCATTCAGCCGCAATATAGCTTAGTCAATCGAGAAATGGATCGAGAAGTCATGTCATTATGTATTGAAGAAGGCATTGGTGTTCTTCCATGGGGCCCTCTTGGAAGTGGCTTTTTATCAGGTAAATATGAAGGGTTGGAAACTCCGACATTTGGCCGATTATCGCAAGGGCTTCAAGGGGAATCAAGTTGGGAAAACAAAGGACTTGCGCGTAACTTCCATATCGTTAACAAAGTGAAAGAAATTGCGAAACAAATTGAGAAGACGCCAACACAAGTCTCTTTAAATTGGTTACTAATGAAAGAAGGCGTTACATCTCCTATTTTTGGCGCTCGTACACTTGAACAATATAAAGAAAATATTGGTGCGATCGGCTGGAGGCTTTCGGAGGAACATTTCAATGAACTAGATGAAGTGAGCGCATTGCCTTCAGAATATCCAAATCGTTTTATTGAAAAGTTTCGTAGAGAGGTTTAATTCTGTCAAAGGGTTTGTCTCAAAAGGTCCAAGAAAGACCTTTTGAGAGGATTTGCAATGGCACATTCGTCGCGCACCGGTTTGAGAAACCCACTCATAACAGGCTTCAAAAGATTGCGACGGTTTAGCTCATTGCTTCGAGGGTGTCTCAAAAAGGTCAAAGAACGGACCTTTTGAGACACCCTCTTTGATCTTTTGCGGGATTGTATTGAAATGTTTTCAAATCGATCTTGTTATCAATAACCTGAACCCCTTCCCCCTCTAATGATAGCTTTTGAACCATTTAGAACTCGTCATCATGAAAGCTTATTTCCCCTTTTGCATTAATCACCCTATGCCAAGGGAGCTTGTATTTTTTACTCAATGAATGAAGAATACGAACAACCTGTCTAGCCGCCCTCGGATTACCTGCTAGTTTGGCAATTTGCCCATATGTCATCACTTTTCCTTTAGGTATCTCCAAGATAATATTGAGTACACGCTCTGTAAATGGTTGCACCTTTTCACTTCCTTTCCTTTAGAAAAAAGAGCAATGGAAGTATGATTTTATCCACTGCTCTTACTATTGTTCGTTCTTTAAAAGATTAACCTAACCTATTTATTTTTTCGTTAATTCAATTGCTTTTTTAATATCTTTGAATGAATTTGATTTTCCATACATTAATACACCACCACGATAGATTCTGGCACCGAAAATAGCAAGTATGCCGATTGATACAAGTAACACAACAATGCCTAAAATTGGTTCAACAGGAGGAATGTTTAACATGCCAACCCGAAGGAACATAACCATTGGTGTAAAGAATGGTATATATGAGGTAACTGTAACAAATGTCGACTCAGGCATGCCTAATCCAAACATGGCGATAAAGAATCCAATCATAACTAAAAATGTCATCGGTAATATCATTTGCTGTACATCTTCAATTCGACTAACAAGTGAGCCTAATAAAGCTGCGAGAGTAGCATATAGAAAATATCCTAACAAAAAGAAGACAATGGCATAAATTATAATCGCAGCTGATAGATCATCGAAACCAAACACATCAAAGAATCCTCCAACTAGTGCTTCTTGGTTTCTCATTATGGATAAGTATCCAACTAGAAGCAATACCGTTAACTGTGTTAACCCAACAAAACCAATCCCAATTATTTTTGCAAACATTTGCTTAACAGGCGAGACACTAGAAATCAAAATTTCCATGACTCGTGACGATTTTTCCGTAGCAACTTCTGTCGCAATCATGTTTGCGTACATAATGACAGAGAAATAAATAAAAAATAATAAGATGTATACAATTCCTCTTGCCTGATTTAACTCCTCTGCTGACCTTGCGCCTTCATTGATCGCCTCTTGAGTAAATGTTATTGGAGCATTAAGATGCGCTAATTCTTCCATTGATAAATTAAGCTGAGAAGCCGCAATGGTTGATTGGATATGTCCAAGTGCAGCATGGATAGTTGATGTAATCGCATTTCCTGATAATGAAGGAGATATATAGACCGCTTCTGGTAATTGATCTGAACCAAAAGATAAGATTAAAAGTCCAACATACGTTCCTGCTTCTACTTGTGTTTCTAATTCTGCTCGTGAAGCTGTTGGTAATACCAAATCTATATTTTCATTTAACATCCTCATTTCATCTTCAAGAACTGGAAATAATTGACCCGTGTCATCAATAACTGCAACTTGTTCCGTTCTGTCTTCACCTTGGAATGCATCTATTATCAAACCGATATTAGCCATAATAGCGATTCCTACCGCTAATAATATAGTTGTTACAATGAACGATTTAGCCTTTATTTTAGACATATACGCATGTCCAAGCATTATCCAAAAATTACTCATAAGAAGTACCCACCTTTTCAATGAAAATATCATGCAAAGAAGGTTCCTCTAGTTCAAACTTCCTAACAAAGCCTATTGAAACGACTTTTTTAAACACATCTTCTGCTATAGATTCTGATTCAACTTGTAAGTGGACACCCTCTGTTGTTTTTTTCCACTTCAAGACACCAGGTATTGCCTCTAACATGGATAAGTCGAAATCAGCATGAATTGAAATATTTTTCTTACTAAACGAACGCTTGATCGACCTTAATTCGCCATAAACAACAGGCACTCCATGATGCATAATACAAAGATTTTCACATAATTCTTCAACATGCTCCATTCGGTGACTTGAAAAAACAATTGTCGTTCCACTTTCTTTTATTTCTTTCACTGCTTCTTTTAACAGTTCTACATTTACAGGGTCTAAGCCACTAAATGGTTCATCTAAAATAAGAAGTTTTGGTTTGTGTATGACTGCTGCAATAAATTGAATTTTTTGCTGGTTCCCTTTTGAAAGTTCTTCTACTTTTTTGTTCTTATATTCCGGTACATTAAAGCGCTCAAGCCAAATATCCAACTCCTTTAAGATCGTGTGTTTTTTCATCCCTCGTAAACGAGCGAGATAAATAATTTGATCACTTACTTTCATTTTTGGATATAATCCGCGTTCTTCAGGCAGGTAACCGATCTCTGGTGTTGTAGAATAATTAATTTCTTTCCCATCCCATGTAATTGTTCCTTCTGTTTGGTCTAACAAACCTAATATCATACGAAATGTAGTAGTTTTCCCCGCACCGTTTGCCCCTAAGAAACCAAACATTTCTTTAACCGGAACTTCCAGTGATAAATCATTCACTGCGGTGAAATTGCCGAATCGTTTCGTGACGTTTTTTAGTAATAATGTCATCCTTATTCTATCCTTTCCTCGGAAAAGCTATAGTCATTCTACCATTATTTTGAAGAAATGGTAGCTTTATATTTATTTTATACGTAAAGGGAAATGAAAAGTTTCAATCTATTTTTTTCCAACAGAAATAGGGATAATCCAAAGAGGTCTGCTTCTTTTGGATTATCCCTAAATGACCAAATATTTTCAACCGTTATCAAATGGCTTTTATCAAGTTCCACAAAAAGTTTGGTAAGGGCGAACTGATGGTTCAGGTAGCTTTGAATAATCTATTTGCTTAGAAGAGTGTGCGTACGGATCAGAAAGCACGCTAAGAAGTCTCTCCATTACACTATAGTCTCCTTGTTCCACTGCAGCTTCTAGCGCTTCTTCTACCCGATGGTTCCGAGGAATGATAGCAGGGTTGTTTCTTTTCATCAATTGCTGCGATTCCTCTTTTGATTCTTGCTGCCTGCTTAATCTTTCTTGCCATCTCTCGTACCATTGATCAAATTCCTCTTTACCAAACAGAATGGAATCCGCAAGATTTTCAAAGGTTAATGCAATAAAGGTATTCGTATAATCAGCACGATACATCTGCATTGTGCTAAGTAGGTCTTCAATTAAAGATTCATCCTGTTCTTCTTTATTAAATAAACCTAGTTTCGTTCTCATTCCAGAAAGCCAAATATCACGAAACACATTTGGAAATTCTGAAATGGCGTCCTGGGCTGATTCAACCGCCTTTTCCTGATCGTCATGTAACAATGGCAATAAAGTTTCAGCAAATCTTGCTAAATTCCAAGCACCAATTTTTGGTTGATTAACATATGCATAACGACCATGAATATCAATAGAACTAAATACCGTTTCCGGATCAAATGTATCCATGAAAGCACAGGGTCCATAATCGATCGTCTCTCCACTTAGAGTCATATTGTCTGTATTCATGACACCATGAATAAAACCAACCAATTGCCATTTCGCGATTAATGAAGCCTGACGTTTTATTACTTCCTTTAGTAGGGAAAGATATTGATTATCCCCCGTCTCTACATTTGGAAAATGCCGATCTAATGTATAGTCTGCTAACGTCTTAAGTTCGTCAATTGAGCCCCATTTTGCAACGTATTGAAACGTGCCAAAACGAAGATGACTAGCTGCTACACGAGATAGAATGGCACCAGGAAGTTTCGTTTCACGGATCACTGACTCTCCGGTTGTCACCACCGCTAAACTTCGTGTTGTAGGAATGCCTAAAGCATGCATTGCTTCACTAATAATATATTCTCGAAGCATTGGTCCAAGAGTCGCTCGACCATCGCCGCCGCGAGAGTATGGTGTTCTACCTGACCCCTTTAGTTGAATATCAAACCGTTCACCTTGGGGAGTAATTTGTTCGCCTATTAGCAAGGCTCTCCCGTCTCCTAGCATCGTAAAATGTCCAAATTGATGACCTGCATAAGCTTGTGCTAGTGGAATAGAACCATCAGGAAAACGATTTCCGCCCAATATATCTAGAGCGCTATCATTCTGAAGAGCCTCGGCATTCAGTCCTAACGATGCTGCTAGTTTCTCATTTAGAATAATTAACTTTGGTGAACGAACAGGGTTTGGATCGATGCTTGAAAAAAAAGATTCAGGTAATCGTGCATAACTGTTATCTAAATTCCATCCTGCTTCATTGGTTGAATTACACTCTGTCTTTGTCATAGCAGCTCCTTTTTACTATAGTCCGATGTATCCACACAATTCCTATAAAGTATTAACAAATTATTACTTTTTATAAAATACCCCTTTAATTTCTTAAGGGCAGCTCTTTTAGTGTCTACTTCTGTAAATGTATTATTCCAACTCAAGGTAACATGCGAACGATTTGTTTTTGCTTCTTATTACAGTTTTTTATGGAAATATGAATGTCTTTCTATTCTATTTTAGTGCAATAAATTTATTATAGATAGGGGAGAATATACATTAATACAAATAAAACAATATCTATCTGGTATAAACAATAAAAGCTACGAGGAGTAAAAAATCAATGGGTAATTGTTCTGGTAAATTGACATCAGCAGAAATTGCAAAACTATGGGTTTCTTACATAGGGAATACAAAATCGATATGCGTTCTGAGTTATTTTATTCAACATATAGAAGATCCTGATATTAAAATAGTGGTTAATAATGCTTTAAATCTAAGTAAAGAGTTCGTGCAAACAATTACTGAGAAATTTAAGGAAGAGCAATTTCCTCTCCCAAAAGGTTTAACGGAAGAGGATGTGAATTTAGGCGCTCCTAGATTATTTCTCGATGAGTTTTATCTGCATTACCTAAAATATGCTTGTAAAGCGGGACTAAACCTTTATGGAGTAGCTGTTCCAATTATGGTTAGATTAGACATGAGAGATTTCTTCACGAAATGTCTTGATTCCACATTGAAATTAACAAATCAAATCAATGACATATTAGATAAAAAAGGTTATTTAGAGAAACCACCATATATACCTACACCAAAAACAATTGATTTCGTAAAAAAACAAAATTATTTAAATGGAGTGTTAGGAACTGTTAGACCTCTCTCAGCAATCGAAATTACCCATCTTTACGACATTATTCAAAGTAATGTGACTAGTAAAGCCTTATTAACTGGATTTAGTCAAGTTACTCAATTGAAAAAAGTTAGGGAATACATGGTTAGGGGTAGAGATATCACAAATAAACATATCAAAAGTTTTTCAAAAATACTTGAAAAAGAGAATTTACCGTCCCCTCCGCTTTTAGATCATTTAGTGACAACGACTACCTCTTCACCTTTCTCGGATAAATTAATGATGCAACATAAAATTGACATGTTTTCAATGAAGATACGCCATTATGGAAATGGTTTATCTGTTTCGGCCAGGCATGATCTCGGCACAACATATATTCGCTTTTTAATGAATATTGGCTTGTACCTTGAGGATGGAGCGGAAATTATGATTGATCAAGGATGGATGGAGCAACCTCCTGAAGCCATAGACCGAGATACATTATCTTCAGGGTTATCTTAAAATTGCCATTTTAAACTAAATAATTTCGGAGTTATATTATCCTACTTAGATCAAACTAAAGAATAAGGAGGCGCGATAAAATGAAAAAGTTATTAACAATTTTGCTTACTTCTCTACTTCCGAATATAGAGAAAGTAATCCGTAAATTACACCTGAATTTACTTAGTCTTTTTTACCTCCTCAGGCTTAAGAAAAATTGTTTTTAAAACTTTCTACTTAAAAAAGCTGGCATCCCCAATATATTGGGAAGCCAGTTTTTTAAATCCCCTTCTCACATAGCTATTTCAACTCTATCAACGCTACTACCTCAACGTGTGTTATGGTGAATGATGATAATAATATGAGAAATTATTGATTTGCGAAAAAATAGACCCGATTATGATTTGAGGGGGTCTACTTTATCACCTCTCATCCCATGAAGGTGCTGGCCACACAATTTTTGTTTCGGCAAGAGATAATGGCCATATAATCTTATATTCCTGATCTATAACTTGAGCCAATAATGCATCCGCCAGTATGTTTTGCCCATTCGAATCAAAGAGAACACCACGCCATGGCATGATCAGCCTTTCACCTCGAATTCTTGTATGACGAAGAGCTCTTCTTATATCATTTCTATTTGTACTTCCTGCTCGATTGATTGCATCTGCTAAAATTAGCAATCCTGTAAAACTCCGAGTATTGGTTTCATCCATATCTTGACCATACCTTGCACGGTAAATGTTATTGACTTCCGTGACAATTGGCTTTACTCTTCCTAAACCAAGTGCCCAGGCAACACGGCTGATAATGTAATTTCCATCTTCCCCAATTGTCTCTAGAAATTCGGGAATCGTGCACCCTGCATTTTGCACAACAAGACCATCCGGAAACCAATTTAATGTCTTCAAATCGTGAACAACTTGAATGGCGTCTGCTAAAAATTGCTGTCCAAAGACAGCTTGTGCGTTCCTTTTTCGAATTCTACTCAGTTCAGCCAATAAGGAATTAACTGGCGGAGTGTACATTTCAAGTGCAACAAGTCGACCCGAAAATTCATGGATGTGTTCCATTTCAATATTTGCCGCTTCTAATCCAAAAATGGAATCTTCAGTCAATATACCAAAACGCTTAACATCTATTCCTTTAGATCTTAAAAAACAAAAAAATTCAAAGAAAAGCTCCGTATATAAACGATCATTTGGCGCTGATCGAAAAAACCAACGAAAGCCTCGCTCTGTAAGAGATGGTGCTGAGGATTCTGGAGTTAGAAAAGGAACTTTTTCCGCCTCTGCCACGGTCGAAGCTTGCAGGGTTACACTGCTTTGATAAGAACCGATCAGTGCAACAACTTTTTCTGTTTCAATCAACCGTCTTGCTTCTTCCCGGCCAATCGCAGGGTTTCCTTGGGAATCTCCGTAAATTACTTTGATTTTTCGATTTCCTAATAAGGGAAGGCCTTTCGAACGTGCTAACGGTAATGGTAAATCGAATCGCTTATTTACAATATCAACAGCCAAATCGATGGCTTGTCGAATGTCTCTTCCGACGGCAGCCAAAGGACCAGTGAGAGGATAAATGGCTCCGATTTTTATTACTTTTTTTTTCGATTTTTGTTCCTCCTCCCTTTACTATTACAGTGCTTTTCATAGACTTTTTCCTCAAACCAACCGAATGCCACTTCTGCATCAATGATTTTATGATTTGGTGAAACTAAAAAGAAAACAAAGGAACCACCTGGTGGAAAAATGAATTTTCCATCCTCATCACTCGCCAACGTACTATTTGGTGATACAATTCGTTTAAATGAATTTATCCCTTTCTTCGGAAAACCTTTCACAAGTTCAGCAAATGCGGTTTTTGATTTGGGCTGCGGGAGAGGAGAAAGAGTGGTGTTTGTAGGGGTAACATGATCTGAAATTTGTGGTTTCCCGGGAGGTTTTGAATTAAACCAAACCTCAATGACAAAAGGCTGGTTAGAAAAATTTGTGACAGTAAACGCATTTACAAATATATTGATATCTGATTTAACGGGATTAATTAAGCCTCCCCAAGCATTTTTACCTTTTCTAAACGAATGGTTTCTGTTCGTCCAACAATGGTAAATCGAAATAATTCCACTAAAATTTAGAAAGAAAAATCAAGAAGTCGAGTCCCTGTTAAGTAAGGAACCGACTTTTTTAACTTGGCTTATTCACTATCCAACTAGTTACTCCTATATAATAGTACTAAAGAATAACTCTTTAAACCGTGCAACAGTACTTTTTCCCATACTAACATCGAATGCCAGTACATGTTTCATGTTCATTTCTCCTTCTTTTGCCAATCATAGAAGCCATCACATTGCCTTCGATTCCACTTTCTTTTACTCGATCTCTTAAGGACCCAACATACTAAACTGATTCAGATAAGGGTGTGAAGTTGGCCGGTTTAATATACGGACTCATTAATGGTCTCCCCAGGGGGTGTTCGACCTTACTTCACTTCTACTATAAAAAAATAGTAGCACAAACCCTGGCCGGGGTCTGTACTACTAATGTTAGTATGTTTGTATGCCAATTTTAGTGTTAATTTGGTTGGGATAGGAATGCTAAATGAGCTGTTAAATATTTAGCTTGTAAATTCACGTTTTCCCTCCCGAAACTGAACCCGTTAATTGTGTTGGAATCTATTTCTTTCTTAAAGTTCAAAGTCAACACCAATGCTGTCTACTCTTCCAACTTCTCTTATAAAAGCAGCCACTGCTTGGTGTTCTGCGTTTTCTACATATGCATCAAGTGCAGCTTTGTCCTCAAATCGAACAGTTAGTACAACTTGGTAATCCTTGCTTTTCTCAGAAATATTAAGCCCAGCTTGAAGATCAAGAATGCCAGTCAAGTGGTCTTTTAGCGCTTTAAAGCGATTTACAACTTCTTGTAATTGCTCTGGGGTTGTAGTGTCTGCAAACTTTACTAAAACGGTACGATTAATCATGAAAATACCTTCTTCCTGCTTTTCTTTTATTTACCAAAATATATTTTAACGAACATCTAGTAAAGAAGCAATGTTCATGCCTAGATCATTATAGTTCTGAATTATTTCGACAGGCGAAACGGATGTATATATGGTACAATTTGTATATCCTTGTTTATTAAAAAGGGGTTTTTCTATGAAAACAGGTAGTATCCTACGTTTGTTGGAAACATTTCTTATTGGTATTATCGGCGGCTATCTATTTAACTTAGCTAATCTACCATTGCCTTGGGTGTTAGGATCACTGACGTTCGTCATGCTTTGGCAAGGTTTCACGAAACGCCAAGCGCACTGGCCAAGTTCAGTGAAAAACAGTGGGTTAATTGTTCTTGGAATTTATTTTGGAATGTATTTTACACTCCAAACATTTTCGACCATAGGACCATATTTTTTATCCTTTATTGTATTAACTGTTGCTCTAATCGCTGCAAGTATCGTTATTAGCATTGTTATTACGAAGTGGATCAATGTTGACAAAATAACAAGTGTATTTGGTTCTATACCTGGTGGATTAACCGAAATGGTAATTGCTAGTGAGGCTCTTAATGCCAAATCCTCATTGGTTGTCATATTTCAAACTGTTCGCTTAATTACCGTTTTATTTGTTGTTCCGACAACAATCATCTTTTATTTTTCTCAATCAGGTTCACCTTCTGCTATTTTGTCTCAGTCAGAAGGGTTTGTATTTGTGGATTGGAATTATCTATTGTTTGTTTTTCCTGTCGTTGCTGGGTTGTTTTGTCGTAATAAAATCCCTGCAGGAATAGTCATTGGTCCGCTCGTGATAACAGCGCTCTTGAATATAAGTATTGTTGACTTAGCAACTGTTCCTGACACCTTCTTAATCCTTGCTCAAATTGCCGTAGGAATTGGTCTTGGAAAAAACATCTCTTTCACTGATTTGAAAATGGGTGGGAAATATAGCGTTGTTTATTTAGGGGTGTCTCTAAGTCTTATTACCATCTCCTTTGGTTTAGGAATTTTGTTAGCTCAAATAACAACATTAGATTTAGCAACAGCCACATTAAGCATAGCTCCCGGTGGATTAATTGAGATGGTATTAACTGCCTCTATTGTGGGTGCAGATCCAGCCATTGTTAGTGCGTTTCAACTTGTACGTATACTTATTATCATTATGTTTGTCCCACCATTTTTAAAATGGTATTTTAGAAAGAATGAGAAACAAATCGCAGCCTAAAAAACCAAACCGGCGTTTCTGTAATCAGCCGGTTTGGTTACATACCAACCTGCTGGTTCCGTTACTTCTGGCAACTCAGAAAAAGGACGCATCATAAACCAAAAGTACCCCCTGCAAATGTTGCACATTCCTCCATTAGCGTTCACCCTTACCATTTCAATTTGGTTAATGTTTCTTTTAACAATTCAATTTCATTGTCATTAAGTTCCCAATGATGAATCTCTTCTTTTATTTCTAATAAACTTCCAAATTCACGTACAAAGCCATTTAAGCGAGCAGCAAAAGTCGAATTTACAAATGCATCTTGCGACTGAAATAGACGAAGAACGGATTCATAGGCTTGTTTATATCGTTTTAAGTAATATTTTTGATGTTTATCTTCTGCAAGAAAAAATTGATCAAATGGATTTATTTCAGTTTCAATTTCTTTTTGCATTTGCTCTTCCAACTTATTTTTAACTAGATTAGCTCGATCCTTTTGTTGTTGATTTCGATACAAAAATAGAGACATGTATTGTCGACCACCATAACCAACCTTACGTGGGGAATGGTTACTCCAAAATATAGTTAACAATTGGTCAAAAATGGAAGGGTCAAAATCGATTTCGACCGTTTCTGTGTGGTCACCCATTTGTCTATAGGTTGGGTTTGTTTTTGTCCCACCGGCATAACCAACGCGTGTTCTAATAACTCCAGGTAGATGCCCGAACCGAGCATCAGGTCCCCAAAATAACCCATGCCATGAGTTATGGTTTCAACAATAGGAGCGTTTCGAGAAAATTGACCTTCGTTCATCTTTACACCTCATTTTCCTTTGTTTAATGAATGAATGTACATTGTTCCTCTCATACTAAATGAATCTATTGTTAGTAAGTAGGTGAGAAGTTATGCACTTTGGAAGTTATGTCAGTATTCGAGCCATTCACTATATTAAATCAGAATACCCTTTCTCTTCTCGAAAGGATCGACACGCAAACCTATTATTTGGCCAAATCAAAGAGGAGCAACTTCGTGAACTTCTCACATTAAGCTTGTTAACTAATTTCCCCTTTATTGTAGAAATTCCAAAAGGTGAAGGGATAACTCTTCAAACTGAAATTCAATGGATGAGGGAAGCAGCATCACCGTGATTCTAGCTGTTAAGTTATTTTCCCTCTTTATTATTGAATATCGAAGAGGGCACTGAAGTTTTACCTTTCAGTGCCCTCTAAATTGACTAGCTTTCATTTACGTTGTTCGCTCGAAATGTAATCTTACTTGTACGGATCATAGAAAAAACATTAACCATTAAACAACCTGCGGCAAAAAGAGCTAAAAAGATAAAACCTGCACTATATGTTCCCGTTACTTCTTTTACTAACCCCATGACAAGTGGCGGAAAAAAACCTCCAATTCCACCGATCGCACTAATAATTCCAGTGACAGCTCCTGTATTATTGGGAGAAACAGCCGGAACAAGTTTGAAAACTGCACCATTCCCTGCTCCCAATAAAAGAGCCATCATTATACAGCTGATACTAAAAACAGAGAAATTATCCAAAGTAAGAGCCATGATTGATGCACTTAAAATGATTCCGCTAAAGAGAACCATAATGACTTGGTTTGCACCCAATTTATCTGCCAAATATCCACCAATCGGTCTAATTAAGGTAGCTGCTACAACAAAGACTGCTACGTTTAACCCTGCATTTACAGAAGAAAAATGAAATGTTTCCTGCAGTAAAGTGGGTAAATAAAAACTAAAGGCAACAAATCCACCAAAAGTTAAAAAGTAGTATAACGATAGTAACCATGTAGCCTTATATTTTGTAACAGAAAGTGCATCTTTTAATGTCTTGACTTCTTTTGGTTTTGGTAATTCTTTTGTTCCTAACCAAAAAATAACGGTCATGATACTAAGGGCAAACGCCAGTCCCCAAAAAGCCCATTGTAATCCAAAAAGATTCACGATTGAAGGAACTGTAAAGGATGCAACGGCTGTCCCTAAATTACCAATACCAATAATCCCCAAAACCAAACCCTGTTTCTCAGCTGGAAACCATTTTGTCACATACGTTATCGCGATTGTAAACGTTGTACCTGCCATCCCGATAAAAAATGCCCAAAAGAGTAAAGCACCATAGGAGTTTGCAAAACCTGCAGCAAACATCGGAATCACACTAAAAAGCATCGTTAACGTATATACTTTTCTTGCGCCATATTTATCTGCAATAATTCCCATCGGAATACGCATAATGGATCCTAATAAAATTGGTATGACAATAATAAAACTTCTTTGGGTCTCTGTTAATTGATATTGTTCTTGTAAAGTCGATGCAATTGGTGAAAATACCGACCAAACGGCAAATGAAATCACCATTGCAACGGTTGATAATACTAATGCAGCTTTTTGTCCTCGAGCTTGCATTTGTAACCCTCCTCTAGCTGTTTAAAGATATATTTGTTTTACATATTTATGATTAGCATAGAGTAAAGTCTAGATTAAAAATTATAAATTATCTATTACATTGTCAGGTATTATTACAAACTATTTGATTTGTAGTTTTTAGCTAAATACCCATTTAAAACCGTAAAAAGCTTGTTCTTTCTAGGGTATTGCTTTTGATTTAAAAGCGGACTTTAATATATATGTTAACTTCTATTACATACATTTAAGCAATCCTATTTTTGTTTTTACGAATCCGAAGTTTATATAATAGAAAAAACAGTTAGCAAGGTAACCCTAACTAACTGCTTCTCTAAATCGTACATATTTCAACCGGGCAATCGCCGCATTGCAAAAAATCTTTTAAATATTGAATATCACGGAGAACAATGTGATTGTTCTCATAAAAAATGATTTCTTCTTTTTTTAACTCATTCATCATGCGGTTTACACCTTCACGAGTTGTACCGATATAATTGGCAATCTCCACATTTGTTAAATTTACATTTATTAAGATGCCTTTATCATGCTCTTCTCCATAAGAGTTACTAAAACGTATAAGCGTTGAGTACAAACCACCCTTTTTACCACACAAAATAAGATCACGGAATTTAGACTGTGTTGATTGATTTTGGATAGCTGACCACTTCATAAAGGCTACAGCCAGTTCTCCATTCTCAATAAATAACTTCTCGATCATCGAACGATCGTAACGAATCAATTCGGCATCTTCCTCTACTGTCGCTGTAACAGCAACAGATAATTCATTAAATAAGCCTGCTTCTCCGGCTAATTCATCTTTTTGAAGAAGGCTCAAGGAGAATTCTTTCCCGTCCGAAGTCATCTTGCTTAGCCGAATCAACCCTGACAACACTAAATAAATGTATTTTGGGGTATCTCCTTCGGAAAAAAGAACAAAACCTGACTGCACCTTTATTTTCGTTCCTTTTGAAAACATTAATTGTTTATTTTCTGCACTTAACTGTTCAAAGAAACGGACCATTCTTTGTTCTTTTTTTTCCATTGTTTCCCTCCTCACAATTTTAAGTTAACTTTATATAGCCTAACATTTATAGAAAAGGAAGTAAATTGGATTATTACTATATAGTTAATATTAATGGTAATAACTACATAAAGGAAGCCTAACTAATATAGCAGGCTTCCTTCTCTTATTTATATTCAATTTTTCTCCATTTAAACATCGTTAGTAAGGCTACAACTGAAGAGATGAGTGCAACGATGGTGTTACGAAATACAAGGTCAAATTCTAAACCTAGATACGCTTCAATGGTCCATTGTAACATCACAACATTTACAGCTAATGCAATGAAGATAATGGTCCAACAAATCGTTTTAGCCATGTCGAATCTTCCTTCCCGCTGCATATACGATACCATTTTGGACTTCAATTTCAATCAATGGCAGCTCTCTTTGTGGAGGTCCAGCTATTGGATGACCATTATTTAAGTCAAAGTATCCTTGGTGGCAAGGGCAAAGCAGTACTTCGCTTTCCTTTTCATAAAAAACGGGACACATTAAGTGAGTACAAGCACTGTTATATGCTTTTAATTCACCTGCTTTTGTATGAACTAAAAGCGCTGGGTCTTTTTCAGTTGGGTAATTAAAGGTAATGGATGAGCCTTTTGGTACGTCATCTAATTTGGCAATTTCAACAAGTTCTCGTTCCTCTTCAAAATCTCCCAAAAACGCTTTTACGGAAAATGGCAGGGTTGAAAGACCTAGTGCTACAGTTGCACCGACTGCAGTTTTCAAAAAGGCTCTTCGATTAAATTTTAAGTCATCATAACGACTAACATTATCCTTTAAATTAATCATATCGTCTTTGCTTTGGTTTTTTTCTCTCTTACATTGTATTTTATCAGTCATTGTGGACCTCCTCTCTAGTCTGAATACACTCCGAAAAATTCAGGTACATATTTCCACTTATCATTTTCACTCGGCTTCTTGCCTTCAATTAAATTCATTTGTGTACGACGTCTGCGTAATGATTGCATCTCTTCAAAATCAATGAAACGAATTGCTTCACTCGGACAAACAGATGCGCACATTGGAGCAATGTCATATTTTGAACGGTCGTAACACATATCGCATTTGTACATTTTGTTTTCCTCAAAATCAAACTTAGGAATTCCGAATGGACAAGCAAATGTACAATTACGACAACCAATACATTTTTCATCCATCGCAGAAAGGACAACACCTTCTTCTGTAATTTGGATCGCATTGGCTGGACACACTCTTGCACAAGCGGGATCTTTACATTGCATGCACATCATTGGAAATGTTTGTCTGCTTTCAGTAAAGTCAATGTACTCTACATAATTCCGTTCTTTGGCATCGTGATCTCCACACTCTCGGCATGCCGCTTGACATGCACGGCAGCCGATACATCGTTCAAATTCAAGGTACATAATTTTATTCATTGGAAGTTCCCCCAGTTAGCTTCTGATTTATACTTTTTCTAATTTTACTGCAGCTACTTTGAATTCTGGCATTCTAGAAACAGGATCTAGGGCCGGATTCGTTAATTGGTTCGCAGCAAGTTCTTTCCCCCAGTGGTAAGGAATGAATACTGTATCTTTACGAATTGCCTTTGTAATTCTAGCTTCAACTGTCATATTGGAACGCGGGCTCGTGATTAACACCTTATCCTTATTTGAAATGTTGTACTGACTAGCCAGTTCAGGGTGCATTTCAATATATGGCAACGGGCATTGCTCCATTAAAAAGTCGACACGTCTCGTTTGAGTTCCTGATAGGTAGTGAAAGACGACCCGACCCGTTGTTAAAATGTGTGGATACTCTTTCGTCGGTGTTTCACCAGGTTCTGCCCAATCAACAGCCGCTAAGTTTGCTTTTCCGTCTTCGGTTCCAAATTTTTCTTTAAACATCGTTGGTGTACCAGGATGATCTTCGGAAGGGCAAGGCCAAAACACTCCATCTTCTTTATCAATACGCTCCCATGTAATCCCGTGGTAATCTGCCTTTCCACCTTTTGATGCAATCCGTAATTCTTCGAAAATTTGTCTAGGATTTTCATAATTAAAGAATTTTCCTTTTCCCATTCTCTTTGCGATATCACGCATAATTTCCCAATCGGTTTTTGCTTCACCTATAGGCTCCGTAACTTTTCGTACACGAATAACACGGCCTTCTAAATTCGTCGTTGTTCCTTCGTCTTCTGCCCAAGTCGTCGTTGGCAAAATGACATCAGCAAATTCAGCTGTTTCTGATAAGAAGAAATCACTTACGACTAAAAACTCTAGCTTTTTTAAACCACTCCAAATGTGCTCTAGATTTGGTGCAGATACAGCTGGATTACTGCACATAATATGCATCGCACGAATGTTTTCATTTTGGATTTCATCAAACATCTCGTAAGCAGACACACCCGCTTTTGGCATTTCTTCAGGTTTGATTCCCCATACGCCAGCTACATACTTGACATGTTCAGTGTTATCAATTTTTCTGTATCCAGGTAGTGCATCAGCTTTTTGTCCATGCTCCCGACCGCCTTGCCCATTTCCTTGACCTGTTATTGTTGCTACACCTGAAGCGAATTTTCCAATCTGTCCTCTGAGCAATGCCATAGATGTGTAAAGAGTAACGTTGTCTACCCCTTTATTTTGTTGTTCGATCCCTCGGCAAAACGTTACAATCGAGCGCGGAGACTTTCCGTATATACGAGCAGCTTTTATAATTTTATCTTTCGCTACTCCAGTAATTGATTCTGTTAATTCAGGGGTGAACTTTTTCACCATCGCTTTTAATTCTTCATAGTTATTACATCTTTCGTTTACATACTCTTCGTCGACATAACCTTCTTCTACAAGCAAATGCATGATGCCGTTTGCTAGGGCCGAATCAGATCCTGGTTTTAAATCTAAGTGAACGTCAGCTACACGAGCTGTTGGTGTTTCCCTTGGGTCGGCTACAATTAACTTTGCACCTTTATCTTTTGCTTTCCATAACCATTGGATCATTGTCGGATGACATTCAGCTGTATTTGATCCAGCCATAAACAAACAATCTGTATGCTCGAATTCTGGTAACGGCAGGCTCGATCCACGGTCAACACCTAATGTTTTCATTAATCCACCAGCCGCTGATGACATACAGAAGCGACCATTGTAGTCTAAGAATCTTGTACCAAGACCAACACGAGCATATTTCCCAACTAAATAGCATTTTTCGTTTGTCATCGATACTCCACCGAATACCCCAACTGCGTCTTTCCCGTGCTCAGCTTGAAGTCGTTTGAAATTCTTCTCAATTAAGTCATACGCTTCTTCCCAACTTGACTCAACAAACTGACCATTCTTTTTAATAAGTGGCTTTAATATTCGCTCCTTGTGGTTAACCGTTTGATAAGCGGTTACCCCTTTTGGACACATTTTCCCGAGTGTTACCGGCCAATCATACCTTGGCTCTACCCCTACGACTTTCCCTGACTTTTCATTTACTCGGATATGCATTCCGCACTGCATCCCACAATAACAACAATGGGTTGTGACAAGTTTTTCACCTGGCTTTTGTAAATTCTTCACACCGTCTTTGACAAGAAATTCACTCATTTATTCGTCCCCCGTTTTCTCATAATAAGAATCATCTCTCTTTTGACCGAACCCAGGAATATGAATTCCATTATTTGTTTGAATCGGTCCATTTGGAGAAGGTAAGTTTGAATTGATATTTAATTGCTTCATCACACGAATTCTTCTACGGCAGCTTGGGCAGTAATCAGCTAAATACGAACCATCAGCAAGCTGCAAGTCAAAACTTTGTACTCCAAGTATTTCTTTCACATCATTAATTTGGTCATCATTACTATAAGGTGATTGACATGATTTACACTCTCTCGTATCAACACCGACTACTTCTTGATAGTTCATTGGGACCGCTGTTGCTAACGGTCTTACCGGAAGATGGAATAACTTCCCAAATGGGAAATATACTAAGAAAATAACAACTGTAATTTGGTGTATGAGAGCTAGGTAGTTGTGCATCCATCCACCTAAAAATTTATATGAAACAGTTAGTAATAGTCCAGATACCGTAACCCATAAAAGGACATATAATGGGACTAAGTCGAACTCGATACGTTGTGTCACTTTAACATCTTGATTTTTCGAACGTCTAATAAGCGCCATCGTTACACCAATTAATACCATCATGGCAGTAATGTTCAATCCGTTGTACACTAGCTCAGCAAATAGTCCATTTGCAGCCATCGAAATAGTCGGAATTCCCATTACAACAATTTGATAAGTTGTTGGATCGATAAGCTTAAAATGGATCCATCCAAACGTTAATCCAAATGTAATCGCAAACGATCCAATACAGCCCCATGCAATCAACCAGTGCATAATGCCTCTATAAATTCCACGTTTGAAAATAAACTTTTGAAGAATTATGTTGTCAAAGGCTGTTTTTGCAATCGCCTTCCAATTCCTCTTCATTCTCTTTTTCTTCTTCATATTGCTGAAACTTCTTTTTAAAACTTGATGGGTAGCTGGCCTCACAGCCCATGCGCATAAACGAATGGTCATCCCAATAGCAAAAACAAAAGATGAAATGAGATAGCCAAACAACATCATATCAACATGAGAAAATTGTCCGGTACCAACCCACATTAAGAAAATTAAGATCATAACTACGACAAATGAATACATACTCGCTTTTGAATAAAATGATTTTTCAATCTCGCTCATGTTGCCACTCCTTATTTGTAACACTTAATTTGATATGTTCATTGTAGATTTTCTAACTACAATTAACTGTGACGTTGATCACATTTCAAAAATTCAAGATGACAAACTTATGAACAACTAGTCAAAAAACAAAAAACGAGATACCTTTTTTGATCTCTCCAGGTCTCTCGCTTTCTATCATATTAAATTAATAAGCATGATCTTTTCTCAACTGTAAAACCTTTTGATAGTCCTCACAATTTCGAATACGGAAAGAGTAAGACATTTGATCTTTAATTGTTTGATCACTTAATCCATCTAGATTCATAACTTTAAATGAAACCTTCTCTAGGATCTTCATTAGTCCCACTTGATTATTTTCTACTAATTCTTTTGTAACATCCAAACACGATCGGTCATAAACTCCATGATACAATTGCAAATTTCCATTCCATTCCGGTGCGATCAATTGAACCCCACTGTTGTTTTTTAGTTCTACCATACTAGTTACAACATCTGACCTAAGAAATGGCATGTCTGATGTTACAAGCCACAAGGACTGATTCTTTGCCAGGGATAACGCAGCATGCATACCACTTAATGTACCAGCTCCTTTAAAGTAATCTGTGATAATCCTGATACTGTTTCCGAACATAGGCAAATATACGTATGGATTATTTGTGACAAGAATCACTTCATTACAAACCTTTTTCATTTCTTTTACTTGTCTCTCGATTAACGTTTCCTCACCTAACTTTAGTAAACTAATTAATTGATCATTATCTATTTTGTAACTTTCACTGTCTAATATGACACCAGTTAGCTCCATAGGGTTTCACCTCCTTGTACACCCACTATAAAACGAATTGAAGATTAATACTGTTAAGTGTGTCACACTTTATTTTTTGAAAAATAAGTGCCTAGTTTTGTTTAAGTGTGATTTTTATCACATTTTTCATTTTCGTTTTCTTCTATAATGAAGCTAACAGTTGTTAGGAGGGGTTTTATTATGACAAAACTAACGTTAGATCGGACTATTAATCAAAATACATTTCATCTTTCAGATAAAACATTAACAGCACTTACTGAAATTATGTATGAACAACATGTTGAAGCAGGTACGTATTTATTTTGGGAAGGTGACACAGCTGATAAGCTGTTTTATATAAAAAAAGGTAATGTAAAATTAACAAAAGCTACTTCAGATGGAAAAGAATATATATTAAATATGTTTGATAATGGTGACTTATTTGGTGAACTGAGTAGCTTCATGTCTATCAATTATAGCTATAATGCAATGGCATTAACGGATTGTGTTATAGGAGTGATCCAACAGAAAGACTTGGAAATCCTTTTATGGCAACATGGGGAAATTGCTGTTGAATTCTTGAAATGGACTTCTTTATTAAACCAGATTACTCAGTCAAAACTTCGTGATCTCACGTTTCATGGCAAACTGGGTGCCCTTTGTTCAACATTAATCCGTATGGCCAATTCATATGGAGAATCTTTCAGTGGCGGAATTCGTCTTACAAAGAAAGTAAAAAATGGTGAACTAGGAGAATACATTGGGGCAACAAGAGAAAGCGTTAATCGAATGCTTTCAGACTTACGAGGAAAGGAAATTCTTGCTCAAGAAAAAGGGTATCTTATCATTCGGGATCTCGATGCATTAAAAGATATTTGTCACTGCGAAAACTGCCCATTAGAAATTTGCAGAATGTAAGACGAAATGAGGTTGACAATATGTCAGTCTCATTTTTTTGTCTAAAATAATCATAGAAGTGATCATCATCACAGTTTTGTAACTGTATATTCGTTACTCTATTACTAAAGGAGTGATTATATTGTTAAGCGGAAATGTTATTGCGATTACAAGTGGAAAAGGTGGAGTAGGTAAATCAACCGTCGCCGTTAACCTTGCATTATCTTTAGCGAACCTTGGAAAAAAAGTAGCTCTTATTGACTTAGATATTTATGGATACAGCGTACCTAAAATATTAAATATTGATTCGAAGCCAAAAACAATGAATAATAAAATCATTCCAGTTGGACATGAAAATATTACCGTCATGTCGATGGGATTTTTATTAAAAGGCAATGACCCTGTCGTCTGGCGCGGTCCCATGCTTGGCAAAATGATTGATCATTTTTTTGACGATGTCATTTGGGGGAAACAAGATTACGTCATTTTAGATCTCCCTCCAGGTACAGGAGATGTAGCTCTAGACTTGCATCATAAATTACCTAAGTGCCAAGAGATTATCGTAACTACGCCTCACCCAAATGCCGTTCATGTAGCTGAACGAGCTGGAATGATGGCTAAACAAACGAATCATACGATCATAGGCGTGATAGAAAATATGTCTTACTTCACGCCGCCTCATTCAGATGAAAAGTATCATTTATTTGGGAAAGGAGGCGGAAGTACTCTCGCCTCAAATTTAGATACAGAATTATTGGCATCTATTCCACTTGCGAACCCGCAGGCTGATGGTGAACCTTCTGTACTAATAACACAAGATCCTACTTTAGCTGATGAATACCGCGCATTAGCTGAAAGGCTAATTGAAAAACTAACATTAGAAGAAGTCATGAACTAAATTGCTGCCTGTTGAGAACGAACTCAGCAGGCTTTTTTCTAGTTCTAAATGGATTCAGCAATTTCCATTATGCCTTCCAAATCATAATCTTTAGACTGCTTTATACTACCGGTAAGTAGATACCCCCACCCCTTTTTCTTAAACACTAACGTATGAATGTGATCACTGCTTTGGAAATAAGCCTTCGTTCCGTCTTTTAGGGTTACAACCTTCTCTTCCGAAGTTATGTGTTTTTCAATTTTACTCTCTGGTGCCAAAACTGAAATGATAAAATCTTGATGTGGTTTATTGAAGACACGTAAGTAATGTAATCTTAAATCCCCTTCTATTGTCAACTGACCAAATTTATGAGTCGGGCGAAACGGTAACTTTTTCGGCAGACTTACTTCTTTTCCTTGCTCTTTTTCAAAACGATTAATTGCTTCCTTTGCTGGGAGATAATTATTTCCTTGAATGAATTCATCAATTTGTTTGTCATCTTGTGGCTTTGCTTCCATTAAAGCCTCATTACATATAATAAGAAAGCTAATTACTATAAGTGATAGGATTATTTTAGTCATGGTACGATACATCTTTTGAACCTCCAATATGGACTTAATGGTAGTATGTGTTTTTACTTAAATGAATATTTATCCATCTAAGGTTAGTTTAAGATACTTTCTAATAGAAAAAAGCAGAAGCTATGCCCTCGTATAAAAGGCATAGCTTCTGCTTTTACATATTTATATTAGCGATAATTAATAAATTGCACATCAATTGACAAGTCTGCTCCTCTAATAGCAGCAATGATAGCTTGTAGGTCATCACGTTTTTTTCCAGTCACTCGGATTTGATCATCTTGTATTTGACTTTTTACTTTTACACCACTATTTTTTATAATCGTGTTAATTTTCTTCGCTTGTTCCTTATCAATTCCTTGAATTAACTTTGCTCTTTGACGTACGGTCCCACCTGATGCTCCCTCTATTTTCCCATAATCTAAATTTTTAATAGAGACATCGCGCTTAATCAATTTACTAATCAATACATCTTTTAATTGCTCTAATTTGTATTCATCATCTGAAACTAAAACAAGTTCTTCATTTTCAAGGGCAATACTACTTTTACTACCTTTAAAATCATAACGATTTTGGATTTCTTTCGTTGCCATTGTAACAGCATTTGTCACTTCTGACATGTCAATTTTTGAAACAATATCGAATGAGCTTTCTTTTGACATCATTTACCTCCACATATGTATTTCCTTTATTATAGAGTAAAAGCGGTAAGCGCTTCAACTAAAAGGCAAGCTGACATTAGGTTTGTTCCTAATCGGTTGTTTCAATTGGGTAATCTTTGTGAGTGATCCAATCACTCCAGCTTCCGCTATAAAGCTTTACATTTGAAAATCCAGCTTTTTTTAGAGCTAATACATTCGGGCAAGCCGATACTCCTGATCCACAATAAACGATGATTTCTTTTGACTTAGGGAGATCAGAAAAATGATTAGCTAGTTCCTCGCTTTTTTTCCACGTTCCGTCATGCGATAAAACATCTTTCCAAAAATAATTTATAGCCCCAGGTATGTGTCCTGCAATAGGATCAATTGGCTCTTCGATTCCTTTATATCTATTTGATTCTCTAGAATCTATTAAAATACGATCTTTATCATTTAATTTTTCCAATATTTCACTAGCATTTACGAATGAAAACGCCACGTTCAATTGTATCTGAAATGTTTTTGGTTTTATTTCTGGGATGTCGGTTGTCAATTCATAGCCTTCTTTTACCCAAGCTGAGAATCCTCCATCAAGAAGAGCTACTTCTTTGTGGCCAAGATGCTTCAACAACCACCAAAAGCGTGATGCAACCATTCCACCTTGATCATCGTATACAACGACTTTTGTATCTTTGTCGATTCCTATATTGCTTAATTTTAATGCTAAATCCCCTACTTTTGGTAACGGGTGTCTTCCGCCGTGTTCCCTAATTGGAGATGATAAATCCTGTTCGAGATCTACATAGAAAGATCCTGGTAAATGTCCTTTTTCATATGCTTTTCTTCCTGCTTCTGAATCTGCTAACTGAAAACGAGTATCTACGATTACATAGTTTGCTTGGTTATTTCTCAATTCATTATGTAACCATTTCGCCTGAACGACATCTTCCATCTTGAACACCTTCCTTATCATCTTGTTGTTATATACTATCTCACACTCTTTCGTTCATGACTAGATAATAATGGAAAAAACAGAAAAATCCCTGATCTTTACCGAGTAGTCGGTAGGACAGGGATTTTTCAAAAGAAATTAGATCATAATTTTACACACATCATTTGTGAATTCAACAGGATCAGTAATTGGTAAACCTTCAATAAGCAAGGCTTGGTTATACAAAAGATTTGTGTAAAGGTTTAGCTTTTCTTTGTCTGTTTCAAATGCTCTCTTTAGTGATTGGAAGACTTCATGATTCATATTAATTTCTAATACTTTGCTCGCTTTAATGTTTTGATTGTCAGGCATAGCTTGAAGAATTTTTTCCATTTCGATCGATACTTCTCCCTCTGTTGCTAAACAAACAGGGTGGGTTTTCAAACGTTTGGACACTCTGACATCGGTTACTTTCCCAGATAAAATTTGTTTCATGGAATCAAATAGTTCTTTATGCTCGTTTTCTTCTGATTTCGTTGTTTCTTGATTTTCATCTTCTTCAATTCCTAAGTCGCCACTTGAAACTGATTTAAATTCTTTCTCTTTGTAGCTTGATAACATTCGAATGGCAAATTCATCGATATCCTCTGTAAAGTATAATACTTCATAACCTTTATCTGTAACGAGCTCTAACTGTGGTAATTTTTCAATTCGTTCGTGTGTTTCACCAGCAGCATAGTAAATATACTTTTGATCCTCTGGCATCCTAGATACATATTCCTCTAATGTGACCATTTTCTTTTCTTTGGAAGAGTAGAACATTAACAGATCCTGCAAAGCATCTTTGCTGCTGAAGTCCGTATATACACCGTATTTCAACTGTCTTCCAAAGGATTTGTAGAATTGCTCGTACTTTTCTCGTTCTTCTTTCAGCAAGCTTTGCAGTTGACTTTTAATTTTGCTTTTAATATTTTTTGCAATTAGTTTTAACTGACGATCATGCTGCAGGATCTCACGAGAAATGTTGAGAGATAAATCCTCAGAATCGACCATTCCTTTTACAAAGCTAAAATGATCAGGGAGCAGGTCTGCACACTTGTCCATAATTAACACGCCATTTGAATATAGCTCTAATCCCTTTTCAAATTCTTTAGAATAGTAGTCAAACGGAATGTTTTCCGGAATATATAAAATGGCGTTGTATCTTACCGCACCATCTACACTAATATGAATGTGCTTTAACGGTTTATCAAAACCATAATGTTTTTCTTGGTAAAAATTCTCGTAATCTTCTGTTGTGAGTTCATTTTTATTTTTTCGCCAAATTGGCACCATGCTGTTAATCGTTTGCTCTTCTGTATACTCATCCCACTCATCTTCTGTGCCTTCTTTACGATTCTTTTGAGTCACATCCATTTTAATTGGGTAGCGAATGAAATCAGAGTACTTTTTAATAATGGCTTTTAAACGATAGTCTTCTAGAAATTCATCATAACTTTCATCTTCTGTATTGTCTTTTACTTTAATCGTTATTTCTGTTCCGACTGAATCTTTCGTTATTTCTTCGATCGTGTATCCATCAGCACCATCAGATTCCCACTTGTAAGCCTTATCACTGCCAACTGCTTTACTAGTGACTGTTACAACATCAGCTACCATAAACGCTGAATAAAAGCCTACTCCAAATTGACCGATAATATCGTGACCATCTTTAATCTCGTTTTCATTTTTAAATGCCAGTGAACCACTTTTGGCAATCGTTCCTAGATTTGTTTCCAAATCATCCTTCGTCATACCAATCCCAGTGTCAGAAATAGTCAGCGTTCTCTTTTCCTTGTCTGCGGCCACTTTTATGTAATAATCGTCTTGATTAAAGGTAATCGTCTCATCTGTTAAAGCCTTGTAATACATTTTATCAATCGCATCACTCGCATTAGAAATCAATTCTCTTAGAAATATTTCTTTTTGCGTATAAATAGAGTTAATCATCATTTCTAATAATCGCTTTGATTCTGCTTTAAACTGCTTTTTTGCCATGATTGTTCTTTCTCCTTTCATGTACCTAAATATAAATCAATAGAGTGAATCAAGATATTTAGCACTCTAACAGACCGAGTGCTAACCTCTATTTTTATTTATCACATCAGAATTAAGATGTCAATCCATTTTAAAAAAATAACAAAAAACACCTCACCGTTATTTGATGAAATGTTAAAAGAGTAATTATGTATTGCCGCATGTGCCGCTAAGCATATATCTACAGATTGTTCATCATTCATACATTTATTTAGCATGAACTCCCTAATCAAAGAAATATAGTAGCGTACAACGCAGCATAACGTATGTACAACACTCTGTGTTCTAACGTTCGATAAGCCATGTTTTGTACCTTTGTACTGCAAACGGTTTTACCCTCGTACTCCGGTGGTAATCATCTATCTACAGATAACAATTGCTATCTGTCTATCTCTCCGTTACAATTCCTTCGAGATAGTTCCCCTACCAAATTTGGGTTTCTCGCTCGTGGGGTTTACCGCGTTCCACCTCTTTCGTTTCCAAAAGAGCTTCGTCACTGTGGCACTTTCAGGGGTACTCGACCATGGCATTACTGCTGTAGGTGTTTTTCCCCGCCGTCAATCCAGTGTTTACCAGATTGCCCTAGCTTATTTATTCACTAGGCACGAACACTACGATCATTTCAGATCGTGCGAGCATGGACTTTCCTCTACATCAAATGATGCAGCGATTACCTGAACGTTATTTCAGATGTTGTATTTGTAGTATAGCATACAGTTTAATTCTGCGCAAGTATAATTCGATATATTATCGTAAATCTATTCGGCTAGAATAACTTGACGCGAAAAGTTGCTTTTTTTAACGACGCAACGATCAATGAGAACAAATCCAGCTTCTCCTAACACCGAATCAATCGGTTCAATCGTAACAATAACTACTTTTTGCGCAATTTTCTTAGCCGATATTAGCATTTCAAGCTTCTCTTCTGGTTCAAGTACTGAACAAAGGTTATAAGGCATATCAATAATCGCAACATCATAACTTTCTGTCACATCTTTTATGTCTCCAAGAGTTACTTCTGTATGAAAACCAAAATAAGCGATGTTTTCTCGAGTACCAGGCAGCACAAGTGGATTAATATCTCTTCCAACAATATGAATTCCCATTGATAGAGCCTCTACTAGTACGGTTCCAATTCCACAGCAAGGATCAATCGCTTTTATCCCAGTTGAATTAGGGACAGCGATATTTACTACAGCTCTTGCGACACGAGTACTTAACGCTGTTGAATACTGATGAGGCTTATTTTGATGCTGTAACCACACGGCTTCACTTTTATAATATTTCCCAAAAACCCACTCTTTGTCTACTTTCATAATCCCAAATAACACAGTTGGATGAATAAGGTCCACTTCACCTATTATTAAAAGACCGATTTTACGCTCCATCTCCCTCCTCATTTCAAAGCGAACAGCCTCCTTATTTGAATGAGAAGGATTTTTCACAAAGATGACTTTGAATGACTCGTTTATTTTGAAACCATCTACTTGTTTTGCTAACTCTTCAACTGTTCTCCCTCTATAGATAATATCAAGTCGTTCCTTCATAAATGGACTTCTTCTTGGATCAATTTTCACTTTGCTTATCTTTACCGATTCATTTGTATCCGATCCAAAAAAAGACCTCATTTCCATGTTACATAAATCTCGTTCGTCTTCATGGCATGAATAGGTATAAAGATAGCTCATTGGCTCTATTGCATTCATTTCTCATATTCATCCTTTACATCTCTTTCTTTTGCCTATCATTATAAACGAAAAAACATTTTGCAGCGCGATTAATCCTAAAATAAGTTCTTAACCATTAAAAACATTACAGCAATTTGCGCACGATAAAAGCCTAAACAAAACTGTTTAGGCTTTTATCAATCTCTATAAATCCAGTTGTGACCTTACTTTCACTTCCTATATGTACTTTTCGCAGACCCTGTAAATGGATTTGTTTCGTATGTTAGGTCTTTTCTAGCTTCTTTTTCTTCAAAATGGATACGTTTCCCTAATGATGCGAAAAGCCAAGCAAAACAACCAAAAATGACCAAGCTACCAAGAATGGTAACGGCAAATATTAAGTCATCCACACTAAAACCTCCACTTTTTAATATTTGGTTCATCTTACCATACTCAGAACTCAATTTGTAGAATTTTTTGTGAATTATACAGATCAACCAAATTCTGATGTTAGACATGTATGATTTCCATGTAAGATCCGAGTATTTGTTCTTACTCTGGTTATATTACCATTGAAAGGGGTGCTATCTTTGTATAAAGTTTTTTTCGTATTCTTAGTCATTATGTTACTAATTCCAATACACATTCATGCTAAAGAAGACAATATTGTAGAAGTTTATGACATTGAGCATGATAAAATTATAAGTACACTTCCAGTTAATACGTCCATTTTATCAATAACAGAAATGTACCTTGAAAATATAAATGATATTTATAAGAAGTTCAAACCGATGCCCCAAAAAGGAAAGTTAGTCCGAGTACCACTTGAGCAATCTATATCACTAACAAATGATTGGGTACAAACTTCAGTCAGTGAAGTTATTTTTATCATTCCATCTAATGATTCTCCACTTTTGTTGATTTTTGATAAAGATAATACACCTTACTTTTTCACTTTTGATAAAAGAATTAATCATTTATTAGAGGAATTAGATCTAGAAGGAAAAATTGCTGAATAATCCTTTCTAATAGTCAGGTGCCAAATGGTGGTTTCCTGACTATTGAGTTTCGCTGTATTAGGATGATGGATTATATTACCAGAATAAGATTTCTAACTTACAAACATACTATCATTACAAAACAAGAAAGAGGTGTTCTAAACATGGCAAGTAATAATAACAGTTCAAATCAATTATTAGTACCAGGTGTCCAGCAAGCACTGGATCAAATGAAGTATGAGATTGCTTCTGAATTTGGTGTTCAATTAGGGCCAGACACAACATCCCGCGCAAACGGTTCAGTTGGTGGCGAGATAACAAAACGCCTTGTTCAAATGGCCGAACAACAATTAGGTGGCTCACGCTAAACACATTAACGCTTACACATTTGTGTAAGCGTTTCCTTTTGATTTGAATGTATTTCGGGAATGTAACGAATACTTAAAAATTACAATAACAAACCAAGTAACCACCAAATATCCTAAACTGGAATCAATTGGTCCTTTTCTTTTTTACGATTCTTCCATATAATTTCCTGTTGGAGGGAGGGAAATTAATATGGCGGAATTAAAACAATATATCTTCTTTGATTTCGAGATGCTCTGTTCTGATAAAGGTATGACATTTGAATCAATGGAAGCTATACGAATTGGCGCAGTTAAATATGATCTTAGAACTGAAAAGGTATCAACATTTGACCAGTATATTAAACCTACATCAACGAAACCATTAAGTCTCTTCTGTAAAAATTTAACGGGAATAGAAGATAAGCAATTAGTTAAGGCAAATGATTTTAAAACTGTTTTTGAAGACTTTTTAACTTGGGTAGGTGGAATTAAAAAGTCACGGTTTTTCTCATGGTCGCCTAGTGATTTAAACCGTTTAAGAATAGATGCTGCTGAACATGCGATACCCAATACAACGATTACAAAGATCGAAAAACGATACGTTGATTTCCAAGAAATTTTCACGAAGCGAGTTTCACGAACGAACGCTTCAGTTGAATCGGCACTACAACTGTACGGATTACAGTTTATCGGCGAAAAGCATAACCCGATGTATGATTCGTACAATACACTTCGTATTTATTTGAATTTCTTGCATACTCCTGTCGAATCAGATTTATTAATGCTGAAGCACTTTATCTTTGAGAAAGAACCGTATTCGGTAGCTCGAATCAACCTACAACTGAAAGATAAACTAATCTGTGATCTCTCATCACTAATCGATCACCATGACATTTTTCAAATGAAAGAAGCTCGTAAGTTACTTAAAAGAACGCGAAATTTAGTGAAGAAGTACAATAATATACTAATCAATCGTTCAGGATTATTTGATAAAGAAAATGTGTTACTCGTTGAGAAATTAGTAGCGTTTTATCATGACTTCTTACAAATATTTGAGGAACACGATACGTGTTCATCAAAAGTATTGATTTTAGATGATTATATAGTTAAGCCAGTCATGCAGTTACAATTGAAGCGAGGATGAGAATCTTCCTTCATACATAGAAATCGTTTTAAAATCTTACTTACTAATCAATAGGGACAAAAAAACGTGCAATGATATCCATTACACGTTACATTTCATTATTGCGGTAAGACTTTAAAATCAATTTGTGCATTCATCTGAAACCCTTTTTTCTTTTGACCTTCCTCATTAGCTAAAAAGAAGTCAGCAAATCCGTTCACAACATAGTATCCACTTGGGAATTGATTCTCAGCAATTTTTTGCACAAAGACTACATATTGTTTATCATCTTCTGAACTGTAACCACCACTCCCCTTATATTCTTCTTGATAAGACTCCCCTTTTTTTAGAACTGTACTTACTAATGGTTCATTCATAAAATAATCAACTTTATAGTTACGTACCTTTTCAACTATTGGAAAGTGGAACGGTGAAGCCGCATGATAAATTGTAACCTCGTCCTTTTCACCTATATACTCTAATTCTGCATAGATCGTTACTCGATCTCCTTGATTATACTCACCTCTTTCTGTAACTAGCCGATAAATAAAATCTCCTTCTTCCAATTCAGCATGAGTATTTGTGACTTCATATTCAGCTAATTCACCCTTTCGAGCATCATTGTGGACACTACAAGCTGAAATGATTGTTACTAATAGAAGAAATACTAAAAGCATTACTTTTCTCATCTTTATCACCCCTATGTACAACGAAATAAAAAGGTAAAAAGTTACCGGGACTAAGAAGAAAATAATTACATCACCATTGCTATTTAATTTTTTTAACACTGTGCTTTTTACATAAGGCTGTTTTTGTAAAGATTGTTTCTATAAAGGTAGTTTTCCTCGAAGTGAAATGGAGCGTAATGCAACGAACATGTAAAGGACGCGTAACTCATAAAAAAAACAAAGTATGCGAAAACAGCCTTACATAAAAACGACTAGTTACGCAAAAAATATATTTTGTATTGTACACATTTTAAAACGAGGTGATTAACTAATGAGTAAGCGTTCAAAGTCTAAACGCAACATGATCAAAAGCAAAGATGCTGTACAACCAAGTACAGGAGAAGAGCGTATTACAATCTCAAAAGTAAATAGAGAGTTAGAAGATCAAAAAGACTAACAGTATTAAGTCCCTCCTAGTGAGGGCTTTTAATTTAAATAGCTGACTAAAAGTGAAAACTATTTTTACTTTTCTCATTAATATCCCCTTCTCTCCACTAAACAAATAACCTTAGTGCATTCCCAATAAAGATTAAACTATCTACTTTTAATACTTCAAACTTTCTCCTTCATGTCTGAGTTATTTATATTTTTCTTTTACTTATTTGTGATTATTTTCACATACAGAGTTGCTTTAGTTTAATAAAATGAAAAAGAAAAGTATCCGTTGGTTCTTAGTAATGGGGTAGCTGGATATACCAAATCATTAATGAGAGGAGTATTCCGATGAAATTGATCGTTGCACAATATCCGGCTATAAAAAGATCAATTAGAAAGTGAGTGATCATCATTGAACAAGGAAAAAAACAGATGGCTGATTGCCTTATCAGCTGTCGCAATTCATTTATCGATTGGATCTGCGTATGCCTATAGTGTTTATTCAAATCCAATAGGACAAACTGTCGGATGGAAAAGTACTCAAGTAACACTTGCATTTACCTTAGCGATTGCCTTCCTAGGAATATCTGCCGCTACGCTTGGTCGTCTAGTTGAAAAAAAGGGGCCTCGTACATCAGCGACGATCGCAGCTATTTTATTTAGTTTAGGTCAGGTTGGGGCTGGGTTTGCAGTTTCAATTCAATCACTGCCTTTGTTTCTTTTTATGTATGGTGTCATTGGAGGAATTGGATTAGGTTTGGGCTATATCTCACCAGTATCGACTTTAGTAAAATGGTTCCCTGACCGAAGAGGATTAGCTACAGGTATAGCTGTATTTGGATTCGGTGCAGGCGCGCTCGTAACTAGCCCTATTGCCGCAAGATTAATTGAAAGTGTCGGTGTTACGAATACTTTCTACATTTTAGGAATAACATACCTTCTTTTAATGTTTGCTGGTGCATCCTATATTGTTCGACCACCTAAAGGGTGGGTACCTCAAGGATCAAATGAAATCAAAGAAAATGGTAGAAACGCATTAAAAGAAGATTTATCTCAACTTACTGCAAATGAAGCTGTGAAAACGAAGCGATTCTGGATGCTGTGGACGATGATTTTCATTAACATTAGTTCAGGGATCATGATTATTTCAGTTGCGTCACCATTATCACAAGAAATGGTCGGGTTAAGTGTTGCATCTGCTGCCTCTATGGTCGGCCTTATGGGAATTTTCAACGGTGGAGGAAGGATTGGATGGTCAAGTGTATCCGATTATATTGGACGGCCTACTGTTTTTTCTATCTTTTTCATAATCCAAATCATTGCTTTTTTAACTCTTCCTATCGTTTCAAATGTCATTTTGTTTCAGCTCTTAATTTTTCTTATTATGACAACGTATGGAGGGGGATTTGCTGCTCTTCCAGCTTTTATAGGAGATATATTTGGTACGAAGGAATTAGGAGCGATTCATGGATATATTTTAACAGCATGGTCTTTAGCAGGTGTGGTCGGTCCAATTGCTGTGTCCTATATTCATGAAGCTACAGGTAGCTACACTCCGGCATTTCTTCTCATTACCATCATGTTAATGGTTGCTTTAATCGTTTCTGTTATGATTAAGCTCGATATTAAGAGAATTAAAAAGAATCAAGCAAACAAATTTTTAAAAGCGGTCTAAGGATCAATCAGTGAAACGTGCTAATTTGCAGCACGTTTCATTTCTAGTTTATAAATAGTTGTATAACGAACGTACATTCGTGTATGATATAAGTAAAAATGGTGGAGCTGGTAATGTATGTTCGATAAGGATGATGAACATTTAGCTAATCAATTTATTTATTTGCCATTAGTGAGAAAAGTACTTGAACGAGATCTGCATTTTTTACGAAATGCAAAATTAAAATTCAATGAACCTTATATAGATTTCGTTGAACAAGTCATCATACAAATTGGCAAAGATTTAGGTCAGGTCAAAAAAGAAATGTTTCAGAGAAGACTCAGTGTTTATAACCAAGGAAAAGTTGGAGAGTTATCAGTATATTTATTTGTGTGTAAAGGTTATCGTAGGGAAGTTAGATTGTTTCCCCATTTAATGAAGCAATCAGTTGAAGAATATGTAAGGAAATATTTTAACGTCATGAAGAAAAATGCGTGAGAGGAATGGGTTTCTCCTCTCACAGTGAGTAAAACAACAGCGCAAATTTCGCTTAATATAGCTTGTTATTGATTATTTAGATTCTCTTTTTAACATCTTCTCTAATTGATTCAATAAGGTTGTCAGATAAATTGGCTGGCAAAGAGGTTTCATCTTCAAAAACCCACGTATTAATGACTTCTAGGTCTGATTTATTAAAAGTAATACTATAGTCTTTATTATTTTGAGAAAATGCGGCTGTCACTGACTCCTCACCATCGAATCCGTCGTCAATAATCATGTCTTTAATTTCATATGCCATAATGTACTATCTCCTTTTCAGCTGCAATTATGTGTATAGATTTTACTTATCCCAATTCTTTATACACTCTATTTCAGAAGACAGTATAATACGCCAACGCTTACAAATCTTTCCTTAAACGAATCAGATTTCGGATTAATAATCATTTATTTGCTATCTGGATACCTCTCTTGTAGAAATGTTACAGATCGTTTTATCAACGCAACCAAAACATCTGTATTGATATCGGCAACTTTATTTATATAAACACACGCCTTACCGGTTGTGTGCTTCCCAAAATCAGATAGTAACGCCTCCCTCTCTTGATCGCCCGTTGCAAAATACAAGCTTATTTTTGCTTTTCGAGGAGAAAAGCCAACTAATGGTGCATCACCTTCGTGGCCAGATTCGTACTTATAATGGTAGGAACCAAATCCAATTATACTCGGCCCCCACATCTTTGCTTCATATCCTGTAGCTTCAGTAAATAGTTCAAGTAATTGATAGGCGTCTTGTCGTTTTTTGGCACTCTCAACTTTTTCAATAAATTCAATTACACTATTATCAGTTTCTTTTGTTTTCTGTTCGTACATCTAATGACACCTACCTTTTTCGTATTTGGTGTTTTTTTCCTTATTATTTATTTTACCATACATGTCACTTAGCTAATAAGCCGAAGAAACTCTTGTTAATTAATAGCAAAATAATTGGATAAAAGTTGTACAACAAGACAATCTAATGATAACAACAAATTTTGAGAGGTTGGTTAGTATACTTTTTTTATATGTTTTTATATGTTTTCTTCCATTACTGCTCGGTATAGGTATATGGATTATTTTACAAAAGAAATTTGGTTCTGGCTCTGATCATTTTTTGGCTGCATTTTCTGGGCTAAGTGTCATCATTGGATTATATGCTCTACTCATTACCTTTGGCTACGACCTTCTTCATTTGTTTTATTAAATACATGTAAATAGACCGAAATGGACGACCTATTCAAGTCATTAGTTAAATTACATTTTCTCTGGCGTTTATATCCCAAGTAATCGTATATAAAAATATCGAGTCTGAATTATATTCAGACTCGGCATTCAAACTCTATTCTAAATTCTCAGCCATTTCTAGAAACACTTCACTTGAAAGGTCAGCCCCGCTACCAGCTAATTCAAACAACAAACCATCTTGTTCCCAACTAAGACTTATAAAAAAGCCCATATCGTGAAGGGTTGCTTCGTTTCCTTTTACAGTCACTTCTTCTCCTTCAATGAATGACTGATCGAAAAATGGATCATTTTCTATTGGAATCACAGATAACATGAAGCTATTTTCAAGATCCTTCTCATAGCTGATCATCACCATCTTCATCGCTTCATCGTATAAGCTTTCCGTTAATTCATATCCTTCAGGTATCCTTTGTACTTCTGGAATATCGTAGTCTACGATCTCTTGTATTTCTGCAATACTTAATTCTTGATAATCTCCGAATAGCTCAAGTCCTTCTCCATCAAAATTTAAAAATGTCGCATCTTCTTCTACAGCACTTTCCTTAACTTCTGCAGGAATTTCAATTGGAGCAACACCATTCACATTGGACATTTTCACAGTGCCGCTCATGCTTAATGGCATCGTAAAGCCACCTTCTTCAATGAGTAAGTCAGCATTAAAGATTTGTGTTGTTAGCATGAACGTGTTTTTATCAATATGAATTTCCATGTTAAAATCATTGACCTGGATAGCATTCATCATTTCTTCCATATTAGCATCGTCGTTGAATTCGCCCATACCAGATTTCAAATAATCCTCAATTAAAACGCTGTATTCGTCTCCCTTACCAGAAAGGGTTAATACATACACATCGTTTTCTTCCACCATTGTAAACTCTTCACTAAATTCTAATAATTTTCGCATTTCTTCTTCATTCAGTTGATCAAAATCTTCTAAGCCCATCTCGCTTGCATCGACCTTCATCCATTCACCGAACATGCTCATGTAAACAGTCTCCTCGAGCGCATACGCCTCAAAGTCCATCGACATTCCTGGCATGCCCATATTCATGACTAAATACATTGCGTCTGGATTGTGTGTCACATCGCCTGTTAATGTCATGCTTGTTTCCATTTCCATCATGTTAATTGCCATATCCATTTCCACTGAATAACTCTCTAAATCTTCAACGGCTTCAATTGATTTTCCTAGAATATCAGTTTGACTAAACGTCTCTGTTCCACATGCCGTTAAAACAAAAAACGAAAGAACAGTAAGTATAATAGCAAGTCTTCTCATAACATGATCCCTCCTCTCTAAATTGAGTTGCTACCAAAAATAACAACCTAATTATGATAACATAGATTACCATTTTTTTCTTGTAATGTATGTTACATCCTAAAGTTATTTTCCCCTGTAACCTAATCCAAAAATGAGTTAAAACCGGGCTTTTTTTAAAAGTTGAATTCCTTGTTTTATTTCATTATCCATTTGCCAGCAAAACCTAATAATACTTTATTTTACCATATTGTTCATATATTAGATTTCTCTGTAATAATTTGACCTTTTAATTTCTTTTTAATTGAGCATATTAAAACCATAATAATTTGAAAGCGAGGTGGATTTAAATAATGTCTAAACAAGGAGTACAAAGCAAGAATCAAACGAGAGAGCAAATTGAGAAACAAGATAAAAGAAATGATGTAGAATTAGGTAATGAATTTCAAATCGGAAACACAAGTTCACAGAGCCAAAAGAAAAGTGGACGTCAAATTAATAAAAAATAAGCTCGATACTTTAGTAGCTCACTTAAACAATAACAAAAGTTCGTTCTTGAAGGGATTCCTCTTTATCTAAAAAACCAATAGAAGGGCAAGCGAATGCTGCCCTTCTATTGTTACGCTTTATGAATAATCATCATGGAATTTGCATTTTTTTGAAATTCATAAGGGACTTCTTTCTCCACAACAGAATACCCCTTACCTACAAGCACACTTTTTAACTGATCCAAGTGTTCGTAACGTTTCCCTTCCAAATTTACTAAAGGAAAAATCCTTATTTCCTTTTTAGTAACTCGAAGCAACTCATTTATCGTTTCTAAATGAAACTCGTAATCTAAACGATCTCCATACATAAATAGAAAATGTGCAGACAACACAACATCGAACTCATCATTATGAAATGGTAAGGAGGGCAAAGTAACGGGAATATACCGTGCATTATTTTCTTTCATGTCATTCGAACAATCATGTAATGCATTCAGTCTATGATTTCGTAGGGCGTCTACATCTTCAAAATAATCCCAAACGTAGTTCTCCTTTGCCTGCTCCATATGCTTCATCGCATGCTCAACGTCTTGAGTCCCTTTATTTTTCAGGTCCTCACACGCATGATCATAAGCAATATCACAAGCGGTTATATCCAAACCTTTTTTACTTCCCACTGCCGTGAAAGAGCAGACACCAGCCGGACAATCAAGTACCTTTTTTCCCTTTAACTCATCATTGGAAAGGAAAAACATCGCCATATACTCTTCAAATGTTCTCCCAATAAACACAATTCTCTCTAAATCTAACTTTGTACTCTGCTCTACTTGTCTCATCTCTACTCACCTCTATGAAAAGATATACTTCATGTTGATCTTATCACGAAGGTTTATTTACTGGAAGGATTTCTCAAAAATAAACTCGAATGACTTCCTCTTTAAGATTGATCATTGTACAACTTCAGCTATGTAGTAAGCTTAAGAAAGAATATTTTTTATTTATGAAACCTAACATACCACTTATGTATCTAACAAATAGAACACCTAGGAAGGAGCGCCGGTATTGGATCATATAAAGGAAGTCAAGAAAGCCAAAAAGGGAAACGTTTCCTCTTTCGAAAAGCTGATTGTGACGTATAAGGTTACGATGTATCGAGTCGCCAAGACGATTTTATCTCGTGATGAAGACTGTGCAGATGCAATTCAAGAAGCCATTCTCAAAGCCTATCAAAAAATTCATACATTAAGAGAGCCAGCTTATTTCAAAACTTGGTTGGTGCGGATTGTCTTGAATGAGTGTCATCAGTTAAATAGAAATCGAAAGAATCTTGTTTCAATAGAAGAATTAACGGAGCCATATTCAAAGGATCACGGATATGACAAAATTGACCTTGAACAAATGCTCGATTCTCTTCCAAAAGAGCAAAAGCAACTGCTTAAGCTCTATCATCTCGACGACATTTCTATTTATGAATTGTCACTTATCTTTGAAGTACCGGAGAATACGATCAAAACAAGGTTACGTCGCGCAAGAGAAAAAATACGGGAACAGTTAACAAAACATGAGGAGGTTTCGACATGGAAAAATGGGAAAAACAATTAAAAGAAGATGTTAACCCCTCCCTCTCAAAAAGTGTCGATGAGCGAATTGAACGAACACTTCAACAATTACCTCGTAGAAAGAAAAGATCGAAATATTTTATTGGATTAACTGCTGCAATAGTTATCCTTTCGATTTCTTTCGGAGCTTCCTTTTTCTCACCAGCTTTTGCCGATACAATGAAAAGTCTCCCGTTCTTTGGCTCTGCATTTGAATTTGTTGGCGACAAAGGTGTAAAAAAAGGGACAAAAGAAGGTCTAACAACAGAACTTGGAGAGCAAATTGAAGTCGATGGTCAAGTGATTACATTTACTGAAACACTATATGATGGTGGTGAAATTCATATAGGTTATGTAATGGAAACAATAGAAACGGAAGAAAGACCTTATTATCTACAGGATTTTGAAATATTAATTGATGGAAACTATATTGGAAACGTAGGTATGGGAGGAAATGTAAGAAAAATTGAACAAGGCCTTTATGCAGGAACTTTTAATATAAGTGTTCGCGATCATATACCAGATTCATTTGTGCTAGGGATCCGACCTCGTGAAGGAAGATCTTGGTCAGTTGAACTTCCAGTTACATTGCAGGGAAATCATAAAATGTTTATCATAAACGATGCGAAAAAGCGAGCTGATCTTACTATTCTTTATGATAAAATAACATTTTTTCCAACATCTACAGAGATAGATCTTCGCTTAATAATGGAGGAAGAAACTTTTTTTGATGATAAATACATGATGTTAGATTACCAACTAGTCGACGATCAAGGTCGCGTACTGGAACCATTTAGCGGCGGCGGTGGTGGTGGCGGCCCAGAGGGCGGGAAAGTGATTCATACTTTTAAACATTATTTTGAAGCACTTGATCCCCTGCCAAATTCAATTACAATTAAGCCATTTCTCCGTGAAAGAGATGAATCCATTCCAAACATTATAAAGAGAAAATGGCAGGGAGAACAGCTCACCCTTCCTCAAGGAGATATAGGAGAAGTGACTGTATTGGACGTAGTTGAAATAGATGGGGTTTTGACATTAATCTATACGGTAGATGGCGATCATTTATACGAACAAGCAAACGCTATATGGATTGAAGATTCTAAAGGCACCAGATATGATTCTGACCAATCAGCGACACGAGTTGAAGGTACGAACAATAAATTTCAACTTACATTCTCTCATTCATTTCATCAAGAAGAATTCGTTTTAAATACAGTTTTGATGGATTCGCCTAACTTTCTGAAGAAGTTGAAAGTAACGATTGATCTAAACGAAGTTCAATAATATTTAATAAAATTTACTATACAAAAAAGCTCGGTCACCCGAGCTTTTTGTTACTTTGACCGAACAAACTATTTACACATAATAATTCTGTAACAATGATTGTCATTCCCCCATACATAAAAACAATTACACAAATTTTAGTAACTGATGGATATAAGTTCCAAATAACTCTTTATCAATGATAAAATAAGAAATGATATTTACATTTCTTATTTAAGGTGGTGTTCTTCTATGAGTGGTTATGGGATTGGGTTACTTTTATACTTATCTATCATTGGTTTTATCATTTATTTCTTAATTAGCATTCTACGTTTTATGCGCGCAAAAAATCATAATGATATATTACTTCTAAAAAAACTAGACGAGATTTCTAATAAAATTGATAAACTAAATAATAAATAATTAGTTGCTTAGTACTCGGTATGAATTTCATATTTACAGAGGCTCTACTTGCGATTCATGCAGGAGTTCGTATTATCCAAATTAACTTACATATACTTTTAATTATCTCGAAGGGGGAATTTATTATGTTATTTTGGATTAGCATTGCAGTATTAGGAGTAGTCTCTGCGATATGGGCTGCGATATACTTTGTAAAAAACAACGCTCAAAGAAAACGCACCTTAATTCAAATTTGCGGAATAAGTTCAACTATCTTTATTCTTCTATGGTTGTTTACAAAAGTTAATTTTTAAGCTATGTTGAGATGATTTTTCGCATATGCGGGAAATAAAACAAAATAAAAAAGCTTAATCCAGGCGTTTTTATGTTAATTATACTGTGAATTAGTCGTAGATGACCCCCTATGTTTGTTTAGCCAAATAACTAAATTTTCCCCCTTGGAACAGAACCAGTTAAAATTAAGTTGTGCCTTTTTTCAAATTATGAATTACTCAAAATACGTTAAAATCAAAGCAGTTAATAATCCTAAAGCAGACACATACCCCACAATCGGGCCTCCTTCTTCGAAAGCCTCGGGAAGCATGGTTGATGACACCATTGCAAAAATCCCACCTGCGGCAAAAGCGCCAATTGTTGTAATAACTTTTGTTGAAGCAGGATCGATTAACGCATATCCTAAAAGGGCACTTACAGAAGACAAAACCATAACAACTAACCAGAGAAATAAAATTCTCCCTTTTTTATAGCCATCCTTTTTGAAACCTATACTACTTGATAATCCCTCTGGAAAATTACTTATGAAAATGGCAATAACAATAACCCAGCTTACAGACTGGTTTTCAAGCAAACTTACTCCTATAATGACAGACTCAGGAATGGCATCAATAATCGTTCCTATAAAAATAGCCATTCCAGAGTGACTTGAAGGATTTTCTTTTGAGCGTTTCCGCTCCTGTCCTCCTTTTTTGCTTATGATGAGTTCAGCAACAATGAACAATGTTGCGCCAATTAGAAAGCCAAGAGATGGATAAATAATGCCGCCATCTCGAACTGCATCGGACAATAGTTCAAAGGTTGCTGCTCCAATGAGTACACCTGTTCCAAATGCCATCACAAAGGCTGACACTTTGTTAGGAATATCCTTATAAATTCCAAGTAATGCACCTAATACGAGGGATGAACCTGCTACAGCTCCCCACATTACTGCCGAAAACATAGTTACTCTCCTATTCCTTATTGATATAGATTAGAGTAACCAACTTTTCTCATTTATTTCTTCCTTCTTACTGCCTTTTTTAATGAGTTCTTTTTCATTTAATATCGAAAGCCCTATCCGTCTTCCACAAAAATTATTATTGTTTAAATTACATTTTCTTTCCTCGTGAATTCATGTAAATTCTTCTATTGTTGATCAGTCTACGATTAAGAAGAATTTAGAAGGTAACCCTCGTTTAGACTTCGTTCAGATATAAGACAAAAGAGACTTGAATCTATAAAGGTTCAAGTCACCAAAAAAAATATGCCGTTTAGAATTTAGTAATAAATCCTAAAGGCTCAATAAATAAAAAATTTGTCTAGGAAACTGTAACTACTATAAAGTTCCTATAGCCCCAATGAGAATTCCAGCAATAATCCCGATTAATATAGACTTCATTTTAACAAAGTCAAATAACATCTGCCTTCCCCCTCCTTAAGTATTATGAGTCTTACACTTCCGACTATAATATCTTTTCAGACTATTGTAAATATCTATACACAATTGGATAATATTACCTCGGAATTTTACATTTCTAGTTATTTTATTGTGCTACTTCAATTACTATAATGCTAGAATTTTATTCACGCTTTTCAAAAAACAGGAAATAACTTTAATATAGCAATTGTGACAAAACCACACCTTTTATAAAAAAGAGGAATTTAATGTTATGACACTTCGTTATACTTAAGTTCACCTTTTAGGTTTAGCCCAATAGCAGTCTTCTATAATGTTCAAATAAAGAAAAGAGTCAACACAAAAAAATGTTGACTCTTTTCTCCTTACTTAGTAAGTCTTAACAAAACGCTGCTCCAACAATGATTAATAAAATAAACAACACTACAATTAACGCAAAGTTGCTTCCGTAAGACATGTCGTGTCCCTCCTTTCAATAAAAGATACCCTTCTTACTAGATAGTTTATGTTGCGAGATTTTGAGAGACACGGTATTTGTTGAGGGCAATTACTCTATTTTCAATCTATTATTTTGTTGACTATAAACTTGTTCTACCACGATATTTGTGTCTGTGTGGTGTTGGACCATCAATAGAAGTAACCCCACTGAACTCATGATAATGCCCTCCACTAGGGAGAAAAATAGCGGGGCCAGTGACAACCTTTAATCATATGCTTATGTTCAGCATCAAAGCTTGTAAAGGTAAAGTAGCGATGGGTATGTTGCACTCCACTTGGAGCAGGTTCTGTTGTTCCTGTATCGATGATCATGACTGTTATATCAGAATCCCTTGAAATGTGTAAGAATCATTTCTCTATAAATAATAACGAGAACTGATGAACTAATCTAGAGAGTCTTCCACTTTAAATTTAAATAATACAGCTTATCCTTAGAATACGAAAACCGACAGCCTCAGCTGTCGGTTCATTGTTTATCTCGCAAATGGAACATTCAATAATTCAGGTACTGTGACAAATTCGTAGCCTTGTTCTTGTAAAGTTGGGATAATTTGATGAAGCGATTCAATTGTATTCGTTCTATCACCATCCCAATCTGCACCGTCATGCATAAGAATAATCGCTCCTGGATGAACACTATCTAACACATTCGAAGCAATTACTTCTGGTGGATCTTCCTCCCAATCCAATGAATCGACTGTCCAGCCGATAATTAAATATTGCATCTCAGCAAGCTTCTCGACTAATTCATTATATAAAAAGCCATATGGCGGTCGGAATAGGCTTGTTCGATAACCAATAATGTCATTCAGAACATCTTCAGTTCTTGTTACTTCCCTTTCAAGTGTTGGGATATCGGCTTTTTTAACAAGGTTAGGATGGAAATATGTGTGGTTAGCAATGACATGACCTTCATTATTAATACGCTGTACAATTTCTGGATAAGCAATAGCCCTTGACCCCATCAAGAAAAACGTACCTGGTACATTATACTGATTTAAGACATTTAGTACATCCTCAGTAAAACGTGGATCAGGACCATCATCGAAGGTTAAAGCGATCCTGTTTTGATCAGTAGGACCTTGTAAGATAAACGTATCTGGATACCGTTGCTGTAAGATCGTCATATCAACAGGTTGCTGACGATCTCTCTCCGGGTTTTCAGGCCCTCCTCTAAGATCAGGAAAGTCTTCCTTAGGCTTATCTGTCTTGTCTTTTTTCCACCAGAACTGTTGCGACATCTCTCCTGAGCCTGGTTCATTCGCATTAACAGTCATGATATCTGAGGTATGGAAACAAGATAAAAGAACAACAACAAACATCAATTGCAACATTTTCTTTTTCATCTATTCATCTCCTATAAAATAGTAATACAATGTTATTTTTGATAAAAAAGGAAGGATTATTCAATAAATAAAGAAAATAGCCTATATTTTTTGTTTATATATATTAAAAGTTACAGTTGATGTAATATGTTGTGATAAAATGAATATTGTTAACTGATTACATTTATAAGTTGACATAATTAACCTGATTGAACTTAGAACTAGGGGGCGAATTATGTATAAACTACGAGGACATCACCTTTTTTGTCTTTTGGGCTATAGGGGGATGGGCTATTCCCAAGAATACGTGGAAAACATGACCCAGTTGCACCAGACGTTGAGAGAAAAACCCGACACGTGGATCCAGCTTGTAGAAGGTCCAGACGACTTGTGTGAAAAGTATCCGAACTCAGGAGAATATCATTGCCATAGCAAAAATATTTATGAAAAAGACACCGTTATCTTAGCAAAGATGGAGCTTGAAAGCGGGCAAATTGTAAAATGGGAGTACATCGAGTCCTGTATTAGAAAGCATGCCATTCCCTCTGATATAGAAATTATCTGTGAAACTTGTGAGGCCACTGAAAAAGGTATGGTTTTGACCTTTTTCAATGGCCTTTAAGCAATGAGCGGAACCGTTGCTTTGTCTTAAAGCCTGCTATGAGTGGTTTTCTCATAGCAGGCGCGCAACGTGTGGAGCCATTGCTGCTTCCTCGAATCTGCTAAAAAAGACTTTTTCAGTGCCAACGAAACTTGTTCCTGGCGTTCTTTTGGTTTTTGTAAAGAAGGGATTCAAGAGATTCATGAAGGGAAGGGATTACGGGAAGTTAAATAATTCTTTCCCTATTTTTGATTAGTATATATTTTGATAAATGATTTTATACTACTTCGAACTCAAATAGCCGTTTTAATACGTGTCCATCTTTTCTTCCTTTTAGAGTTGATTTTGCCAAATTCCTAATATGTTTTCAATTGAATACTCTTTTGTTTCCTCTTTTGTTAGTCGCTTTGCCCAACTTACTCTTTTATCCATATTCCCACCTGGTCCTTGACTGTTATATTCTGCATAGCATGTTGTTTTTTCTGCTTCATGCTTATTCCAATTATGCCAGCCCTCTTCTTTTATGTGCTCTCCCATCCAGCAATTAATAAATGCTGTTTTCGCATAATTTCTCCACGGTCGTCCTAAATAAACAGAGTTTGGCGCAGCGTTACTTGTTAAATGACAATCAATAAAAACATAACCAAATTTGGTGTCTTCGGGTGTAGATGCAGCAGTGAGATAACCGTTCACATCCATCGATCGATCAAGGCAAAAGATCTCACACTGATGGAAAACACTAATCGCTGAACCAAAAATAAAGTCAACGTCCCCTTCGATATAACAGTTTTTAAAGTAGCTTCTACCTACTTTTCTTTCAAGACCATCTCTAGGACCACCAAAGCTATCCCCCTTCATTGGCTTAGGTGGCAATGGGCCTGTGAACACTGTATCTTGATTACCTAAAAAAGAGCAATTTTCAAATGAAATTTGATCCGCGTCTATATATACAGCTAAAGCTTGTCCAACTATAGATCCGGATCTTGCATGATTTCGAAACGTGACATTCTTTGCTGAAAAATTATCCCCTATAATTAAGCTAGTATAAGATCCGAACGTCCCCATTTCCTCTCCATTCTTTTGTATTTTCCTAGCATAATCTCCAAATGTAATTATGACCTTGTCTCGTCCAGTACCTTCAAGTGTAATATTCGGTTTATCAATAACCAATTTTTCTTTATATACGCCTTCTTTTATTTGAATCGTAATTTTTTCTTTATTTTCAATTGGAATGCTATTTACCGCTGCTTGAATTGTATTAAATTGGCCGGTGTCATCCTGTGCAACAATCATCATCTCATCTCCAAATTTTAAATTGTCATTCTATCAAAATATTTCAGGTAAGGGGCTTGTAGGGGAATCTTGTTCTTTTATTTCTGCTTGAGGTTCTACTGGTGATTCAGCTTGTTGATCAGTATGGTTACAAGCGACCTTGCTCTCCTTAGGGTCCCGATGGTCCGGGTATACCGTTATTTCTTCCCATCGTTTCACTCCTCATTATAAAAGTCCCTCATAATATCAAATTACACACCGATAAATGTGAACATATATTACCTTCATTCTTGAGAAGTCAACTATACTAATACATAACTTGAATTTTTATACGCTTAGGTTATGCTCTTATACATTTCGTTCAAACTAGCATAAGTTAATATAAATGATACCATTAGTAGCAAAATATATTATTAATTTTAGTATGTTTCCGATCTCTATGGACCGCCTATAACTAGTTTTTTCTGGACAAAGGACAAACAGATATGATATCCGTTTGCCCGTCTGTAATCTTCAATCTCTTCACCACCTTAAGTATATATTTCAACACTAACTGCTTATTAGAGTTAATAGGAAAAAGGAGCTGTGTAGTCAACTCCTTTTTCATCGTACTAATTATTCGATACTTTTTTCACTTTATTGGAAATGTAAAAGGCTAATGTGGCTGAGAGACTTATTAAACGTAACAGCTCCAACGCACTCAATTACTAGATCTATTTTTTCGCCACCAAGCGCTTTATTCCAATCTTCATTGCTATCAATCGCTTTATCAGCACCAAGTTCTAGGGCGTACTTACATTTCTCAAACGAACGAGAAGTGACATATACCGTAGCGCCCACAGCTTTTGCAAATTGCAATAAAAATGTTGCTACTCCACTGCCGATTCCAGAGATAAGAACCTTCATTTCTCTGTGTATACGCCCCCTCGTAAACAATACACGATATGCTGTAAGAGCTGCGAGCGATAATACACCAGCTTCTTCCCAAGTTAAATAAGTCATCATTAACATAAGCTTTAAGTTCCCATATTCCTTTTGAAGGCAGTCTCATATTACTAAAATTACATATAATCCCAAACTCATTCTAGCATGGGAAACCTGAATAAACAGAGCAACGCTTTTCAGTTTAAGCATACTCTGTTTCATTCTACCCTTAACTTGAATAAGAAAAAAAGCCACACTCGTGCAGCCGTTCCCATTAGATGGTGCACTTCTTGTTTTGTGCTAAGGGTACGACTTAATATCAATACATTAATTGGTAAAGTATAGGACATAACAATAAAGATAATAACTATTCGGAGGGATTAACCAATGGATAATGATAATGGTCTGATTAACGAATTGACTTCAGCTGAAATTTCTCAGCTATGGGCTACCTATATGAGCGATAGTTCTCAAGTATGCATATTAAGCTATTTTCTAAAAACTGTTGAGGATGCAGAGGTAAAAAAGGTAATCCAGTTTACTAATGATGCTGCAACTATTCATATACAAAAAATTGCAGAGATGTTTAGTGAGGACGGTCGTGTAGTTCCACATGGTTTTAAAGAAAACGAAGATGTGAAACCCACATCACTGAGAATTTATACCGATAACTTTATGATTGAGTATTTACATGAGTTTTCAAAAATTGGTTTAAGGGCTCACGCTACGAACTTATCAGTAGCAGTTAGAAAAGACTGTTCAGAATTTTTTAAGAAGTGTTTAAGCGATTCTGTTAAGCTTTATGAGAGCACTAAGGAACTTATGCTATCAAAGGGGCTTTACGTTCGATCTCCATATATCGAGAAAGAACAGGAAATAGATTATGTAGAACATCAAAATTTTTTGGCTGGATTTTTGGGAGAGAAAAGAGCATTGACAGCTACTGAAATCACTAATTTATTTAATAATTTTCAACGTAATGCTTTTGGAGCAGCAACTCTTATAGGATTTATGCAAATGACAAACTCGAATGATGTGTTAAAATATCTCATTAGAGGAAAAGAGATCGCGGAAAAACATTGTGAAATACTAGGTTCTTACTTAAGAAAGAATGATTTATCCACGTCCAGGTACTGGGATTCTGAGGTGATTGAAAATACACAATCAGTTTTTTCAGATAAGTTGATAATGTACATAGCTAGTGCCCTGACAAGTGTCGGAGCGGCATTCTATGGTCTCGGTATCGGAACTAGCCAACGAAGAGATTTAGGGGCGATGTATAATCGATTCCTAGCCGAAGTGGAATTATATGCTGAGGATGGAGCAAAAATAATGATAAAACACCAATGGCTAGAGTCACCCCCAAAAGTAAAAGAAAACTAGAGCTTTAAGTATCATGTTATATTATTGGCATATGAACTAAAAGAGTACCACTGAACTGCTTTAAGATGATTCTTATGGCAGTTTTTTAGTGTATTATGAAAAATAACAAGTTGCTAATAAAATTAATAACTTTCCTGCTTTTTTCTAATCTTTTTATTTTTCTTTCTTTACTATATCTATTGCTAATGTAAACTATAGCTTTTAGTAGGGTGTATGTATAGAACAAATTCAACAACGCCTAAGCAACACAGATATCGACACAATTATACTATGTAAGCACATGTGAATATTGATATGGAAAAAAGCTTCCCACCAATTCAGTCCATCGATGAAAAGCTTATATTAAATTCTTAATTAAGTGTAGGAAAAACTTTCAGAAAGTACTAAATTGGCCATTTGTAATACTGAGAGTCTTGTTACAAATTAGTTCAACGCTAGCATATCTCGCATATCCTCTTCAGCAGTAGTAATCAGCTTCAAATCAAATGCCTCTTGTAACACGTTCAGAACTCCTGGTGTAATCCACTCTGGTGGTTTTGGACCGATTCGAATGTCTTTGATTCCTAAGCTGAATAAACCAAGTAAGATCGCAACAGCTTTTTGCTCAAACCATGATAAGACAATGCTTACAGGTAACTCATTTACTTCACAGTCAAATGCTTCAGCTAAAGCTAGTGCAATTTTTACTGTCGATACAGAATTGTTACACTGCCCTAGATCAATATAACGAGGAATGGCTGTATCAGCTACCGTTCCAAAATCATAATCATTGAATCGAAACTTTCCACAGGAAGTCGTTAAAATGACCGTATCATTCGGTAGGGATGTTGCTAGTTCACGATAGTATTTGCCTCCAGGCCCTGGAGCGTCACACCCTGCGATAACAAAAAAACGCTGAATTTTTCCTGCTTTGACAGCATTGACAATTTCAGGAGCAATTCCGATTACAGTGTTATGATGGAATCCTGTAGTTAAGACTTCTTCACTCCCCATATCTGCATCAGGTAGTGATAATGCTTTCTCGATTAAAGGTGTAAAATCGTCATTCAAGATTTTTTCTACGCCTTCTAACCCAGCAATATCATACGAGAAGAATCGGTGTGAATAGCTCCCTTTGATTGGCATAACGCAGTTAGTCGTTGCAAGAATGGCTCCAGGAAATTTTTCAAACAAGCGACGTTGATCGAACCATGCTTTCCCAATGTTCCCTTTTAAGTGCGGATATTTCTTGAGTTCAGGGTATCCGTGTGCTGGAAGCATTTCCGAGTGTGTATAAATATTGATTCCTTTCCCATCTGTTTGCTTTAGTAATTCTTCTAATGCAAATAAATTGTGGCCTGTTACAATAATCGCTTTTCCTTCAACTTTGTTCTGGGAAACAGTAATTGGTTCCGGTACACCTAATCTACTTGTATGGGCCTGATCTAATAATTCCATTACTTTGACAGAAGAGCTTCCCACTTTCATCGCCATATCAATATGTTCTTGCATATTAAAATTCGAGTTTGTTAATGTCATATACAAGGCTTCATGTGTTGTAGCATCCACCTCTGGGTCAGAGAATCCTAATTGTCTTGCGTGAGTTGCATAAGCCGCAATTCCTTTTAACGCAAAAACAAGTGTATCTTGCAAACTGGCAATATCTTCATTCTTTCCACAAACGCCTACGATGTTACAGCCCCCTGTTGGTGTTTGCTCGCATTGATGACAAAACATATACTTCCCCTCCAAATTTGAAGTAAAATTTAATCCTTCTATAACAAGTATTTTATATACATATTTAAGGGGGCCGCTGTGACATTGATCACTATTTGAAAATCTTAGCTAAGTTATAATACGGACACTGAGTCTGTTTCACATGAACATATTAAATCATGTAAAAAGCACTCGAACAATGATATTCGAGTGCTTCACATATTATCTACTTCTCAGTAACGTTTTTGCTTCCAATACCGATTCTTCCGTTGGAGGTTCCACATCTTCTAATGTATACTCTAACCCTAGCTCTTTCCATTTATAAACACCTAATTTGTGATAAGGCAATACTTCAACTCTTTCCACATTTTCTAGTTCATCAATAAATAGTCGTAAGCTCTTCAAATCTTCGGCATCATCAGAAATACCTGGGACTAATACATGTCGAACCCAAATTGGGATATTTTTTTTGGAAAGAAACTTAGCAAATTTTAAAATGTGCTCATTTTTCATTCCTGTCAATGCATGATGCTTTTTTGAATCAATATGCTTAATATCTAACAAAATTAAATCTGTCATTGATAATAGTTTATCTAGCTTTCGTAAAAATTCAGGATGTTCTTGGAAACAGCCTCCAGATGAATCAATCGTCGTATGGATCCCTAATTCCTTACATTTTGTAAATAGTTCGATAAGGAAATCGAGGTGAAGCAATGGCTCGCCTCCTGAAACTGTAATTCCTCCACCGCTACTTTCAAAATAAGGCAAATAAGACTTCAAATCATTAACGACCTCATCTACAGTAATGTCTTTTCCTTCACCAATTTTCCACGTATCTGGATTATGACAATATTGACAGCGCAGCAAGCAACCTTGCATAAAAACAATATATCGTAATCCTGGACCATCAACAGTTCCACAAGTTTCTATTGAATGAATTTTTCCAATCATCATTTATCCCTCATTTTCCTAGATAACCAAGGTGACGAAAATTGCCCCCGCTAGTTACTATCATTTTTTTGTTCTTAGCTGGGGGCCATTTAGCATCTTACAGCGATTCGTGGAATGTACGATTAATGACGTCTATTTGTTGGTCACGTGTTAACTTTATGAAGTTAACAGCATAACCTGATACACGAATCGTTAATTGTGGGTACTCTTCTGGATGTTCCATCGCATCAATCAATGTATCACGGTTAAATACATTAATATTTAAATGATGGCCCCCTTGCTTAGCATAACCATCTAAAATTCCCACTAGATTTGCTGTTTGATCTTGATCTTCTTTTCCTAATGCCTTAGGTACGATACTGAACGTATTTGATACACCATCAAGTGAATACTCATATGGAATTTTCGCAACCGATGTAAGTGAAGCAAGAGCTCCTTTTTGATCGCGTCCATGTAGCGGATTTGCACCTGGTGCAAATGGCTCACCAGCTTTTCTTCCATCAGGTGTGTTTCCTGTTTTCTTACCGTATACAACATTACTTGTAATGGTTAAAACAGACATCGTCGCAATTGCATTGCGGTATGTTTTATGCTTTTTCAATTTATTCATAAACGTTTTCACTAATGAAACAGCAATGTCATCTACACGATCATCATTATTTCCATACTTTGGATAATCGCCTTCAATTTCGTAATCAACAGCAATTCCTTGTTCGTCACGAATAACTTTTACTTTCGTATGTTTAATAGCACTTAAACTATCAGCTGTTACAGATAGACCAGCAATTCCACACGCCATTGTGCGAATCACTTCTTTGTCATGAAGAGCCATTTCAATCCGCTCATAACTATACTTATCATGCATGTAGTGGATGACGTTAAGCGTATTCATATATAACTCGGCCAACCAATCCATTACTTTATCAAAGTTTGCAACAACTTTATCATAATCTAGGTATTCATCTGTAATTGGCGATAATGAAGGACCCACTTGCACTTTTAACTTTTCATCAATTCCACCATTAATAGCATACAATAGTGTTTTCGCTAAATTCGCTCGTGCCCCGAAGAACTGCATTTGTTTACCAATTTTCATAGCACTTACACAACAAGCAATTCCATAATCATCACCGTAACTTGCTCTCATGAGATCATCATTTTCGTATTGTATCGAACTTGTTTTAATCGACATGTTTGAGCAATACTCTTTGAAGCCTTTAGGTAACTGGTTGGACCATAATACCGTTAAATTTGGCTCTGGAGCTGGCCCTAAGTTGTCTAATGTATGCAAAAATCGGAATGAATTTTTCGTTACAAGCGGTCTACCGTCTACGCCAACTCCACCAATTGATTCTGTCACCCAAGTAGGATCGCCACTAAACAATTCATTATAATCTGGTGTTCTTGCAAATTTCACTAGACGTAGTTTCATCACGAAATGGTCAACAAGCTCTTGAGCTTCCACTTCCGTTAATGTACCTTCCTGTAAGTCACGTTCTATATAAATGTCTAAGAACGTAGAGACTCGGCCTAAGCTCATCGCTGCTCCATTTTGCTCTTTGATCGCTGCTAAGTAAGCAAAGTATAACCATTGGAAAGCTTCTTTCGCCGTCGTGGCTGGTTGTGAGATATCAAAACCATAAGACGCTGCCATTTCCTTTAATTCCTTAAGTGCTTTAATTTGTTCAGCGATTTCTTCGCGGTCACGAATCACATCTTCTGACATAGTCGAACCAGTTGTATTTAATTCATCTTGTTTTTGTTTAATTAAGAAGTCTACGCCGTAAAGGGCTACTCTTCGGTAATCTCCGATGATTCTTCCTCGTCCGTAAGCATCTGGAAGACCAGTAACAATTCCTGCCTTACGAGCCATCCTCATCTCTGGAGTGTAGGCATCAAACACGCCTTGATTATGTGTTTTACGATATTTCGTAAAGATTTCTTCTACTTCTTGAGATAATGTATATCCGTATGCGTTGCACGAATCAGCAGCCATTCGAATGCCGCCAAATGGTTGCATCGATCTTTTAAAAGGTTCATCTGTTTGCAAACCAACAACTTGTTCTAATTCTTGATTTAAGTATCCTGGCTCATGAGATACGATCGTTGAAACAATTGAAGTATCCATGTTTAACACGCCACCATTTTCGCGTTCTTTTTTACTTAGATCCATTATTTGATCCCATAGCTTACTTGAATGATCTGTTGCTTTTTCTAAGAACTCGTCATTCCCTTCATATAAAACATAGTTACGTTGAATAAAATCTCTTACATCTACATCCTTTTGCCATTTTCCTTGATTGAATGTTCTCCAGTGGTTCATTTACATTCACCCTCACTCTCTACATCTAAAGGTTAATTTTTCACTAAAACAATGTGAATTAATTCACAAGGGAAGGTGTATAGCCATTACACTTAGATCATAAATCTCATCTATACACCTATCCATTTCACTAGCTTTTTAAATAACTTTTATTACCTTACACATATAAGATTACTAGATATTCGAATAAAACAATGTGATTTTTATCACAAATACCACTTTCATTCGTGACAAATTATTGAATACGTAAAGTGATGTTAAACAATGAGAAAAACATCTTCTCCGTCTATTTCAATTGAAAATGTTTTGACAAGTCCTTTATCAGGAGCTTGAACTTTCCCATCAACTAGTGAAATAATCCAATCATGAATCGGACAATAAACAAATTCACCACTTACTAGACCATCGGCCAATTTTCCACCCTTTGGATGCGGACTGTTGTTTTCGATTGCTCGTACCTCTCCATTTGATAGTCGAAACACAGCAATTTCTTCATGATCTATAACAAAAACTTGTCCAATCATACTTGGTAGTTGATTATAATTACAAATATTAATTCGAGTTCCAGTAGAAATCATTAGATTCCTCTCCCTTCTATTTTTATAATTTTAATAATTCACGCTTTGAATAATAAGCATTACGGATTTGCTCTTCTTCTACCGCTTTTTGCCAAGGCTCTTCATAACGTACAAGCGTTTGGTTTAATCTCTCATTTAACTCATTTCTTGTTTTTTCATTGGCTAAGACTTCCTTGACATGGTTTAACCCAACACGCTCAACCCATGTAGATGTTCTTTCTAAATATAGAGCTGTTTCACGGTAATATTGTAAATACGCTCCTGTAATTTCATAAACTTCTTCTTCTGTTTTCACTTTGCATAACAAGTCTCCAGCTCTTAGGTCTGTTCCACCGTTTCCTGCTACGTAAATTTCCCATCCTCCATCAAGACCGACAATTCCTACATCTTTAATCCCTGCTTCTGCACAGTTTCGTGGACAAGCAGACACACCCATTTTTACTTTATGCGGCGTATCAAGACGTTCAAAACGTTTCTCTAATTCAATTCCTAGACTCATAGAATCTTGAGTACCGAAGCGGCAAAATTGTGCTCCAACGCAAGTTTTAACAGTACGTAACGTTTTTCCGTAAGCATAACCAGAAGGCATTCCTAACTCTTCCCAAACAGCAGGCAATTGTTCTTTTTCTAGTCCATATAAACCAATTCTTTGCCCGCCCGTTATTTTTAATAATTGAACATCATATTTCTCTGCAATATCCGCTAATTTGCGTAAATCTTTGGCTGTCGTGACTCCACCGTACATTCTCGGAATGACTGAGTACGTACCGTCTTTTTGAATGTTTGCATGCATTTTTTCATTCACTAAACGGGAATCTCTTTCATCCGCGTAGTCAGGGTAAATCATCCCTAAGAAATAATTAAGAGCAGGGCGGCATTTTGAACAACCTTCTTCGTTTTTCCATTGCAATACATTCATAACTTCTTTAATTGTTGTTAATCCTTTTTCACGGATCTCTTCAACTACTTCATCACGACTTAATGTTGTACAACCACAAACGGTCTTTTTCTCGGCTACTTGCTCATATTCATCTCCAAGAGTGTAGGCAATGATATCTTGAATAACAGGTTTGCATCGTCCACATGAGCGACCCGCATTTGTGCATCCTCCGACTTGCTCAACCGTTGTGACCCCTTCTTCTTGAATTGCTTGAACAATCGTTTCTTTGCTAATCCCATTACATCCACAAACGACCTCATCATTTGGCATACTTGCCACATCATTTGTTTCAGCTTCTCCTGATTGAAGAAATGATACAGACGTAAAGTCAGATACATCTTGTTTTTCATTTAGCATTTTAAACAATCGGTTGCTATCTTTTGTGTCACCGTATAAAACAATCCCTACAATACGATCATCACGAACTAATACCTTTTTATAGATTCCTTCATATTCATTGTGAACAACAATTGCTTTAGACGTGTTATCATCGTAAATTTCACCAGCTGAGAAAAGGTCAATCCCTGAAACTTTCAATTGTGTTCCAGTTATAGAACCTTCATAGCCTTTATCTTTCTGATTGCAAAGTACTTGTGCCAACACTTTTCCTTGCTCATAGAGAGGAGCAACGAGACCGTAAACAATCTCTCTATGTTCCGCACATTCACCAACTGCATACACGTGCGGAATGTTTGTTTCCATAAAGTCATTTACAACAATCCCTCTGTTTACGTAGATTCCGCTTTCTTTTGCAACCTCAACATTTGGTTTGATGCCCGCAGCCATTACAACTAAATCAGCTTCCGATTCTGTACCGTCTTTGAATCGGATTCCTTCAACTCGATTTGAACCAGTTAGTTCGACCGTTGCTTTTTCCATTAGGAAGTTCATTCCTTGTGATTCTAATTCTCTCTTCAACATATTTGCAGCAACTGCATCTAGTTGTCGTTCCATTAAATGTTCCATTAAATGTACAACATCTACTTTCATTCCTAAATGAATCAATCCTTTTGCAGCTTCTAACCCTAACAATCCTCCACCAATGACGACGGCCTTTTTGTATTGCTTTGCAGTTTGAATCATATCCTCACAATCTTTAATATCGCGAAAACCGATGACACCTTCTTTATCTGCTCCAGGTACCGGCAAGATAAATGGCAACGACCCTGTTGCTAGAATCAATTCATCATAAGCTACTTCTCGTCCCTTTTCTGAAATGACAAGTTTTTTATTGGTGTCAATGCCAATTACCGTCTCACCAGTAAATAGCTGAATATTGTTTGATTCATACCAATTTAGATCATTAATAATCGTTTCTTCAAATGTCGTGTTCCCTTGTAACACATTTGATAACTGAATACGATTGTAGTTAGGATGAGGCTCATTCCCGAAGATTGTAATCTTAAATAAATCACGGTTAAGTTTTAATATCTCTTCTATGACGCGAACGCCTGCCATTCCATTTCCTATCATGACTAACTTTCTCTTTGCCATCAATTATCCCTCCAAGTTGTTCAGTAATTCACATTCTTTATCTACTGCTCATTGTAGGACAAAAATTTCATCATTTATGTGAGAAAGGTCACACTTCCAAAAATAATGTTCAAGTTTTCACAAGGTGTTGGTTAAACAATTTATTCATATTTATTATTTATTTTTTTCAACTTGTCTTCCCCTGTTTTTTTCCTATTATATATAAAACATAAAACAAGCTTTTGTGCTTTGCAAAACATTTAGGAATGTGACATTCATCACTTTCATGCAGATGGTTACTTTGTATGATTTGAGTATGAAAAAAAGATGTATTTCAAATATATTAATCCATTATTGGGGGAAATCGACATGGGAAGAATAAAAGAATGGAATCCAGAGAACAAAGAATTCTGGGAAAAGGAAGGAAAAAGGCACGCAAAAAGAAACTTATGGATCTCAGTTCCAACACTAATGCTTGCCTTTATCGTTTGGCAAATCTGGTCAGTTGTAGCAGTTAGGTTGAATGACATTGGTTTTGCATTTACAGATGAACAATTATTCACGTTAGCGGCTATTCCAGGACTTGTTGGTGCATCACTACGATTTGTGTATACATTTGCTGTAGGGAAATTCGGCGGTAGAAACTGGGTCGTATTTTCGACAGGGGTTCTATTAATCCCTACAGTAGGTATCGGTTTTGCTGTTCAAAATCCTGATACACCTTACTGGGTCATGTTGCTGTTAGCTGCATTATGTGGACTTGGTGGAGGAAACTTCTCTTCTGCTTTAGCAAACATTAGTTTCTTTTTCCCGAAAAAAGAAAAAGGAACAGCGCTTGGTATTAACGGTGGATTAGGAAATATGGGGGTTTCTGTTGTTCAATTCGTAACTCCACTTATCATTGCAGTAAGTACATTTGCTTTTATTGGCGGAGAAAGTCAAGTGTTAGCAAATGGCCAGGAAATTTGGTTACAAAACGCGGCATTCATTTGGGTCATTCCTATTGTTGTGATGACAATTGTAGCGTATTTCGGAATGGATAACCTACCAACTGCTCAGCAGTCAGTAAAAGACCAGTTTGTTATTGTCAAACGTAAGCACACGTGGATCATGACTATTTTATACGTTGCTACATTCGGTTCATTTATTGGATACGGAGCGGCATTTCCATTATTATTACGCTCTCAATTCCCTGACTACGTTGCATTAGCCTTTCTAGGTGCCTTTTTAGCAGCTGCATTTAGACCTGTAGGTGGATGGGTTTCTGATAAATTTGGTGGTGCTCGCGTAACAACTTACGTACTTGTTGCTATGACGCTTGGAGCCCTTTCTGTTATTTACTTTATTGGGCAACAAAGCTTTGTTGGGTTCTTAGTATCGTTCTTACTATTATTTATTGCTGCAGGCATGGGTTCTGGTTCAACATTCCAAATGATCCCTATCATCTTCCCGGTAAAAGAAGCAGCGCCTGTTTTAGGATTTACAGCAGCCTTTGCCGCATATGGATCATTCTTTATACCGCAGTTATTTGGTTGGTCTGTATCAACAACTGGTACACCAATTTCAGCATTGTATTACTTCATTGCATTTTATGTGATCTCGATCGGCCTTAATTGGTATTACTACCAAAGAAAAAATGCAGAAATTCGCTGTGATGACTTCAGCAAAAAAGCTGCTTAAAACAATGAATTTTTAAAAAGTGCAATAATACCATGTAGGGAAATAATGTTACTAGCATACTAATGACCAGACCTATTCTGCAAATTGAATAGGTCTTTCTTAATAACTTCACAAAAAGAGTCTATTCTTTTTGGATTAATAAGAAAGAATTGTAAATGATAATTACTAAGAGTAAAACGACTAACAACAGATAAGGAAATACAACATGAACAACTTCAGGCCAACAAATCATGAACGACGATATAAAGCTCACGTGAGTACACTGGGTACAACGCAATTGCATTTGCGAAATCCTTTTATCATAGCTTGGTGGTCAGCCGCATTTCCAGGTTTTGGACACTTGCTATTATCAAAGTACCTTAGAGGTTTCACCTTATTTATGTGGGAGATTTTCATCAATAATATGACAAACTTAAACTTGTCTATGGTTTATTCATTTACAGGCAATATCGATCTGGCTAAAGAAGTTCTCGATCCAAAATGGTTTTTGCTTTATATTCCTGTCTATCTATTTTCTATTTGGGATAGTTATCGAACGACTGTTGATATGAATAGATTATTTCTCCTCTCTGAACGAGAAAATGCAGATTTTAATACATACAGTATAGGTGCACTAGAAATCAATTACTTAGATAAAAGAAGACCTCTAATGGCTGCTATTTGGTCACTATTTTCGCCGGGTCTGGGACAGCTCTACATTCATCGTGTCGTTACAGCCCTATTTACAACTGTATGGACGATTGTTTTTGTTTATTTTTCGAACCTACTAGTTGCTGTTCATTATCTTTTTTTAGGAGAAATAGCTCAAGCTACACAAGTACTTGATCCACAATGGTTACTATTCATACCTTCTCATATTGGTTTTGCTGTTTATGACTCCTATGTAAATACAGTGGAAAATAACAAACTATTTGAAAGTGAACAAAGAAAATTTTTAAAAAAGAGCTACCAGCAGTTCCGCGTGAAATTCCAAAGTGAAACGTGAGGTGAGAAAAGTTGCAAATTTTTTCAACTTATGAACACTCCTCTTACCTAGAATTAGCTATAACAGCTTTAGAAGAAATAGGAATTGGAAAAGAGAACATACTTGCTGTTCCTCTTTATAATCGAGTGGAAGAAAGAAGATTGTTTGACACATTACACCGAGCAGATGGAGTTAGCTTGTTTGATAAGGGCGCTGCAATTGGAACAGCTTTCTCTGTCATTGGGGCAAGTGTTGGATTTATATTAGAATGGGGTCCTATTTATTGGGGCCTAATTGGTGCAGCGAGTGGATTTATATTGGGTTTTATCATTGATTACTTTCTCTTTAAAATAGTTCATAAAAGGAAAAGGCAAATCAAAGGAAAGAAGTCTGAAGTAGTTTTGGTGATAAATTGCACGAAGGACCAAGTCGAAAAAGTTGAAAAAATTCTCTGGGAAAACCTCGCTTTAGGGGTTGCTAAAGTAGATTGAATTAACAACGAAAGGTTCGAATCATACAAGGTTTCGTGTCTAGTTTAAGGCAATGAAAATGTATTATAAGAAATTATTCGGGAAGCATTTTAATGAAGGAAGGATTGATGCTCAATGAAAAATAATAAATCGCAGAAGACTTTTTTAAGAGTCTTACTCTTTGTTACATTAGGATTGTTACCATTCTTACTTAGAAAACCGCCAATTAAAGATTGGTTAATGGTTTTCTTCTTTAATGCAACTACAAATGGAATAATTGATCAAATTATTGTTAAACAAAATACGGTTAAATATCCTGTTCGTTTTTTACCAAAGTTATTTAAAAAACATATCTTATTTGACTATTTAGTGTATCCTACCATTACCATTATGTATAACCAAATGACTTATAAAGATAAGCCCATTATGATATTCTTAAAATTGTTATTTTTCTCAATTCCAATGTTATTAGTGGAACTTTGGGCGGAGAAAAAAACTGATTTAGTTGAATGGAAAAAGGGATGGAAATGGTATCATACTCTCATTAGTGTTACGATTAAGTCTTCAGCAACCAGATTCTTCATTGGAGTCGTTAGGTATTTAGATAATAAACAGAAGATGAAGATAAATCAATTTAAAGAAAATGAAACATAATCGGAACCAATAATTAATACATCAATAAAGCCAACACGCTCAGAAATTCCTGAGCGATTTGGCTAGTTAACTATTATGCGATTTACACTGTGTATGTTATCTGAATTACTTTTAAGTATTTCTTCACATTACCGGAATAGCTAATAATGAATAAGGTTTATTTTTTATAGATTCTATTTCTGTACGTTTATATGCTGGTCCATATATACCCAATTCTGTGGGAACGGCAATCGAGTTTCCCAATAAGTAGCTCCTAATAGCCCGTAAAAATCAATCAGTTTGTATTTTTCTTCATAGCTACGTATATCTTCAAACCATACAATATGCCCTTCTGTCCCCACCCAATATAAAAAGTTCGGTGACATTGCCGTCGGATCAAAATTAATAACAGCACCGGAATTAATAGCTAGATTTTGCGCAGCATTTAGCGACAACCCTCTCGTTATATTTGTACCAAGTATCCAATCATATCCATACATCGGCAAGGCAATTTGCAGTTTGTTTCGGTCGATTTCTGTTAAAGAATAACGAATCACTTCTTCTACCCACCAAATTGGACTTACCGGATCAGGGGGACCACCTGGATAACCATAATCCATTGTCATAACAGCGACAATATCAGCAGCATCAGCAATCCCCCGATAATCATGGCCGCCGATAATTGGATTGGTTGGGATATCTACTGTCTTCGCATGAACATTCACATGTAAAACCAAATCTCCTAATGCCGTTTTCAATTCAGTTAAAAAAGTAACAAAATCATTTCGCCTTGGTGGTGGAATGAATTCGAAATCAATACTAATCCCACCATAGTCCTTTTGCTCGACAAAATTCATTAGACTTCGAATTAGATTTCCTCGATAGGTTGGATTTTCAAGGACTCTTCCAGCTAATTCTGCACTAAACACTCCTCCCGCTGTAATGTTTCGGATCATTAACAATGGGACAACATTTAATTCACGGGCTCTTTCAGGAATTTGATTATCGGGAAGATCTACATACGCCCATCCTTCTTCCGTAAAAGAATAGGAAACAACGGCTAAATACGTTAATTGATCCGCAAACTGATCAAATACTGAGAGGAAATAAGGAATGGAATACGGGACGAAAAATCCTAATGTTGTCATGTTCATTTTTAAAGGTGTCGGCACAGTAATTCTTTGACCAATTTGAAGAAAATAAACGTTTATTTGCGGATTCGCTGCTAAAATTGCTTCAACCGTTGTTTGATACCTTCTAGCGATCGACCAAAGCGTATCCCCAGCACTTATTTCATAGGCACGATTGGTAAGCGTATTAGCAGGAATATACAGTGCTAAACCTGGGACAAGTAAAGGTGACTCTAACCCATTGACTTCCATTAAGGTTGGTATGGGAACGTTATAAAGTTGTGAGATTCTCCACAATGAATCGCCGGTCTGTACGACATGAATAGCCATTTTCTCACACCCCTTTTTTCACATTTTATGGGGGATCCTCAGGCATATTCCTATAAATAATTGATTAAGTTCTTCTTACAAGAATGATATTTTTGACATAAAAAGAACCTAATCAAATTGATGATTAGGTCGGTAAAAATTATATTTTTTTAAATGCCAACGTGACATTATGACCACCAAACCCTAATGAGTTCGAGAACACAACGTTGACTTCTTTTTCTTTCGCTACATTCGGAACATAGTCTAAATCAAGTTCTTCATCAGGCGTTTCATAATTGATCGTCGGTGGAATAATCCCGTCTCTCATTGTTAACAAAGAAAAGATCGCTTCAATTGCACCAGCAGCCCCTAGTAAGTGTCCAGTCATTGATTTCGTTGAACTAATGGAAAGCTTATAGGCATGCTCACCAAAGACGTGCTTAATTGCAGCTGTTTCATATAGGTCATTATAATAAGTACTTGTCCCATGAGCATTAATGTAATCTACTTCTTCTGGAGATATTCCACTATCAGACAGTGCTAATTTCATTGCTCGTTGACCACCTTCTCCTTCAGGTGCCGGAGTGGTAATATGATGAGCATCACCAGTTCCTCCGTATCCAACGATCTCTCCATAAATCGTCGCTCCACGCGCTTTTGCATGTTCTAATTCTTCTAAAATGAGAACACCTGAACCTTCGGCTATCACAAAGCCATCACGATTTTTGTCAAACGGACGACTTGCAGTCTTGTGATCTGGATTTGTAGATAAGGCCGTCATATTGGCAAATCCAGCAATCGTCATATCTGTAATTGCAGCTTCTGTTCCACCGGTAATCATCGCGTCAGCCTGACCATTTTGAATGACACGAAATGCATCACCAATGGAATTAGCGCCTGAGGCACAGGCTGTTACTGAACAATTATTAATTCCTTTCGCTCCTGTCTCAATTGACACCCTTCCTGATGCCATATCAGGAATTAGCATTGGGATAATAAAAGGACTCACCCGTTTTGGTCCTTTATTTAAAAAGCGTTTATGTTGCTCTTCAAACGCATCCAATCCACCAATTCCAGAACCAATCCATACGCCCACACGTTCAGCGTCAATGTTATCACCCATTTGTAGTCCTGCGTCATTCACAGCCATCTTACTTGCTGCAATAGCAAATTGCGTGAAACGAGCCATTCTTCGTGCTTCTTTTCCATCCATAAACTCAGATGGAACAAACTCTTTTACCTCACCAGCAACTTTTACGTTAAACTGGTCTGAATCTACTCTACTTATCGGTCCTATACCAGAGATACCCTGTTTCACATTGTCCCATGTTGTGAAAACATCATTTCCTAACGGTGTCACTGCTCCAATTCCCGTTACAACCACGCGTCTTTTCATTTGTTTCCTCCCCTTTTTAACGTATTATCTTCCCCATCTTAAACAGATCGAACCCCAGGTTAATCCTCCACCAAAACCAACCATGACAATGACATCGTCTTCATGAATGTTGCCATTTTGAATTTCTGAATAAAGTGCCAGTGGAATCGATGCGGCAGATGTATTTCCATGTTCTCTAACAGTGGTTGAGACTCTTCCTTTCTCAAGTCCTAGCCGTTCTCTTGCTGCTTCGATAATTCTCATATTGGCTTGGTGCGGGATTAGAAAATTCACATCTTCTTTCGATAAACCAGCCTTTTCTACTACGTTCAAGCTAGATTCAGGCATTTGCCTTACTGCAAACTTAAATACTTCTCTCCCATTCATTGCCACAAAGTTCGAATCTTTTTCTACCAATAAATGATCAGAACCACTTCCATCAGCACCTAAATCAAATGACAGAATACCTCTTTCTTCTGAAACGGCACTTAATACAACGGCTCCGGCGCCATCACCAAATAACACACACGTATTTCGATCAGACCAATCAACAATTTTGGAAAATTTTTCACTACCGATAACCAAAACATTTTTATAAGTACCACTTTGAACAAACTGTTGGCCTGTAACGACTCCATAAACAAAGCCTGAACAAGCAGCACTAATGTCCATTGCCGCTGCATTTTTAATTTCTAGTGCACCTTGTACTAAACAAGCTACAGATGGAAACGGATAATCCGGAGTTGCTGTCGCTACTAATATTAAGTCGATATCTTCTGCTTCAATACCAGCATCACGTATCGCCTCTTTCGCAGCCAAAATTGCCATATGAGACGTATCAATATCATCACCAGCAATTCTACGTTCCTCAATTCCAGTCCTTGTCCGTATCCATTCATCATTTGTATCTACACGTTTTTCTAAGTCACGATTTGTTACAATGTTTTCTGGAACAAACGCACCAATTCCGATGATACCAACACGCTTCATTTCATCACCCTAACTTTAATTATGACTAGGTCATAATATCTCCTATAAACTATATTACAGCATGTCCTCTTATTTTTGAAGGACATGCTGCGATTTTTTCTTTGTATTTTGGACTTTCATAAGAAAGGTTGTCTCAAATCAGTATCTGCTTCTAAGTCAGCCCCCTTTGAAACAACTTCACTTGTTCATTTATTTTTACCTTTAAAACGTCGTTAATCCAGTCTTTTTTACTGTGTAAGGTTGCGTCTTCATTGTTCCACAGTTTCTTAAATTAATGGCTCACTTCTTGAACACAATATTCTCGGATTAGTAGACAATTGAAAAGGATGTATACTGCTTTGTTTCTTCTTGTTCGTATAACTCAACATCTGCAACTTTTGAAAACATAGGACCTTTTTTCACCGCTTGAATGAATGCTGACATGTCCTCTCTAGAGCCTTCTGCATCGATCTCAACGGATCCATTTTCTAAATTCCGAACTGTCCCTTTAATGTTGTACTTTAAAGCTTCATGCTGAGTAAAATAACGAAACCCAACTCCTTGAACCTTCCCGTGAGCGATTGCCTGATAACGTACTAACATCAAATATCCCCCTTCACTGTTTCTACAATCAGGTTACCTAGTTTCGCAAAAAATTAAAAGCAAGAGGAGAGTACCAATAATAAAGGTTGGATATTGATCTATTGGTACATCCCTGAAGAAGTGAATATAGTGGCTACATTTTTAACTTTTTCATGCCTAGCTAAATGATTTTTACAGAGTTAAGAATTCTGTAAAACCTAAAATAAATAGCACCCAGATCCCAATCAACATATGAGAGATTGAAACTCCCACAAGAGAACGTTGACGCGCAAATATCCATCCCCAGTACAGACCAGGCAGAAAAGCCGTTAGTGCAAACCAAACATTAATATGCGAATGTGCCATCGCAAACAATAAATTTGATAACACAATTGATATGAGTACTTTTCTTTTGGTATCGGGAAGAAACTTGTACAGAGCAGATTGTAGTCCTGCTCTTGCGATAAACTCTTGAACAATCGAAAACAAAATATAGACAATAACGGAAAATGCAAACATGGAATACGTAAATCCAATGTCTTCAAACGTTGCTTCTATGTTGATTAAAGGAATATGAGAAAAAGCAGGGATAAACGTAATTAACCCCCACTTTAAGATTAAGAAAAACAATAAAATAGGGAGTGTCAATAGGATCGCTTCTTTACTATGCTGTTTCCAATTTTTCATAGTTACGCCAAATGATTCAAACGAATAGCCGCTTTTTTTCATAATCATCACCATAACTAATGCAAAAATGATTAGTATACTAATATCAACATAGGTGGAAACACCTATTATTTCAATAAATACGGTAAGTGAAATTAACAAAAGCGTGTAAATAGATGTTACTGTTAATAGATTGGTTGTTAATAAGCCTAATGCTTTATATGATTTCTTTACCTTCGTTTCTTTGTCGATCATTAGTTTGTTTTTTTTATCTAATTCGGTCGAAAGCTGAGAAACGACTTTGCTCAATAAGCGTACTTGAAGATCCTTATATCGATCTGCCAAAAAGAGCAGCCCTACATTTATTTTGATAACTGATGTCGTCTCTTGAGATATGAACGTTTCAGGTTGATGACCAGATTCATTATAGAGAGAACACTCTCCAAAAACATCTCCATCCTTATAAGTAGAAACAAGGTTGTGGCTTCCTTTATAGAGGCTAACCATTCCATTTTTAATCATATATAAGGACGAATTCGGTTCCCCTTCTTTTATAATGCTTTCACCTTTTTTAAAATGAACAAGCTCGGAAAACTTACTAAGCATTTTCACCTCATGTTCGGTTAAATCGGCTGTCAGATGATTGTTTTTCATCTCAGAGGATAAATCTATGTTTGTGTTAATCACCTGAATCTTCTCCTAGTATAATAATTTCATAATAACTATTATACTGTAGTTGAGATTTAGAATGAAGGTAAGATGCGTTGTTAATTTTTAGTTGTTCGTATAATTCATGCTGAAATACTATTTTCTTATTATCTCTCTATTTGCATTAAGAGGGGACTTGTCAATCAAGAAACTATAAACGTTTATTATATACACTACTTTTTTATTTTAACTGCTTACATTGGCATTACGTATTTTAACGTCTTAAAACTATAATCGTTTTATGGGAGAAGCGATCGATCAATACTCCCGCTCGCAAGCAAAACAAAAACCATGGAAGAATAATCGCTACTGAGCCTAATGAAATATAAAGAGTATTATCTGTTAGCGTTGTTGCAATCCATGGTATCGCTAACAGCGTGAACACCGACACAAAAAAGGAGATACGAAAAGTACCTCCTCACCAACCGTTATTTGATAACAAAATCTCACTACTTCAGCCAGTTCTAATCCGCTTGCGTCTTGATGGTAGTTCTTGCTGCTTTTCAGCTAACTCATTTCGTTCTCCACCATCTGATAATTCCTCTGTAAATTCATGTTCATATTCTTGTTCTTGCAATAGATGCTCTACCGGTTCTTCACAAACATCACTTCGTCTCTTCATAAGATCACCTCATTTATTTTGGTTTTGCTGTGCCATTCTAATCATTTCTTTTACCATGCTCCCCCCAATTTTCCCACCGACTTCACCTGCTTGTTTGGACGTAAGGTGACCGTTGTAGCCTTTTTTAAATGGAACATGTAAGTCTTTTGCCACCTCATATTTTACATTCTCAGGATTTGATGCTGTGAATCCTTCTCTAGCCATCACTTGTCCTTTGAATTGATTAACCGCTTGTTCTGCTTCAGGTACAAGTAATCGTCTTCTGCTCGCCATTTGATTCAACTCCATTTCTACTCTTATCATTCCCTTTCTAAGAGAAATCTTTCATCCATATAATAATGAAATAAGGTGTTCCAACGGTCTAAACTAACCATTGAAACTCTTATTAGTGAATGTTTTTCCCGTAAAAAATCTCATCCATCTCTGTCGTTAGCTTTGCGGTTATTTCTTCCGCTTCTCCTGGATGTAAATTTACCTTTGTTGCACCGAACAAATAATTATCGAGATCGAATTCCTTTAGTTTACATTTCGTGTGAAAGATATTTTCTTGGTAAATATTAACATCAATCATGTCATACAATTTTTTCACTTCATCCGGTATGTAATTTTGGATGGAATTGATTTCGTGGTCAATAAATAACTTTTGTCCTTGAATATCCCGTGTAAAACCACGAACACGGTAATCCATTATCATAATGTCCGTTTCAAACGAGTGAATCAAATAATTCAGAGCTTTTAAAGGTGAGATTTCTCCACATGTTGAGACATCGATGTCTGCTCTAAACGTACTAATCCCTTCTACCGGATGATATTCAGGATACGTATGAACGGTAATGTGACTTTTATCTAAAGACAAAACAACTGATTCTGGCAAAGGACCAGGTGATTCATCATATGATTCGGTCGGTACTTCTACTACTGGTCCCTCTGATACTAGTAATGTGACACTCGCCCCTTGTGGAACAAAATCTTGCTTGGACACATTTAACACATGCGCACCGATAAGCTCTGTTACATTTTCAAGGATTTTCGTAAGACGATCGGCATTATATTGCTCATCAATATATTCTAAATAAGCTTCGCGCTCAGCCTTCGTTTTCGTATAGCATACATCATACATATTAAAACTTAATGACTTTGTTAAATTATTAAATTCATGCAGCGTCACTCGTTGTTCTGGTGTTATTTTCATGAATAAGGTCCCCCTTATTTCCCATTATCTTGTCGGTCTCGGGTATTATATTTTTTATGTTACCCATCTTTAATAATCTAAATCAGTAATCCTCACACCGCATAAAAGATGTTAATAATTTACTGACGTTCGAAGTTACTTAGTGGAAATACTGAAGATGTAAAAAAGATAAATGAATGGAGTGTCATCATGAGAGCTGTAACATATCAAGGTCCGAATCACGTGGAAGTGACGAACGTAGAGGACGCTAAAATTGAGAAACAAGACGATATTATTGTTAAAATAACGAGTACAGCCATTTGTGGCTCTGACCTACATTTGTACCAAGGCAACTTCCCTGTTCCAAAAGGATATAGCATCGGTCACGAACCAATGGGAATTGTAGAAGAAGTTGGGCCTGATGTAACAAAAGTAAAAAAAGGAGATAGAGTCGTTGTTCCTTTTAATGTAGCGTGTGGTCACTGTATTTATTGTGAACATGATCTTACAAGCCAATGTGACAATTCTAACCCACACTTTGATTCAGGTGGATACTTTGGCTACACAGAGAAATTCGGCAATCATCCAGGCGGTCAAGCTGAGTACTTAAAAGTCCCATTCGGTAATTTCACCCCATTTGTCATACCAGAATCATGTGAGCTAGAGGATGAAGCTCTTCTCTTTTTATCCGATGTCCTACCAACCGCATATTGGAGTGTGGAGCATGCAGGTGTAAAAGAAGGAGATACCGTTATTGTCCTAGGTTCCGGACCAGTTGGTCTCATGACGCAAAAATACGCATGGAGAAAAGGCGCCAAACGTGTAATTGCTGTTGACTATTTAGATTACCGCTTAAACCACGCGAAAAAAACAAACAATGTTGAGACATTTGACTTTACCGAGTTCCCTGACATGGGTGAACATTTAAAAGAAATCACTTCAGGTGGAGCCGACGTGGTCATTGACTGTGTGGGAATGGACGGAAAGAAATCTCCACTAGAGTTTATTGAACAAAAATTAAAGCTTCAAGGTGGTACTCTCGGCCCGATTCAAATTGCTACAAAAGCCGTTAGAAAAGCTGGAACGGTTCAATTAACAGGGGTGTATGGCAGCCATTATAATAACTTTCCATTAGGCCCATTCTTCTCACGAAACGTCACGATAAAAATGGGACAAGCTCCTGTCATTCCGATTATGCCGACATTATATGAGCAAATTGTCAATCATGAGTATGATCCAAGAGAAATCATTACACATATTGCTACCCTTGATGATGCGAGTGAAGCGTACAAGTTGTTTAATAATCATGACGATGATTGTATTAAGGTTGTACTGAAGCCATAAATCTTGTTGAAAGAATAATTAGCATTAGAGAGTACAGTGATACACTTTCTAATGCTCTTTTTCTGGGAATCAGCCTCTATTCTGTATCCCAACTTCCCTTCTACTTCCACTATCTTGCGTACCAGAAGGTCTCCCTTCTATTTTTCTTTGGTTTCACAAACCCTATTCCCCCATTTCTCCTCTATAACCTCCTTTTTACACAGCTATCCCATAAAATTCAAATTCTCTCAAATTCATAGTGTCACATTTACCCATAGATGAATATCTTGGTTTTAGAAAAGGAGGAGAAAATCAATGCACAATCAGCAAATGAATCAAATGCCACAAGGTCAACCAGTTCAGCACGGAATGATGCCACAGCAACCACATACGGCGATGGATCCTACTATGCAACAACAGCCACAAATGGGATTAAGTCCTGATGATCTTCAACAATTACATGATTTATGTCAGAGGTATCATCACCACTTAATGCAATTTGAAACGGCAGACGGGCAAGTTCATGATGGAATTATTGATGGAATCGATCGTAATGGTGTGAACATGCTTATGCCAGTTGGGGATATGGACCGCGATGACGAAACAGATCTTCGTTATGGAGGTTATGGCGGATTCCCTGGATATGGCTATGGTTATGGTTTCCCTAGAAGATTTCGTCGTTTCAGACGTCATCATTTTCCATTCCATTTCTTAAGAAGGTTCTTCTTCCCTTATTTTTATTAATCCAATGAGAGGATGACGTTGTTATTCCTTTTTACTTTTGTCATCCTCTCCTCTTTTTTGCATGCTATTTAAGCTATCTCAATGAGTTTGAGGTGAAACACCCCTACATTATTTTCTTCATACAAATTCGTAAATGACGTAGAATAGTTATGGATCGTCCCCTTGAACGCTATCTCTTCTGATGGAATCTTCACATCAAAATTCATTTTATAGAGCAATGTAGTGATTTTGTGATATTCCTCTCCACTTCTCACTTTAAAATCAAAAGTGATTTTCGTTAAAGATTTCCCTTCACTTGATTCTACCTGCTCAGACCTGAAACTGATTACCCGAATTGATACATCGTTTAAAAAGACTTCCGTTACCACTATCCTCACCTCATTTACTCTATTTTGTATATTTATATGCTTGCAGTTGCATATATACTATCATTCTAAATCTAAAAACTTCTTAATTTCATCTTTTTTCTCTTCGAACACATGCTGTCCTAATACAATTAATTCATCGACAAATGTCACATCATCAAAAGGAATTTCATCTCCTAAATCCCGATTCAAACGAAAATATCGACTGCCTAAAAGAATTTGACAGTGATAGGAGATCGATTCAGACGAGAGGTCAAGAGCTAAATCAAGTAACTTAGGTTGAACTTTCATCGTCATTAAACGAAAAGGCAGCCATTTTTTTATTCCCCAATATTTATCTGGTTCAATGTTGTATTCAATGTCTTGTAATCCTGTTCCAAGCGATAAAATCTTCAAGTCGGCTACATTCAACTTGAAATAATCGAGTGCCTCTGTAATACAAACTAATGATGGATTATTGGCCCATAACCCTCCATCAACAGATAAATATTTATTTTTAATGTTGTTTGGTGGAAAATAAACAGGTGCTGAACAAGATGAGAGCACAGCATCCCATAATTTAATTGATAAATCATCGCTCCCAGGATGACCATAATTTGACCGGTATACATACGGTTTTCCATGAGTAACATCGACCGCTGGGATTAAAAGCGGTTTCGCTATATCCGATAACGTTAGATTCCCGAACATTCCCTTAAAATATTGGCGCAAATCCTTATCACTATAAACACTTTTAAATATCCCAATTTTCGCCTGTCGCTTAAAAACCTTCTTTCCAAATTGCTGATAGCTATCTAATACATCAGACATGCTTTTTTCTAAAATAACCGAAGTAGCAATAATTGAACCTGTGCTCGTTCCTGCTACGAGATCAAATAAATTCGTAATCGGCTGGTTGTATTCTTCTTCGAGCGCTTGTAAGATCGCTACTTCAAACACTCCTCGAATCCCACCACCGTCAAGGCATAAAATCTTCAAGATCCTCACCTTTTCATGCTTAGTTTTAGTCATAGCATTTACCTACTAATGAAGCACTATAACAACAATTCCAAATCATTACATTTTCCAAGTCGGTATAGAACATCTAATTTAAGAGAATTTTATTATTGAATAAGTGAAGGAGTTGATCCGAATGGAGTCAAATAAACCTGTAGAATTTGATCGCTACACAGCGGCAGATTTAAGCCCTGACATGCTAGAGAGAATCGTATCGTTAGAAGACGAAATTAAAAGCAGCACCGATAAAGATGTTGTTTTAATTGCGTACGAAGAAAGTCAGCATAATGCAACTTAGGATAGAAAAGGTATCCAACAGGGTAAAAAATCCTTGATGGATACCTTTTTTATTAGAAACTATACCCTGCTCGTAACGCATTCGGAGTTAAAATTTCTCCACCTAATGCAAGCGACGCTTCATTCGCCCAAAACGGGCTGCGAAGCATTCCTCTACCAACAGCAACAAGATCCGCTTTTTCTTCACGTACAGCCTCATCACTAAACTGAGCATCTTCCATTCTTCCAACGGCAATAACAGGAACATCTAGTGCTTGTTTCACAGCTACTGCAAGGTCAACTTGATATCCTTGACCAGAATATTCTGGTCCGTTGTTGCTTTCTCCACCTGAAGAAATATGGAAAATATCCACGCCTTCTTCTTTATACTTCGCAGCAAGCTCAATTGCATAATTTACATCGTAGCCTTCTTCAGCGTACTCTTTTGCTGAAATACGCATAATTAAAGGCATCGATTCTGGCATCACTCGACGCGCAGCTTTTATGATTTCACGTCCCAATAAACTTTTATCTTGCCCGTATTTATCTTCGCGTTTATTTGTAAGCGGAGATTGGAACTGATGAATTAAGTACCCATGAGCTCCATGAATTTCAATCGTATCCACACCAGCTGCTACCGCGCGCTGAAAGGCTTGTTCAAACTTCACTACCATCTCTTCTACTTCTTGTGTGGTTAATTCTCGAGGCGCTTTATAATCATCGGAAAAAGCAACAGATGTTGAGGAAACAGGAACCTCTGCATCTTCTGCTTTCCGACCAGCATGTGCAATTTGAATGCCTACTTTCGCGCCGTAGCTTTGGCAAGCCTTCACAATTCGTTCAAATGCCGGAATATGATCATCAGACCAGATTCCTAAATCAAAATCAGAAATTCTTCCATCCGGCTCAACGTCTGTCATCTCCATAATAATTAACCCTGTCCCGCCAATCGCACGACTTGTATAATGTGTGAAATGCCAATCATTTGGCTTCCCATCTTTTGCTGTAACAGAGTACTGACACATCGGCGGCATAACAATTCTATTTTTCAGCTGTAATCCTTTATATTCAAATGAATCTAACAAAGTTGGCATAAATCGTCTTCCTTTCTAATACTTTCTTGAAACAGCAAACTGCTGTACTTGTGGAGGAGTGGCAAACCATTCGCCTGCTCTAGCACCAAAATTTTTAAAATGCTCCGTTTGATTATGGAACCGAACTGCAGCTTCATCTCTCCACTCTTCGACCATCACAAATTTCGTTTTTTCTTCTGTATCTTCATACAGATGATATGTAATGTTACCTTCTTCCGCTTTCGAGTTCGTAATTAAGTTCTGAACATGATCAAGAAACAGCTCTCTTTTTTCTGGCAACACATGAAGATAAGCATGAATAACAACCATAACGTTCCCTCCAACTACATGTTTTTTATTTATGTATCCAGTGTTAAAAAATAACAAAGGCAACATCTACACTATAATCATTTACGAAATCAATAGCAAAAAATCTGCTTATTCGAAATGGAAATATTTAGAATATCGAAGCGATCTGTTAAAATAGAACTAGCAATCTATTTATCAAATGAAGGAGTGAGATATTTGATCCAATTCCCTAAGCCTGATGTGGAACAATTTTTTCGTACATACGCGATTTCTACGTTTGCTGTAAGCAAGGATGAAAGCAAACTCATTTTCAGCAGCAATTTAAACGGGAAAAATAATCTATGGACAATTGACTTTCCAAACCAGTTTCCTTCTCTATTTGCTCAAGCGGACCAGCAATGTAATTTCATAAAAATGGATCCTGACAATCGCTTCGTCTTAGCTGGATTTGACGATGACGGTGATGAAAACTATCATATTTACGCCCTTCCTGAAGAAGGAGGAAAACCACAACCACTTATTACAGGTGACAAAACCGATAAGTTCTTTTTTGCCGACCAATCAAAAGACGGAAACATCCTCTATTACATTACGAGTAAAAACAATTCTCAGTATTTAAACATTCATCGTTATAACCTGAAATCCAAAAAGGATACGATTCTTTATAAGGGAGTAGAAGCACCGACATACCTTTATGCTGTTGCGAAGGATGAAGCAAGCTTTGTCACAGCTCGAATCTTTGCCAACACGTACCAAGTAGCCTATCTTCATATTAACGGTGAAGAAGTGCTGCTTACCCCTTCAAAAGAAGAGGTACACACCGTATCTAGCCCTGTTTATGTTGATGAATCAACTATTTATTTTGTGACTAATTATGGTGAAGAGTTTTCCTATATTGCTTCATTTGATATTCCTAGCCGAACGTTCACACCACAATTAAAACTAGAACAAGAAAATGTTGAGTTCATTAAATGGAATGAAAAACAAAAGAAGCTGTACTTTGCAACAGAAAAAGGCGTAATCGATCACCTTTATTCTTTTGAACTAGGTCCAACATCTCCAAAGCGTATTGAATGCCCAACGGACGTTATAGAAGAGCTTGTTGTCAGTGAACAAGGCAGCCTTTATCTTCGCGGCAGAAGCGCAACCGTTCCAAGCAATATTTATGTACAAAAAGCAGATCAACCATTTGAACAGATAACAAAAAATAACGTCCTAGGTGTCTCCGAAGAACAAATGGTCGAACCTGACGTCATCACATACAAATCGTTTGATGGGATGGACATCGAAGCCCTTCTCTTCAAAGCAAAACCAGAACTCTCAAATGGCTATACGATCTTCTGGCCACACGGTGGACCACAATCTGCGGAAAGAAAATGGTTCAGAGCAATGTTCCAATGCTTTTTAAACCGCGGCTATACGATTTTTGCACCGAACTTCCGCGGGAGTACGGGCTACGGTGCATCTTTTACAAAGCTTGTTGAAGGAGACTGGGGTGAAGGCCCTCGACTTGACTGCGTACACGGCATTGAGTGGTTATTCGAACAAGGAATTACGAATAAAGAAAAGCTATTTGTCGTCGGCGGCAGTTATGGTGGCTATATGACGTTGCTTCTTGCTGGAAGACATCCTGAATACTTCCGAGCAACGGTTGATATTTTTGGAGTGAGCAACCTGTTCACGTTCCTTAATTCTGTTCCAGAGCATTGGAAACCAATTATGAAGCGCTGGTTAGGTGATCCAATTGAAGACAAAGAACGCTTAGAAAAAGATTCACCGATTACGTATTTAGATAACATGGTCAAACCAATGCTCGTTATTCAAGGGGCCAACGATCCTCGAGTTGTGAAAGAAGAATCTGATCAAATTGTAGACGCACTTAAAGGAAACGGTGTAGATGTGGAATACCTTGTTTTAGACGACGAAGGGCACGGATTCTCGAAAAAAGAAAATGAGATTAACGTTTATGAGAAGATGCTCGATTTTTTGGAGAAGCATCAGTAAGGAGTTTAAGAGGCGCTTGAGTGGTGCCTCTTTTGTTGTACCACGGCAGATTTTGATGAGTTTTTAAAAATTAAACAAACGTTTGATTAATCGTGTCGAAATTTAAACAAACGTTTGATTAATACTTGTCAGCAAAAGTCGAGATAAGGGGTATTGCTTTGAAAATAGTAACTTAACTTGTTATTTTTAAAGGTTACCACCATTTTCTTTCAAGCTCGGAAAAAAGAATCTCCTTTCCTTTCCTGGGCAAGCGCATAAAGCAACATTTCCATACGATTCTCGACGTTTCCTACCATCTAACCAGACAAAAAAACACCCTCGCATAGAAAAGCTTCTATTAGCGAGGGTGTTTTTTGTTATTGATTACCTTTTTTAATCCACTCAGCAACTTGAACTGTACGCTTCGCTTGGTACTTCGCTGCTTCTTCTACATTTTCTTGCATCTTTCCATCTTGACCTACTGTTACACTTGTTCCGTACGGGTTCCCGCCTGAAGCAAATAGTAACGGATCTGTGTAGCCAGGTGATGCAACGATCGCACCCCAGTGGTACATTGTCGTATAAAGGGATAGAATCGTTGCTTCCTGCCCACCATGTGCATTACTTGCTGAAGACATCGCACTAACCGCTTTGTTAGCAAGTTTTCCTTCAAACCATAATCCACCAGTTGTATCAATGAATTGCTTCATTTGAGCTGCCATGTTACCAAAACGAGTCGGAACACTGAAAATAATCGCATCTGCCCACTCTAGATCATCTAATGTAACTTCTGGTACATCTTTTGTTTCTTCGACATGTGCTTTCCATGCTGGGTTTGATTCAATCGCTGCTTCAGGTGCAAGCTCAGGTACTTTAAGGACTTTTACTTCTGCACTTGCTGCTTTCCCGCCTTCTGCTGCCCACTTTGCTAGTTGGTAGTTCGTACCTGTTGAACTGTAATAAATAATGGCTAATTTTACGTTTGACATATTTATCGTCTCCTCTTCATTTTTATTAGTTTGACCAAATAACTTCTTAATAAAACTCATACCCTCTCACACTCCCTTTTTATATGTACTTACACATGAAGACCATCACCACCTTAAACTAGTTCTAATTTATATAAAACGAGTTCATACAATATGAATTCGAGATATGCGTCATGGAAAGTCCTTACGATGTAGAAGGGCTATTTATTCTGGACGGTCAAGCTCAAAGGTCTCTCCTAACTTTGAATAAGCATACCCAGCTAAACGGCTGACTGGTTGTAAATTTGAAGCATCAATTCTCCCGTTTTTAAACAAATCTTCTCGAATGTGGTATTGAACGACACGCCCAATTAATAATTCACAAGAAGGACTCTCATCTGTTCCACCAAGAGATAACGCTTTTTCAAGCACACATTCCATCCGAATCCTTGCTTCCTTAATACCCGGTACACCAATTCTCAAACTATCAACGGGTGTTAAGCCTGAATCTGCCACTTCACTTTCATCTGAAGGAAGATTTTTCGCGGTCATGTTGATTTTTTCAATATAGGATTCATCAGAAATATGAACAACGAATTCATTACGCTCAATCGCATTTCTCGATGTATCTTTCATTTGTCCGTCTTTCCGACCGACAGAAACAGAAATCAACGGCGGGTTTGACGAGACGACATTAAAGTAACTAAATGGTGCAGCGTTTAAGACGCCCTCCTTTGATAGAGTTGTCACGAATGCAACCGGTCTTGGAATAATGCTTCCTGTTAAAAACTTATAATTCTCCCGTTCAGCTAGCTTGTTTGGATCAATCGACTTCATTTTAGCCCCTCCTGCACGCTTCCATCATACTACGAATTCATATAACTCCAATTCGAGATAATTAGGTAAAAAAATTAGAGCTCTTGTGCATAAAAGCCTAATTTTTTTAATTGTTCAATCATTAGTTCCTTTTCTTCCGCTTTAAGCCCTCCAAAGATTTCTTCAATAGCTTCTTTATGTTTCGGAAAGATTTCTTCCATTAACTGAGTTCCTTCCTCTGTGATTGCCGCATACGTAACGCGACGATCTTTAGGACATGGCTGCCTTTTTATATACTGTTTCTTCTCAAGTTTATCGACTACATACGTGATACTGCTACTTGCAAGTAACACTTTCTGGCCAATTTTTTGAATTGGTTGATCACCTTTGCTGTAAAGAAGTTCAAGAACACCAAATTCAGTAGGATTTAAACCATACCCCTTGATATCTTCTTCGACTCGTTTAGTTATGGCTTGCATCGCACGAGTCATGACAACAAATAATTTGAGCGATTGGTCTTGATTATTTACTTCGGTTGACTTCATATGATCAAATCCTTAAAAATATCTCAGTTTCGAAGTAATTATACACAAGAACCTTACTGAGTGTCAAATAAAAATTTTTATCAATTAATACCTATGTAATGATTAAGGCCTAAATTTCCCTCTTTATAAAAAGATGAATATTAACCTCTAGAGGATTATAAATCTAAATTAAAAGTTCGGGATCGCATTGCTGCTCCAACCTGTATTAACTTATTGTTGAATTCCCACAAATCCCCATAACCGCTCCGAATTTATAAACGAATCTCAACTTATATTTAATACAAGCGTTTAATTATATCTAGAACGTTAACTGTCCAAATATTTGTATTAAAAATTGATTCCTTGGTCTAACATTCATCTGATACTATTCTTGCTGTAAGCAGTATTACTATTACTAAACAGTTTGTCTAGATTTTGCTAAAATAAGAAATGATGATACACATACTTAAACATAAAGGCAGTGAATGATAACATGAAATATTTCAAACCAGACTTCGAGCTTCACCACTTCTCAGATATTACAGCAGATTGGTTAAAGAAAAACCAAATCAAAACAATCTTTTCTGATCTTGATAGTACTCTTGCTAGTCACGACCGTCCTGCTGGTGACGACCTAAAGAATTGGATTGCGATGTTAAAAGAACAAGGTGTGCAATTAATCGTTGCATCGAATAATAGTCAAGGGCGTGTCGATCGTTTTTGTGAGCCGAATGGCATTATTGGGTTTGGGAAATGTAACAAACCGGCTGCGTCAAGAATTGAAAAACATATGAAAAGCGTTGGTGCGACGAAAGAGACAAGCCTCTTTTTAGGGGATCAATTATTTACTGACGTTTGGTGCGGGAAACGTGCGGGGATGAAGACGGCTCTTGTGAAGCCGATTGGTCAAGAGCATGAGCCGATTCAAATTGTACTTAAACGGAAACTTGAGCGTTGGGTGAAAAGTCGCTGGTAAGTATAATGCGCAGTATGAGTGGGAAACTATCTTATCCCTTTTAATAAGAGGTGATTTGACATGATCTATATATACAATTGTTACGCAGGGACCCACTCTTCTGCCCTTTGTGCAGCTTATCATTTAAAAAAGATTCCGAATGACCGAGTTCCAACGAAAGAAGAGATTTTAGGAATTGATACTTTTAACAAATTAACGTCAAAATCTTTAGGGAAGCTTATTTATCACGGGAAAGATGAAGAAGGCAGTCAGGTGTTTACACTTGGTCGTGGTCTTTCTCATAAAATGGTGACAGCAATGAGCGAGCTCCTTCTGTTGTTAGAGGGTAAAGGCTATGAGCATGAAAAAGTGATCTGTTCCAACGCGTCTCCTACCGTTCCGCTTCAAATGACATTTGGCGGGTTGTTTTCGCACAAAATGCATATTGATTTTATCGGTATTCCTTTGCTTGTGAAAGGAGCACAAAAAACGTTTCCGAACATATCAAAGTTAGTTGAAAAGACAAAGCAAGCTGCAAAAACCTCCACGAATTCAATTGAAGTGCTTGAGAATAAGGAATTGGAAGTAAGTAAGATCTCAAATATCATTTCGCGATGAAGATTCAGTTGCTAACTGGGTCTTTTTTTCTTCACTTCACTCCCCAATTATCACATGAAAACCTCTCCATAAACTCATACTAAATACAGGAGGTAGTGTAGCACATGATACATATTTTTCTTGGATTTCTTTTGCTTTTTGTTCCTTTTTCCGATATTGCCGATGACTTATTAATTGAATATAAAGATGAGACCATTGCGTCAGTAAATCGATCTGATTTTACGAATGACATATTAGGAAGAGAAATGATCGATCATGAGAAGTATGACCAATTGGTACAACAAATGGATCAGCTCACATTTGAACCTCCAGTAAACGCTCAGATTGATAAATTAGGGAACCTCGTTTCTGAGCAAGTTGGGTACCGGTTAAACAAGTATAAGTTCAAACAGGTATTTTATCATTATTATTATGGCAAAGGTTCGATGGAGATAGTTGTTCCAAGACAGGTACTTCACCCGCGAGTAGATAGTGAACTTCTTTCTGATATCCGTACTCGGAGAATTGGTCAGTATGTTACTTACTTTAATAGTCGTAACAAGCAACGCTCTCATAACATAAAATTGGCTACAGAATCAATTAATAATCAAGTTGTTTTCCCTGGAGAAACGTTTTCGTTTAATCAAATTGTTGGAAAGCGGACAAAGGAAAGAGGTTATCTTCCGGCTCCTGTCATTGTCAGAGGTGAGCTTTCTGAAGGAATTGGTGGTGGTATCTGTCAAGTATCTTCTACTTTGTATAATGCAGTCGACCGGGCGGGATTAGCCATAGTTCAGCGTTATTCTCATAGTCGCAGGGTTCCTTATGTTCCGCGTGGTCGTGATGCGACAGTCAGTTGGTATGGGCCTGATTTTGTTTTTCGAAATGAATTGAATCAACCGATATTATTGCAAGCAAGAGTATATGGCGGGCAAATGAGTGTCGTTGTTCTTTCCTCTGATTCCATCAATGTAGAGCAACGCAATGTGCCACGTGCACCGCAAAAATTACCGAGAGAAATTAATATAGAAGAGGATGACCAATAAGGAACTAGTTCCTTATTGGTCATCCTCTTTTCAATGAAGTAAGTCTGTTGGTACACTCACTAACTTCCATTCACTAGTTGGTGAGTCTCTTCGCACTTGGAATGTGTGGAAAGACCCTACTTCTGATTGGTTTTTCTTTTTCACGAGAAAAGTTAGCGGAAGCTCATATACAAGCGGTCCATTTATGGACGGCGGATTTTTCTTTTTCACAAGTCTGATGGACTCAATTTCTTCAATTAATTTTTCTGATTCCCCGTTTTTATCCTTATAGATTAAATTAAGCAAATCAAGATCATTTTGATTCAATGCTATTAAAAACAATTCAACAACTTTGTTTGGTGGTAGCTGCTGCACATACGGAGCAAGCATTCCTCCTGCTTTATACACCATCACTTGATGGGATAAATCAAGACTATTCGATCTGTGGGTCGTACTGCCTTTAAAGTGGATACAGAAGTGACCTGGAAAATTATTCGCTAGCGCTCCCCCGCCATGAGGCATTCCATGCATAGAAGCCGCAATCATTTTTCCTTCATGATGAACGAGGATCGCTCGTCTTTTCCAACTCCACTTTCCACTATAGATTTCTTTCATGATTTTTGTATCTTTCGTTGTTAGTGGTTGAACATCTGCATGACTTGATCCTGCTCGTCTTTGCGCTTCAAATTTTAACCCTGTTTCGATATCGGTAATCGTAAAAGAAGTGTAGCGCGGGATTAGCTTGTCAACTTCCTCCCATGAGAGAATTGTACCGAAATGATGCGCCTCTAACCCATCAAAGTAATCATTAAGTTTATTGATAATTTTTTCTTCAACTTGAATTTTCTCTTTTTGTTGAACATCATATAACCCATTTTTATAATCAAGTACAAAAATTCTTACGGTCCCTTTATCTTCAAGTAAAAGGTAGTGGTTGGAATGGGGTACTTCTGAGACAGGTTCGATCGTTTTTGCTTGGAAAAGAGCTTGAACGATTTTTTCTGACTTAATCTTAAGGACAGTTTGATGTAACGATTGGCTCGAAGATTTTACTATAAGAGATACTTGTCCATTGCCTTCTGCTGCAGCTATAGCAGATGGTAACATTAAACTAAGGACAAAGAGCAAGATGATTATTTTTTTCATTTGTCTGACTCCTGTTTATTTTTTATCGATCGTTTTCCGTTGTTTTAAACAGGAAAGTACTATGAATCGGTTCCTTCCATTTCTTCGATAACTGCAGGATTAAATAAAGAACTAGTTACCGTAACATATGGGTCAGGCAAAGCTCCTTCTGTATACTCTGCAATTTCTTCTTCAATTTTACGTAAGTCTTCCTCAATCAGATTTGTCGGTTGATTTTCTTGCTTTACTTGTGCCAGCTTTGCTTGGAGCATTTTTTTTGTTTCCATAAGGACATAGACATTCTCAAGTTTTTCGAAATAAGTTAATGGTTGATGTTCCATCTGAACCCTCCTGCATCTGTTAAGATGATACTTATAATTCCTCATGCCAAACAAAGCTATTCCTACTCACTGGTTACAGATTGACTAGCTGCATGACGATTTGATCTTCCAATTGCTTCGCTTTCTTTCCGTCTAATACATTGTTTAACATGATTGAAAAAATCAACGTTGTTCCAGACTTTGTTTCTACGTAACCAGATAATGTACTAACGGTGGTTAGTGTTCCCGTTTTCGCTTTTACCTTTCCTGCTGCCTCTGTATTTGCTAAACGTCTATACAACGTTCCTCTTTCTAATCTGTCCTCTCCTCCTGTAACAGGCAGCGAACGTAAAAATACAGGAAACCAGTCCTCGGATTGAACTGAAAACAATAATTGAGATAATTGATTCGCTGAAACTAAGTTAATGTGGGATATGCCTGATCCGTCTCTTATTACTAGTGTATCTGTCTTTACCCCAAAGAAGCGCAATTGTTCGTTCATTGCCTCTAGTCCCTTTTCCCAACTACCTTCCTCTTTCATCACCTTCCCCATCTCTTTAACAAGCACTTCTGCATGTCCATTGTTGCTGAGCTTCATAAACGGTACCATGAACTCTGAAAGTGGAATGGATTCATGTGCGGCTAGAAGGCTTGCATTTTCAGGTGTTACTCCTCGTTTCACTTTACCAAGTAGCTTAATCCCCTTTCGTTGTAACGCTTCTTCAAACAGAGCAAGTGCGAAATCTGTTGGTTCCCATACAGCAACTGTGTTTTTTTCTTCCGGGGTGTCCTTTGAAATTTTTCCTTCAATAAAAATGGTGTTTGTGCCATGTTCTCTTTTGACCGTTATCTTTGTTGTTTGATCAGCAGAAACGGTTTTTGTTTCATTTACAATGTAAACAAAATCCGTTTGTGGTTCGATGTGAATTTTGCCACTTTGACCTATGTCTTGTGGGAAAACTTTTACAATAATTGACCCGGCATCGTAATCGTGGTCAGCTGCTGCTGTTAAAGCAGAAATAGCTGACCCATAATAGGCGGTTTCATCACTCCACGGTAAGTCGACTGAATAACGGGTGTCATTATACCAGGAGTCATCTCCAATTACGTCGCCTCGAATGAACTTGATCCCCTTCTTTTGAAGAGTCCCTACCAAATTGTCGATGTCTTCTTTAAGTAAGGTTGGATCTCCTTTTCCTCTTATATAAAGATTTCCATCTAATAAGGTCCACTTTATATTTCCATCCGTTACTAACTCTGTAAAAAACGTGTAATCATCACCTAATACTGACAAAGCCGAAGCTGCAGTAAAAAGCTTCATATTTGAAGCTGGCCTGAGGCGAGTTCTGCCATTGTGGTCCATTAACAGTTCACCTGTTTCGGCTGATCGAATACTGATGCTTGCTATTGCACCTTCCAGCGTTGGATCGGTTCTTACAAGGTGCTCAATTTGATTCTTCATATGGTCCATCTTTGTTGTTGCTTGGACAAGTGGAGTATGTAATATAAAACAAATGACTATGATTGCTACAAGAAATTTTCGCATAAGATCTTTCTCCTCCATCAAGAAAAGGTTCCTTTACCTTTATTAGTATGCAAAATGAACGATAAACCAATTCTTATTAAAAATAATCAACAATAAAAAGGGCAAATTATAACTAGTACGTTACCTGGCGTACACTTGATGATATGGTGGTGAGCTTGAATGGAACCAAATGAAGTTAGAGACCAAATAACGATAGAAGATGAACAAGGACATATGAAAGATTACGCAGTTGAAGCTTTATTTGATATGGAGGACCATTCATATGCTCTGTTAACATCGAATGAAGAAACCATTTTGATGAGAGTCGAAGATGAAGAAGATGAGCAATACCTTGTTGGGATCAATGACCCAAAAGAAAGAGATTCTATTTTAGAAGCATATGAAATTGCTGTTGAAGCGAATCCTGCTGAAGAATAAACCTGGATCTATGAGGTGATTGATGTGGCTAATAAAAAAAATGATGTTCAAGAACATGTCCGAATGGGTCAAGGTGGAACAATGGGACTGTTTGGATTAACTGGTCCCGATGAGATCGCCGATTACTCTCTTTCACCGAAGAAAGATACGACAGGCCAGATCGACAGAGAATACGACGGTGCTACAGCAACATCCAAAGAAACAGAACAAAGATCAGAATAGAACATGGAAAGCTATGGCATCTTCTTTAAGTGCTGTAGCTTTCTTGTTTTCCCCTAATATAAGTTGTATTTTAATTTAGATAATACGTACAGTACGTGAAATTATAAATTTCTTCTCTTCATTCCCGTCGCTTGCCCTGTCATTTCATTTCTCAGCTGCACCCGTTTTCACAAGATTCATATTTGGTTTTGTATGCTATTTATCACCCATAAATAAATTTGTTCGTTCCAACTAATAATAATAACTCCTTACAAATATTCACAGAGGTGGTGACGATTGTGACGAATGAATCTCCTACTCATTTAAATGCTTTCAAAATTGCTGCGACTTATATAGGTACAATTGTTGGGGCTGGTTTCGCATCCGGGCAAGAGGTACTGCAATTTTTTAGTGCATTTGGTTTATTAGGAATATGGGGAATTGTTCTAGCAACCTCACTTTTCTTTGTCTTTGGTTATATGATTTTAGTTATTGGGCGAGCTTTAAGCGCTTCTGCTTATGTGGAAGTTGTTCGCTTTTCAAATGGGAAGTTTCTCGGTTCATTGATCGATTTAATCATTACGATTTTTTTATTTGGAGCACTTGCAGCGATGATTGCTGGAGCTGGTGCTATTTTTGTTGAACAATTTCGCTTGTCCTCATGGTGGGGTACGATGTTGATGGCACTGCTAGCACTTTTTACGGTCATTCGTGGAATAAAAGGAGTCATAAATGCGATTAGCTATGTCGTTCCCGTTTTATTAATTTCGGTTTTATTAATTTCGTTATACGGAATTTATCGTAGTCCTGTAACAGTAGAAGATATTCAACGTACGGCGAACTTAGTAGGCGCCGCACCTAATTGGTTCATTGCTGCATTAAATTATGCTTCCTTTAATTTAGTTATTGCTGTTGCCATTTTGGCCCCAATGGGACCGAATGCCAAAAAGAAAAGTACTCTTTTCTGGGGTGCGCTGTTAGGAGCTCTTGGTTTAGGCCTTGGTGTGTTAGCGATTTATTTTAGTGTATTGTCAAATATTTTGGAAGTGGCTGCAGTGGAAGTTCCGATGATCTATATCGCTTCTCTCATTTCTCCGTTCATTCAGCTATTGTTTGCAGTTGTCTTATTTTCAGCTGTCTACTCTACTGCTGTTAGTAATTTATATGGGTTTGTTTCAAGAATGACCTTTATTGACCAGAGATCTCGAATTTGGCTGATCGTCGCGACAACCATTGCTGCTTTTATTGTCAGCCAAGTTGGATTTTCCACGTTAGTGACGTATTTATATCCGGCTGTAGGGTATGGGGGATTTATCTTTTTTGCAGGGTTGCTATATGTGTGGGTGTTTAAGCGTGAGGCTTTAAGGGATGCTGGCAAGAACGTTTGATTGCTCGGGCTCAATTTCTCAGCTTTCTATTTGTCTGCTATTTTCAAGATTTATAAGCACATTATTCATTTATATTTACCATTCGTAAATTTTGGACAAGAACCTCCCCTCCCCTCACTTGCTAAACTAACAAAAAGACGTGTCACTGCTGACACGTCTTTTTTCGATCAGGTCGAAAGCTGACTCGATAATTCATACATCTTCGTATCGATTTCATGCGGTTTTGAAAAAATTTCATCAAATGAAGTGCTAACTAAGTCATTCTTTTCAATTCCAACAGCTAAGCCAGACTTGCCTTCTAATAGTAAATCAACGGCATGAGCGCCTAAACGGCTGGCTAGTACACGGTCAAACCCTGTTGGTGAGCCGCCGCGTTGGATGTGACCGAGGACCGTTACACGAGTTTCGATGTTCAGTTGCTTTTGGATGCTTTCTCCGATTTCAACGCCTGAGCCTACTCCTTCAGCGACAACAATAATACTATGCTTCTTTCCACGTTTGGCGCCTCGTTTCAATCGGTCGATAATCTCTTCCATATTATGTTCGACTTCAGGGAGCATAATGGTTTCTGCACCTGCCGCGAGTCCACTCCATAATGCGAGATCGCCAGCGTGCCGTCCCATTACTTCGATGACGTACGTTCTCTCGTGTGAGGATGCGGTGTCTCGAATTTTATCAATAGCGTGGATGATCGTATTTAACGATGTATCAAAGCCAATTGTAAAATCAGTACCTGGAATGTCATTATCAATGGTTCCTGGTGCTCCAATCGTTGCAATTCCATGTTCGGAAAGCTTTTGAGCTCCGCGGTAGGACCCATCGCCGCCTATAACTACGACGCCCTCAATGTTATGTTTTTTTAAATGCTCAACAGCTTTTAATTGACCTTCTTTTGTTTTAAAATCTTCACTTCTTGCTGTGTGAAGCATCGTCCCGCCGCGATGAATAATATCACCTACAGAACCTAAATTGAGTTCCTTAATGTCACCTTCCATCATCCCAGCATACCCACGGTACACACCAAATACTTTGCAATCATGGTATAACGCTTTACGAACAACGGCACGAACGGCCGCATTCATTCCTGGTGAATCTCCTCCACTCGTTAATACAGCAATTCGTTTCAATCTACCCACTCCTAGCTATAATTTCACTATCTTTTAGCAAGTATTTCAATAATCGGGCATAGTTATACCTACCATGAATGAGCTTGCTTTTTGCAATTGACAGTCTAATTTTCCATGTTACAGTAAAGAAAACGGTTTTGTAAAAAAGATGGGAGTGGGATAATTGGAAGAAGCCGTAAGAAAGGAAGCAGGAGAGGAACAAATCGCATCCAAAACTGATCACCTCGTATTTTTAAGCGTTGTCTTTTGTTTTTGGTTTTGCACCTATATTTACATACCTGTTTTCGGCTTATATTTAGAGGATATTGGTTTTGGCTATTCTGTTATTGGAATCATCTTAGGAAGTTATGGAGTGACGCAAATCATCCTCCGTTTTCCTTTAGGCGTCCTTTCAGACCGTCTGACAGGTTTACGAAAGCCATTACTCATTTCTGGTTTTGTTATCGCTTTAGTAAGCAGCCTTCTGCTTATTTTTACGCAATCATTTATTGGTATCTTTACTTCACGTCTTTTAGCAGGAATAACAGCTGCGATGTGGGTGATGGCAACTGTGTTGTATTCTCAATATTTTAAGTCAGAACATGTTTCCAAAGCGATGAGTCGCATTCAATTTTTAACAGTGTTTGCGCAATTCTTTAGCATGATGATTAGCGGCTATTTAGTGATTCAACTCGGTTGGTCGTTTCCGTTTTTGGTTGCTGCTGTTACCTCTATTATTGGGCTCGTCTTAGCCTTTCGTATTAAAGAAATTGCTATTTCAACAAATAAAAAATCCGTTAATATAACTTCTCATATACAAAAGACGTATCAAATTTACGGACTAAAAACGATTACACTATTATCATTAAGTGGTCATGCAATTTTGTTCATTACGATTTTTGGATTTTCACCCATGTATACGGCACAGCTTTCATCAGGGAGCCATGCCATCACGTTGTTAGTTTGTTCATTTTTTATTCCGCATGCGCTTGCTTCAGTTTGGCTTATGTTTTATCAAATTGATATGAGAAAGCAGAAACTTGTTTTACTTGTTTGTTTTGTTTTCATTGCTCTGTTAATGTTCATGTCTCCTCTCGTAAACTCATTTTTATTGTTCTGTCTCATCCATGCTGGGATTGGCTTATTGCTTGGAATTATTTTCCCTCTACTTTTGGGCATGGTGATCCAATTAGCCACAAATGATTTGAAAAGCTCAGCCATGGGGTTTTATCAATCATTTTATGCCATTGGAATTTTGGCTGGTCCGTTGGTTGCAGGTGAGTTCGCTGACAAAATAAGCTTACCTTTTGTCTTTTTCTTATGTGGAATCATTTCTTTATGTGGTTTTATCATTTTACTCTTCTACCGCCCAAGATATCAGTAAACGCTGAAAGGAAGGCACCGGAAATGGCTACCTTCCTTTTCTATGAAAACAAATAGTAACCAAGCAGTCCTCCCAAACAAATCGTAACAACGGTTTCTCCAATGACTGAACCTGTTTTGACATAAATGGGTGTTCTCACATTCATTTTGATCGGATAAAACAATTTCACTCCTTGCGGGGTCATCGCATCAAGAATGATATGACTGCCTACACCTAGAAGTAATCCTTGTTGGATTGCACCCGCTCCTTGTATCGTTAATTGCTCGGTAAGGAAATAAACAAGCAATAGAAATAATAAACTATGACTAAATGAGCGATGTCCAAAAACCGTGCTAATCGTTCTTGATAATATCGGCAGTCTTCTACCGATCATCGATTTAGGGTGGCAAATGTCTGGAATAATGGCTCCTGCTAATGCCGTTGTATAAAATAAAAATGGTTCATTGATTGATCCGGGAAACTGATTTTCAAAAATAACAGCTGCCGTCACTCCACCAATCAGGTGAGTTGTTCCTTTCATCGTCTTCTTCCTTTACCTTTAGTTTACATAACATTGTTATGGTTACTTCTTTTGTATTAATTTGAAATAACGACTAGATTAATGAAGGGCACTGAAAATGGTTATATTACACCATTTCAGCGCCCCTAATGAAAAAGGTTCGTTTATACCTTTTATTGGTTCAATTAATCCTCGTCGTTTTTAAGTGTTGTATCAATCTCTTCTCGAACTTCAATCACATTGCCACTAGTTGAAACGTCAACAAGGAACGATCCATTGCTATAACGATCACTATTTCGATAGTTAGCTACTTCCAATGTTTCTTCATGATTCTTATCAGTGACAACTACAAACATTTCAGCTTGGTCTTTCACTCGTTTGCATGCGATGACTCGATGTGGATTTGATTTTAATTCACGTAACATGACAAGTCCGCGTTTGGCTCTACTCGACTTATCAAATTCGGTAATTGGTACCTTTTTCACCGCTCCACGCTGTGTGACGATGATAAATTCAACTTTCTTATCATCTGCTAGGAATGTGGACGCATCGACAACATGGTCTTCTTCCTTTAAATTAATTGCTTTGACACCAGCTGCTCTTTGGCCAACTAGGTTAATTTCTTCTTCACCGAGCCAGAGCCCGTATCCTAAATGGGTTGCGATAAGCAATTCTTCATTTCCATTTGTTAACATACAAGCTACCACTTCATCATTTTCTTTCAACTTTAAGGCCATTAAAGGCTTCGAGAAACGTTGAGCTTGATAAAGGGACAATTGTGACTTTTTCGCCATCCCATTTTTCGTTATAAATAGGAGCGATTGCTCTTCTTTAAACTCTTTAACTGGCAATGCTTTAATAATTTCATCATCTGAGTTGTACCCGCTAACAAGGTTGGCTACATGTTGACCATTGTCTTTCCAACGGATATCTGGGAGCTGGTGAACTGGAATATAGAGATAGTTTCCGGACTTTGTAAACAATAACAATATTTCTGTTGTGTTAATTTCAAAATGCCCAAGAAGGTAATCTCCTTCCTTCATCCCGGGATTCTCCCCATTTGATGCGCCATATGAACGGATGCTTGTTCGTTTCACATAGCCTTCTTTTGTAACGGTAACCATGACGTCTTCAGATGCAATGAGGACATCCATGTTGATTTTGATTTCCTCGATTTCTTCTTTAATGACCGTACGTCTAGGGTCAGCAAACTCTTTCTTAATCGTTTGAAGATTGCTCTTAATAACTTGAATAAGCTTTTTCTCACTGCCAAGAATCGCTTCTAGCTCATGAATGCGGCGCTCTAGCTCAGCTGCTTCTTCTTCAAGTGTTGTAATATCCGTATTTGTTAAACGGTATAGTTGCAATGTAACAATTGCCTCTGCTTGTGCTTCTGTAAATTCAAATTGTGCAATAAGGTTATCTTTCGCATTCTTTTTATCTTTTGACGCACGAATCGTTGCAATAACTTCGTCAAGGATCGAAATCGCCTTAATTAGCCCTTGAACAATATGTTGACGATCCAACGCTTTATTTAGATCGTATTTGGCACGTCTTGTGAATACAAGCTTTTGGTGGTCAATATATGCTTGTATTAGTGCTTGAAGTCCCATTAATTTCGGAGCTTTGTTGGCGATGGCTACCATGTTGAAATTATATGTAACTTGTAAATCAGTATTTTTTAATAGATAGTTTAAGATTGCATTTGCATCCGCTTCTTTTTTCAACTCAACGACGATCCGTAAGCCAGTACGGTCGGTATCATCTCGAACTTCTGCAATTCCGTCTACTTTCTTATCAAAGCGAAGTTCATCCATTTTTTTCACTAAGTTAGACTTAACGACTTCAAATGGAATTTCCGTGATAACGATTTGCTCACGGCCTCCGCGAAGCTCTTCCACTTCTGTTTTTGCCCTAACGACGACCTTTCCTTTTCCAGTACGGTATGCTTGACGTATGCCATCGAGACCTTGAACGATTCCTCCTGTAGGAAAATCAGGGCCTTTAATGACATGTAACAGATCATCAAGCGTTGTACTCGGCTTTTCCATTTGCATGATAACACCGTCAATAATCTCCCCTAAATGATGCGGAGGGATGTCCGTTGCATAACCAGAAGAGATTCCTGTTGAGCCATTGACGAGCAAATTCGGAAACATGGCTGGAAGGACAACTGGCTCATCCTCTGTATCATCAAAGTTAGGAATGTAGTCAACAGTATCGCGATCAATGTCGCGCAGAAGCTGAGATGCGATTCTCGATAATCTCGCTTCTGTATAACGCATCGCTGCCGGTGGATCGCCGTCAATTGATCCGTTGTTTCCGTGCATATCAACTAACAGGTTACGAACCTTCCATTCCTGACTCATTCGAATCATCGCTTCATACACAGATGAATCACCGTGTGGGTGATAGTTACCGATGACGTTACCAACGGTTTTCGCTGATTTTCGGAATGGTTTATCTGCTGTATTTCCATCTTTGTACATTGCATATAAAATTCTTCGTTGTACGGGCTTTAAACCGTCTCTTGCATCAGGTAACGCACGCTCTTGAATAATGTATTTACTATAGCGACCAAATCGATCGCCGATGACTTCTTCTAAGGGAAGGTCTAAGTAACGCTCTGTTTGTGCCAAGCTTACTCCTCCTCAATAATTGCTAAGTTTTCGTTTTCTAAGATGTTTGAGTCTTCTTCCATCCCAAATGCAACATGAGACTCAATCCATTTTCGTCTAGGTTCTACTTTATCTCCCATTAATGTCGTGACACGCTTTTCAGCACGTGCTGCGTCATCTAGCTTCACTCGAATTAACGTTCTCGTTTCTGGATCCATCGTTGTTTCCCAAAGCTGAGTCGCATTCATTTCACCTAAACCTTTATAACGTTGTAATGTATAGCCACGACCGACTTTTTTCGTCACTTTATCAAGTTCACGCTCATCCCACGCATATTCGATTATTTCTTTTTTTCCGCTGCCTTTACTGATTTTATAAAGTGGTGGCAAGGCGATGTATACTTTCCCTGCATCATACAACGGACGCATATAACGATAAAAGAATGTTAGCAAAAGGACTTGAATGTGCGCTCCATCTGTATCCGCATCGGTCATAATGACGATCTTATCATAATTGACATCTTCTAACGTGAAATCAGAGCCAACGCCTGCACCAATCGTATGAATAATCGTGCGGATTTCTTCATTTTTCATAATATCTTCAAGCTTTGCTTTTTCTGTATTAATAACTTTCCCGCGTAAAGGTAAAACGGCTTGGAACTTTCGGTCTCGTCCTTGTTTAGCCGACCCGCCAGCAGAGTCACCCTCAACTAAATAAAGTTCATTTCGTTGTGGATTTTTCGATTGAGCTGGTGTGAGCTTTCCACTTAATAGGACGTCTTTTCGCTTGCTCTTTTTTCCATTTCTAGCATCTTCACGTGCTTTTCTTGCCGCTTCACGTGCTTGTGCAGCTTTTACAGCTTTCTTTATCAGCATTGTACTGACATCAGGATTTTCCTCAAAGAAATAGGAAAGCTTCTCAGAAACGACGCTATCTACTGCCGACCGTGCTTCAGTTGTACCGAGCTTTCCTTTTGTTTGTCCCTCGAATTGAAGCTTTGCTTCAGGTACGCGAACGGAAATGATTGAAGTGAAACCTTCGCGAATATCTGATCCATCTAAATTCTTATCTCTTTCTTTTAACAATTTCACTTTACGTGCATATTCATTTACAGCGCGTGTCATCGCTGCTTTTGCACCAAGTTCATGCGTTCCACCATCTTTCGTACGAACATTGTTAACGAAAGAAAGGACATTTTCTGTATAACCATCGTTAAATTGGAAAGCGAATTCAACTTCAATATCGTTTTGCTCCCCCGAGAAAAAGACAACAGGACTTAACGTTTCTTTGTCCTCGTTTAAATATTCAACAAACGCTTCAATTCCATTTTCAAAATAAAATTCTTGCTGTGAGCCTTCGCCACGTAAATCGATTAGTTCAATTTTTAGTCCTTTTAAGAGGAATGCCGCTTCACGTAATCGTTCTGTTAACGTTTCGAAGTTATACGTTGTTGCGCTAAAAATAGTTGTGTCTGGTTTAAAATGAATCGTTGTGCCTGACTTGCGCGTCTTCCCTGTCTTTTCTAGTGTTGTTGCAGGTTTACCGCCATTTTCAAATCGTTGCTTATATACTTGCCCATCTCGCTTAATTTCAACAACGAGCCATTCAGATAAGGCATTTACGACCGAAGCCCCTACCCCATGCAGACCTCCACTCGTCGCATAGCCTCCTTGGCCGAATTTCCCACCGGCATGCAAGACTGTAAGAATAACTTCTGGTGTTGGTTTCCCGGACTTATGCATCCCTGTTGGCATGCCTCGACCTTCATCACTAACAGAAATACTATTGTCGCGGTGTACCGTAACATTTATGTATGATCCGTGTCCAGCAAGTGCTTCGTCAACGGAGTTATCAACTATTTCATAGACAAGGTGATGGAGACCACGAGCGTCTGTACTCCCGATGTACATCCCCGGACGCTTTCTAACTGCCTCTAACCCTTCTAATACTTGTATTGCATCATCGTTATAATCCAAATGTTGTTTCTTAGCCAAAGTTGGTACTCCTTTCAACATGCTACTTTTCGTATTGTAGCACAAACGAACAAATGTTTCTATTTATCGAACAGTGCTGCTTTATCTATTGTAGCGGTTATTTCTGTATTCGCAACCTCTTTTCGATTATCCTGCCTTTTCTTTAACATTCTGAAAAGAAAAGGGTGAGCTCCGAAAGGCTACTGAAAAAGGATAATGGTAGAGGCCACTGAAAAAGGTATGGTTTTGACCTTTTTCAATGGCCTTTAAGCAATGAGCGGAACCGTTGCTTTGTCTTAAAGCCTGCTATGAGTGGTTTTCTCATAGCAGGCGCGCAACGTGTGGAGCCATTGCTGCTTCCTCGAATCTGCTAAAAAGGACTTTTTCAGTGCCCTCATAATGGTAACCTTTTTCAGTAGCCTTGAATCAATGAGTATTAAGTGTTCATTGTTTAGACGAGAAAAGAATCCATTTTTCCTATTCTAATCGATTATGTAATATTTTAAAAAACCTTCTATGAGTGGGTTTCTCATAGAAGGCGGCAACGTGCAGAGCCATTGCTAGTAGATAAAACTACTGATCATTAGGTGATTTATCACCTTTTTTCAGTACTTCTTCTTCCTATTTTTCCACTGTTTCGTATTGAGCTATTTCCACTTTGCATGTTCGACTTTTATGCAGCGATTCATGACCGTTTGAATTCCATTTTCAGTCAACATATCGTATGCCTCTTCGTTTTCAAGGCCGAGCTGTGCCCAAAATGACTTAGCACCCACTTCAATCGTTTCGCGCGCTACTTCCGGGAGAAACTCACTTCTTCTAAAAACATTAACAATGTCAATATCTCCTTCAATTTCTTTAAGTGATTTAACCGCTTTTACCCCTAGTACTTCATCTGCTGTAGGATTGACCGGGATGATTTCATAGCCTGCTTTTTGCATCGCTTCTGACACCATATATGACGTGCGCTCTGGATTTGCAGAAAGACCGACAACTGCAATTCGTTTGCTTTCTTGTAATAATTGCTTCACTTCTTCATTACTTGGGTATTGAATAGCCATCTTAACACTCCTTTATTCATTTTCACTCTTCACATGTTTCCGCATGATTGGCTCATTTTCCTGCATGAAAGTAAAGATAAATGTTTAATTTTGACAAAATAACAAAAAATAATACGTAATACATTCTTGAGGGAGGTTGTTTTCCATGAAAAATCGTCCTACATGGCTTATGTTGCGCTCACAATTTTGGTTTATCCCGGCATTATATGGACTCATCTCTGTCTTACTCGCCTTCTTGAGCGTTCTATTTGATATGTATGTAAGCAATGATTTTTTGCCTGTATTTTTTATCGTTGACATTGGATTGGCTCAAACTCTGTTAAGTACGATTGCTTCTTCATTGTTGACGATGACAACTATTTCATTTTCAACGATTATGGTCGTACTTACGACCTACTTATCACAATTTTCTCCACGTACGATGCAGGATTTTTTAACGGATGACAACACACAGCGAATTCTTGGCGTTTTCATTGGTGGGTTTGTATATGCCTTGATTTTGTTGTTATTTATTCGAGAAACAAATGAGCAAGTTTTGTTTCTCTCACCGACGTTAGCTGTTTTGTATGCGATCATTTGTGTAGGCTTTTTTGTATTTTTTGTCCATCATGTAGGGAGATGGATTCAAGTGAGCAATTTAATTCATCACATTACGCGAAATACAATTAAATCGATTCATTCCAATTATGAAGATGAGATGATTGAAGCTGCGGACGAGCCATGGAAAGATTGGGAGAGTGAAGAGCTGAATTTAGTTGAACCTACCTACATTCAGTCTGATAAATCTGGGTATTTACTTGTTGTTGAAATCGACAAATTAGTTGAGCAAGCAAGTGATGACGATATCATTACCAAAGTTGAAGTTGGCCTTGGTGATTTTATTGAAGAAGGCTCGACCATCCTTTCGTTTTGGGGAAGTAAGAAAAGCAACGTAGATCAGGCTACTTATCAAGATTTGTTTCATGTTGGAGAAGAACGAGCGACCATTCAAGACATTGATTTTGGCCTTACAAAGCTTGTTGAAATTACTTTACGAGCGTTATCTCCAGGTACGAATGACCCTAATACGGCCATTAGCGGCATTCGTGCACTAGCTCGCATCCTGAAAGTGTTAGCAAAAAAGAACCTTCATCGTTCTTATTACAACGATAAGTACGAAAGCTTACGTGTCATAGTCAAACAGCGACATTTTGAAGACTATTTATATCGTTGCTATTACCAAATCAGGCATTACGGGATCGAGGATGTATCTGTTGTTGCTGCTATGATCGACTCCTTACAATTAATCGCCTCACAAAATGAGACAAGAATAAAAAAGATGGTATGGCAATTCTCTCGCTATATACAGCAAGGAATCAAAAAAGAAGAGATATTGGAGCTTGATCGTAAGTATCTAAATGAAAAAATCTACAAATTAGCCATTCATACAAAACACGCTAATGAATACCATCCTTTATAAAGTTAGAAAATACAAGTTGGCAACGGATCCGTTATGTGCTCAAAGATTTGGTAAAGTACTTTGAGCAATATAACGGGAGTCCGTAAATTTTAGGCCTCACTTTTTATAACTTATAAGAAGCTCCACTTAACCATTGCGCGCCATCGATGGTAATGCAATCTCCGTTAATATAACGGGCTTCTTCTGAGAAGAGAAATGCAGCGACTCCGGCTACTTCTTCTACTTTACCAAATCGTTTTGCCGGAATTCCTTCTATAATTTTTTTGTGCACGCTTTCATTCGCAACCAACTTATCGACTCCTCCAGTTCCTTCAATTGGTCCTGGTGCTATTGCATTGACGCGTATTCCATATTTGCTTCCCCATTCAACAGCAAGCGATCTCGTCATAGCTAATACACCTGCCTTTGCACTAGCGGAGTGAACGACACCCGGGCCAGCTGTCCAAGCGTATGTTGCGACAATATTAATGATGCTCCCAGACTTTTTCTCATTAATCCACTCTTTGGCTACCGCTTGTGTGCAATACCATGTTCCATTTAAGACAATATCAATAACAGAGTTCCAACCGTTTAGAGATAACTGCTCTGCTGGGACGAGAAAATTTCCTGCTGCATTGTTGACAAGGTAGTCAACCGTTCCAAACTTCTCCTTCGTTTGACTGACCATCAATTGGACTTTTTCTGGGTCACGAACATCCATGACGATTGGTAACACTTGTCCATCAAACGTCTCAATTTCTTGTTTTGCTCGTTCCAATTTTTCCTGATCTCGCCCACTTATCGTCACAAAAGCTCCTTGTTCTGCAAATCGTTTGGCCATAGCCTTTCCCATTCCATTGCTTCCACCTGTTACAATGACTGCTTTTCCCTTCACAACCTCTCCCCTCTCTTTTGAGTGAGTACTCATTCATTAATTCTATATCATCATACCATGTTCCTCTTTCGGTTAGAAGACTTTTTATACATTCCGCTCAATGTAATACTAATAAATGTCTGATCCGATCATAAGTACGCTCCTACTCATATCTTGTGACTTTCTTTGTTCAGAAATATACTACCATTTAATTTGTAGATCAAGCCATAGAGTAGTTGATACAAATGGTAGTAAGTTCCGCCAAGCAAAGCTATAGTCCTATATTGATTAGTCTTTATTCAGACTAATCTTTTATTCTTATCCCCTTCGATATTGTTCTATTTTTTGAAGCGTTGGTAAATCATTTAATACTTTAAATAAGGAAATTGAAGGTTTTAAATTAGCTTCAATGACCCAAATCCTTCCTTTTTCGTCTAATCCAACATCTAAGCCTATCGTACGACATTTTCTATATCGGTGTTTTATACTAGTAACAGCCATGAGAGAAATTCTTTTTATCTTAGCTACTGTACCCTGACAATTGATTGTAGACTGTTCAATAGCTTCTTCTATAGATGAAATTATTTGTGCCGCATTTGTTATAACATACCTACTAGCAGCTACCTTTGCAGCTAACCCCGTTACAACCCATCTATCACTTCCTATTTTTCTTTGAACCATTACACGAATATCAAAAGGACAATTTCTTATTGTAGCGAAAGGAATAAACCTTTGAATGATATAGCGTTTATTATCAAGGTAAGTTGCATTTAAAAAACTATATGTTTCTGCTTTACTACTAAACATAAACCGGTTTTGTCCTTGGTGTATTTCATATTTCCCCTCTCCGAGAAAGGATATTTTAATAACTTTCTTGCCAAAACTCCCATAATTGGGCTTCACAATGACCTCACGATATTTTTCAAGCATCTTCCATAATGTTTGTTTACTAAAAAACTGCGTTTCAGGTAAATATGCTGCCAGCTCTTTGTTTTGCTTCATTAACCTATACTTTCTATATTTTCCTCTACGACGTTGCCTCTTAGTATCAGTATACTTATTTTGACTAGCCATTTAAGAAGTCACCTCCTGAATATGTTTTATTTCTATTCTATGCAATTACTGAAATTATTTTTGTTCTCTTGTCTCAAAAAGTAAAAATGTACTCATACAGGTCATAGGATTTTGAGTACTAGAGTGTGTTTAGCTTAAAAAGTAATCACTAGATTCAATTTAGTTCATAAATTTAATTCACACAATTAGGAACCATATTTCTGAGCATCACTGCTGTTTAGGCTTTTATGAGCATAGGCTGCTCCAAAAGTCCGGAACAGAGGTGGCAATGGCTACGTTCGCTACGCGCCTTGAGAGGAGAAACCCACTCCTCTCAAGGCTTTCAAAAGATGTAGCGACTTCGCTCATTGCTTCGGGGATGTCTCAAAAGGTCAAAAACAGACCTTTTGAGACATCCCTATTTTTCACGTGAAGTACTCGATTATTTAGGTTTGGGACATCTTGTATCTTTGAAGTGTTTAAACCGATTAAAACTAACCGATATAGAAGCGAAAAATCAAATCATGAGAAACCCCCACTTTATAAAAGTGGGGGTTTCTCGACAATAGGACTTCTATTATTTGAGTCCTTTTCTCATACTATTAACGTTCAACAATAAGTGCTGTTCCTTGACCGCCGCCAATACAAAGCGTAGCTAATCCGCGCTTCGCATCTCTACGTTGCATTTCATGTAACAATGTTACTAATACACGTGTACCAGATGCACCTACAGGGTGACCTAACGCAATCGCACCACCGTTTACATTTACCTTTTCAGGATCTAAGCCAAGATCTTTTACGACAGCTAATGATTGTGCAGCAAATGCTTCGTTAGCTTCGATTAAATCTAAATCTTCAACTGTTAGTCCAGCACGCTCTAGAGCTTGTTTCGTTGCTGGTACAGGCCCATATCCCATAATTTTTGGATCAAGTCCTGCATTTCCGTATGATTTAATTGTCGCTAATGGCTCAAGTCCTAGCTCTTCTGCTTTTTCTTTTGCCATTAAGACGACCATCGCTGCTCCATCGTTAATTCCAGATGCATTCCCTGCAGTAACCGTACCATCCTTCTTAAAGGCAGGACGTAGCTTAGCAAGCTTTTCAATAGTTAGACCATGCTTTGGATGCTCATCTGTATCAATTACAGTAGGCTCGCCTCTTCTTTGCGGGATTTCAACTGGAACGATTTCATCTTTAAAGCGGCCCTCTTTTTGTGCTTTTTCTGCCTTATGTTGACTATGTAGGGCAAACTCATCTTGCATTTCTCTGCTTAATTCCCATTGTTCTGCAATGTTTTCAGCAGTTACGCCCATATGAAAATCATTAAATTTGTCTGTTAAAGCATCGTGAATCATTGTATCCATTAACTGACCATGTCCCATACGTTGACCCCAACGTGCATTTGGAAGAACATAAGGAGCGTTACTCATGCTCTCAATTCCACCAGCTAAAACTACATCTGCATCGCCTAAAGCAATAAATTGCGCTCCCATACTAACCGTACGAAGACCTGAACCACATAATTTATTAATCGCTGTAGCTGGCGTAGTTTCCGGTAAGCCGGCATTAATAGCAACTTGACGTGCTACGTTTTGGCCAAGACCAGCTGACAAGATGTTTCCAATTAATACTTCATCTACTAGTTCTGGATCAATATTTGCTCGTTTGATTGCTTCTTTTGTTGCGACAACCCCTAAATCAACTGCTGATACACTCGCTAATGAACCACCGAATGTCCCAACTGGCGTACGTACTGCACTTACAATGACTACTTCTCTCATCTTTTACTCCTCCTGCGACAAAAAAATGTATTCGTTTCCCTTACACATACTTAAATTCGACCAATTTATGTTTATTCCTGCAAAAAAATCACAACTTTTCAAAAAAATTTGTTTTATTTTACAGAGGAGAGGGGAAAGGTTAAGTTATGCCATTTGTTAGTTCCCCCGCTTATCGATTTTATATATTTAAAAAAGCCTTCTATGAGTGGCTTTCTCATAGAAGACTTGCAAAGAACACCTTGCTACTCATCGTGGCTCGATTTTTACATTTTTTTTATATTTAGTATTTTCTCGATAAATAAATCATGCGCTCGTGAGACAAAATCATGTTTCCCTTTTATAATAGATAGTTTTCGTGTGAACCTCTGGTTTGCAATATTGATTTCCTTTAGCTCACCTAATTCTAATTCCTTCCTTACAGTTAAGCGTGAAATCATCGCTATACCAAGTCCTGCAGAAACAGCCTCTTTAATTCCTTGGCTGCTACTAAAGACAAAGGAACGCTTCATTTGTAATTCTAGATGCTGAATCAGTTGGTTACTGAACGCCCTTGTTCCAGATCCACTCTCTCTTAATATCCATACTTGATTTTGTAATAAGTCAGGGCTTACTACACTGACTTGTGCTAATGGATGGGAACTTGAAGCAATTATAATCATTTCATCATCCATGAACGGAACAACTTCTACTTCCTGATCGCTAACTTCTCCTTCAATTAAGCTAATATCTAATTCATTTGTCCGTGTTTTCTCCATGACTTCTTCTGTATTTCCAACCATTACTTCAACATTGACCTTAGGGTGATCGTTCGCGTATTCAGCAAGGACTCTCGGAAGGATGTATTCTCCTATCGTAAAACTAGCCCCAATTTTGATCGTACCTTGAACAATATGGTGTTGATCGGCAATTTCCTGCTTTGCTTCTTCATAAAGAGATAACATTTGTCTTGCCTTAATATAAAACATCTCTCCTGCAGCTGTTACTTTTACCTGTTTCGGTGAACGAATAAACAACGTTGTTTCCAATTCACTCTCGAGATTACGAATATGAAGACTGACATTTGGCTGTGATAAATTTAGAACCTTTGCCGCTTTTGAAAAATGCTTCAACTCTACAACAGTGACAAATATTTTTAAATGATCGATATGCATGATAAACCCCTCTAGTTTCATTTCCTTTATTTTATCATAACTTTTTCAAATGATCAGGCTCCCATATATTTGATTGGCTTATGATCACTAGGCACTCGTTTTATTTTTCATTATATAGTCCCCTGCCCAATCAAATTCAGCATGTCATCATAGAGTGTAGTATAGCAACTCAAAAAGGAGGTATTCCACATGGGTTACTACGGCACAGGTGGTAGCGGATTTGCGTTAATCGTTGTGCTTTTCATCCTACTTGTTATTGTAGGAGCTGCTTTTTGTTAAATAAAGAAATTACCCAATAACAGTTGAGGCCATTGAAAAAGTCCTTTTTAGCAGATTCGAGGAAGCAGCAATGGCTCCACACGTTGCGCGTCTGCTATGAGAAACCCACTCATATCAGGCTTAAAAAAGTTGCAACGGTTCCGCTCATTGCATAGAGGCAACTGAAAAAGGGAAAATCACCTTTTTTAGTTGCCTCTTAAACTTTTCTACTATTCAATTAAATGATATAATCTACTAACTTCATTTTGGAAAGGGTTAAAACCATGACATCATTTGTATCAAAAGTAGATGGAATTTTCCCATCAGTCTGTTCTTTAGATTGTCCAGACCAGTGCGGACTATTAGTACATAAAAAAGCGGGAAAAATTGTCAAGATTGAGGGTGATCCCAATCACCCTGTTACACAAGGAGCGATTTGCAATAAAGTTCGACATATGACAGAACGTCTCTATGATCCAAAACGACTAACGACTCCGCTAAAACGTGCCGGTGCTAAAGGGGAAGGGAACTTTACTCCTATTTCTTGGGAGGAAGCCATCGAAATCATTGTTTCAAAATGGAAAAAATTAATTGAAAACGAAGGACCTGAGTCAATCCTTCCTTACAGCTTCTATGGAAATATGGGTAACATCAATGCAGAAGGAATGGATCGTCGCTTTTTTCATCGACTAGGCGCCAGTCAGCTTGACCGGACGATCTGCCAAACTGCAGGGTCTGTAGGCTATCGCTATACGATGGGTGGAGCATATGGAACAGATCCTGAGGAAACAACGGAAACGAAACTTTTTATTTTATGGGGGATCAATGCTGTAAGCACTAACATGCACCAAATGATGCTGGCTCAAAAAGCTCGCAAAAATGGGGCGAAAATCATCGTCATTGATGTCCATAAAAATCAAACAGGCAAAATGGCTGATTGGTTTATTCCGATTGTTCCAGGTACAGATAGCGCGCTAGCTCTTGGAATGATGCATATACTTTTCAAAGAAAAGTTAGTTAATCAACCATTTTTGGAAGAATACACAGTTGGATATCAACAATTAGAACAGCACGTAAAACAATATGATCCTGAAACGGTTTCTGTGATTACTGGTGTCCCAGTTGATGACATTTATAGATTATCTCGTATGTACGGTACCACCTCCCCCTCCCTTATTCGTATCGGGAATGGGTTACAGCACCACGATAATGGCGGGATGATTGTACGGACGATTTCATGTTTGCCAGCCCTAACAGGAGCATGGCTTGAAAAAGGCGGTGGTGCGCTCAAATCAAATTCAGGGTTTTTGTCTCACAATTCGGCATCATTGCAGCGACCAGATCTGCTAAAAAATAAACAAACTCGCGTGTTTAACATGAATGAACTAGGAAAAACGTTACTAGACACATCTCCTCCTGTAAGGTCACTTTTTATTTATAATTGCAATCCTGCAGTCGTCACACCTGATAGTAACAAAGTGCGTGAAGGATTGGCACGGGAGGATTTGTTTACCGTTGTTCATGACTTATTTTTAACAGAGACAGCAGCGTTTGCTGACTTAGTATTACCAGCCACTTCAGCTTTTGAGAACACGGATTTCTATACGTCTTATTGGCATCATTACATTCATATGCAAAAGCCTATTGTAGAACCCTTTGGAGATAGTAAGTCAAACACTGAGGTATTCCGCTTGTTAGCAAGAGCCATGGGTTTTACAGAAGATACCTTACAAGACTCAGACGAGGAATTAGTTCGTCAAGCTGTCCATCATCCAGAAAATCCTTACTTAAAACATGTACAGTATGATGAATTAGATGAAAAACTGTATATCAAAGCAGATCGAAAGCCATTTTCCTTACTTGACCTTACTACACCAAGTCGAAAAATTGAGCTTTATTCAGAGACTATGGTCAAAGATGGATATCCTGGTCTACCGACACACATTCCTTTGGTAAACGACGGCGAGTTTCCATTTCTATTTGTTCCTGGCCCGAATCATAATTTCTTAAATTCAACATTTTCCAATAACGATAAGCACATATCGTTAGAAAAAGAACCTAAAGTTCATATGAATCAATTGGATGCACAAAAGCTCGGAATTGCAGACGGTGACATGATTCGAATCTGGAATAATCAAGGCGAATGTGAATTAATGACCGCAGTAGGAAAAAATGTTCTTCCTGGTGTTCTTGTCAGTCAAGGCTTATGGGCTGATATGCCTGGTAAGAAGCAACTTGTCAATGCCTTAACACCTGACCGTCTATCCGATATGGGTGGAGGGGCTACGTTCTTTTCAGGTCGTGTTGCTTGTTCGAAAGAGTTGTCCTAGAAATCTAGTAATACTACTTTTTTGTCATATTAATCTCCTATACTCATATACTTGGACAAAGCGTATATAAAATAATTAAAACAATGAACGGTGGTGCTTAAATTGAAGATTATTTCATGGTATGCGCACAAGGAAAACAAGAATGAAAAAAAAGAAGATCAAAAAGTAGTAGCAAAGACTTCTTTAAAGGACCTCTTTAAGGCAAAGAAAAATGATCAATCTGAATAAGTAACGAAATAGCGAAATAATGAGTAACAGCAAACCACTATCCTTCCATCGATAGATTGGTTTCTGTTACTCTTTTTACTATCAAAACCCTGAAGCATTGTGCACCTACACCTTTTAAAAGCCTTTTAGAGGAGTGGGGTTCTCCTCTAAAAGGCGCGTAGTGAACGGAGCCATTGCCACCTTTGTTACTAGCTTTTAAGACAGTCCCCTCTGCTTTTTATATTTTTCCTTGATCCAGTTCAAACTGCCCGGTTAGATAAACAATAACCCCTTTTCTCCCTAAAGACTGAATGGATTTAATCTTTTTTAATACTCGATCCGCATGTCCTCTTTGTTCAATCCTGCGTAAGACTTCTTTGACCGTTGCTTTTTTGTTTGTCAATGGAGATACCAAAATGTCCTCCTTAACAATCCCAAACCGTTCCTTTAAGTAGTGTTCAATCAAAGAAATCACACCTTTCTTTTTAAATCCAATTTATAATAAAAGATTGACCTTTTATTTCAGTTCTTTTTTAAATCTTATATCTCATATGGTCGTCCCCTCAAACCTTTCGTCAGAATATATCTCATTAAAATAATCGGTCATTTCACTTTTTAGACAAAAATGATCAACACAAGTACAAAAAAGGTAAACACACCTTTTCAATGCAATAAAAAAAGCTACTAACTTTTTTATTCGTTAGTAGCTCCATTCTATTCAAGCTATTCAAAAATGTGACAAAATACAGTAAATGTAATAAAATTTACATTTCGTCTCCCCTAATTTCTCATTTTTGAAACACTTTTAAATATTTTTTCAAAGATATCAAACGTACGAGATTGAACATCGCTCAGATCTTCTGTATAAAATTGATAATGATTTTTGCCTTTTCTTTTCGCATGATACATTGCCTTAACTGCATTTTCTATATGCGTTTCCGATAAATCATTGATTTTGTCATTGTTACACACTCCCATTTTAAATGTGACGTTGAATACAACGTATTATCTTCATCTTACTACAAGAAGCTCACTTCCTTAATTACAATAGATGATGCAGACAGTTTTTAGTAACAACTCTTTTGCTAGGCGAATATAGTAACCTTGACACTAAGCCTCTAGGAGAGATATAAAATGACTATTGCCATCTACCAGGGAAATAATATCGAGTTGGAACAATCAGATGTCAATATTGTTATTGACGTCATACGTGCTTTCACAGTAGCTCATTATGCCTTTTTAGGTGGAGTAAGAAACATACTACTTGTTGGGTCGACTGATGAGGCAAAAGAATTAAAAAAAACACACCCACACTACTTACTAGCTGGCGAAGAACACGGCATTGCGATAAAAGGATTTGACTTAGGTAACTCTCCTAAACAAATTTCACAGGAAAGGTTGACTGATAAAACGCTTGTTCAAAAAACAACAAATGGTGTAAAAGCAACACTACACTCTTTAAATACGAAACACCTCTTAGTTACTGGCTTTTCAAACGCAAAATGTACAGCCGAATATGTTAAGGAGTTATATTCATTAGCCGACAAAAAGCTCATCGTTAATATCATTGCTTCTCATCCTACTGGAGATGATGATTTAGCCTGTGCAGAATATATAAAAAACGTAATTATAGGATCAAATACGATCACAGCAAAAGAAGTTGTAACTAGAATCATTCACTCACACGTTACACAGAAATTCTTTGATGAAGAAGCCAATTTAGATTTTGATCCTGAGGATATTAGCTTTTGCTCAATGGAACATAACAGCCATTTTATAATGGAAGTGAACAAAAACAGAAAAATACCAGTGATTGAGAGGAAAAACGTATGAATGTTACATCAACTTCTGGATTAATTCTTCCTGAAAGACAATTAAAACCGAGAACAAAAGGACTCACTGTGTTGATCGATAACGGGTTATCACTACATGCATTTAAAGACACAATCGCTAGCTCCCCTGAATTGGTCGACTTTGTTAAATTTGGCTGGGGGACGTCTCTCATAACGAAACAACTTCAAGAAAAATTAAACTGTTTATTGGAACATAGCATTCATTACTTTTTTGGCGGCACCCTTTTTGAGAAGTTTCTAAGTCAAAATAAAATTGAACAATATTATGATTATTGTAAAATGCACAACTGTAAATACATTGAGATCTCTAACGGTACGATCGATCTTTCAAATAAAGAAAAAGCAAAATATATATCTGAGTTCTCAGCAGACTTTCATGTTTTCAGCGAGGTCGGAAGTAAAAATTCGGAAAAATCCGATAATTTTTGTACATCTGAATGGATTGAACAATTACACGAGGATTTGGATGCGGGATCAACAAAAGTAATGACAGAAGCAAGAGAAAGTGGTACAAGTGGCATTTGTCAAAGTAATGGAGACATGCGCTATCACGTTATTGAGGAGATACTTGCCTCTTCCATTAATAAAGAGGATATCATTTTTGAAGCCCCAACTAAAAAGATGCAAACATTCTTCATACAACTACTTGGATCAAATGTGAACCTTGCAAATATCCCTTTTCATGACACCATTTCATTGGAAACTCTTCGATTAGGACTACGCTCTGATACATTTAATTTATTTGATATTAAGGAGTTAGAAAAATGAGAGAGACAAACAAGTTGTTTCACCTTGCGATCCCTTGTAAGGAGTTAGATGAAACAGTAGACTTTTATGAGAAATTAGGCTGTAAATTAGCAAGAAGGTATGATGACCGGGTAACCTTTAATTTTTTTGGAGATCAAGTGGTGTGTCACTTAAATCCAAACGACATTGACTTATCACCAAAGATGTACCCACGACATTTCGGACTCACTCTTATTAATAAAGAAGAATTTGATCAACTTCTTGATTTAGCCAAAAAGAACTCCCTACCGTTCTATTTAGAGCCAACTACTCGCTTTAAAGGAAAGCAAGAGGAACACATTATGTTCTTTTTAATCGATCCTGCAAATAACCTTTTGGAATTTAAATATTATCATGATATTGAAATGGTGTACTAATGGATTTGATTTCAAAAGGTATGGTTTTGACATCTTGAAAAGCAATGTGAGGAGGCGCTACATTTTTTTATAGGCCTTGAGAGGAGAGGTTTTCCCCTCAAGGCGATTAGTCGCGAATGGTGACATTGCTTCTCTGTTCCTAGCTTTTGAGACAGCCTTATAACACCAAATGTGTAAAGGTATGTTATATCTAGAAGTTATTGAAATTGATTAGGTGTTTGATTCATATGATTCATATTCATATGGTTCGTACTATGTGTCGATGGTTGCATATGTGTAGGTTGCATTGAAGTAGATTGCATGGAATGTGTTTGAGATAAGCGCTGATTTTCTTGAATTAATTGGTTACACATGTGAGAAAGTTGTTGAATTTGTTGACCTGCCATCCCTTCATGCTGAGCAATTTGTTGAAGCTGGCTAGTAATTTGTTTTAATTGAGAAGCATGTTGTTGTTCCATTTGCTGCATTTGGTGTAACATCTGCTGTAATTGCCCTGTCATTGATGACATGTTCATGGGTGTCATTGAACTCATTTGATTTGGTTGTTGAAACATATTTCATTCCTCCTAAAGATTAGATATTTATGGTACAAAGATAAATTAACCTTGAAGGGATTGAAATATGTGTTAAATCACTTGATTTTTTTAGCAGACAACTATAGCTTTACAATAGTCCTTCCACGAATTTTCCCTGCAACAATTTTGTCCAACACTTCTGGTAATTGATCTAATGAAACTTCTGTAACAAGTTCATTATGTAAATGTACTGGTTTCAAATCAGATGCTAAACGATTCCACACCTTCACTCGTGTGTTCATTGGACAATAAACGGAATCAATTCCTAACCAATTTACTCCTCTTAATATGAATGGAAACACCGTCGCCTCGACCTTCGTTCCACCCGTTAAGCCACTATTAGCAACAGAACCACCGTATTTAAGTGACGCAAGAACAAATTCCAGCGTTTTTCCTCCGACTGGATCAACCGCAGCCGAAAAGAGCTGCTTTCGTAACACTTTTTTATCTTCGGCAACTAAATCGTTACGATGAAGTACAGTTGATGCTCCTAATTGACGTAAATAGTCGTGTTCCTCTTCTTTTCCTGTACTTGCAGTGACGTCATACCCTAATTTCGCTAACATATCGACAGCAAGACTCCCTACACCACCCGTTGCTCCTGTTACAAGTACTGGTCCCTGATCAGAAGTTAAGCCATTTTCCTCTAAACGCTGAATCGATAAAGCCGCTGTAAATCCTGCCGTCCCTAGGGTCATTGCTTCTTTTAGAGTTAATCCTTCAGGTAGGGGAACGACCCATTCAGCTGGAACACATGCTAGTTCGCTAAACCCCCCGTGATGAGAAACCCCTAATTCATAACTTGTTACAATGACCTCGTCTCCTTCAGAAAACCGTTCATCTTTTGACTCAATTACTGTCCCCGCCAAATCTATTCCTGGAATAAGCGGATATGACTGAATTATTTGATTTGGAATCGTGGCCAATCCGTCTTTAAAGTTTACACTTGAATACTGAACTTGGATCGTTACATCTCCTGTATGTAAATCAGACGTCGATAACTGCTTTACTTCCCTCTTTGTTTTTCCATCTACTATATTTAATACAAATGCTTGAAATTGAATGTTCACCTCATTCATCCTCCCTTGTTTTGCCTCGTTTATCTTAAATAATATTACTGCTATAAGAATTACTTCTGTAACAACACTGACGTTTCCTTCCACTACTTTTGTCAAACTAATGGCTTGTACAAGACTGAAGAACAAACTCATACTACATATTAATAAAGAAAATTTACACCCTCTCACTTTATCTTTTCAAATAACTATTAATAAAAGGAGAATGCTCTGCTTATGATCTGCATTTAAATAGCCATTGAAGCACAGAGTATAAGTAGGAATGATGAAAGGATGATGATTGTTGGTAGCCGTCATATTTGATCTGGAACTCATCAAACGATTTAGAAAAGGTCAGCCTAGTGAAATCGTTGAAATTGGGGCCTGTAAAGTTCACCTTAAGAAAAAAGAAATTATTGACCAGTTCCAACTCTATATTTTACCAAAACGAGGTCATATCTCAAAAAGCACAAGGAAATTCATTAAAATGAAAGAAGAGGATGTAGATAAAGCCGTATCATTCGAGGAAGCCATTCAACAATTTGCTAGCTGGCTTGGTGATGACTATTATTTATGTTCATGGGGCAAAGATGACAAAGCACACTTTATTAATCAAGCTGCTCAAAGCAAGATAAACCTAGGTTGGCTACGAAATTACAATGACATCCAAAAGCCTATCGGGAAATTAATAACTGCAGACCCTAACAATCAATTAGGATTAAAAAATGCTTTGAAAATTGCAGGAATTGAACCAACCGGAAAAGCACACCGAGGAATTGATGATGCGATAAATACAGCCCAACTTTTTATTAAGTTTATTGACCGTATTGAGTTAGAAGAGAATACATTGTCCGAAAAAGAAATCCAAAACCAATATAAAAAATATAAGCGATCTAGGTTTCAACATACAGACAAACGACCAAATAAGAAGAAACGCATGGCTGCCTCAAACACTTCAAATAAACCGACTTAATAAGCCTACGAAATATATAAGAGGAAAGGAGGCGTAATGTGGGAACTATATTAGAACGAGGGTCTTATGTGAACGACGGACTCTTTCTTACTCCTGTTCATATAACAACGTTAGTTCTTTTCACTGTACTCGTTTTATTGCTTTTTTTATTCCGTCATTTCTCGTTTATCAACAAATATGGTCACTTGATTCTTATTGTCACTTTAATCTTATCTGAAATAACTATCATAAAATGGAGTATTACCGTTGGACTCTGGGATATTCGGTTCAATTTACCTTTACAACTATGTACAATAAGCCTCTATTTGTGTATATTTATGCTTATCACGAAGAGGCGCTTTATTTTTGAAATTGTTTATTTTTTTGGTTTGGCAGGTGCTTTGCAAGCACTCATAACACCTGAATTATTTTATACATTTCCTCACTTTCGCTTTCTGCATTTTTTCATAGCTCATTATGCGATTATCTTATCTATTCTATATATGGTTTGGGTTGAAGGAGCAAGCATTACACTTAGATCAGTCTTTAAATCATTTTTTGTATTAAACCTATTTGCCCTGATAGCATTCTTTACTAATATCACAACGGGGGCCAATTATATGTTTCTTGCTCGGAAACCACAAAACCCGAGCATTCTTGACTACTTAGGACCATACCCTTGGTATATTCTTTCCCTTGAAGTTATTGCTTTTGTGATGTTTCTTCTCCTCTATCTTCCGTTTCTAATTAGACAAAAGCGTTTGGAGCAAGGGTGAATTTTCTTTGTTTAGTGTGGAGAAGATTCAATCTCCTCAGTATAAAGCGGAATGACTTCTCCTTTCCCAATATAGGTGAATACAGTCATAATAGCTAAAAAAGAGACAATTAGTAGTACTGAACATAGTCGTTTCATTTCGTGTCTTTCCTTTCAGATTACGTGAAGATCACTTTTTTTCTTAACAATACGAGCTGTAGCTAATGCTGGATACGTTCGAATCACTTCGCCCTCTTCTATCCATACATCCACTATATCCCCCTCTTTTATCTGATCAATCTTAACGGCACGTAAATTTTCATCAAATAGAGACGCATCTCGTATATCAACGTAAATATTATTACAAAGTAACAACCAATGGTCTTCTACCTTAAATACATCACTTGAGAGATCTGCTTTTTCTTCCACTAAAGCTGTTAAACTGACTTGCTTCTTTTTTTTGGGAAAATACGGACTAAAGAAAGAGCTCCAAGCCTTTTTCGTTAACGGTAACATTACCTTTTCACCTTCCTGCTTTTTATAATAAAACGATCTATTCCTACAATTCGTTTCACCAAAAAAAAGAAGGAGGTGACCCAAAAGGTTCAATTCCCCTTTTCGTCACCTCCATGTTCTATCCCTTTTGCATAACCTAGTCTGGTTCAATGCAAGATATATTGGATAAATCAAACTGAAATTCATTCAAATATCGCTGTACGAGGCTCGCTTCTTGTTCTGATAGTCCTTGTAACGCTTCACTACAAACGATAGCTGGACCATATAGAGCCTTAACTTCATTGTTCTTTACTTGTACACCGTCTTGGTGACAAACGAAGCTATATTTCTTTTCTCCTAATGCTAAACTAAGAATTTGCGCCTCACCATGAAAATAAGTTTGTGGATCCGTTTCTAAAGCTATTACTGAACTCTCTTCTCTTGGATGCATTTCAACTATACGCATACGCTATTTCACTCCAACTAAAGATTGTGTCAATAGTATTGCCAAAAAAACTAAGATCCAACCATTTTCACCTAAAACTTATATAATCTACGATATTTTTCTTCCAGGTAACGAACAAGGGGCTTAGAATCAATGCCCCCGCCTGTAATATCTTTAATGATCTCAGCTGGCTTTTTCATTTTTCCATGTTGGTGAACTTTATTCGTTAACCATTCACGAATAGGAGCAAACTCACCTTCTTTCACCAATTGATCAAAGTTAGGTAAATCCTTCTCCATCATTTCTTTTATTTGAGCTGAATAAATATAACCAAGTGCATATGATGGGAAGTAACCAAATGCCCCAAACGACCAATGTACATCTTGAAGAACACCCTCGCCATCATGAGAAGGACGGATACCTAAATACTCCTCCATTTTGTCGTTCCAAGCTTGTGGAAGTTCAGCAACCGTAATCTTATCTTCCATAAGAGCTTTCTCAAGTTCATAACGTAAAATGATATGTAAACAGTAAGTAAGCTCATCACTTTCAATTCGAATAAGCGATTGCTTCGCTTGATTGACAGCAAAATAGAAATCCTCTAAAGAAACATCATCAAATTGACCAGATGAATGGCTCTTTAATAAGTCATAGTTACGCTCCCAGAACCCAAAATTCTTCCCAACGAATTTCTCCCAGAATAACGATTGGGATTCATGAATCCCCATTGATGTTCCATCAGCAAGCGGCGTTCCGATTAATTCTTGTGAAATATTTTGCTCATATAAAGCATGACCGCCTTCATGAATCGTTCCGAATAACGCTACACGAAAATCATCTTCATTATATTTGGTCGTTACACGAACATCATTAGGATTGATCCCAATTGCAAACGGATGAACGGTCTCATCTAAACGACCAGCTTCAAAATCATAGCCAATTTCTTTTAGGATATCTAAACTTAATGCCTGTTGATTTTCTTTAGGGAACTTCTTGAAAAGAAAATCTGTTTTGGGCTGATGAGATGATTCCATCACCCCTTTTACTAACGGAATTAGTTGATCACGTAACTCTCCAAACACTTTGTCAATCGTATCAACAAAGACACCTGGTTCATAATCATCTAATAATGTGTTGTATGGATGCCCTTCGTAACCCCAATAACCAACAAATTTCTTTTTAAATTCCACTAATTTTTCTAAGTTGGGACGGAACAATTCAAAGTCAGCCTTATCCTTTGCTTCTTCCCATAATGATTCTGACTGAGATTGCAGCATGACATATTCTTTAAATTCATCTTTTGGGATTTTGGCATTTCGTTCAAATGTCTTATGACACTCATCTACTGTCTTTTTTGTGATATCCGATAACTTACTATATGTACTTTCCTCGCGTAATGCTTTTAAATAATTGCCCATTTCTTCAGAAGTGGACAAAGCAAATACTTCTGATGACAATGTACCGATCACTTCCGATCGTTGCGATACTCCCTTTTTCGGAGCACCTGTACGTGAGTCCCAAGCTAATAGAGCAAGCGCTTGCCCATAATCCTCCATTTTCTTTACAAACTGCCTAAATTCTGTTTCAAGTTTTTGTATTTGTTCTGTCATATTTGGACGTCCCACCTTTACTCAAATATTAAATTTCATCCTTAGTCATTTCGCTATACGAATAAGTTTATCCTGCACGATAAATCAAATTATAGAAAAATGTCGACTGCTATGATATTGTTTTTACGAGGAGGGGAAACCATTGCATGTAACGATTACTGATTCAGCCGTAACATTATATATAAAGGAGATACCGCTAAAACAAGGGGATTCACTTAGACTTTTTGTAAGAGTAGGTGGGATCGGATCTGGTGGGTTTTCTGTAGGTGTAATAAAAGCAGATCCAACCCCAACATCATATAAGATCAAAAAAAATGGCATCACTTTTTTTGTGACTGAAGATGACTTTTGGTATTTGGATGGGATGACGATCGACTATGATGAAGACTTAGGCTATTTACATTTTTCAAACCCTAAATTCGAACAACTTGATCATCCTGAAAATATATAAAATAGGAAAAAGGACGTTTCAAACGAATCGTCCTTTTATTATTTCTGTACTCACTTTATTCCTTTGCTTCCTTTAGCTGATGATCCGCTTTGGCTATCAGTTCTTGTGACATTTCAAAAAAAGCTTCGTCAACACCTGTTTGGTGAGCCATTGCTCTTTGTAATTGTGCTTTTGCATCATTTAACGCATTTGTTGCAGCTTCAAGCTGCTCCTCATCCATACTTCGAGTCGCTTTACCAACCATATGTTCTGCAGACAGTACAGACATCTCAACTTGTTTTATGTCGTTGAATCCTGTTTGATTATTATATTGTTCTGACATAGCATATTCTCCCTTCAACTAATTGACAATCTACAATTTCAGGTTGTCCATCTCTGACAAAATCATACTTTTTAGCTGTATCAAGAAAAAATTTTTTAAAAAGAAGCATATTCTTTTCTAAAGCGGACATCATAATAACCGAGGAGCAGTTATTGCTTCTCACACACCATTCACCAACTTAATCAATTCGATGAACGATTTATCAACTCTAATTGAGGTGGTTTGCGTTGTACACAGTCCAAGAATTTCAAACATGTTCTTTGTAACATAAAATGAAATGAGGGGTGTCTGTGAAAGACAATAATCGTTAAGGCCGCAGAGAGTTACTAAATAGTATGTGAACGATTTTATCATCCTTTAATGAGGTGATTGCGTTGAACAGGATCCAGAAATTTCAAGAGTGTTATTTATAACATAAATGAAATGAGGGGTGTCTGTGAAAGACAATAATCGTTACGACCGCATAGGGTACTACTAGTAAAGCTAATCGATTCTCAATTGTTTGAGGTGATTCTATTGTACACATTCCGGAATTTTCAAGAATGTTATTTATAACATAAATGAAACGAGGGGTGTCTATGGAACGTAATAATCGATACGGCCGCAGAGAATAGAGAGAGAAAGGTGTTTGGTTTGAAGGGATGACCACCAATTGCGTTGGTCATCCCTTCTTTTTTTATTTTCTTTAACACAGAAAAGAGAAGAAAGTCATAGACCTTCTCCCCTAACGTAACCATTACCTAAACTCAAGAATCATATTTCATAGTACAATCTGGTTCGAACGAGTGCTTGTCACAGTAGATATTCATATCTACTGTGACTTGAATCGTGAAATTTCCTATTGTATATGTCAACATCAACTTGATGGGATATGGTTTAGGAGGTTAAGCTTAGCTAACCTCAATTATAGAATGTTCTTAGGTTCGGTTTTTATTCTTTTCAAATCTTACCACAATAGAGTACGTGAAATTTTAATATAGCCCATTAAGCTATACCTTTCCAACAATCCTGTATTGGTTTAATATTTGAAAAATGGGACATTCAAACAATCATTTTTATGAAAACCTCATATAACAATCGTATAAGAACATTGCGTGGAGGTGATTCATAACATTGGGTAGAAGCTATTGGTTTAGAAGAGAAAGTAAATTGTATAAAAACCAACTTTTAATGAAGAATAAGCACCTAGGCTCGCACTTGCCTGAAACACATAAATTTAGTAGACATTTTTTTTGGGAAATGCTTCATAAACATCAAGTAGTGATGGTTAAACCGTTAATAGGGTTCGGCGGGAAAAACGTTATTAAAATTTCTAAGATCAACGATAAAGTGTTTGAAGTTCATAATGGCCCTAATAAAAAGGTAGTTAAAGGAAGAGAAAATCTTGAACATTATTTACGAAAACAAAAAAAAGGAAAACATTCGTACATTGTTCAATATTGCATTCCATTAGCAACAATAAATAAAAAGCCAATTGACTTTCGTTATATCGTTCAGCGAAAAGGAGTGAAATCAGACTGGGTCATAACAGGTAAGTATGCAAAAATAGCGAGAGCTGGATTGATCACTACAAATTTGAAAAAAGGGGCCCGTGTGATTACTGTAAAAAAAGCTCTTCAAAAGTCTAATATTAAACATTCAAATCTAAACAAAATTATTACCGATTTGGATAGGGTAGCTTTAAACGCTGTAACATGTATAACTTCTTCATTTCCAAAACGAACAATTTGGGGAATCGACCTTGCCGTTGATAAAAGTGGAAAAGTCTGGATCATTGAAGCGAACTCTTTACCTGGAATTAAGGGATTTCGTAAATTAAGTGATTTACGTATGTATCGAACGATTAAGAAGTATATGGCATATAACAACTCTAACAAATTCTAATGAAAGGAGTCCTATCATGAGAATAGGATAGTGAGGGATACCCTCTCCTATCCTTTTTAGTTTATAATCATTTAGGGCCATTACCGCCTAAAGGTCGGTTTACTAGTGCCATTGATAAACGTTGGAGAGCAAAAAAGCAATGAAAATTAACCTCTATACAAAAATCAGTCTCCTCTAAACGAGACGTTTCACATATCGATTTAGCTATGCAGCCATTTTCATCAATAGGTCGTAACAACGATAATTTTCCACAACAAGTTGTTTTGCAAATTTCTTCTATTTTAAAAATATTCGTCTCAAAGCACCCAAAGCAATCATCCTCAACATCTCCAACATTTCCAAAAGCTTTGAGAGGTGTGAAATCTTTACTATATAAGATGATTGGTACAATAATTTTATCACAAGAGCAATCATATTTATTTTGTAACCTTTCAATTTTAATTGCTGACTTGCATATACAGTTCGTTGCATTAACACATTCTTTTGCAATCACAGTTGAAACTCCCTTCTTACATACGTATTAATTTTTTATTGCTAAATAACGAGCATAACGGATCATTTGTTTTGCAACATCTAACTCAAGAGAAAATGTAGGCGGGGTACCTGGTCTCCAGTTCACTTCAAAAATCCAGATTTTCTGATTCTTATCCAATCCTATATCTATCCCCAATTCATCAAGTTTGTATTGATATAAACCGTCAAAGTGTTTCGAAAATTGAATAGAAAACTGTTCCAAATACCTTTTTATATTGTAATATTCATCATGAAATTCCTGTTTTAAAAAATCCTCAAATATCATTGTAAAGCCACCACTGCTAATATTAGCTACAAATCCTTGTTGCGCAATACAAGGAAAAATGGTTGTTAAATTCCACTCTCCTTCCCCATCTTTTTGTACATGTAACCGGAAATGCGTAGCCAATCCACTTTTCGTTTTTGACTCTATAAAAACTTGGGCAAGATAAGTCATATTTTTTAATAAGGAAGTTATAAAATCCGTAAATTTTGCTGAATTCATGAAAACTGTATTGTTCTTATCTTGTTGAATGAAATAGGTTTCTTCGTTTTTCTTAACATGGATAATGTTTTGTCCTTTATGTCCGTAAAGTGGCTTTAAAACAATGTCCTTATATTGCATAAGAAATTCAAACACATCTTGGGGTTTTATCACCTCTATGGATGGAATTAAATATTCGGCAAATGTTTTGGCACCTTTTATCTTTTGAAAAACGTCCAACTTACTACCGATTGAATGACTTGTGAACGGAATCATTTCACCTAACCGCTCAACTATCTCCTCTTGTTTGTCAGTCTGAGGTGGACTGGCGTTATAAATAACATCCGGAAAAGGGACAACTTTTTGAATCCATTGACCGTTTTCATAAACCCACCCTTCTATTGTTCCGGAATCAAAATGAACACGACCAGGTGAGAAAAAATAAAATTCCACTCCTTCCATTTTGGCAGCAGCTGCATAGGCATAGGATTTAAATACCGTTTTTGGGTCTTTACGATGTGAAAGCATCCCTACCGTTACCAATGTTCATGAACCTCCTTTTCGTTAGACTGGTTGCAAATGAAATTGAATTTCTTCCGCAGCGTTTTTTGCAATTGTTTTTGCTTCGGTTAAGGTGTAAGCAGAAGATAACACGTAACCATACCTATGCCCCATCGACAAAGGCGATGTCATGAATGCCCCTTTACGAGGTTTTATATATACCTCCTCCACTCCATCGTGACGTAATGCACGCTGTTTTCCTGTTACCTTTTTCAATCTTCCCTTTGATTGAACCGTTAAATAGTGAGCGTAAGCAAATTTTGCATTTCGTTTTCGAAGCATGACTTTTTGTCCTGTATACAAATTAATCGTTTCTTCAACAAGGTTGATACCAAACGCTACTTCAATGAGGCGATTCATGACGCCTCCTGAAATCCTCGGGTTAATTTCAATTAGCTTCCACTGATCATTAACGCGTTTTAACTCTAAATGAAATGAACCATTTTGCATGTTAAATGCATTTATAATGGACTTCACTACTTGATCTAGACTTTGTTTCATTTTTTTATTCACCATAGCTAGTAACCCATATCCAGTAACAATAAAACGATCTTGTTTGGAAACCTCCTGTTCAATGACCGCAACGACTCTACCAACACCATTTTGCACCAACACTTCCAATAAATACTGAGGACCATCCAAATACTCTTCTATAAGTATTTGCTGGTTTGGGTATTTCTCGATTATTGATTGAAATGCTAATTGTAATTGTTGTTCATCCTCTACATAAAATACATCCTTAGAACCTGTCGAAACAGGTGCTTTTACTATCAAAGGTAAACAAGGTAAAGCATCCTTCATTTGACCGATTTCACCATCATTTTGATCAATGATCGTATAGCAAGGAGATATCGATAGTCCTTCTAACGTTTGTCGAGTTAGAATTTTATCCTCCATTTTTGATATGGCATCCATGTCAAAGGCCGCGTCACAAAATACGTTTGATAATTTTGCAGCAACCTGAACGAACGGGTCAATAAAACTAAGTACAGCAACGATCTGTTTCCCTTGTCGTCTAAGAAAAACCACCTTCTCTGCTAAATTATTGATTTCAATGACTTTTACATAATACATCTGATGCACATCTGGGAACTCCTCCCGTTGTGCCAAAAACTTTTTTCTTTTTGTTAAAAGCACAGTCAAATACCCCATTCGTTCTGCTGCCTTAATTGCTTCCCTGCTTGAACCAGATTTATTTGTTTCAATGAACACAATAGTCCGCATGATCCCAACTCCTATAAATATTCCTTAGAAACCATATAAGAAAAAATGTTCTAGCCTTGGCGGGCGGCTAAAATTAGATATAGATTTAATTTTTGTTAGTCAGTCCCCCTGCATTTGTTTTAGCTAATCAAACTAAACTATGATTATGACAAACAATTTGAGCACGTACCCAGTAAAATTTTTAGTGTTAAAGCTTCCAAAATGACCATTCTATTAAAAGTAAAGAAATGGGACAAAACTTCAAGATAATTGACTAAACTAGGCATAGCTTGGCCGCATATATTATTCTAGGTGATGTCTATGAAAAAAACATTAATTGGTATTATGGTTCACAACCCAAAGCAATTAACGGCTTTAGAAATGGTAAAAGATTTACATGTCGACTTGTTAGTATTTAGACCTCGAGGAATTAAATGGTCGAAGAAAAAAATCCGCGGGCTTCTTTTCAAAAATGGGAGATGGAAATGGAAAACTTGTTCCTTTCCTAAAGCAGTCTACAACCGATGTTACTCGTCTAACAGAACTACAACTAACAAGCTAGAAAGGCTTATTGGAAAAGGAAGAGTATTCAATTGTATAACTCGATTTGACAAGTGGGAAATCCACAACATATTAGAAGACAGTGCAGCTTGTCATAATGTACCGGAAACTCATCTATATTCCTCAAGCACCCTATCGTTATTAATGAAAAAATATGACAAACTCATCCTCAAACCAAGTATTGGTCAGTTAGGCCGTGGTGTTTATTTGGTTGTACAAACAAACAATGATTACAGATTATATTCTAGTGTGTACCCACAAAAAAATACGACAAGTGAACAGAATTCTATTAAAGAAGTTAATGGATTAATCGAGAAGCTTTTCGATCTATCAAAAAGCAGTACAAGAGCCAAGACACTATTATCATCTTTGTTAGCCCCCTTAAAAGAAGAGGCTTTGAGCTTAAATACGGAAACAGAAATGGAAACGTTAAATAATAAACAAGACTTAAAAAAAGAGTTCCTTGAATTAATTAATAGTGACAGATTGCATTCAAAAATTTATACAACAAATAAACAAGAGTTTATAAGAGGAGTCAATAAACTAATAGCTAATAAGAGGTATCTAATTCAACAGTTTATTCCTTTAGACCGTATCGATCAAAAAATTTACGATGTTCGTATGTACGTTCAGAAAGATCATCAAGGCCAATGGACGACTTCCGGAGGATTTAGCCGAGTGGGTACAGTCGATTCTTACCTTACTAATCTCTCTACTGAGTTAAGAAGCATCGATGATATGCAGAAGGGAAAGACCTTGCTTTCAACAACTAATCTAAAAGACATGGAAAACATCAGTTTACAAGCTGCCAAGGCTATCGAAAGAAAGCTGGGACATTTAGGGGAAATGAGCGTAGATTTTGGAATCGATCATCTTTGTAAACCGTGGATAATTGAAGTGAACGGTAGGACACAGAAGAAGTTCGTTAAACGCGTAATGGATGACCAACTTATACGAACCGTCTATTTAAAGCCGATAGAGTATGCCTTATTTCTAACTAAATTACCTCCTAAGAAATAAATTTGAGAAGTTGATCACTTATCTCCGCAACCAAAAGTGAAATGTATCTTTTTACTAGCTTAAACATCCAGACAAAATGAGAGAGGAGGCATAAGCTGTACTACAAAGGATGAAAGGAGGATTACGAATGGGTGTAGTAGCATTTTGTTTAGTTACCGTAGAAATAACTGCAATAGGTGAGCTTGTACTTCCTGAACCAATTACAGTATTTGCACAAGCGGCATTTCCTGAAGCGAATGGGTTCGTTACGATTGAAGTTCTTGGTGAAACTTTAACAATTCCTTGTCCAGCAGTAAATTTAGAAGAAACCATCACAGTAGAAGGTATTGGGGAAGTTACTCTTTTAATTCAGGCTCAACCTGCAAATAATGCGTAGTTACCGCATCAAAAGAGGGTCACATGAAAACCACTGTTTTGATGCTGAAACAGCTATATTAAGGTCAGGAAGTGAAACTCCTAAGTTAACAGGCAACTCCTTGGATTCTATGGAGTTGTCTTTTTCTTGGTCTTAAGAATAACTCTTCTTCCACTATCCTGAGATAACGATCAGTAGAAGTGCATTCTAATTAGAACTTAACAATAATTGCTGATTAACGGCGTTAATGAGAACTTCAAAACTCATCCTCTCTTTCCTTAGGTACAAAATATTTCTGCCCCTATCATAAGCCTTTTTTTACTAGTACGTCCCTTTCACCTAAGCAGTTCAAGAGAACTCACATATAATAATTAGTAGGTTAACTACAAAAGTTAGCACCTCCAAATTTAGCGTCTTAATAGACGCTTTTTTTATTCCCTTAAACCCTTTTCTTTGGTAAAATCTACGACACTACGTAACTTAATATCCCTTTTGAATAGATTTTTTAATTGGACAAAAAAACGTCTTTTCCAATAATGTGAAGTTCCGTAATTAGCCCCATGTTAAAAAGCCCTGTAAACTACTACAAGGCTACATTTGTACTCAATATTCAGCCAAAAGGTCGCAATCACTACTTTGGTCAATGATTGTTGTTAGTTCTTATTTTTTTGTTTAGCAAGATAAATACAGTATTCCAAAGGATTAATAAATGCATTTTTTGTTATTTGCTCAGGAGATTTTGCTACTAAAAAAGCTAATTTAGTAGAGGTAGAGTTACATTCAATAAACCATAGCATCTGTTTGGAATCTAAAGCAAAATCTATAGCTGTTTCACCCATAGGTCCATACACTTTTTCTATGCTTTCATGAATGGTTTTTAGGAATACTTCTATTCTACGTTTTAATAAGTCTGCTTCTTCATCTGAATAATTTAAATAGGATCGAGCAAATGGATCAAAGCGAAAAAACTCTGCACCAGATGGCAAGTTTGTAATAGGGGAGTTGTTAGCTCCAATTCGTGAAAAAACATCCATTACTTTTAACTCACCATTCCCTGTTCTTTGTATCTCCGCCCGCATATCTACCATCCTATTATTAATCTTAATAGAATGAATAGCAGACTGCATTATTGCGCTTTTACCTCTTAATATTCTTCTGATAACTTTAGTTAACTTCTTATAAGTTTTTACCTTTCGATATACTAATCTTCCTGACTTTTTCGAAAAAAACTTGTATTCATACCCCTGCCTTGGAACCATTCTCACATGGATGATACTATTTCCTAATCTTCCTATTCTTGGTTTTATATAAACTGAACGATTATAAGCAAACATTTTTCGTAGGTCCCTTGGGTGGTTGTACAACTTTGTAACAGGTAAATGTTGTGAGACTTTTGGGTCCATTGATAGTTCCTTATGAACGTTCCATTTATCAAAGGCGCTTCGGGAATTTAAAAAGGAAACTCCTTCTTTTATAAAACTCTCACGTAGTTCCATATTTACTTTATTATTAATTTCCCGTGTACGACTATATAATACATCCGGGTAGGAGTACTCTTTCCTTATCCATTTTTGGGATTGATTATCAAAATAAACTCCATTTATTGTTAGCTGTTCGAAGTTTACATCTTTACGTGAAAAGAAAAATAAAGTAGTATTTAAACTATTATTTGCTTTCACAAGTTCTCTAATTGCAAATTTCGTTTCTTGTTTTATATATAGATTGTGAATAGCTTTTGAACTTATATATACTCCGATTTTAACCTTCTGAGGTTGCAGGGCTCTTAAGAAATTCATATTTACACCCCTTTCTGTTGCTACCTTTTTATAGTACATGTTATGAAAAAATTTTCGTACAGTTCCAAAAAAAGGTGACAGCCCCAATCCATTTTATGAGGTTGTAGCGCAAAAAAAAAGAGGAGTAAACTTAATCCCCTTTTCTGCGCAACCAATAACTTCCTATATTTTATTATTTTGTTATCCCTATTTCTGGTTGTTAAGAAGTTGATTCAAAAATTTGATCATTTCTTCAGCAGGCGAATTTACAACATCATAAGGATTTTTTGTGTTTTTGATCTGTAAGGATAATCCCGTTTGTATCTCCTTTTTAATGTGTGACGAATGATAATCTACATGAAAAACATTATTACCATGCTCCCTATCCTTTTGTCTATTCCCTATATTAATAAATGGCAAATTTAAAAAAGGGGCTTCGATAATACCACTACTGCTATTACCCACCATTACATTTACCTGGGACAACAAAAACAAATATTCATTCGGTGGAAGAGACTCAAAAAAGTTAGCATTTTCATTTTGACCAACAAACTCACTAATGTATTTATGAAATACTTCCCCACCAGCATCACTATTCGTCCCTAGAAGAAAAATCTGTGTCTCACGAAACTCCTTTAAAGCAATTAAAGCTTCATTAATTTGGTTATAGAAAGAAATATTTTCTTTAGAATCTGGATGCATGACAAACAAAATCTTTTTTTTACTTTTAGATAACTTTAATTTTTTAGAAAGGGATTGTTTTGTTTCATGGTCCATACTTTTTATGTTTTGGACATCGTGTTTACGTAAAGACCCAATAACAAAGATGTTTGATTCTTTTTCACCAATTGAAACTAAGCGTTTTTTTGATTCAAACGAAGATACAAAATGGTAGTTGGATAATTTTGATATTGCATGCCGGATCGCATCATCTGCAGATCCAGACTTCTCACCTCCATGAAGGTGAAATATCGATACATTTTGGTAGTGAGCCGTGATAGCAGCAGATATCATTTCTCCTCGATCTCCTAGAATAAGAATCCCATCTGGTTTTGCTTGTTTAATAATGTCTGCAAAATGTATAGAGGCCAATCCTGTTGACTTGGCCATAGCTTCTCTAGAGTCTCCCTTTATTAAAATGGAGGGAGTAGAAAGGATATGAAATGGATCCTTTCGCAGTTCATTGATTGTTTTTCCGTATTCTTCCAATAGATGCATACCAGTTACAACAAGTTGCAAATTAATAAAGGGACATCTTTCTATTTCAAATAATAAAGGCCTATAAATACCATAGTCTGCTCGAGTACCTGTAAAACATAAGAGCTTCTTAGTATTTTTTTCCAAAACAAACCTTCCTTTCTTTCATGTTTCTAAATCTTCCCACCGTAACGGTGATCCAACCTTCTTCCCACATTTGACTTTTTTTCCTATGACTTCTTTATAATATTTTGCCTCAATATGGTCTGCTGGTCTTAAGTAAGTTAAATCTTCTCTGGAAATTGTATGCCCCTTGCTTATCTCATTGCAAAGATAAATTCCTCTTCTTACCGTATTTTTTGTATCTAATTCGGATGGTGTTACCTGCTTTATTGTACCGCCAAGTGCGACTTCGATTTGTCTTATCCCTTTGACCATTTTACTGAATTTTTTTGGGTTTAAAGATGATTTATGGTCAGGTCCCTCTAAAGTATTATCAAGAGTAAGATGTTTTTCAATGATTTTATAACCAAGACATGTAGCTGCGTATGGTATTTCTACTCCTAATGTATGGTCTGAATAACCAATGATACAATCAAAATGTTCCTTTAACGTATTTATTACCCTTAAGTGAATGTCATTAAAAGGAGCTGGATAGGCTGAAGTACAATGTAGAAGGGCTAGTGGTGTATTTTGGGGAAGGATTTGTACAGCATCTTGTATTTCTTCTAATGTTGCCATCCCCGTTGAAAGGATAAGTGGTTTGTTATAGGATGCAAGCTGCTCAAGCAGAGGGTAATGTGTTAAATCACCACTTCCAACTTTATAAGCATCCACGTCTAATTCTTCTAATATTTCTGCACTTTTCATATCAAATGGAGTAGAAATAAAAGTGATTCCCTTGGCTTCACAGAACATCTTAAGATCTTTGAACTCTTGTTTATTTAATTGATATTTTTTTAGCATGTCATATTGAGAGGAATGTTTACCATTTTTTTGATAGGATGCTAATCGACTTTTCATGGTCACCAAATGTTCAGTTTGATACGTTTGAAACTTTACTGCATCAGCTCCAGCCTCTTTTGCTACATCTATCAGTTGTTTTGCTAATGATAATGATCCGTTATGGTTTATTCCAATTTCAGCAATGATATACACTTGACTCTCTTCCGTCACCGTTTTTGTTCCAAGTTTGAAAGGCATTTCCCCAACCCTTTCTTACATTGATGTTTGTTGTATAGTCATAAAGCTTGTTGTAATTTATTAATTACATAAGTTTGCTCTTCCATAGTTATATTCGAAAAAAATGGAATTGCTAACGTACGTGTAGACATTTCTTCGCTAACAGGAAAGCTGCCAGGCCGATAATTAAATAGAGTTTTAAAGCTATTCTGCAAATGAATAGAAGGAAAATAAGGCTTTGTATGTACGCCATTATTTTCAAGGAATGACATTACCGATTCTCTATTCGTATTTTCAGGAAGAATAATAATAAAAACAAACCAACTTATCTTACATTTACTTAATATTGTTGGCATCGTTACTGGCAGCTTATATTTATTTATTAATTCAATATAGCGTAAAGCTGCGTGCTCTCTCTTGTGGAGAATCTCCGTTAAGCGTTCCATTTGCGCCACTCCAACAGCAGCTTGTAGTTCTGACATCCGATAATTATAGCCAATAAAATCATGTTCAAGCCATTGGCTCGTTAAGCTTCTTCCTTGGTTTCTTAGAACAGAAGACATTTTATAAATATCCTCTCTGTTTGTGACTAAGATTCCCCCTTCACCAGTAGTAATTTGTTTATTTGGATAAAAAGCAAATACACCGACATCTCCTAAAAGACCAACCGGAGCCCCATCCCATTCCGCTCCAATTGCTTCACAAGCATCTTCAATTACAAATAAATTATATTTGTTAGCTATCGCTAAAATGTCATCCATCTTACATGGCTGACCAAAAATATGAACTGCTAAAATCGCTTTTGTCTTAGAGGTAATCGCTTGTTCTATTTTTGAAACATCCATATTTAAAGTACTTGAATCAATATCTATAAAAATAGGCTTTACCCCCTCATAAACTAAACAATTACCTGAAGCAATAAAGCTATAAGGGGTTGTAATAACTTCATCACCTTTTTTTAACCCAAGTGTTTTTACAGCGATGTGCAGGGCACTTGTTCCACTATTCATTGCCACAGCATAGCCAGCATTAAATTGGGATCGAAATTGGCTTTCAAACGCTTGAGTTTTTCTTCCCATACTTAATTGACCAGATTCCAAAACTTCACTTACATAGCCTTTTTCTAAATTAGAAATGTCCGGCTTTGACAGTGGAATAATCATTTTCCTCCTCCTCCTTCACACTAAGCATCAATATATATGTTATTAGATTTTCAGCTTACATAGACCAATAGGTTTCAAATGAAAGCCCGAATTAATCATTTGTTTTACAAAAGTAGTTTTTTATCTAGACATGAAAAACTCTGATACATACCTTAACTATAAGAAATGTACTGTAGGGAGGGAAATTCTTATGGATGGCTTCTCGTTAATACAAGATTATTTTAAAGACAAAAAGATCTTAGTTACAGGTGGGACTGGATCAATCGGCCAATGTATTGTCACTACCTTATTAGAATGTGAACCTAAAAAAATTATTATTTTTAATAAAGATGATAGCAGGCAATATTTAATGAAACAAACCTATACAAACTATTCCAATATAGACTTTATTTTAGGTGATATTCGTGATTACGATTCTGTAGAATACGCAACAAGAGGCATAGATATTGTTTTTCATGTAGCTGCCTTAAAACAGGTACCTATTTGTGAAGATCATCCCTTCGAGGCCGTAAAAACCAATATTTTAGGCAGTGAAAATGTCATCAAAGCATGCATATTTAATAAGGTTAAAAAAGTTATAAACGTTAGTACAGATAAAGCTGTTAACCCTACTAACACCATGGGTGCAACAAAGCATATAGCTGAAAAGCTTTTCTATAACGCAAACCTATTACTAAACAATCATCAAACCATTTTTTGTTCCGTTCGCTTTGGTAATGTGATTAACTCTAGAGGGTCTGTCATTCCACTATTTATTAATCAAGTTAAGTCTGGTAAAACACTAACAATTACTGACCCTAAGATGACACGATTTATCATGAGTATTGCCGATGCCGCACAGCTTACTCTAAAGTCTGCATTTTACTCGAAAGGAGGAGAAACATTCATCTTTAAAATGAAGTCTCTGGAGATATTGACATTAGCTAAAACGCTTAAAAAATATTATGAAAAAAAAGGGTTCAACATACCGCCGATTAAATCAATTGGTAAACGAACTGGGGAAAAATTATTCGAGGAATTAATATCTTTTCATGAAAGTGAACGTGTTGTAGAAGACAATGAATTATATGTAGTGCTCCCCGAAGGTTGTTCATCTTTTTATCACTTTACCAAAACATCAATGCCCATTCTTCGATCTGATCAAATAGATCCAATTGATGAAAGAGAGATTATAGAATTATTAGATGCATATGAAAAAGAACGAAGATAATTGAGGAGAGGGTTGGTATTTGTAAATTTATCAAGTGATAGAAGTCAGCTTTTACCTATCACTGAAAATGGAGTTAATTTATATAGCATTTACCTATACTTGCAGCCATCAAGAAACAACATTTTCACCATTTTAATCAGTAGAATACTCCCTTATTAATCTAACTAGAACAGCTTTTTAGAGATAGATCGTTATTATCTAAAAGCCTTTCTCCCAAAAAGGAGTAGAGTTTATATGAAAGAATACAATCATATTATTTGGTTATGTACGGTTGAGTTTCTAACTGTTTTTAAAAATATCTATTATGACCATGTACCAATCAACCTCCCCCTCCTCAGGGAGTTTCAAAAATATGTAAAACAGAACTATAAGTCGGCCTTTTATTGGAAAAAGAATACGCCTTTACAGAAGCAGATTCACACTGCTTGTGAACCTTTTTTAATAAACGAACAGCCAAGAATTCAACAAGAAAAAAAATTACTAGTGCGCTCAAATTTGTACCCATTGACTAGGCACTTTAAAAATCACCAATGCGTCTATTTAGCTCATCATAAGAAGGAATATGCAAAAGCTCGAAAAAATAAAGGATGTAGACCCTTATTGTATTTACCTCACATTCCAGAAGCAAAAATAAATAAGATAAAAGAGCTAAGAGTACAAAATAAATTGAACAAAATTTTCAAGTCACGAACTACTCCCTCTTTCTTGCGGTCAAAGTCTTTTAGGAGATGGATGAGGAAAAACACGAAAAATCTTCTAATAAAAATTAGAAAAGTCCATACATTGTTTAAAAAGTATTCCATTACAAAGGTTTTGTATGGCTCGACCATTAACCGTTATGGTGCATTAATTACAACATTTGCCCAAAGCAGAAAAATAAAAACAATTAACTTTCAACACGGTATTATGGGGGAACTTGGACATTTACCAGTTAATGCCGATTTAAACTTGGTATGGGGAGCCTCTCACCGAGATTATTTATTATCATTTGGGGCTCCTTCCCAAAAAATAAAAATAGTCCCCCCTATTCTTATAGAAAGGAACAACCTGAGTTTACCTAATAAGCAGAAAGATTGTTCTCTACAAAACAACGAACCTGTCAAAATCTTAATAGCTCTGCAACCTTTAGGTTTACGATTTAATCGTACAATGATCAGAAATATAGAAAATGCCGCTAAAAATTTCCAAGGTAAAATTTCAATTTCTTATAAATTACATCCAGATCAAAAAAGAAGTAACTATGAAAATATGATTAATTCGGCTCACGCCAAACTATATTCTCATGAAGAAACCACCCTGCAAAGCTTAATGCAATGGTGTCACTTAATTATCACTCCTTTTTCAACTGTGGCTTATGAGGGTTTTTTATGTAAAAAGCCAGTAGTTTTCTATGGATCACCGAAACACTTTTATTATTTAAAAGGTCGCCCGAAGTTTATAAGTAGTGAAGATGACACAAACCAGTTATTTTTACAATTAGTAAAAAATCCTATCTATCTATCTACTCTCTCAAAGCAAGTATCTTTAAAAGATAAAGTGGAACCTTTTCCTATCAGCCCTCTTATAATTGAACACAAATTATCAAAATAGGAGTAAAAATATATAACCCCTATATGGTCTAAGTACTAGGTAAATAGAATTATATCTTTAGTGAAAGGGTGAATGTAATATGACCAAGAAAATTGCGATTATTGGGATGGGTCAGATTGGAAGACGACACCTTCAAGCCCTTACACTGATTGATCGGCCTATTCATATCCAAGTGGTAGATCCAAATCTTCATGCATTAAAGCAAGCAAGTAAATGTTATCTAGAAATGGAAGCTCCAAGATGTACTCAACAGGTTGAGTACTTAACCGATATTACATCTCTTTCTGCTAACTTAGATTTGGTCATCATCGCAACTACAGCAGATGTCAGAAAATCGATCGTGGAAAAGTTACTATCTCTAAAAAATGTTCAAAACCTTATTCTTGAAAAAGTTGTCTTCCAACACCCTGCTCATTTTATAGAAATAAATAATTTACTACAAAAAAAAGAAGTCAAGACTTGGGTAAATTGTCCACTTAGAATGTATCCATTATTTCAAAAGCTTAAAAAGTCAATAATCAAAAAAACTGAAGTTCCTAATCTGATAGAGTATTCTTTAAGCGGTCAAAATTTTAATCTAGCATCTAACACCATACATCACCTTGACCTTTTTTCTTATTTAACGAATGAAACGAATATTACGTTAGATGCATCGAATCTTGACAAAAATTTCATCGATAACAAACGCAAGGGATTTATTGAGTTTACAGGGACATTGAAAGGAAAAAGCAAGGGAGGAAATCATATTACCATTACTTCTTATCCAACAGGGGAAGCCCCTCTCTTATTACAAATAAATACTGTGGATATACGGTGTATTGCTAAGTTTAATGAGAATAAAGCATGGATTTCATCCTCTCCACATTGGAAATGGAAAGAAATTGATTTCGAAGTGCCTTTTCAAAGTAAACTTACGCATTTAATCGCTCAACAAATATTTGATGAGAATAAATGCGACCTTCCTGCTTATTCAACATCATGGCAATTACATCGTCCTTTACTTGATTCTCTAACTCAACATCTCCAAACTTACTCAAATTGGGGGGAGCCAATATGTCCAATAACATAAATCCGATTCTATTGGTTGGGGCAGGAAAAATGGCAATTGAATATGCTAACGTACTAAAGAAACAAAATGTACCTTTTATTTGTGTAGGGCGTAGTACTGCTTCTGCTGAAAGGTTCAAAGACCAAACAGGTATAACCCCTGAAACTGGTGGTCTAACTAATTTTTTAGAAGAGAACACTTGGCCTGTCTCCTCTGCAATTGTATGTGTAAACGTGGAAGAACTTTCTTCTTCCACTCTTACCCTGTTGAAATACGGCTGCAAACATATACTTGTTGAAAAACCCGGTGGAGTAAATGGGAAAGAAATTGAAATGATCGTGCAAGAAACAAAAAAACAAAAAGCTAAGGTGTATGTTGCATATAATAGACGTTTTTATGCTTCAACTAAAAAAGCTAAAGCAATTATTGAACAAGATGGAGGAATTGACTCCTTTCATTTTGAGTTTACCGAACTATCCCATCTTATTTCTAAAACCTCCATTAACTCTAAAGTGAAAGAAAATTGGTTATTAGCCAATTCTTCACATGTGATTGACTTGGCCTTTTATTTAGGAGGAGAACCTCAACAAATCACTTGTTACTCCAAAGGGGGGACGGATTGGCATCCTTCTGCTTCAGTGTTTGCTGGAGCAGGCATCACAGAAAAGAACGCTCTTTTTTCTTACCACGCTAATTGGGATGGCCCAGGTAGATGGGGGATCGAATTAATAACGAAAAAAAGACGCCTAATTTTACGTCCTTTAGAACAATTACAGGAACAACAATTTGAAACATTCTCTTTGGAAAGAGTCGCCACCAAAGAGCAAATTGATAAAGACTTTAAACCTGGTTTATTTTCCCTAGTGCAATCCTTTCTTTCTTCTCATACAGATTCAGCCCTAGTTTCGATTGAAGAGCAATATCGAAAAACCCTTTCGTGGTATCAAAAAATTAACTATTCATTAGTGGGAAATAATGGATGAATATGTAATAGAGTTGTTACGGTAAAGAAAACTATAGTTATGTCTTCAAAGGAGAGATGACGATGTACGGTGACCTACAATTAAATAACCATTTTATTTTGAGATATGGATTAACAAAAGAGTTCTTTGAAACATTCCAATCTTTAAAATATAGAGGGATTGAAATTCCCCCGGTTGTATTAAGGCCTTTTCACCGCTATATACAATCTTTTGTAAACAAAAATGTAACGAATACAAAATTAATAACTACACTCAAAAAAAAACATCAGATTACAACAATGAGAGACGTTCAATTAAAGTTAGCACGATTACCAAGGATAAAAAGAAATCTCCTTACCGTAAAGCATAGGAATACCATTTTACTCCCTGGAAGGCTAGCTCCATTTGCATTAAAGTCTTTCCCGAAAGCTAATATTTTGTTTACAATATCAGATAGAGAAGATCAAAAAATCCTCAAGAGATCTACTTTGCCAAGACAGATGAAAGTATTTAATTACAGTAAAAAATTAACCACTCAGAAAATTCCTAAAAAAGCACAAAAAGTATTGTTAAATCGAATGAATATCATACTGAGAAAGATGCGAAATCACAGGTTGTTTAGTCGTTCAACCTTTAAGAAATGGCTAATCACTCATATTAAAGTTGCAATAAAGAATATAAAAATATTAGACATTCTTATCAGGAAGGAACCTATTAAGGTCATTACTGCTCGATCGGAAATCATTAACCCTGGTACAACACTATCCCTCCTAGCTGCAAAATATCATTTGCCATTTGTAAATATCCCTCAAGTTTTAATTGGGGATGCATCGCTCATACCTACAAGAGCTTCGCATTATTGTGTGTGGGGAAAAAACCAACAGGATTGGCTGATTAAAAGGGGGATACCACCGTCAAAAATAACCAAAACAGGAAATATTAACTTTGAATCAGCAAAAGACTTCAAATGTAGAAGCAAACAACAATTTTATAAAATGTTATCAATTCCTGAAGACCACACTGTCATCACTTTTGCTTCACAACCTTTTAATAAACAAGTGAATTCAACAATTGTTGGTTGGATTCAACAGAGCTTATCTTCTTTGCGGAATGCAACAGTTTTAATCAAACCACACCCTAACGATAAAACTGATTTTAAAGCACTTTTTAGACCGACCGCAAAAATCATCGTGTTGTCAAAAGACCACTCACTATATGACGTTCTTTGCCATACTGACTATTTAATGACCGTATCATCTAACAGTGCAATTGAAGCTGCTATGTTTAAAAAAGCAATCATTGTCTTACAACCAACTATCCCTTACCACTATGACCGAAGCCATAACGACTACCATGCTCATTTAGTTAAAGCTAAGGCAGGTCCTGTTGTCTCGAACAAGGAAGACCTTTCAAAAATATTTAAAAAAATCACGAATGCCCTTTATTACAAACAATCCCTTGTGAAACAAAGTGCCCATTTTATAAATCAGACACTCACCCCAGTTTCCTCCTCAGCATCTGTTGCGAAGGTCATGAAAACTTTATTAAAGAAAAGGAGGTAATTAAAATGGAAGAAATATTAGCGATCACTCTTGCCCGAGGCGGTTCAAAGAGATTACCCGGAAAAAATATCAAAGAATTAGAAGGAATTCCTCTTATAGAGTATACAATTCGCGCAGCGAAAAGATCTGAGAAAATTACCCGTTTCCTCGTATCAACAGATGACCAAAAAATCGCCAATATTGCTAAGAATGCCGGAGCCGAGGTTCCTTTTTTACGACCTTCCTCAATATCGAACGACCATGCTTCACCGATTGATGGGTGCCTGCATGCTTTGAAAGAATTAAAAAGGAAAGAGGGATATCAACCTGACATTGTTGTATTATTACAACCGACTTCCCCCTTTAGAACTGAAAAACATATAGATGAAGCTATTCACTTACTAAAACAAAAGAATGCTGAATCCGTAATTAGTGCTTGTCCACTAGAACATGCAGTTGATACCTTCATGAGCGTTAATAAAGAAGGAAAAATGTCCCCCTTTTTTCCCTTTATTCAAGATAAAGAAAGTAATTTCTCTAATCCAGTACGATTAAACGGAGCTATTTATGCAGTAAAAACCTCATCCCTGCTTCACCATCAATCCTTTTACTGCCAAAGCACCTATCCTTATATAATGACTACAGAGGAGTCTATCGATATTGATACTGCTTTTGATTTTGAAGTGGCTACTGCACTTATTCAAAGACTTCACCCATGAAAAATGGACTAATAACGGGGTGTCCCCCCGTTATTTCCCCCTAAGTAAAGTTTCAATCAGCTTACGTATCCGATAGGAGGGGGATCCTCCTTGTTTTAACGTTTCTTTTAAAAAAGCCTCCCCTTTTTTTATTAGATTATTACTATACTGTTCATCTACATTTAACCTATTCAATATAGAATTTAAATCACTTTCATTATATGCAACATAACCTGCAGATCCTTTTACAAGATGCTGATGAAAATCATTATAATTAATTTTAAAATCATACGGTATAACTGGCTGTAAAACAATAATTCCTTTTTTAAACAAAGTAGCTTCTACAGCGGTAGTCGAGGAAATAGTCATACAATAGTCTGAGTTATTTAAAAGATCATATAGTTTAAACCCACAGGGATTGAAGATAAATTTTTGATTCTCCGAAACTTTTTGATTTTTAATAGTAATATTATAGTCTGTTCGGTCATTTGGGTGACTCTTAACAATCACAGAAAACGACTGACCTTTAATCGCTTTCAAAAGCCATTGTAAAACGGTCTTATTTACTTTTTCAGGAAACGGTTGAGTCGTTAAAATTATAATTTGATGATTGGTTGGTATGTTTAACTGTTTTATTAATTTTGCACGACTAACCGTTATTGTTGATATATTATCCATCTCAAAGCGAAGACTGCCAACAGGTATTATCTTTTCTTGAGAAATACCCTTGCTCATCAACCACCTTTTGTAATTGTCGCCCCAAACACAATAATAGGACGCACGTGAGGGAATAATGGATCCATCCGATGGAAAAAGATATTGTATATTAATAAATGGGAGATTATATTTAAGAGCCAGTAAAGCTAATATATTCCCTGGACTTGCTAGCTCTGTATGATCGAGCATTACGCCAATATTTTTTTGACGAATTAAATTCTCAAGAACTTTTATTTCTTTCATAGCTGCTATACTTCTTCTTACTATCCATGTTTGAAATTGAGCAGTACCAAATATTTCATGTTCTTGATTAGAAGCGATTATTCGCTTCACATTGTTCTTCAACAACTTTATTTCATTACTTGATATCTCCGTGTTTTTAACTATATCTCTAAATTTAAAAATTTCAAAATTTGATGGGATACGATGCTTTCTAATCACCATCTCGTCATTAATATTTGATATTGTAAGAACGACGGGATAATTATAAAGCTGCTTCAGTGCAAATGGCAGAAAAATGCCTGGCAAGAGAATAGCATTCCGATGAGTTACAGATGATAAATCGCTTACACATTTTGGCCCCCGATGCAAGATCCTCTGAATGTCTGCCATAGACTTAAACGAATATTTCTTTCTTTTAATATAAAATGAATCAATCCTTTTTTGATCAACTGTAGGCTGGATGAGTTTATAATAATAGTTGATTAAAAGTAAAGGAAGTTCAATATTTTGATACTTTAATAACTGAAATGTTTCAAAAAACTCTTTTGTTAAACCATACCTTAAAATTAAATGATGATTTAATACCTCTCCACCATACACATTTCTCACCCTGCCTTTTTTAGTTTTAGTTATTTTGTATAAAACTAAAAATTTTCAACTTTTATTTTTTAGTAGAGATTTTATTAGTTTACGAATGCGATAAGAAGGAGCCCCGCCTGCTCTTAGCGTATTATTTAAAAATAGCTCAGCTTTTCTAATTAAGTTACGTTTAAACACTGGGTCTTGATCTAGTTTTTTTAATGTAACAATTAAATCTTTTTCATTTTCAATAACTGCTCCTGCAGTTGCCTTCGCAAGGTGGCAATGATAGTCATTATAGTTTAGAAAGAAGTTATATTCGAGTTGTGGCTGTAGAACTAGTATTCCTTTTCCAAACATTGCAGCCTCTATCGCTGTATTGGAGGAAATAGTCATACAGTAATCAGAATTTTTCAGAAGATCATATAAATTAAATCCAGAGGGATTGAGGATCATGTTTTGTTTCTCTGTAACATATTGAACATAACTACTATAGTCTACATGATCGTTTGGGTGACTCTTAACAATAACTGAAAACGGTTGATCTTTAATTGCATTTAAAAGCCACTGTATAATGGTCGTATTAACTCTTTCGGAAAACGGTTGAGTCGTTAATAGTATAATTTGATGATTGGTTGGTATGTTTAACTGCATCGTTAATTCAGCGCGATTAACCGTTGATGATAAATTATCCATCTCTAATCGAAGACTACCTACAGGTATAATCTTTTTTTGAGAAATACCCTTATTTACCAGCCATCTTTTAAAATTCTCCCCCCAAACACAGTAATAGGATGCACGTGAGGGAATGATGGATGCATCTGTTGCTAGGTAATGCTGAACATTAATGAATGGAAGATTAAATTTAAGAGCCAGTAGAGCTAATGCATTGCCGGGATTCACTAATTCTGTATGATCTAGTATTACACCAATGTTTTTTTGACGAATTAAATTCTCAAGAACTTCTACCTCTTTCATAGCTGCTATACTTCTTGCGACTATCCATGTTTGAAATTTAGATGTACCAAATACTTCATGCTCAATATTAGAGGTGATGATTCGTCCCACATTATTCTTCAACGTTTCTATTTCACTTTTTGAAGTCTTCGTACTTCTTACTGAATCTCTAAAATAAAAAATTTCAAAATTTGATGGAATAGAGTACTTCCGAATAGCCATCTCATCTTTTTTATTCGATATTATAAGAATGACGCGATCATTATTCAGTTGTTTCAATGCTAACGGCAGAAATATACCTGGTACGAGAACAGCATTCCGATGAGTTACAGATGATAAATCTCTTACACATGTTGGTCCCCGATGCAAATTCCTTTGAATATCCGGCATTGACTTAAACGAATATCTCTTTTTTTCAATATACAATGAATCAAACCTTTTTTGATCAACAATCGGTTGGATAATTTTATAATAATGATTGATTAATAGTAAAGGAAGTTCAATTGTTTTATACTCTAATGACTGAAATGTTTCAAAAAACTCTTTCGTTAAACCATACCTTAAGATCAAATGTTGATTTAATATCTCTCCGCCATACACATCTCTCACCCCTGCCTTGTTAAATATTTAGTTTTCAGATGTGAATAAAATTTCAGCCAACCTAACCCAACAGTTCTAAGACATTAAAAGGAATACCATAGTTAAGACTTTACAAAAAAACATTATCTCTAAACAACAGAAGTATTTAGAATGACCATCCTTCCCTTAAATAAGGCTTTTGCAAAAAGGCTACATGTATATACTTTCAGGATCACAATAATGTTTAAAATATATTTTAAACATCTATTTCTAGAGCATCATGTTTCGGTATGCCATTCATAACTTTCATAATACGATCTCCTATTACTATATTCCCTCACCATTTTATTAGTGACAGATCTTTCTTCTACAGATTACACCCTGTTAAAGCGCCGTAAAGATCCATGAGTTAGTAGAGATCAACAAAAAAACGTGATGAGGTTATCATAAAAAGGCAAACTTTATTATAAACATCCCCTCTTCTGTTACACGAATTTACTGGTTTGTGCATAACTTAATTAAATAAGAGGGAGAGAATATTTGTACGAAAATAAATGTTCATTAAGAAGTGTGGGAATTAGAAAGGGGCTTCACACTGATGATTGGAATTATAGGGGCAGGCGGCCATGCGAAGGTGATTACAAACATTCTTAAAAAAGAGTCTTCCGAATTGATCTTTTTTTCTACTTCACTGTCAAGCTTTTTGGAAAAATACAAAGTTTATCAGGATTCTACTAAGAACTTATTCGATTGGAAATCTAAAGTTAAGTTATGGCACGTAGCTATTGGAGACCCAAAAATCCGCAAAGAAAAAATAACATTTCTACTTGATAACGAATTCGCTATTACTTCAGCCATTCACAATAAAAGTATTATTTCTGAGTGTTCAAGAATAGGAAAAGGAACTTCTATCATGGCAGGTACTGTCATTAACCCACAAACAACAATCGGAAAAGGCTGCATTATTAACACTTCAGCTAGTATTGATCATGACTGTAGAATTGAGGATTATGCTAACGTGGGACCAGGTAGTAGATTAACTGGAAATGTTTCTATTGGAAAATTAACAGATATTGGAGCTGGAGTAACAGTTATTCCTAATATCAAAATAGGAAAAAACTGTACAATTGGTGCAGGAGCTGTGGTTATTTCAGATATTCCAGATAACAGTGTCGCAGTTGGTGTTCCAGCAAAAGTTATTCGAACTAATAGTACCCTTTAATAGATTCGGGCCTTAAAGAATATGAATCTATTATTTTAGTCAAAAACTTTACAGTACTCTTTAAAAAACAGGGAATTACCTCTTTATTAATATTTTCGGTTCCCTGTCTTTTATGATATTTTTTTATTTCTAATTCCTTTTTCACATAGCGACTAGACCCATAACAACTACACCATACTCTTATAGGTCCTGTTGAATATAGTATCCCCTCTAGTAAGCCAACCACTCTCGGTTATTGTAAGGCATCTTCTCTGAACTTGGGTCGATACATCTGTTCTTAAGATTAAACATAGACCTACCTTATCTAAAACATGTTTACTTACCTAATACAACGTGCTTTGCGTCCCTGTCTAAATAGGATTTTCACTCACTTGATATGGAACCATCAATCATTAAGAGACTGATAAGCTCTAATCCTCCTAATTTGAGATTTGTTTTTCAGACTATAGAACCCTCTCAATCCAGGCCAGCGATTTAATTCAAAAATATAGATAGTACCATTTATATCCATACCAATATCTACAGCAAAAATTCTTTGACGAGCAAAAGAAGATCCCAACGTTCTTGCCGCCATTAAGGAGATTCTTTTCATATCCCTCACTTTATCATTTATCATATTTTTATCTAGGTTCATCTTTTTCATTGCTCGCTGTATAGGAAGTACGGTACCGTTACGATGTCTATTTGTCACTTTATACCCCTTCCCTGCTTTTCTAGCGATGATCCCCGTTACTACCCAAGGGGCTTTCACCGTTTTTCGCTGAACAATTACTCTAAAGTCAACGCGTTTGTTGCCAATTCTAGTAAGCTTGATTTCTGGTTGAATAATAAATCTTCTTTTTCTTGTCGCCTTCCTAATATATAAGCAGTAAGCCTACTCTTAAACACTTTGCGCTTTTTATATAAACTAAATATTTTCCTCGTTTGCTTTTTATAAAATAAATGTTTTGTCCTTTCTTACCTTTATTTGGTTTTATGACAATGGATTTGTGTTTACGCAGCATGTCATAAAAGTTCAATTTACTCCACTTCACTGTATGTGGCAAATAAGGTTGAAGGTGTCTATTTTTTCTCATCACAGAATTCATTTTATACTTGTCTCTTCCTTTTAATCTTGACACTTTAACTCCCTCCCCCTCTTCCCTTTTTAAGAAGTTAGGATAGTTTATTCAAAAATAAATATAAAAGGAAGGGCATTTGAGGGTAATGGATAATCGAGATATGACTTTGTAGTAAGAATGAGTCAAAAATGTAATCTCCAAACTAGCAAAAATTAACTATCGAAAACCTAGAGTCCTTACATACATAAAAAATAGACCGCTCAAAAAAGAACGGTCCATCCTTATTCTTCACCTCAACTAACTACTGCGGCCGCAGCATCCCCCTTTTTTTATTACTTTCCTGATCTTAGGAGTTGCTTCTATACTAATAGGTTTTTTTAAAGGTCTAATACTACTACTCTGCTTAATTACTCTTTTTTTCTTCAAAGCCAACATCTCCTTTTTAGTCTATTTTATGCTATTTCCTAAAAAATGGTTAGACTATGATGTCGGCTCAATTAAAAAAAAACATTCTTTATATCCTCCAGCTTCGATGCGGTAACATTTTATTTTTGGCTTTTTAAATTTATAAGAGATAATAACCATAACTATTTCATCATCGAAGTGATTAGCAATATCATAACTTGAAGGGATAGGTTTTGTCGTTGGGTGTGAATGATAAATGGCTATAACTTTCTCATTATGCTTATTAATTTGCTTAAAAGTCTCTTCAATAACCTTCTTTCCAACAAAAAAACGTCTATCAGATTTTAATTCATTTACTAATTTCCAAACTGACTGAACATTATTCTTATTTCCAGAGAGTAAGCCACATACTTCATATGGTAGGTTAGATCTGCCATGCTCAACTATTTCTTCAAAACAGGTGGCAGGAATAATAATTTTGTCAATTTTTATAGCCCATACCTCCTTTAAACGTTTTAACAAAGTAATGGATTTTTTCCAATTAACATTGGTTCATTTCTCTATTCAATAGGTGGCTTTATATTCGTATTTGTATGCTTATTTTCCCTTACTTGTGCTTCAGGATTTTCATTTTGGCTACTTTTTTGATTCACCGTCTTACTTTCAGTAGTGCCATTTTTCATATCTTTGCTCGTTAGATTTTGCGTTTCAATCGGTATACTTTTGCGATTTGATTTAGATGAATTTTGATCATATTTCCCCTGAAAAATGTTTTGTGTTTCTGTCTTATGCATATACTTAGAAGTCAACTTATTTTTTTCATTGAATGAAAACGAAGATTTGTTAAATTTTTGTTTTACTTTGTTTTTTGAAACATTCATCTTATTAAGATCTTGATAGTGTGTCGGTATAGTGGGATTTATTGAACCTTGTTTTACCTGCTTGCCTTTAACGGGAATGGCTTGCTGAAATGGCGGTTTAGTTTGCAACTTTTGGGTATAATCTTGCCGCCTAGGCATAGCTCTTTTTTCTTCATTCAAATAAGATTGAATATTTTTTGAAGATTGAAGCATGTTTTGCAGTTGCTTGTAACCTGATGGTTGATGCTTTTGACTTGGACTATCCGTGACAGGCATTTGTTTTCCATTTTTATCTTGCTTTTTTGATTGGGCAATTTCTTCTTTAAGACCTTTCATTTCAATATGTCCTTCTTGTATTAAGGAAATCGAGGTATTCTGAATGTCGATCATTTTATCTATTTTATTAATAAGGTCATTAAAATTCGGGTTGTTCACTTTATTCATTAAAAAAGCCACATCTTGTTTTAAGAGCTGAATCGAATCATTAAAAGACTCAACCTGTTTTGATAAATTTTTAATTTTTTTGTTATACCCACTTTTTTGCAAATCTTGATTTTCTTTCATTTTTCGTATTTCTCCTTTTAATGTAGAAACTTGTTTTTTTATTTCTATACACTCATTTTTCGTCAAAAGGTAATCTTCCACTACATTATCCGATTTTATTGACTCTAAAGTCTGTTTGTAAACAAACAGTTTTTTCTTTAATGTCTCAATATCTTGAGTTCCCTTGAATTTATACTGTTCCATTATTCATCACCCTTCTCCAAATATATTAGTTTTTTCACCAGTAATTCGTGACAGATATATAAGGTTAATCTTCAACAAGATTCTAGCCTGTTAAGACAAAACAGAGCTCTCTATTATGGATCAAACTGTCCCATTAATGGGCCAACATCAGGGTTTTTAAAATATTCTACTAAACGTGTAACCATCTTTATTTATCATCATATGCTACAAGTGAAAAGAAATTAATTTTATTTGGAGGTGTTTGCGACATGCAAGCCAAAAATCTTAAAGGCGGCCAAGAAGAGCTCCTTTGTATTAACACAGAGAAGGTTTACGACTGGATCATAAATGAAGCAACTTTTGACTTATCCTTAGATGATGTAGATTTGCCAGAGGTAAATGGAGAACAACTATTGTGTGAGGACATTGAAAATGTTACATGTTCGGTTGAACCAGGTGAAGCTGTCATTCTAAGTCGTCAAGATCAAGACTTTATCATTGATGGTGAACAAATTACACTTCAAGTCGTAACGATTCAAAAGAGCTTTGAGGTTACCATTTTTGTTACAACAACGACTGGTCAAACGGTCTCAGCTGGAACGTTCCCATTCACACGACGTGAACAGGTAGTTCTATGTGCACCTGAAGGTACATTGGTTACAGTTAATTACACTGATGTAGATTGTTTCGTATTTCAGTTTAATTGTGCGGGCACTGAGGATGAGGAGGATGAAGAGACTACTATCGATTTAGGAGTAACTGTACGCTTATGTCAAAGCATTCAATCAACATTCCCAGTTACTCTTGAGTTACTTGCAGACTTCTGTCAACCTAGAGATATCGTTTCCTTACCATCTCCATTCGCTCCAGAATGCCCAACACCTACAATTCCACCACAATGCCCAGTACTATTCCCAAATAGTGGTGATGATGATTAATAACAAAGCATAGATTTAATGAGAGGAGATACTCCTCTCATTATTTTTTATTTAAGGGTGAGAAAAATGTATAAAAATCAATATGATGAGCTTAAACAGAAAATTGTACAACTAAACAATGAAACAAGTTTATATTTAAATGAAATTAAAGATTTAGTTTCACAAATGAAACAAAAACAGAAAATGAATATGATTAGCTATTTTACATATTCATTTAGAATTTCGTACGACAAGGAACAGGAAAGCTTAATTATTGGTACTTATCATATTCATAACATAGGGAATAAATTACTTACCAACCCATATATTTGTATTAAACTTTCACCTGATTCTCCATTTACTTTTTCTGGTAAATATGCAAACAAAAAAACAAACCTTTCAATGAAAACACCTGGTGCCTGGGAACGAATAAATGAACAAACGGATAAGGATGAATATTGGCTAAGACCCATTGGTAAAAAAACGCTTCAACCTGATCAGATCATTTCGTTTCCAAACTTCCAAATAAAGTGGCTGCCAAAAGAATCATATTCAGGTAGTATTATGGGATTTTCCTATTGTGATGAATATAAGGAAGGCATTCCTGCAGTTAATCAAATTTACGTTAATGGAACTTAAAAGTGAATTGAGGTGGATTTAATGGAAAATAATGAGAACCATGAGCGTGAACTCTTGTTTAAGCAATTAACCCAACATTTTATGAAAGAGCAGCTTGAACAGTTAAAAGGGAATAAAAAAGATAAAAATAGAAGTTTTGTTTATTTAGAAAGTAACACTTTAAATATGCTGCTCATCTATTTATTGAAGAATTTAGACCCTCAACAAAGTCGTGGAACAGAAAGTAGCTATGAAAGTGAGTCTTTTCCTGAGGAGATATTTGAAGAATTGAATACAGTTATCGCTAATAACAAAGAAGATTTTGAAGAAATTCTTAATTATTTAAAAGAGGAAACTTAATTAACTACCGAATAAGGACAATTAGACATGTAACCCCTCCATCCTTTTATCATATTAATATTATACATTCCATATGTAACAAAATATAAAAATGATACAGGAGGTTTGTACTTTGTACTCAAACAATACTAAGATGACCGATACGATTCAACTTCAACAAAAAATTATCTATTTTAAATCAGAACTCGCTAAGTATCAAGCAAAAGTCAAGGATTATGAAAATAACTATCACTATTCTCAGTTAAAGAAACTAAAAGATGAAAATCTTCAATTAATCGAAGAGAACGATATCATGTCCAACGAGTTAAAAACAATCAATGAAAAATATGAGAAGACAATTGAAGGTTTGAGAAATCAAATTGACGCGTATTCGGAACAAGAAGAAACTTTCAACTCTACTCTTTCGCAAAAGCAACAAGAAATTAAAAAGCTAAAGGATGAAAGAACTACGATCGAAAAAGATTTAAAATTAAAGACCGAACTTTTAGCCAAAGAAAAACAAACTTCCCAAGCTAAGATATCAGAGCTTGAAGCCTCTATTCAAAAGTTTAAAAAGAATCGTGATTCAGAAAATCTTCAACAAACAAAGCTCAATGAAAAAATTAAAAAGCTGGAAAATGAACTTCATGATTCTAATCAAGCTAAACTAAACCTTGAGAAGGATAATAATTATTTACACGCAGAAATAAAAAAACTAAAGAATGAAATTTCAGAATTGAAGGAATTTACTTCCGTTGAAAAAGACATCAAACTGCAAGTTGAACAATCCAAATCACAACTAGAAGAGGCTTTACAAAAACATCAAGTAGATGAAGATACCATTACCGAGTTGAATCAAAAAAACCGAAATTTACTATCAAAAACTGCTCAACTCGAGGAAGATCTAACCAAAAATCAGAAACTCAATCAAGAATTACAAGAAAAAGCAGCTATTTTACAAAAAGATTATGAAAATTATTCCTCTTTGCAAAAAGCACATGAACAGCTAAAGCAAGAAATGAAAACTTCACAAGATCATTTAAACGAGATAATTATGAAGTTTAATGAATCAAATCAGAATACACATTTGTTCCTTCCTAATGGTCCTTCCTTGGTAAATAATAATATTGAAATAAACGAACTGGACATACTGAAACAATTAGAGCATCAATTTAAAGGGCTTCTCAAACAATCCTTTGATTACGAGGAACAGCTAGATTCGAAGGTTATACTCATTAGTGAACTAGAGAACAAATTAGCGGAATTATCTCATGAAATTGAAGAGTTGCAAGACAATATTCATCGAGAAGAATCGATCTCAAAAAAAGACGATTCAAATTTAACCACTTAATAGAAACGTAATCTACTCTTTACGGACTAATCCCTCTGTTAAGCCAAATTTGTATAATGTTGGCTTTATCTAAGGGATGTTCCTTTAATACGATAAAAACTCACTTCGTTAGTCCTAATGCTTACTTACTCACCTTTCCGTTTAACTTTATAGAGAATATTCAATTTGAACATTTTCTAAGCAATCAGTGAATACGATGCATGGGTTTAAGCTTTCTATGAGTGGGTTTTGGGGCTGACAACATATGGACCCCCGAACCCATTTTTCATTCATCTTTGATCAGTTAAGATGTTCCACGTAAGCTGCAACTCCCCTGCTTACTATCTGGGGCTGTACATTGGATTAAGGTACTTTTGTTGTACCCGTGTTTCCCTTTCATTTCTAGACATATATTTTACAGGTCTTTTAATCATAATGTTTCATCCTCCTTTATGATACAAGTTAATGTTTCATATAAAAACTTACCTAGTAGAGGGTGTTTAAAATCGCATGTCTTATTTAGGCACCATGATAATGATGCCACGATCGATCTACCGACAGCGAACCAAACTACGAGCAATATAGTTTTTTCCTTTTATTGGGTAAATATGTATACAATCCTCTAGTTTAACTCGTAGTATGTATGGAACTAAGTACTATCTATGGTAGTTGTATATTAAAGGGCCGTCGGTATACAGGATTAACAAGAAGGACAGCGACGATATCGTTTTTTATCAACACCTAGGTCAAATAGAAACACCTTCTACATTGATATCCATTTTCTTATAGGTGAGCTATGCTTGCGGCGTCTTGGATTAGTGTCGATGAGGGCGGACACATCATACGGTTACAGCATATCATAAATGAGGTAAGCACCGAATACGGAATTCAAATTGCCCCCTCGATTTTCGAATCTGGGCATTGATGAGACTGATAACCAAATCAGAGAAACTGAGAGGAGTTGCGCATAATCCAAGATTTATCACCTTCAAGATAAAAAAAATTGGAGTAAGTGAAGCTATTTTAGTATCAGGAGGTATTTAGAAACATTATGAAAAGACCAATTATTGGAGTATTTATAAACAACGGGGTCATCCGAAAATTAAATAATCAAAACTATAATTTAACATCTTACTTTCGTATAGAAATGTTAGCAAACGAAAGCATAAAAGCAGGTACTACATTATATTTTTTTTCAGCCCTTGATGTAAATTTAAAAAATTCTACTATTAGAGGTACGTATTTTAATGAGCATGAGGGCATTTGGAAGAAAAAGAAGTTTCCTCTTCCTGATATTCTCTATGATAGATCTGGTGGCTTTCTAAAATCACAGAAAAGAAAAGTGAAGTCAATAAGAAGAAAATTCTCAAAGTTAGGTATTAAAAAGGTAAACTCACAAGGGCATTTTAATAAATGGAGAACGCATGAAGTCCTCAAAAAGGTTCCTGAATTACAACCTCACCTTCCTCAGACTAAACGCTGTAAAGACCTTAGTGATTTAAGGTCTTTTATGAAGAACAAAGATAAAATATATATAAAAGGAATTAATGGCAGCAGAGGAAGAAAAATCATTCGATTGAAAAAGAACAAAGATGGGAGCTTTGAACTCAAATACTTTATTAATCAATTAGTTATTAAACATATACAGAGTCTTGACGATGTATACAAATTCTTGCGCTCCTTCTTTAAAGGTAAAGAATTTATTATTCAGCAAGCAATTCCTCTAATGTCCATAGATAATAGATTAGTTGACTTTCGTGCAGAGGTCCAAAGGAATAAAAGTGGTGATTTGGAAGTTGTAGGTGTTTCTGTTCGTTTCGGAATGCAAAATTCTCCTATCACCATTCATTCAAAAGCATATTCCTTTGGAGAATTCTTCAACAAATTTTTTAACTATAGTGTTGATGAAATCATCCAAAAAAGGAATAGCGTAGACAGTTTTCTAAAAAAAGTATATGAAAACGTAGAGGAAAATTTTGGTTCTTTTGGTGAAATCGGTATTGATTTTGGTATGGATGATCAAGGAGGTCTTTGGTTTATTGAGTGTAATGCGAAATCAGCAAAAGTTTCTTTACACAAAGCTTATGATGAAGAAACAGTTAAAAAAGCTTTTTTAAACCCATTGGAATATGGAAAATTTATTTATCAGAATAATTGATAGCTTTTGAGAGTAACCGTCTGAATTTTTTATTTGATTCACTGACTCTGAGTATTTATTTGAGAGGAATAATCTAGCAGCCTAGTTTAATTATCACATTTATTTATAGTTATGTTATATTACCATGGCTAAAGTCAATCCCTCTTAGTCTTAGATTATGATTCATAATGCATCGTTTTAAAAATTATATTCTTCGATGCACTGAATTTTCTTTTTTTAAACATGTACAAGGAAGGATTGAAATGTTATGAAACCAAAATATATAACCAATATAGAAAAGATTACCTATTTATCTGAAGAAGAAAAAATGAATTTAAAAAAAATAACTGAAAAATATGTTTTCCGTGTAAATGACTATTATTTAAATCTCATTGATTGGTCAGATCCAAATGACCCACTGAAGCGATTGGTTATCCCTTCTACTGACGAACTTCAGGAATACGGTCGCTGGGATGCTTCTGATGAAGATACAAATTATGTAGTGAAAGGGTGCCAGCATAAGTATAGTACAACGGCCTTATTGCTAGTATCCGAGGTCTGTGGAGCTTATTGCCGATACTGCTTCCGCAAGCGTTTATTCCGTACCGATGTAAAGGAGGCCATGATGGATGTAAGTGAGGGTCTCGACTATATCGAGAACCACCCCGAAATTAACAACGTATTGTTAACCGGCGGGGATCCTTTGACCTTAGCTACAAAAAAACTTCGTTTAATTATTGAAAGACTAAGATCCATCCCACATGTCAAAATCATACGACTCGGTTCAAAAATGCCTGTTTTTAACCCTATGAGAATATATGAAGACAAAGAGCTGCTAGAATTGCTAAGGGAAAATTCTACAGAAGAAAACCGTATATATTTAATGGCGCATATTAACCACCCTAGAGAAATTACCAAAGAGGCAAAAGAATGCTTCAAGGCGCTACATGATGCCGGTGTAATCGTAGTAAACCAAACACCGGTATTAAGAGGAATAAACGATGATTCTGCTATACTTAGCGAATTGCTAGATAAATTATCTTGGGCAGGGGTAACACCATATTACTTTTTTATAAATAGACCCGTCGCAGGTAACGATTCATTTGTCCTCTCACTTGAGCGAGCTTATAAAATTGTTGAAAAAGCAAAAGCAAAAACTTCCGGTTTAGGAAAACGTGTAAAACTTGTGATGAGCCACACTTCAGGGAAAATTGAGATACTGGCTATTGATAAGGGTAAGGCCTATCTTAAATACCATCAATCTAGGGATGAGGACTATGGCAAGTTTATGGTACTCGATTGTCCTCCGGATGCTGCTTGGTTTGATGATTTGCCGAACAATGAACAGCATTGGAAAAAACCGATCAAAAAGACCAATGATGTCATATCGGTAAACGAACTTCCAGATACTCCCCAAAGAAAGAAAAATACGGATAATCTTAAAAATAAGGGTGAATGATCCCACATAAGAAGATGATGCCTGTACAGTACAGACATCATCTTCTTTAAATTCTATTAAAATCTACGGTAATAGTTAGATTTATTTCTTTTTCAATTCACAAGGGCTGTATAAATACATCAATCTTTAAAACTTTAGGGTTTCATTCCCCCCCCATCAATCCGACTCTATTTTTAAAATTTCACATTAACGCACCCTATAGAAAATCACTCTTCAAAGTGCCTAATCTATAGGGTGCCCTTTCACTTTAACTTCTTCTCTACCCCAAAAAGTTCGAGTATTTTAACTGCTTCAGATGCCATATTTATCGGTTCAACTAAGTTATTTATCGCATAACTTCAAAGCGCAATCCAGATCATAAATGATATCTTCTACATTTTCAAGTCCAACCGATAGACGCAGCATATCACGCGTTACACCGGCTTTAGCTTGCTCTTCTGCCGTTAATTTCCCGTGCGTTGTTGTAGCAGGATGAATGATCAGTGATTTAACATCTCCTACATTTGCCTCATGAGAACAGAGTTTAACACTATTGATCACTTTCTTTACACTCTCTTGACCGCCTTTCACGCCAAATGCTAAAATAGCTCCTTTCCCCTTAGAAAGGTATTTCTTGGCCTGTTTATAATAGGAATCATCCTCCAATCCAGGGTAATTAACCCAGCCTACTTGAGGATGGTCATTCAAAAATTGCGCAACTTGTAAAGCATTTTCACTCTGCCTTTGCATACGTAAGGAAAGCGTTTCTAATCCTTGGATGAATAAAAAAGCGTTGAAAGGTGAGAGGGATGCTCCTAAGTTGCTCAGAAGTTCTACTCGGGCTTTTATAATGTAGGCCATATCTCCGAAAGCATCAATAAGTGATTTGCCATCACGTTGTGGATTCGGCTCCGAAAATTCTTTAAATCTTTCATTAGTCCAATTAAATTTACCGGAATCAACAATTACTCCTCCTATCGTAGTACCGTGCCCTCCAATAAACTTAGTTGCTGAATGAACGACAATATCAGCACCGTGTTCAATAGGTCTACACAAGTACGGTGTACAGAACGTACTATCTACGATCAGAGGTACTCCCTCCTGATGAGCTATCGACGCAATTGCTTCAATATCGGGAACGTCCATTTTCGGATTACCGAGCATTTCTACAAAAACAGCTTTCGTTTTACCGTTTATGGCTTCACGGAAAGAGTTTAAATCATCCGTCTTTACCCAGCTAACGTTTATCCCGAACCTGGGGAAAATATGAGAGAACAAGGTATAGGTTCCTCCATATAAAGATGATGAAACGACAATATGATCACCAGAAGAAGCGATATTCAAAATTGAATAGGTAGTTGCCGCCTGACCAGAGGAAAGCGCTAAAGCACCCACTCCTCCCTCCAACTCGGCCATTCGTTCTTCAAAAACCTTCACCGTAGGGTTCATAATTCGACTATAAATGTTCCCTGTTTCTTCTAATGCAAATACTCTTGAAGCGTGTTCCATATCTTTAAATTGGTATGCGGCCGTTTGATAAATCGGTACAATACTTGATCCAGTTGTCGGATCAGCTTCATGCCCCGCATGCAATGTCTTCGTGTCAAAACCGTATTCATGTTTTTCTCCCATTCACTCTTTCACCTCTCCAAAAGATTTCTTTGTTTTTAATATGATACATTCATTCACTCTATTCGTTTGCTCCTACTGTTTTTTATAAAGTGAGCACACATTTGCAAAAGGAATACGATTTCTTCTCTGACTAGCTTTCTTTCGGTTAGGTACAAAGTTGTCCTCTAAGAACCAAACTTTCCCATTTTTATCTACCGCAAAATCCAAACCTAAATCGTTTAAATAGGGAAAGCGTTTTTCAAGCACTTTAGCAATTTGAATATTTAAACGTTTAATTTTCTTTTTTGTTTGCGGATTGATTAGTTTGCTTAATTTATAAAAGGATTTTCCACCTTGATCTATGTTCGTTACATCCCATCCTCTTGTAGCAATTCTTGCCATCACCCCTGTTACTTGCCATCGATCAAGTTTGTTTTTCTGAGGAGAAGCCCGAAAATCAAATTTGTTGCCTTTATATGTTTTTAAAGGAATACCTTGTTGAACAATAAATTTGGACGGAGATAGAAATTTCCGTTTATAAAAATCTCTTAATTGGTTATTGGAGATTTTTTCTTCTTTTTTTGTTCGTTTGTAAACATAAACAATCCGATATGCATTGCCCTCTTTTCGGATAATAGATATTTTATTTCCTTGGCCTCCTCTTTTTGGTTTAATAAAAACCTCGGTGTATTTATTTAACATGTTAGAAAGTTTTTCATACGATAATGTTGTTGTTTCCGGTAAATGCGGTCTAATATGGCTAAATGTTGATAAATATTTATAACTTTTATATTTGTCTCTGTGCTCACGCTTGGAACAAGCATTGAAAATAATAAAACCATCTTCCTTTAACCGTTTCACTTTCTCAATCGCTTTTTTATTGGTTAAATAGGCTTTAACTTTATATAAATTTATTTTTGGGAGAGGCACTTGTTTTTTGACTAATTTGTGATCTTTGTATGAATAGACAAAACCTTTAACCTGTTTACTTTTTACAGAAATATCCTTTAAAGAATAAAAACAAAGATCCACTTGATGTTTACGAGCTTGCTTAGTGTAAAACTGAATATATGGATCCCAGTTACTTTCGTCTTTAACTGAAACGCGCTTTGTAATACTTGTAGAAAGTATAATGCCGATCATGTACTTACCACCTTTCCTTCGGTAGTTCCTTCTAGACTTCTTTTTAATTTATTCTAAAATAGACAGAATTGTACCTTATATCCCCCTAGTTAAACTGATATTTTTTTATATTTTTCAAACACTTGTTGGCTGATGTCACCCCCATATTCCAACGGATTAGAAGGTTGTGCTAATTTTGTAATTCACTAAACAAATAAAAATAACCTCTTCGCCGTCTTCAAAACATATTACGAATCTGACTAGAGGAATGTATACATATCTGTCTAAAAAAATAAAAAGGGCTAGTTAACTATAATGGATAAAAAAAGGTTAATAAACGTGCCTTTATAAAATTTCTAAAGGGATTGGCAATAGCTCCACACATACGCTACTGCCCATTTGATTGAGAGATACCAAATAATGATTTCTCTACTACCCAACAGCCTATACATTCCCCACTGGCTTACATAACATAAGAGCAAGCACATGTGTTAAGCGCGTAACAGCTCCTTATATAAAAACTATGAAAGAATTCATTTGATCGGTGTTTTCACCTGATCTGGGGGTCTTACTATCTATTAATATTGGATATTAAACGTTATTAGAAAGAGGGATAAAATACATGAGTACATTGTCTTCAACCACCAACAATAACAAGGAAACAACTGTTGGAGTTTTGATCACCCGTAGGACACTACGGCGATTACAAAAACAAAAACCACCGTTAAACATAATTAAACTCCAGGAAGCCAATGAAAAAGCCAAAACGAAATTATATATGTTCACCCTTAAGGAGATTGATTTTAATCGCGATATTATTTATGGCATATATTTTAATCCATCCACAAACCGATGGGAAAAAGGCGAATTTTCACTTCCCGATGTATTTTACCGTCGAAGCGGAAGTCTAAATCAAACTATTCGAAGTAAATTACAAAAAAGAGGAGTAAAATTTTTAAATAGCCCTAAAGGATTTAATAATTGGGAGGTCTCTCTACTTCTTCTTCAGAATAAAGACCTATGTTCACATGTTCCGTTAACCCGAAAATGCCAAAACTTTAAAGATTTGACCAAAATGTTTAAACGCACAAATACTGTTTACTTAAAATCTTATATTGGTGGACGTGGCAAGAAGGTTATGCGTATTATTAAGCAACCGGACAAAGGGTATCATTGCAGCTATTTCAACAAGAACCTTATAGAACATCGCGTAAATACATTTGAAGCATTTCAGAAAACCATTCGTTCTTTTTATAAGAAGGAATTCATCATGCAAGAAGGGATTAATCTTTTGACGGTTGATGGACATTTGGTGGATATGAGAGCAGAAGTGCAGCGCAACGGTTATGGTGATATAGAAGTCACAGCCATTGCTGTTCGCCGTGGAAAAAAGAACTCACCAATCACGACACATTCAGAAAGTTATACTTTTGACTCGTTTTATAAGAACGTTCTTAAGTATTCAGATGAATATGTAAATATCTTCAAGAATGAAGTAACGCAATTTCTTAAAGGAGTATATGAGCAGGTTGAAGAAGGATATGGTCGATGCGGAGAAATGGGCATTGATTTTGCTCTCGATAAAAACAATAAGTTATGGTTAATTGAATGTAATTCACGAAGCGCAAAAGTCTCTCTTCACAAAGCGTTTGATCAACAAACAGTCAATCAATCTTTTTTAAATCTACTTGAGTATGCCAAATATATTGCACAAGAAAAGAGCGTGCGAAAATACGCAAGTCATTATCAATAACCAAGCCGACAAAAAGTAGTTGGTTTAATTTAATATCTTAAGCTTCACACCTCGTTACCCCCTTAATCTTCAAGAAGGCAAAAAATAAAGTCCGCATGAACAATTTTTTTTGACATGGATATTCCATTTTACATTAACCAAAAGGAATGTGTTATCATGCGGACAGACTAAAAGTAAAATCCTAAAGATGCTTATGGATAATTAAGTCGATAATTGTGATGTAACGAAAATTAACAGTTAATTGTTAAGAAACTGGGAATAAAACGATTTGCTAAAAGCCTTATTTTATAGGGCTTTTTTCACTTAATGAAAAATGGATAATATACCCCGTTTTTCCAAGACACTTACCAATGTTGAAGGTGAATTTCTTATTCAAACGTCCACAAGGCTTCTAAGCGATTAATTAGTTTAGATGATATATTATCACACTATTAAAAAAATCGTGCACAAGCCAAATTGAAACGAATTTAGCTAAAATAAATACGTCCGTGGTCAAATCCCTCTTTCCCGACAAAAAAAGACCCCCAAGCATAGAGCCTTGAGAGCTTTGAAACGTAGATATATTAACGTTTTTTTAGAACTGAGGTGCACGACGTGCTGCTTTAAGACCGTATTTCTTACGTTCTTTTATCTATATATTAAATATAAGAAGTTATGAATAAAATGATTTACTTAAAGCCTGAATTATTGGACTTTTTATATTTAATAAAATTGTCATATTTAAGTATGATGTTATCATTATGAATACTGTGTTTTTCTGCTATTGTTTTATTTATTCTTAGTTGACGAAACGGAGCATCAATCGCTTTTAATGTTATTTTTGACATCCTTTTCCTCTACCTCTCCAAACTATTTAACTAGTTACTAGTATAATTACTTACTATTTCTTCCTTCATAGTATAGAGTTTTTATCGAATCAATAACTTCCCGTTTCTCTGCTGCGAGCTTCATTTTTTGTTTATATACTGTAGGAATAAGATGGACTAAAGGCTGTTCGACTTGATCAAAAAATTGGTATGCATTCAAAATTAATTGATCCCATTCCTTGTAGTAATGAAGAATATCCTCCTTATTTACTTGTGTTCTGTCCGTTCCTTCTTCAGGCAAACAAGTAAATGACTCGTCTAGATTCAGAAACCCATAATCATTAGTTAACTGTTCTCCAGGTTGTATATCTCGAACAGCTATATCCGTATCATATGGTGTACTAATGCAATTTGCATTAAAGCTATGATTAACATATCGCCCAAGATCCCAACAAAGAATATATTTGCCCTCACTATCGCGATAAGAATATTTTTCTACAATTTCCTTTCGTTCTAGGTCAAGAGTATCAACAAATGAATGATCTAAAATTTGATCAAGATTATCTAAAGCCCAAGTGATCGTTCCCTTTGGAATGAACTTTGTAGCAAAAACACCGAATCCAATTTCTTCATTTACAAACCGCAGCTCCGTGTGTGGATGGATCATAGATAAGTCGTCTCCTTTCTTATTTCATACCATAATATGTAATCTAACTTTTAACGTTCAAACTCATTATTAATAAGCCTAAAAAGGGCATATGACTATATATGAAGTCATATGCCTTTTTATAATTTTTCAATGTTTGAACATTCAGCTTGACCAACTGCGAAATCAACATTCGTAAAGTCATAATTAATTACGTATATGATATAGTTTGATTGATTTTGCCACCAATCTGCCACAATTCATCTATACTACTCCAAAACTAAATTCCTGTTATACAATACCCGTACTGGGATCGAACTAGTGATCTCCACCCTTACAAGGTACTATTTTATTTTAATCCCTTTTTTTGAGAATTTCCGTTTTTTCCTCATGGTTCTATCCATTTTGCTTCTAATTCTCATCTCTTTCTAGCCGCTTTTTTGAAAGACATTATTCTTTTTATTTGGCTTTTATCGTTCAAGCTTCGAAACCCACCTAATAAAGGCCATCGATTTAATTCGAAAATATAAAGAGAACCATCCTTTTTCATCCCAATGTCGACACCAAAGATCTTTTGGTTAGGAAGAGAATGCCCTAATGTTTCAGCTGCCAAATGAGCTACCTTTTTTATTTCTTTCTCATTAAAATTGATTTTTTTCCTTGCTTCTTCTACTGACATGACAACCCCATGGCGCCGTCTGTTTGTTACCTTATAGCCCTTACCTGCTTTTCTGACAATCATCCCATTTACCATCCAAGGAAGATTCCTCTCTTTTCGTTGAACGATAATTCTAAAATCAAATCGTTTCCCGTCAATTCTAGCAAGATCCACTTCTTCTTGAATAATAAATTTTCTTTTGCTCGTAACTCTTTTAATATAGTTACTAACGCTTTTTCTTTTTTTAAATACCTTACGTTTCTTATTAATATAGACAAAGTACTTAGATTCAATTTTTTTCACAAAGTATATCTTTTGTCCTTGCTGGCCGTTGTTTGGTTTAATAACAACTGACTTATATTTTCGTAACATACTTATAAAATTTTTTTCACTCCACATCATTGTGTGAGGAAGAGTCGATTCAAGGTAATTATTTTGTTTCAATGCTAAGTACATTTTATATTTATTTCTTCCTCTTAACCGCACTGCCATCATTCATCCTCCTTTTTTAGTAATGGAAAAGAAATACTTATTAAACTTACTTCCTTCTAATAAACCTTCTAATTCTTTTTTGCTGGAGTTTAGAGAATCCTTTTAATAACGGTCTGCGATTGATCTCAAAAATGTGAAGAGACCCATCTTCTTTTATTCCTATATCGATACCAAAAAGACGCTGATTGTGATAATAAGGCCCTAACGTTTTGGACGCCAGGATGGACACTTCCTTGATGTTCGCTAATAAATTCTTCTTTATATGGTTAGGAATATTACACATGTTCATTGCTACTTTATAGGTAAGAATAGTCCCGCCTTTACTTGCATTCGTAACCATCCTCCCTTCTTTCGCTACTCTTATTTTATAAGCTGTTGCTGTCCAAGGAGAAGACAATGATTTTCTTTGAATAATGACCCGAATATCAAATGGTCTTCCGTCTATATTCGCCATTGAAATACGTTTTTGAATAATATAGGTGGCCTGTCGTATCTTGCTTTTCATAAGGTTATATACTTCTTCTCTTTTTATAAAAAAGTATTTTCTGTCGTATATTTGAATCTCATAGCCTTTTTCCTTTTCAGTAATAAAATATATATCCCTAGCTTTTAAGCCTTTATTTGGCTTCACTACGATTGATTTATATTTCGATAACATCAGATCAAAGTTCTTTTTCGACCATCTCTTTGTATCAACAAGATACTTGCTAAGTTTCTTGTTTTTTTTCATAGCAAGATACATTCTCCATTTGTCTCTACCATTTATTTTCATTCTATCCCCCTCCGTTCATGCGATTACGGTTCTCTTCTAACTAGTTTATTCTTGAAGGTGTAATTAGGAAGGGCATATGAAGGAGGGAAAGTATGTAATTTAATAAAATAGAAACCATTCAATCATTATAAGTTTTTTTATCAATAGAAGGCTGCTGAAAAAGTATAAGGCCACTGAAAAAAGGTGACAACCGTACCTTTTTCAGCAGCCTAAGAAACGGCTTATACTTTTGAGTTATACAATATCTTGAAAGACTTGTAGTTTTTCAGACCTTTCATTTTTTTCACTTCCACCGAGCGCACTTTCGATGATGAACTTCCTCTATGCAATGCTTTTAGGATTTGATCCACGTACTCATTTTCACCTTGGATTTCAGCTTCAACTGTTCCATCTACTACATTACGAACCCATCCTACAATATTATATTTTCGGGCTATTTTTTTTGTATATTTCCGAAAGCCGACGCCCTGTACTTTTCCCTTCACTTTAATAAAATATCGTACCATTATAACCTCCTTAGAAGTATGTGATTTCACTTTCTTGTGAACTTCGCTTGCTTACCTAAGCAGGTAAATGGAAAAGTACAGCATTGAAAGAACCTGGATATCTAGCGTAACGTAACGCATTTGGAAGTGTGTATTTATTTAGTTGCTTTAACCCTTTTTTCGTAAGCAGCATCCTGCCCTGACAATAGTTTTCTTTCTCTTTACTTTAGGTTGTGATGTTTCATTTCTTACTTTTTCTACAGATGCTTTCTTCGCGGGTCTATTTATCACGATTGGTTTACGAGGCTTCATTTAAATTCACTCCTTTTTTGTGAAGGTAATTACTTCTGTGTAAAAATTTTAAAAAAGTATACAATTAAACTGCAAAAGTATATTCATTGCTACGATTTGTTATAATTGAACTTGTTTATTTAGTCTATTTAAATTGATTATTAATTGCTATACTGTTGTTTCTACGTTTGCATTTCTAATAGTAATAGCTTTATTACTTAGCCCTTCTTTACTAATCTTATCGTATTCAATTCATGCTCCGTTTGTTTAGACTTTTCTCTTTTAAACAAGCCCTTTCGTAATTTTTCTCATGCGACTGTTTTATTCCATATCAAATTTATTTCAAACTAAACAGGAACAGCCCTTTTTACTTTTGGATAACTAGTCTATACCACAAAAATGATTTGTTTTTATACAAACATTAATTCTCGGTATAAAATGACAAAATCCGAATAGGAGACATTTTCATATGTCCATTATTCGGATTAAGTTATTTTATAACATACATGGGATCGTTTTATTTGTATGAAATCTTTATTAATATTCAGATTTCGACTGGATAAAAGCTGCAGCCCCTGCCACTGCTAGAATTAGAAGTAATGGAAAAAAGGAAGGCATATAAATATATAGTAAGACGACCCCAAACGAAGACCAAATTCCTACACACCAATAACAGCTGAGAAGCCTCCCAACCCAATTACGTAATCCATCTCCTTTATATTCAATACTTTCAATTAATTGTCCAGCATCATTTTCTTGATAAGACACCGTCAAAAAAGGGCTTCGAATAAAAGAAGTAATTTCATCAAAAACAATTAATCTCGTAAGTCTGTAAGAAGCGAGAACCAAAATCACCAAGTCAATCCACCCGATTGCAATCATATATATCGTCCCTTCAACATAAATTAATCAATAGATTTGTTTTGTATAACCCATAAGTACCTCTATAATTATGATACGACTGATGATTCAATTTAGAACCTTCTTAACTGCAGGAACGTTTGTTTGTACTAAGAAACAAAGCAAAGAGCCAACACCCCTTTTAAAGGTGTTGACTCAAAAGTAGTATGATAACTAATACAATCATTTAACAGACCAATAAATTTGAAAATGATTTCTTCTACTTAACCAATAACCGAATAAAAAAATCAGAAAATAAATAGGAAATGAGTAAAAATTGCTCCAATGAATCTCTTTATATAATCCTACATATTCAAAAAATGGCTCAGCTAAAAAAGCTGAAACAACTGAAAAAATGAGCCCTTTTAGATACGGTGAAGCATTCGGTTTATATTCGATCAACATTAAAATAAAAACAGGTAACAGAGTCCCATCCCAAGGTTCATACGCAGGAATCCACGGGATCATCTCATAGTAATAAACCCATAAACCTAATTGCACACCTAAAAAGTCTAAAAAAGAAGAAACCATAATAATACCAAAGCCAGCAAAAAGCATTCGATTTCTACTTTCTTTCTTGTGAAAATATGCCCAAATTACCCAAGGTATGATGCTTAAACTTACACCTAACCACCAAGGTCCAGTAAAAACTACATTGTTAATCCATTCTTGTATCATTTCAGATTGTGCTTGAGCCACTAGATTATAAAGTTCATTTGTCTTTTTGATGTAATTTTGATTCATGGAATTTATATATTTCTCCTCACAATTTTCCTTATTATTCTTCCATGAACCGATCCATTATACAGCTTTTTTATTTTTACATCCTTTATGATCTTTATATCCTTGTTCATCAAAATAAATTTACGTCCGGGTAATCGGCTGTTCTATAGAAAAAACAAAGGATACAAAAGTTGTAGCCATTGCCTTTTATTGCTTCTCCTCTTCATCTAATAACGACTCGTCAGACTAATTTTAGTAGTCCCAAAAAAGAGCCATTATCTTTTGGATGATGACTCAATCTGTAGTGTTGCATTTATGTTTTTTTCCATGGTTCCTTGATTTGGTACTCAATCAAGCGATTTAGATATAACAACGGTTTTGATACTTTACTAACATTATTGATAAATTTCACATCGCCTTGTACAAGAGAAGTACAGGTGGTAGGGAAATCATAAGGGATGAATTGTCGGAAGTTGTCTGGAAAAATATTTGCATCTAAAAAGTCAGTGTATGGTTGATCGATTGGTCTTAATTCACCATCTTGTTGCGTTATCAAATGATTAACAATAAGTCTACCAATATATCTTCCTAACCGGAGTCCTTCATCATTATCTGAAGGAAAGTGCACGCCAGTATATAACCTGCTTACTGCATTGTCTTCTGCAATTTTTTTCAGTTTTTCCGTCTCTTTTGGGAATAAATAACTTAGTAACACCTCTGTACAACCAGACATAGTTGCGTGACCTGATGGGTATGCAGGAAAGCGTGGTGTACATAACACAGTTTTCATCGACTGATCATATTGATTGGGCCTTGCTACATCCCAACGATATTTCAATTCCCATACGATAATCATTGTGTCATTTATAGCAGCCTGTATGACTGCTAACAACCGTACTGCATACGTAGGACTTAATCCATACGTATCAATTAAGCGGTCAATAACCGGTGTCCATTGCTTCGTAGGGACGCCTGTTCCATAGTATATCCCGATGTTCTTTTGCTCAGAAGTAAGATTCTCAAGTGTATTCTGAACGACCGTTAACTCTTGGTCGAAATCAATTAACTTAGGGTGTGTTATAGGTAATTTCAGCTTTTTTCCATTAGGATCAACAATCTTTCCTTTTTTGTTACGTTTAAAATAAAATAGAGACCATGAGCCAGCTAAAGGAGTCACCGGGTTAGTTGGTGGTGTCGATTCCCCGGCGTAAGGAGTTTTTGACCAGCGCAAGTAATCTTTTTTCAAGCTTTTCACACCTCTCTTTCTTCCTATATATTATGTATGAAAGATAAAATGGGAATGGACTCTATTTATGTCAATGTTAGTGAATAAATTAGGATTTAAGCTTTTTCTTCTCTATTTTAGCAAAATGCACTTTCATTATTACGCAAGCACAAGAACCATAATTAATGAATACACCTCAAAAAAGAGGTTAACTCAAAATGTGAGTTAACCTCTACTATCAGTCTGCTTCTTTTCTCGGCGGACGCGGTCCAAAAAATTGGTAATAATCAACCTTTAAATTCCCATTATAAAGTTTCCGCTTTTTTGTCGCTTTTTTCCCATAAAGCTCTTCAAACCCTTCATGAGATGTCAGCATATAAATCGACCATGTATCTAGAAATTGATTAAACGTCTTCCCCATATCTCGATACATTTCTTCTACTTCTGGACGTTCCCCTAACCGTTCACCGTATGGAGGATTCCCAATTAAAATCCCATACTCTCCGCGATGTCTAAAATCTTTCACCTGCATTTGCTTAAACGTAATCATATCACCAAATCCAGCTTCCATCGCATTGTTCGTTGCAAGTTCCACACTTCTATGGTCGATATCCGTTCCTAAAATGTCTAGAGGCTGATCGTAGTTCGCAACATCTTCTACCTCTTGTCGAGCTTCATTCCAACGATCTTTTCCAATCCAGTGCCAGTCTTCCGATACAAAGTCACGATTAAAGCCAGGTGCAATGTTTTGACCAATCATTGCTGCCTCAATTGGAATCGTTCCTGAGCCAGTGAAAGGATCTGCAAAAGGACGGTCAGGCTTCCATGGCGTTAACATAATCATCGCTGCCGCCAATGTTTCCTTCAGTGGGGCTTCATTGTGTAAGTAGCGATAGCCTCTTTTATGAAGGCCTGTCCCACTTGTATCAATCGTTAATGTCGCGACGTCTTTATGCAAAGCGACTTCTATTCGATAAAATGGTCCATCTTCATCAAACCAGCCGCGTTTATAACGCTTCTTCATACTCTCAACAACTGCTTTTTTAACAATGGCTTGGCAATCAGAAACACTGAACAACTTTGACTTAACCGACTTACCGATAACCGGGAATTCCGCGTGAACAGGAATTAAATCAGCCCATGGAAGAGCTTTTGTTTTTTCAAACAATTCATCAAATGTATAAGCCTTAAATTCTCCTACTTTTAATTTGACACGATCTGCTGTTCTTAGCCATAAATTCGCTTTAGGAATTGCTGAAATATCTGCTGTAAACGTTACTTTTCCATTTTCAACTTGTACATCATCATACCCTAATTCTTTTACTTCACGAGCAACAAGAGCTTCAAGCCCCATCGTTGCCGTTGCAATTAACGTCACTTTTTCCATTATGTACTCCTTACCAAAGATATTGCTTCTATTATACGATTTCAAACTTGTGATGACAAACATCGCAAAATAAAAAAAGCCCCTAAAAGGGGTTTTCTGTAAGAAAATCATCCATTAAACATTCGATAAGCCATGTTCTGTACCTTTGTACTACAAACGGTGATGAACCTCGTACTCCGGTGGCAATCATCTATCTACAAGGGATCTCTCCCTTGTCCTTCTCAACAGTTCAATTCCCGTTTAAGAAGATGCCCCTACCATATTTTGGGTTTCTCGCTCGTGGGGTTTACCTCGTTCCACTCCATTCGTTTCCAAATGGACTCCGTCACTGTGGCACTTTCAAAGGCATCACACCATATCAAAATGACGTAGGTGCTTACCTTGCCGTTAGTCCAGTCAAAACCAGACTACCCTAGCTTATTGATTGGCTAGGCACGATCACTACGGACATCGCAGTCCGTGCGAGCATGGACTTTCCTCTACACGACAAGCGTGCAGCGATTACCTGAATGTTTAACGTTGTCTTAAGCGACAAAAATAAGTATACCTTAAAAAAAGAATAGTTTCAACAGGAAATTATTTCAATTTTTTCGAATAGCCTGCCTTGCCAAAGAATCGGCATGTTTATTTTGGTTGCTTGGCACCCATTTCATAAAAAACAATTCGAATTGGTCAATTCGAGAGATCGCCTTCTCTAAATACGGTTGAAATCGTTTGTTTTTTACGTAGCGTTTTTCAAGTGCATCATCAATTAACTTCGAATCAGTCCGAAACGAGACAATCTTGATTCCACGTTCGATGCATAAATCTAGCGCAATAATGAGAGCCTCATATTCCGCCTCGTGATTGGACATTTGTCCAAGTGGAACAGAATGATTTTCAACCTGACCGTTTTTGTAGTTAATGAATACACCCGCTCCAGAAGGACCAGGGTCTCCCGCACTTGCACCATCAATATAAACGTCGATCATTGATGAATCTCCTACTCGTACAATTTACTACCAAATACTTTCTTCTCTAAATTAGATAATCGTTGAAGAATATCATAGTTTGTGCTGCCAACTGTTTGCGTTGGTGCTTGACGCTGCGATCTATCAGATAATTTCTTCACTTCACGCTTAAGATGTGCATTCTCTTGCTCTAGAAGCTCAACTTTTCGTTGAAACAGTTCGTAATCTTGTATAATAGCGTCTAAAAACTTATCGACTTCATCCGGATTATAGCCTCTCATGCTTGTTTTAAAATCTTTTTCAAGTATTTCTTTCGCCGTAAAGCGAATGTTTTGTTGGTTCATTTCCCTCACCTCTACCCACGTGTATGAACAGCTTTACTCTCTATTTTTCCAAAAGTTTGCCTTCTTGTCAATTTAAATTACGATTCCCACTCTGTACTAAAATTGTCGAATTGTTCTTCTTGCACTAATAAGCCTAGATCTGTCGGGGTAATAAATAATACAGGAAAGGACTCGCTCGCTTGTCGTTTTTTAGCTATTTCTAAATAGTATGTTGGAGAACCGGGCTTGTCTTCATCATAAAGCAATAGCAAGCCTTCTGCTTTTGCGATAATAAATTCGTTTTTTTGCCTTAATTGAACTGGATTGTCATACGGTCTTTTCGTTATGCTATCAACAAAATCGGCCTGACTAATGATGTCTTGGTAATATGATTTTGTAGCATCTTGCCAACGCTCTTCTTGATTTAGAAATGGCGTTAAAACAGCCAATTGCAATTGTGGGTATTCTTCTTTCAATGTAAAAACGACTTCAGCAGCCCATAATTCAACTCCTAGCTGACCGCTAATAATGACCCACTCTAACCCTTCTTCAACTAATGAACGCAAGCGATGTTCTAGCGCTTTTTTTATGTAATAAATTCCTTTATGTTTTTGATCAAAAATTCCTAGTTCATGTCCTTTATATCCTGAAACGGCAATGGTTTTCATTTTATCGCCTCTTTCTGATAGGAAGAGCGAACTGATATCAGTTCGCTCTTTTTTTCGCCATTAATAACGTCTGCCGAAGCCAAATCCTGGGCCTGCTTGAGGACCAAATCCTGGGCCTGCTTGCGGGCCAAATCCTGGGCCGAAGCCTGGAGCGGTTGGCCGCGCGAATTGCTGGTGAAAGATTTGTTGACTCTGAGATGTTGTATGCGGGAAGCTCGCAACATGTTTATAAACGTGATTTGTATTATAGTGAGTGTGTGATGGATATACATGTGGCACGATATACTCACACGTCTTATCGACAACTTGTTGTTGAGTCGGTGCTACTTGTGCAGGCATCACCTGAGTTGTTGTTGGAAGCTTACAAACTTTAGGTCTAGGTTTGCAAAACATAAGTTAATTCCTCCTTTTTTATTTGAGTCAATATTAACCTATGTCACAAAAGTATTTGTTGTACTAGTTGTTTGACCTAATTAACCGCCTAATCCCTTTAAACTCAATGGTTTGGGTCTCAGTCTATAAGAAAAAGAGAGCCGAGTCACGAATTTCACTCATAATAAACAAAGTTAAACCAATCATTACAAAAAATAATACTAAAATAGCACGATACATTTTGCTCACTCATTTCCTGAAAAGAATTACCGAAACATATTGTAATCGTTTCTGAACGTCTTGACAATTCCTTTTTTTGCATTACATAAACTTACAAAAATACCTATGACCTATGTTGAAACTTGTAAAAAAACCACTAACAGCGCGCTTCCCCAGGAAATGAGCGATACATGTTACTTACTGATTTTTTTCTCTAATCTTTTGATTCTTACATGAAGATCATTGAGCATTTTTTCTCGCTTCTCTTTCGGTTGATTTACTAAATATTCTTCATCTGCAAGAGCTAATTTTGAATAATAAATCGCTTTTTCATAATCTTTTATTTGATGTTCATTTATTTTAGAACATTCAATCGCTGCTAAGTACGTATACCTTTTTGTCCCAACAAGCAAAGAAAAGCTGTCTAATGCACTTTGCCAGCTCTTATCTTTCTTTAAGCACGTAGCGTAAGCAAACATGCTCGCTTCAGCTGCACTTGATCCTACTCCCTTTAATAATTCGTATTGAGCCAAAGCAATTTCTTTCTCCCCAATTGCCTCGTACCATCTTGCTACTTCATATTTTTCTTTACAATTCAAAGAAAATGAATCCCACTTAAGGATCATCGATGATAAATGGCTATATAGCGTCATTAAAGATAGGACATCCCACTCATGGTGTTGGAAGATTCCTTTCACATATTCAGGATTCGGATCTTGCAAAAAATCAAAATACAGCATAGGTGCCATGTAACTAGGCGTATCTTCTACCCTTTCAAATCCCAATATTTCCTTTTCAACAACAGCTAATTTACAAGATGGAAGAAGATCTTTCCACATTCGTCTGGATGCGTGAAGCAAATCAAAATGGCCAAATTTCGGAAGTTTTGGTACTTGATCACGAACGAACGTGTGACGAGTCTTCACTTGTGGCCAATCGAATGCTTTCCCGTTGTATGTTACAAGACTCCCTAAAGTTCCTACATCTGATAAAAAATTTTGATAAAGAGCTACTTCTGATTCTGGACCAGGTAAAAAATATTGCTTTATTCCAACATACCCTTCTTTAAATTTGGCATACCCTAGCATAAATATTGTATTCCCAACACCGCTGCTCAGACCTGTTGTTTCTGTATCAAAAAAAATTAATTCTTCAACCTCACGATCTTTCGCTGACAAAGGATGCGAATAAATATGTTCCTGCCACCTATTCACTATTTCTTTCGTCATGGAAAAGTCATATTTCCCATGTTGGTGGTCTAATGGATAATGTTGTTCCCTTATCATCGTATATTGATCCTCAAACCAAGACGGAGTGGTTTGAAAAAGACACCAATCATTCTCAAAAGGAACGAGCTTCTTTTCCTCCGTATTACTTGTAGGTAGCTGTTGTATGGATTCTTCTTCTTTTTTCTTTTCGATTCCCATGTGCTGTTTCATTCGCTGCAGCTTATTTTTCATGCCTACCCCCCTCCCCTACTTCGCTCTTAGTAGTCGTATAAATCGTTTTACTAAAGCCTTTATATTGCCTTCACCTGCACCAACACAAGCAGGGCAGCCTTGTTCACATCGACAATTTGTAATAAGATGATCAACTTGTCCTAAAATCGTCGGCAAATTTTGATACACCTCTTTCGCTAACCCAATTCCACCTGGGTAACGATCATAGAGGAAGATCGTTGGCATTTCAGAGTGTTCTGCTTTCATTTGAGGAACAACATGGAGGTCGTGACGATCACACATGACAAAAACAGGAGCGACTTGTTGGATCAATTGTGCTAACCCTGTTAATGCTTGGTCAAAAGGGCCTTCTCCAAATTGGGTGGTTATAGTAGAAGAAAAGCTGATCCACATTGCATTTGTATGAAGTTCTTCCTCTGGTAAATGAATGGGCCCTGAACCAATATTTTCAAAGGTTGATAGACGAATCTTCTTAAAAATCGTTGCTTTCGCATTTACCATGACATCCCCGTAGCTCACTGTAACCTCTTTTTCTGTTTGAATTAAATCCTCTTCTAATACTTTTAATTGAACAGCTAAGTTGGCATCAGTAAAATATTCTACGTCTACCTCACGGACAAAAGCCTTTTTCTCATCCCAATCTAAATATTCTACTTGGTACTGCGTTCCTTGATGTAAATAGATGGCTTCATCATGCAACAATGTCATTGCACTAAAACGATCCATTTCACCAATGACAGAAGGCTTAGACGCATCACTTTGATCGATAATTACAACGTTTTCCTGAGAAGCAGAACGTAAGCTAATGCCATGAGCAGGAAACGCATCGTTCATCCAATACCATTTATCTGCTCGTTCATGCAGGACATTTTCTTCAGTTAGAAATTCAAGGATATCCTTAATTTCCACACCATCAAACGATTCACCCCTTTTAAAGGGGAGTTCATAAGCGGCACATTTTAGATGATCAACGAGAATAACGAGATTATCTGGGTTGATCCGAGCTGATTCCGGGCTTTTATCAAAAAAATATTCAGGGTGCTGGACTATATATTGGTCCATTGGCGTTGAGCTAGCAACCATAATGATCACGGACTCATTTTGTCTGCGCCCAGCCCTTCCTGCTTGCTGCCATGCACTTGCAACTGAACCAGGGTATCCTGTCATAATACAAACTTGTAGTTGACCAATATCAACCCCTAATTCAAGTGCATTTGTACTGACGACACCAACGATCTCACCCTGTCTTAGCCCACGTTCAATTTCCCGTCGTTGCTTCGGTAAATACCCGCCACGATATCCGCGTATCGTATCAGGTCCAATATGCTTTTTTGTTAATGCTTGCAAGTGGCTTAAAATAATCTCAACACGTACCCTACTCCTAGCAAATACGATTGTTTGAATGTTATTTGCTAGGAATCGTTTAGCAAGGTCATTGACTTCAACTGTTGCACTTTTGCGGATATTTAGCGCTTGATTCACTATTGGTGGATTGTAAAAAAGAAAATGCTTTTTCCCTCTTGGAGCACCGTTTTGATCAACTAACCGCATCGGACTTCCCGTCAATTCTTCGGCTAGTTCTTTCGGATTCGCAATGGTCGCTGATGTACAAATAAAGATGGGATTGCTTCCATAATAATTTGCGATTCGTTTCAGCCTGCGGATGACGTTAGCAACATGGCTACCAAACACACCTCGATACGTATGAAGCTCATCAATCACGATGTACTTTAAGTTTTCAAAGAAAGCGACCCACTTCGTGTGATGTGGCAGGATGGCCGAATGCAGCATATCTGGGTTTGTAATCACGACATGGCCAGCTTTCCTAACTGCCTGGCGGATATTTGGCGCCGTATCTCCATCATAGGTAAAACATTTCAAGTCAATGCCCATTTCATCTATGATTTCATTGAGTTCGCTTTTCTGATCTTGTGCTAGCGCCTTTGTCGGAAACAAGTAAAGAGCTCGACTTTCCTCATTCTCGATAATTTCTTGCAGCACAGGTAAGTTATAACATAGCGTCTTTCCAGATGCTGTTGGTGTAACAGCAACAACATTTTCCTTTTTCCTAGTGTATTGAAAAGCCTCGGCCTGATGCGAATAAAGAGAGCCAATCCCCCGTTTTCTAAGTGCCTGTTGGATTTTTATGTCTAAGCTACTAGGAAAATCAATCGATTTCGCTTCAACTTCTTCCATTTCATGCCAATGAACAATTCGTTCTTTCCAATCATCATTCGTACGAAAATCATTTAATATATGTTGTAAGCTTTTTTTAAACATTACACACCTCAAATTCCTATATTAAAAAATAAGCTACAGTCCTTCTTCTATATAAATACGTCTGTCGTCAACATCACTAAATCTAGTTTACTTTTTTATTTTAGCGAATGTTTGTTTGTTTTTCTAGCATGAACGCTATGAATCTTATGAAAAAATACGATTAAATCACTTATTAATAATTGGTAGTTCTTCAAACAAAATGGATAACGATTGACATCTATTCGCCTTCCTTTTACCATTGTACGAAACATGGTTTAGCTAAATTAGAAATCTACAGTTTACAATTTTGTAATAAAGGGTATAGATTACTTGGGGCATGAGTAATCCTTAAGTACGTAATAACTTTCTCTTTAGCTTTTAAACTAGTCAAATTTTAACTTATGAAGCACTCGAAAGAAGAAAAATAGATAGAAAGATGTTGATTCGTTATGAGAAAAAAACATATAAATGAAATTTCTTTCTTGCGTAGTATTGCTTGTTTAAGCATTGTGCTGCTTCATTCGATTGCTTGGGGAATGGAATATGTTGGTTTTTTATTAAACCTGCCTGAATACAGTGAAATGATTCTCGATTCCATTAATGTTTTCTTGTATTACGGAACGCCTACTTTTATTTTTATTACCGCTTTCATATTAGGATATAGTTATAAGGAGAAAACTAGTATACCAAAGGGCTTTCTTACTAAGCGATTAAAATTTATTCTAATCCCTTATGTCTTTATGGCTTGTCTATACGCGGCCCCTTATGCCCTACTATCGTTAGAGCAATACACGCTGAAAGTACTTTTGAACATTTTCATCGGAGATTTCCATGCCTATTTTGTTCTAATCATTTTCCAATTTTATTTATTGTTTGTTTTGTGCAAAAAATGGTTAGATCACGCTCATCCAAGCAAAGTCATTTTTTATTCGCTTTTGATTAATGGAGCGTATTTATTTATTTTTAATTTTACAAATCCTATTGACTTTGTTTTTAGTGACTATGTGTGGGATCGATTTTATTGGATCCCCTTCCCTGGCTGGATTTTTTATTTTTCAATTGCTTATTACGTCGGGCAAAACTATGAAACATTCATCCGATATATTCAAAAATACAAAGCCATTGTCATAGCTGCTCCTTTTGTTACTGGGATTGCCCTCCTCTATTTTTATCATAGCGGGTTGATTACGATCCATAGTTCAAAAAGGATTGATATTTTATTCCATACGTTAAGTGTCATTGCATTTGTCGTATATTTCGCAATGAAAATGAAAAGAATTCCTTCTTTATTTATGATGGTCAATAAGTATTCATATGGGATCTATTTGCTGCATACAAGTTATATTTCTATACTAATTGTTTTCTTCACGTTGTTGTCAGTAAATTTTGGGATATTTACGATTCTCATTCTATTTGTAGCAAGTACATTATTCTCAATTATGACGATTTATTATTTAAATCGATATCACTTTGGAAAGTATATTGTTGGAAAGGTTGATATACCGACAAAAGTAAAAAAAGTTAGATCAGAAGCTGTTTTTGCCAGCAATAATCAACATTCAAATTCTGAGACATAACAACAAACATACTTTAGTTAGGGTGCATGATTATGATCGGACGAAAAAAGAAACTCCTGCTGCTGGCAGGAATGGTTAATATTTTAGCTTTCAGCCTTATTAACTGCAAACAATCAATCACTCAAGGGGATTCAACTTGGGAATACCACACCAATCCAGAAGAAGCAGGTTGGTCCAAAAAGAAATTAAATGAAGCAAAAGATTTCTATGATACACTTGGCTCTACAGCTGCCATGGTCATTTATGATGGAAAGGTTCTTGTTGAATGGGGAGATGTCACAAAAAAAAGCAATGTTCATTCGGTAAGGAAAAGCTTTTTAAGTGCCCTCTACGGCATTCATGTTGCAAATGGGTTGATTAATCTAGATGATACGTTAGAGGAGCTAGCTGTTTCGGATCATGAACCTTTATCCGTTTTAGAACAAAATGCAAGAGTCGAAGATCTTCTCACCTCCCGCTCTGGCATTTTTTTAAGGGCTGGCGAGGAGTCTTTAATGATGAGATGGAATCGTCCAGAACGTGAAGCCCATATACCTGGAACGTACTTTCATTATAATAACTGGGATTTCAATGTATTAGGAACGATCTTTAATGAAAAAACGAATACAGACCTTTTTAGCGAATTTCATGAAAGAATTGCCCTACCTCTTGGTATGGAAGACTATACACCGGAAGATTCTTTCTATAAGTATGAGCTTAATCGTACGATCCACCCATCTTACTTATTCCGTATGTCAGCAAGAGATATGGCTAGATTCGGGCAATTGTATCTTCAAAATGGCCAATGGGCTGGACAACAGTTGATTCCAAAAGATTGGGTCAAAACAAGTACATCTAAGCATACAGCTGTACCAGCTTCTAAAGAATATGGATATGGCTATATGTGGTGGGTGGCGCACAATGGTCGATTTCAGGATTTAGGTTTGTACTCAGCAATAGGACGTTACGGCCAATCAATTGACATTGTTCCAAAAGAAAACCTTGTTTTTGTGCATCGAGTAGATTCGGATCATTTTTTAAATCGCACGTTTAATCATGTGAATGATCGAGATCGGTTACGTTTATTAGAGATGATACTGGATGCTAAATTATAGAAATAAAAGAAAACAGGCTCATAATTGAGGAACATTGATAAAGGTTGATTATACCTTTCTTTGCTCCTTACCTTGAGCCTGTTTAATTCTTTTTAACGAGTTATGAACATTTGCGTCCAGTAATGTCCATTCTCCTGATATCCTACACCAATATGTGTATAGGAACCATTTAAAATATTTGCTCGGTGTCCTTCACTATTCATCCATGCTTGTACGACTTCTTCTGCTGAACGTTGACCTTGGGCAATATTTTCTGCTGCAGCTTGATAAGAAATATCGTGGTCCCTGATCATATCAAAAGGAGATCCATATGTTGGACTCGTATGTGAAAAATAGTTATTTTCTTGCATATCATTCGACTTTACTCTCGCAACATTGCTAAGTGGTGCGTCTGCCTGCAAATCTGGCAACCCATTGTTTCTTCTTTCCACATTTGTTAGTTCAATAACCCTTTGCTCAATCTCACTAATTCCCTCAGTTGTTTCTGCTTGAGGTGTCTCTTCTTGTTGATCTGCTGCTGGTGCTTCAGGCTGTTGCTCTGCAGGAGCTTCTGGTTGACCTGCTTCAGGTTGTTGTTGCTCTGGTTGAACAACTTCTGGCTCAGGAGCTGGTCCACCGCCTTGCCCTGGTGCCCCCCCTCTTCGTAAACGTTCAGCTATGTCTTCAGGAGAAAGTCTTGTTGCTCCATCTGGTAATAACCGAGCAATGTCTTCCGGTGTTAATTGATTAGCACCTTCAGGCAAATGTTGCATCACATCTCCCGGTAAAAGCCTTGCAATTTCTTCTCTAGATAATTGAACAGAGTGTTGTACTTCAAAGTCATATTTTGCATGTTGGACTTGGATTGGTCTTGTGTGAGGGTATTGTTCACTTGAAGCCGTTGTAAAATCACTTGAAATTTGCCCCTCTCCAACCCCCATTCCTTCCATTGCATTTTGATCATCTTGACAACCGCCAATAAATAGTAGAAAAGCGCTCATAAAAGCGACAAAGATAAATGTTCTCTTCATATTTTTTGCTCCCTTCCTTTTTATTTTTATTGTTCATCATATTTGTTTGAAAAATAGGTTTTTTTCGGTGGTAAATTTATGCAATTTAAAACTAATAATATTCGGTTTCTAGCATAAGTTGGCAAGGAACTCAGCGCATAACAATGCACGAAAAAACTGACCATAACTAATGTTTGATACACAGATTCAAACAATTTTGAAGGGGGAAGCAAAATGCAAATGTTTGGTCGTAAACGTAAAAAGAATGGAAATGGTTTAATGATGTCAGTTGTAGGCTTAGGAGTTGGAGCGGCTGCATATACGATGATGAGAAACAGAAATAATGGTGGGAACAACATGAACATGGAGCCCATCAAAGATATGTTGAGCCAAAATCAAAACCAACGCTAAACGAAAAAGAAAAGGGGATAAGTCAATCGACTTATCCCCTTTTCTTTGACAAAAATAAGGAGTTATCACAAAAGGTCTGCTTTTGACCTTTTGTGATAACCCCGAAGCAATGAGCCCATCTCTATTCCTGACTTTTGAGACAGTCCTATTTATATGTTCATCTATGCGATTTTAAGTGTTTTGCCAAAAGGCACCTTGGGAACAAAATCATTAGGAACTAACCACATAACATCATAATCTACCTTTAAATCTTCATAAAAATAACCTGTTACATCTGTAATATAAAACAAAATGTCGATATTTTCGCTTTCTCCCCATTCAAGAACTTCCGTATAAGAAGATTTCCCATGTTTATAATACGTCACTTTTGCTTTGTCGATAGCAGAGACGTCTCTAATTTTAAAATCCGACTGAACTAGCTGTGTTTCTGGGTTTAATTGTGCAAAAAGAGAAATGATGTTATCAATTAATTCTGTATTGACTTCGTTTGTTGATGTATCAACTGCTAATGCTATCCGCTTTCCATGATGACGTTGAAGTGTTGTCAGTAGTGCTTTTTGCCATTTCACAAAGCATCGCCCCTCAATAATCATTATCGTGCCATGATTATTTTGTTTTTCTAAAGCAAAAGATATTCTTATCAAACGAGGATAAATATCTAATAGAGCATCTAATGTCAGATATCAATTCAGCACCAAAATCAAATAAGCTCAATCGAAAACTTAGCGATCCGTACTATTTAGTTTCTAAAATGGAGGGAAAAGATGAAAAAAGCCGTTTTTCTAGACCGTGACGGGGTTATTAATGAAGTTTTAAGCAAAAGGGTTAAATTCGTGAACAACCCTAGTCAATTTTACTTATTAGAAGGTGTAGGTGAAGCAATACGTCTGTTTAATGAGGCAAGTATTCCGACATTCGTTGTCACAAATCAAGGTGGTGTCGGACTTGGCTTCATGAAAGAAATATCTCTAAAGAAGGTCCACAAAAAAATGATGGAAGAACTAGCAAAATACGGAGCTCATATTGATGATATTGCCTATTGTCCTCATAAACCTAAAGCCGGTTGTACATGTCGAAAACCAGAAGCACAAATGCTTTTGGATTTAGCTTCCACACATAATATTGATTTATCATCTAGTATTATGGTAGGAGATCGTGATCCAGACATAGAGGCAGGAAAGAAAGCTGGGTGTAAAACCGTATTTATCGGAGAAACATCAGAGAATTTCGCAGATGCAAACATCGTGTTCCCCCACTTATTAGCAGCAGCTCCTTGGATTTTAGAGGAGTTAACATAGTCAAATGGGGTGTCTCAAAAGGTCTGTTTTTGACCTTTTGAGACACCCCCGAAGCAATGAGCGAAGTCACTACATCTTTTAAAAGTCTTGAGAGGAGTGGGTTTCTCCTCTCAAGGCGCGTAGCGAACGGAGCCATTGCCACCTCTGTTCCGTACTTTTGGGACAACCCCTTTTTAGTGTGTTTGTTGTTTTCTGTTAATCCCAGTTGTTGTTCCAGTTATTGTTATTGTCCCACGGGTTCATTGGCGCTTGTTGACCAGCTTGCCAGTTGGCACTATCCGGTGTATATGTCTCATCATGCCCGGGGAATCCCGGTAGAGCTTCTCCCCATTGACCAGCTGGTACTTGTGGCATTCCCGTACTTGGAAACCCTGGTCCCGCCACGTGGCCTGGCCCCCATTGACCAACTGGTGCGTGCGGCATTCCTGCCTCTGGAAATCCTGGTCCTGGCATGTGGCCCGCTCCTACTGGTGCGTGCGGCATTCCTCCACCCGGAAATCCTGGTCCTGGCATATGACCCGCTCCTACTGGTGCATGCGGCATTCCTCCACCTGGAACCCCTGGTCCCGGCATATAACCTGCTCCTACAGGTGCGTGCGGCATTCCTGCACCCGGAAAGCCCGGTCCTGGCATATGGCCTGCTCCAACTGGCGCGTGTGGCATTCCAGCTCCAGGAAAGCTCATAGGAGTGGTGCCGCATTTGCCGCATTTACATCCTTTAGCAACTTGCTTTGGCTTTTGGATTTCCCACCCTGGACAAGTTGATTTGCTCATCGGTTGTTGCCAGTGGTTATGTGAAAATTGATTCATTTACAATTGCTCCCTTCCATACTTAGTTACAGTATCTATGGTATGCATACACCTATTGAGCGTTCAAATTAATTTTTTTAAAACAAAAAATGATCCAGCATGATCGGTCATTCATGCTGGATCATTTGTATTCATTTAAAGTCCGATTGCAAATAATGCAATTGCTAACACGACACCTAGAAGTGGCACAACAACCGTTAATGCCCCGAAAGCTGGATACGCATCTTTATGAGTTTCTCCTGCAATGGCGCGTATTGTCGTTACCGCATATCCACCATGCGGAAGGGAATCAAGTGCTCCAGATGCGAGTGCCGCTGTTCTGTGCATCGCATCAGCATTCACTCCCATTTCTAAATAATGAGGAGCGAGAAGTGGCAAGGCAATTGCTTGTCCACCTGAAGAAGATCCAGTTACCCCTGCGATTAAACAAATGGCAACAGCGCTTCCGATTAATGGATCACCAGGTAAGTTCGTCATAAATGCTACCGCATCAGCAAATGCCGGAGTTTCTCGTGCCACTCCACCAAAGCCTACAACAGCTGCTGTGTTCCCAATAGCAATCAAAGCCCCTGTTGTTCCTTCTTGAATAGCGTTTGAGAAATTCCTGAAATATTTATAATTTAGTACATATGTTGCAATTACCCCTGATAACAAAGCAATAATCAATGCTGACTTTTCTAAGAAGCCATGTGTAAAGAAAGTGACAACTAACACAACAATTAGCGGAATTAGACTAATATATGGATTTGGTAATTCTTCACGGCTATCTTCGGGATCATTGTCTCTTGCTTCAAATCTTTCTCCCTTGTTTACTGCTTTCTTAATCATCTGTTTTAACCACCAATAACCAAAAATGATCATAAAAACAGCAACAATTAAACTGACTTCCCAAGCTGCGTATGGCGTAGTACCTAAAAATTCAATCGGAATCCAGTTTTGAATTTCGGGTGAACCAGCTGAAGTCATTGTGAAGGTGACGGACCCAAAACCTAACGCAGCAGGAATAAACCGCCTTGGTAAATCCGCTTTCTTAAATAAGCTGACAGCCATTGGATATACTGCAAAAGCTACAACGAATAAGCTGACTCCACCATACGTAAGAACTGCACATGCAATCACAATAGCAAGAGCCGCTTGTTTCATTCCAATTTTTCCTACGATCCAACGAGCAACACTATCTGCTGCCCCACTATCTTCCATTAACTTACCGAATATGGCACCAACTAAAAACATTAAAAACCATGATGCCACGAACCCAGAAAATGTGTTCATATAACTCGTTAAAAAGTCAGCCGCTCCCGCTTCTGCCAATTGTGGAAAAATCGGTAAGCCACTAAAGATCGCACAAAGTAATGCTGCAAATGGAGCAGCAACTAATAAATTCATTCCCCGAACCGTCAAAATAATTAGTAGAGCCAGTCCACCAATTAGTCCAATAAAACTTAGCATTTTTCTCTCTCCTTTAACCTGCTAAGCCCTGAAACTAGCAGTTCATCTAACACATAATAAAGCGCTTTCCTTTTCGTATGCTAGTTTTTATCTATAGAGAAGGTGGGCAGAAGTAGAAGTAATTCCTTTCATTCTCTTTGCCCACTTTTTTTTACAATCGCTTTTTTACAGAATCTCTAATGATTAGTTCTCCTGGTAAAGCATGTATAGATGCTTTTTTCTCTTCCTCATCCATCTCATTCATTAATAAATCAACCGTCGAATTGACCATGGTATCAACGGGTTGTTTCCATGTTGTTAACGAATAGGAAGGCCAACTAGCCATACTAATATCATCAAATCCGATAACGGAAAGATCCTCAGGCACTCGTAACCCTAATGACTTAGCCGCATCAATCGCTCCAAGTGCTGTAATATCATTACCACAGAAAATACTATCAATTTGTCTTTTTGATTGTAGCAGTGTTTTCGCTGCTTCAAATCCACTTTCATAAGAATAGTTACCTATCTCAACGGCTATATCAAAAAAACCATGTTTCGCTAATGATTCTTCAAATCCTTTTTTTCGGTCAATTGTTGTTGATGTCTCTAATGGTCCAGAAATAAAGGCAAAATGCTTGTGCCCGGTTTCTACTAAATAATTGGCAATTTCCTGACCTGCTAAATAGTTATCGCAAAATACAGCACTATAATTAGAGTTTTCTATATAACGGTTAAACAAAATCACGGCAATATCATTTTTCAGAAACCGATTGACAGCAGATGAAGAAAGCAAAGCGTCAGTAATGATGACCCCATCGACATGATATTCGATCAAATGACTGATCTCATCTTCTTCAACAAGGTTGTGCTCTGAATTCATAAAAATTAAGTGATAGCCTTTTTCAGATAGTTTTGTATAAAATTTCTCAAGTACTTCTGGATAGAATGGATTTTGGATGTTCCTCATCACGATCCCAATCATTTTTGTTTTATTGGTGATCAAACCTCTTGCGATAGCATTCGGTTGATAACCTAATATGTCAGCTGCAGCAAGAATTTGGTTGCGTTTTTTTTCTGACACATTTGCACCTGAACCAAAAACTCTTGAAACCGTAGACTGCGAAACACCCGCTAATTTAGCAACATCCATTGAAGTAACTTTCTTTTTGGTCATTTTTATTCCCCCTTGAGTCAGGGAAATTATATCATATTTAGTTGTTTATTTTTTCTTTTTTGTAACGTCTTACACGAAGGTCAGCTTGTGCCTTATGCCCCATGAACCCTTCAAGTTCACAAAGACGAGAACCATATTCACCGACAACAACACTTGCTTCAGGAGTAGCTTTTTGATATGTGCATGTCTTAAGGTACTTACCAACCCATAGACCGCCAGTGAATCTAGCTGCTCCTTTTGTTGGAAGTGTATGGTTTGTTCCAATCACTTTATCTCCATAAGCAACATTTGTTTCAGGTCCTAAGAATAATGCACCGAAGTTTGTCATGTTCTCTAAGAAGTAGTCTGGGTTTTCCGTTAAGATTTCCACGTGCTCATAAGCTAGCTTATCTGCTTCGACCACTGCTTCTTCTAAACTATCTACTAGAATAATAGAACCATAATCATTCCAAGCTACGCTTGCCACATCCGCTGTTGGCAGTGTTTCAAGCTGACGCTCAATTTCTTTTACGGTTTCTTCAGCTAACGTTTTAGATGTCGTAATTAGTGCAGATGGAGATGTTGGACCGTGCTCTGCTTGACCAAGTAGATCTGTAGCAATGATTTCTGCATCTGATGTTTCATCTGCAATAACAAGTGTTTCAGTTGGCCCTGCGAATAAGTCAATTCCAACTCTTCCGAATAATTGACGCTTCGCTTCAGCAACAAACGCATTACCAGGTCCTACAATCATATCTACTGGCTCAATTGTTTCTGTTCCAACAGCCATTGCTGTCATAGCTTGAACGCCACCTAAAATGTAAATTTCATCAGCGCCAGCTAAGTACATTGCTGTTACCGTTGCAGCAGGAATTTCTCCTTTTATTGGAGGTGTGCACCCAATTACTCGCTTCACTCCAGCAACTTTGGCAGTAAGAATACTCATATGGGCTGAAGCAACCATTGGATACCTTCCGCCTGGAATGTAACAACCGACACTATTTACCGGGATGTTTTTATGTCCAAGTGTCACACCTGGCAATGTTTCTACTTCAAGATCTTTAATACACTCTCTTTGTTTTTCTGCAAAATTGCGAACCTGCGCTTGAGCAAATTTAATGTCTTCTATTGTTTGTTCAGAAACTGAATTTACAATTTCAGCAATCTGTTCATCCGTTAAACGGAAGCTTGCAGCTTTCCAGTTATCAAACTTTTCAGCTAATGCACGAACAGCTTTGTCACCATTTTCCTCAACATCATCAATGATTCCGCTTACTATTTCTTGTACCTTCGTATTTGATTCTTTAATTTCCATTTCACTTTTACCTGTTTTTAAAAAAGTAGCCATTTTGTTCACTCTCCTTTTCTTTTTGCATACGTATGCAAAAATAATCAAATAAAAAACCTTTTGCCATTGCAATCTTGAATATGAAAGACGTTTAAATTTGAATACGTATGCAAAACAAATTATAAACGCGTTTTCATAATCTGTAAACCCTTTCTTTTAAAAAAATGACTAATTTGTGTCGTAATTTCTCCATACTACGAGTAATATCAACAAAATTACACTAAAAAAGGAGTACGATTATGATTAAGACGATGGACCTTTCTAAAGCCATTTTAATGCATGCCAAGCGTTTTGATTCTTTAGAAGAGTTAGAGCCATTATTACAACAGGCAAGCCAAGCAAACTATGTCCTCTTAGGAGAGGCTACCCATGGCACATCTGAATTTTATTCATTGCGTGCTGAAATTTCAAAATGGCTAATTTCTAAGAAAGGATTTCAATTCATTGCAGTAGAAGGAGATTGGCCTTCATGTTATGAAGCAAACCGATACATTAAAAATTATAATAATCCATATTCAAATGCAACAGATGCTCTTTCCTCATTTAAACGCTGGCCGTCATGGATGTGGGCTAATGCTGAGATTGTTCCATTCATTGAATGGTTAAAGCATTATAACTCTCAAAAAGAGGCAACTGGTAAAATTGGTTTTCACGGTATTGATGTGTATAGCCTTTGGGAATCCATGTCTAAAATTGTAAATTATCTTAAAAGAATTGAGTCACCTGATGTAGAAAAAGCAAAAGCAGCTTTCACCTGTTTTGAACCGTATCATAAAGAAATGCAAATATATGGTGTTTCGGCTACTTTTTATGGTCAAGATTGTTTTGAAGAGCTCGTAACCCTTCTAAAATCCATGCATAGCAATCGTTCGATTTATGAAAAGAACGCGGAAGCAGATTTAAACCTTAAAATGAATGCGCTAGCTGTAGAGAACGCAGAAAGCTACTACCGAACGATGGTAACCAATGATAGAGAATCGTGGAATGTTAGGGATGAACATATGGTTGAAGCTCTCGATCAAATTTCGAATTACTATGGTCCAAATGCGAAAGGAATCATCTGGGAACACAATACACATATTGGAGATGCCCGTGCAACAGATATGGCGGAAGAAGGTATGGTGAACGTTGGACAGTTAACACGAGAAAAGTATGGAGTTAATCAAGTTTACGCGATTGGCTTTGGAACTTACGAAGGGACAGTGATCGCAGGTGAAAAATGGGGTGAACGAGCACAAAAAATGGTCGTCCCTAAAGCGATAACTGGAAGTTGGGAAGACGAGCTACATCAAGCAGGAGCATTCGATAAATTTATCATGTTTAATGAGGCAAATCACTCCCTATTTTCTGAGACAATAGGTCACAGAGCCATTGGCGTCGTCTACAATAACCAATACGAACATTTAGGCAATTATGTTCCTTCAAGAATTTCGGAGCGTTATGATGCTTTTATTCATCTTGAACAAACAAAGGCATTAACCCCCTTGCATGATTAAATGACAGCTCACAAAATGACCCGTACACTCTGTAACGGGTCATTTTATCTGTTATAAACCTCCTTAACGGGATAATGTTAGTCTGTTCCATTCATGAGTAAGCTCAGCTAACTTATCTTTAATGTTATTTACAGATTGTTCGTCACCAATTTTTTTAAAATAAGACAATTCAATTAAAAAATGGTCGATCTCGTTATAAACAGTCTCCTTATTTCTTTTTACGTCAATACTATTTTTGGAGGCTGCTTTCATTGTAAAGTCAATATCATTGTCCAATAGTTTCAATACATTAGGACTTTTAAGTTTTGCTTCTACTAATTCAAGAAACCCTTTATGTCTTTTAAAGATTAATTTATTATTTACTTCACTATTATAAATGTTTAAGATCATTCTCCCTTTATTGAATCCCCAAAAAATTCGATATTTATCATGGAGTACCCCATTTATTAGCTTATCTAATTGGTTTTTAGGAACATAAATGGATAAATCATCATAATGCGTTGCTTCCATTTGAACACCCCTCACATTTATTGTACGAATCAGGTAATACTAATGTGTATACAAATAACCGAAACAATAGACTTTTTTTCAGTGCCTTCTTCCCTATTCGTTTACGCCAACTAATGTAAGCCCTTACAATACTATTATATTCACGTTTTTAAAATCATGCCACATTTATTCGCTGTATTCTATTCTCTTTACTTCCTTTGTTAAAACACAGAGCAAACACAAAAAAGACAATGTCTCATAAATGAGACATTGTCTTTTAAAAGCAATTTATAGTTTTACTACGTTAGCTGCTTGTGGTCCACGGTCGCCTTCAACGATTTCAAATTCAACTGATTGACCTTCGTCAAGTGATTTGAAACCTTCGCCAGTGATAGCGCTGAAGTGTACGAATACGTCGTTTCCGCCTTCTACTTCAATGAAACCGAATCCTTTTTCTGCGTTGAACCATTTAACTGTACCAGTTTGTGCCATGCTAAAAAACCCCAATCTAAAAATTATTTACTTAATATGCAATCGTATTTACAATCCGAGGTAAATAAAAATTCACATATTATAAGGAACATCAACCACGAAAATCGAGTGAATATCCCTTATAACATGTGAATACTGAACTCTTTTATGTGCTGCTAATTGATGCAATTTGTTTCTAAATTGTTACCCTCTATGGGTAAATATAAGGATCCATCAATCAATCTCCAGACGATGAAAGCCCTGCCTCTCGTTCATCCTTGCGGCTCCTTGACCGCGCCAGCTGAATGAAAAGCGCTACCTTTTAAAACTGAAGTTGACGACCGTTGAATTAATTATAGCCTATTTATTTGTAAATTGCAAGTAACTTTCCATTCTTTTGTTAAAAAAATGTCCTGAAATTGGAAAGTAATGTATAGATTTCATCCCATTTCGCAGTCTGTTTCATAACAGAAGACTAAAATAAAAACAGAGCTTCTTTAAAAAGAAGCTCTGAACTGTTTTTTCCTTTTCTTAATTACGGCTATAATATTCGTTAATAGATTTAAGAATCGATTGATCTTCCTTGATTTCCACTGGCTTTTGTGATGAATTTGTTTTTACTTTTTTCATTTTCCTCTCACCCTTCTGTTAATAGTTTGAATTTTCCTTCTCTTTATCTTGGTTTTATTATATATCATCTGTTCTATATCAGTCAACACCTTTTTTGTAGTTGTATTAATACATTCTTATGTAAGTACTGTCAAAACTGACACAAACAGCAAAAAAAATAGGCTGACATAAAGCCAACCTACGATAAAGACCTTCCTTTTCCAGAATCGCTAATTGCTATTAGCCCAATAGGATAAGGTTCAAAATATGTTTGATTTAATAAGTAGTCATTTTCAAAACGATGGCACCACGAATGTAGAATCCCAAGCACACTGCTTAATGGAATTTTTTGATGCTGATAATTCAGTCATTTGAGGCGTCAAATCTTCATTCGTTTTCGGTTGAATTAATTTATTTTCATCTCCATCGGAAACAAGCCGCACCACTTCTCTTGGTGTTCCTAAACCAATTTCCATCTCCGGGCATATAGGGATAAATTCAACATAGTCAGCTAGCTTCGCAACGGTAGGCTCTTTAATTTGATCGCCATTATATCTGCAAGCAGCAAACTCCATACATTTACTGACAACCACTTTTGGCTTAGCAAACGTCCGCACACCTTCACCTCTTATCTACTTATCATTCAGTTTGCCTCGAATGGCAAATGCGACTCCATCTTCATCATTTTGCTTTGTTACAAAGTCAGCAAGTTCTTTGATCGTTTGTTCCGCATTTCCCATTGCCACTTTATATCCTGCCACTTTAAACATGGATACATCATTAAAACTATCTCCTATTACCATTACTTCATTCATGGAAATCCCTAGTTGTTTTGCATAAGCTTGTACAGCGATCCCTTTTTGAGCTTGAATATTCGTAATCTCGATATTATCTGGAGCAGAGGCACTAACCGCTATGTTTGCAATTTCATAAAGCTTTCCCCTTACTTCATTTAGTTTCTGAACGTCTTTTGAAAAGGCTAATACTTTTAAAATAACCGTTTCTTCTTGATCTAGTAGCTCATCGTAACTTCCCACTAAAGATATCGACCCCATTTCAAATCGCTCTTTAGCCATCGTTTGCAATGTTTCAAAATCCTCATCAGAACCTGATGAAACGAAAAAGTCAATAACTGCTTGTATTGCTTTTTCATAATTATCAGAAAACGTCCCTTTGTTTGTATATAACTCAAAATAAATATCATGTGTTAGTAACATATCAAATATTTCTTTGCTATTTTCTTTTGAAAGTGGGATCGTCGATAACAATGTTTCATTTTTATCTCGAAACTGAGCTCCGTTCACACTAATAACAGGACAAGTAATTTGAGCTTGCTTTAATGGGTACCTAGCTTCTCTTTCATCTCTGCCTGTTGCAACAACAACCTCCACACCTAGTTGTTGCGCTTCTTTAACTGCTTTTGCATTTTCTTTTGTTATTTCATGTGCATCACCTAGTAATGTACCATCCATATCAATCGCTATTAGCTTAACCAATGTATTCCCACCCCTATGTTTTATCTCTTTAAGTTATTTTCAATCCTTTTACTATAGCATATATAGAAATACAAAATATAACAAAAGAACCCCTCGGACATAAAACACGAGCATACCATCGGCATGCTCGTGTTTTACTTCATTATTTTACGTTCTCTTTTTTATTGTATTGCTTCATCATTTCCTCAATTTCAGCAAGATCTTGATCTGCTTCTTTTGCCTGCAAATATTCAAGCGTATGGGCAACCCTGTATCCTAGCATCATAACCCCAAAGAATAGTAGAAATAAAATAGAGATTGAAATAACTAATAACGCTGTGTACATTTGCGCTCCTCCTCATCCCTTTGCTACATCATACGGAGGAACTTTAACGTTAATGCATACTTTTTCCTTCTTGATTCATACTAGGGGAAACATTTGTATATCGGAGGTAGATGCACCTTGAAAAAGAAACATGTCTTGATCTTGTTTGGAACCAGTTTGATTCTTGCAAGTTGCGGAGCCGATTCGGAAGCAGATATTGTAGATGATGTAGAAGCTCAACAATTTAGAGCTCATTATCAAAATGATGTCCCCGCCCCTCCGAGTATTAGAGATCAAAACAAACAAAGAGTTCCTCGTTTTACTGCGCTTCAATCTTATGCAGATGAAGCCGGACATTATATTAGTGACACCGCTACCTTGTTAGAAGAGATCGCTCCGTTCTTTGATCAACCAAATGTTCAATCAGATGATGTCGACACTACGTTAAGTAAAATAAAAAACATTCGCGATAAAAGCTCTGAATTCATTGATTTAAATCGACCAGAGCCGTTTGATAGTATGCATCATGTACATATTTCAACATTAATGGAACTTGATGCATTGGAGAGGATTTTGAAAGACATGAAAGATCCAGTTCATCATCTTCAAGTGACAAACGCTCGTGTCTATTACGAAAATGCTATTTTGTCGCATAAATTAATGGAACGTGAATTCCTTTCAGTAACTGAAGACTTCGGAATTCATTAAACAGAATTGTGTTAAACACAAAAAGAGCAGGGATTTTTCTTCCCTGCTTTTATCTACGACCGTGTATTGCATCATCCACTAAATCAGCTAGGTCTCCCGCTGTTCCACCAATGGAATCAAATGGTTTATCAAGACCAACATGATGCTCGACAGCATTCATTCGGTTAATCATTTTTCGATCTGTTACAATACGGACATTTCTAAGGTCTGTTACTTGTTGTACCTCTTCTTCCACCAACCTTTTTAGCTTTACTCGATCTTGTTCACTTGACTCAACACCAATTATGATATGGTTACCATCTGTCATAACATGGGCATCCCTAACATTTTCTAATGATTCAACTCGCGTCTCAATCTCCCTCGTTATTTCCGTTGTCGCTTGCTGATTCATAAATCCATTGTTCTTTCGCGCAACATGAGGATCGTTGCTGTATGAGTATTTATCACGCAAAACACCAGGACGATTACTAAGTATTCGGGCTCCTTGTTGATTAAGTCCCTCATGTTTCATACTCAAATTCCGATGCCTTGTTGTATATGATCCTCTATCTGTTAAATGACGTACTGGATCTGTTAATCCTTTTGGTGAATGATCTGGGACCATCATATCACTAAGTGGGCCTTCTAGAGCACGCACCTGTTGTACTCCATACCCATTAAAACCTTCATTCCTGTCAGGGCTGGCTCCCATTTCCGCTTCTTGAGGTATGGTGCATCCTGTTAATAATGCGGCCGTGATGACCAAATAACCTACACATTTCATTGGAATCCCTCCTACCTCTATTGTGCGAAATAATTCCGCATCTCAACCTGAAAATATCTAGAAATCAACTTGCAATTTTTGTCGGATTTTTACTATTTTCATCTATTTATGACTACTTTAGAAGAAACACTTTTCAACATATTTCTAATGGGTATAATAATTTTTATAAATAGACATTTGCTTAGTCACATCAGCGCTATTTTCTCATTTCAGCCTAATCAAGTCGTCTGTTTGTTCATTCTTTTTGAGGTGGAGTGCAATATGTTATGTGTAGAAATAGAGCAAAAGCGATTACTAATGCTGAACCTTGCTAAAAAGTATGGAATGACAGCAAAAGTAACCGTTGAGTGTAGTCAAGAACTGGACAAGCTTTTAAATTTATTACAAAGAAATTCTCATTAAAGCATTGCAATCGTCGAAAACATTTGGTAAGGTAGACACAAATTACGTTATATCTTACTTCATACATTGAAGTGAGGGTAGAGGTGCAAGGATCATAAGTACTTTAGCGGAGGAGAATGAGATCTGAAGATGCTAAATGGAAAGGGATACTTGCCGAAGTTATATGAGATCTCATATCTCATTAGCTGGGACTGTTCTAAATAAGGGCAGTACTGTCATATAGCAAAAATTGCTATATGGAGGGCTATCTCACACATTGAATTGGTTTTGCTGCAATTGCTAAACCTAACAACAATGAGTAGAGGCCTCATTGTTGTTTTTTTGTGCCTCCCAGTAGCCCATCTTCCCCTACGTATATGGAAAATATTTATGAATTGAGGGTGAATTGGATGAATTTTGGTCGTATTATCACGGCAATGGTCACACCATTTAATCAACATGGACAACTTGATGTACCTGCAACACAAGAGCTCGTAAAACATCTTATCGCAAATGGAACGGATGCAGTCGTCGTAGCTGGAACGACAGGAGAGTCTCCTACTCTCTCTACAGAGGAGAAATTATTGCTGTTTAAAACGGTCGTTGAAACAGCGAATGGCCAAATTCCAGTCATCGCTGGAACAGGCTCAAATAATACTCAAGCCTCAATTGAACTTACAAAACAAGCCGAAGAAATAGGTGTAGATGGAATTATGCTTGTCGTACCTTATTACAACAAACCTTCTCAAGAAGGAATTTATGCGCATTTTTCTACGATTGCAAATGCAACGAAACTTCCTGTCATGCTTTATAATATTCCTGGAAGAAGTGCGGTCAATATGAACGTTGAAACAACATTACGTTTAGCACAGCTACCTAATGTTGTCACAATCAAAGAGGCTAGTGGCGATTTAGATGCAATTGCAACAATCATTGAACACGCACCTGAAGGTTTTACCGTATATAGTGGAGATGATAGTTTAGCATTGCCTATGTTATCCATTGGTGGAGCTGGAGTTGTATCCGTTGCTTCCCATATTGTTGGTAACGAAATGCAGCAAATGGTTCGAAACTATCAAGCAGGTCAAGTAACAGCAGCTGCTATGCAGCATCGTCAACTTCTCCCAGTGATGAAGTCTCTATTTATGGCGCCTAACCCGACAGCTGTAAAAGCTGCAATGGAAATGAAAGGAATCAAAGCAGGTCCTGTTCGCTTGCCTCTTATTCCATTAACTGCAGAACAGCAGCAAGAACTTCAATCAATAGTGCAACCAACGATGAACTTTTTTGTTAGCTAATCAATAAATAAGCCGCTCAGAGTGATCTCTGAGCGGCTTATTTATTATTCACTTAAAACGGCTACTTAATGTATTGAAGTACGCTAACAAGACGCTTGTATGATCTTACAGTCGTCAAATCAACTATATCCTTTTAAAGTATCCAATATCATCTTTAACAATAATTTGAAGAGTTAAGAAATACTACACGCTTTTTTTGTGTAACGCTTTAGGCAGTTTCTTCTGTTTTAACAATGCATTATCAATATAACCAGTTCCAAATAAAACACCTACTACAATAAAGATAAATCCGAACGTTTGATACCAGTATACTTGTTCGTTTAAAAAGATAGCCGAACTGATTAAACCAAAAAAAGGCACGAAGTTATTAAAAATAGCCGTTTGTCCTGCTCCAATTTTTTGAATCGCAGCATTAAACAAAAAATGACCTACCGCAGTAGCAACAATCGCTGAAACAAAAAAGATAACATAGACGCCTAACGGTGCGCCAATCATACTTCCAAAACTTCCTGGTTCTAACAGAAAGCTTATGAAAAGAAGTCCAACTGAGCCAATTAGCAGCATCATGCTTGTCATTTGTCTTGAATCAAGAGTTACAGTCGCTTTTTTAATATAAATAAAACTAATCGCTTGAGCGAACATCGCGATAAAAATAGACAACTCACCTAGAGATAGAGCACTATCTCCTCCCCCGCCTTGAATAAAAAGTACTCCAATAAACCCTAAACCAATTCCAACGATCCTCCACCTCGTTAAACGATCACCAAGAAAGATAACAGCGAGGATCGACGTCGATAGCGGGAGAAGCGCTAAAATTAATACAGCATTCGAAGCATTAGTCATTGTTAAGCCCATTGCTAAAAAATAATGATGAGCAACAACACCAAAGAGGGCTCCTAAAAGCGTGTATTTCCATTCTTTTTTCGTTAGCTTTCTCATTACTCGACTTCCAATAATGATAGCAGCTGTTGCCAATCCTGCAGCCATAATTCGAAATACAGTCATTGTTATCGGCGGAAACGCCTCAACTAACACTTTCAACATAACAACATTTAGTCCCCAAATCATCATCACCAAAAAGACAATGCCATATGTGAAAAGCAGAGATTTTTCTTTCATAGCAAACCGTCCTCTCTACATTCCGTAGTTGTATCTTACCACCGCCAATATGTATGGTCACTAATTTTTTCGTATTACGTAACAACTTTTAAAATGAGAGCCCTTACATTATTTTTACGTGCTAAAACACAAAAAAAAGCTGACTCAAAAGGTTTGCTGTACCTCATGAGCCACCTTGTTCATTAAGACGTATGCTCATCTGAAATGATCGATAACATTGGCTTTTCATATAAATCACGTGGGAAGTTTGTTAGAAGCTCAACACCTTGATCTGTTATGCGAATCGTTTCCGTTATTTCCACTCCATAATCGTTATACCAAATACCTGGCATTAAATGAAACGTCATATTTGGCTTTAAGATTGTTTCATCTCCTGGTCGGAAACTAACAGTATGCTCTCCCCAATCAGGTGGAAAACTTAATCCAACGGAATAACCAAGCCTGGAGCTTTTTCTATGCCCATGTTTACCAATCGTTTTGCTCCAGATTCGTTCAACTTCTTCAGCACGAATTCCGGGCCGAATAAAATCAAGTGTTGCCTCAATTCCTTCTTCAACGACTTTAGCAAGTTCCTTAACCTCGTTTGGGGCTGTGCCAATTGCCATCGTTCTTGCCATTGGTGCATGATAACGTTTATAGGCACCAGCGATTTCTAAAGTTAAAAAATCACCTTTTTGATAAGGTCGATCCGTCCATGTGAGATGGGGACAAGACGTATTTTCATTTGTTGGCATCATAGGTACAATCGAAGTATAATCCCCACCAAATTCTTTCGTTCCTTTTATTTGAGCATAATAAATCGCTGCTGCAACATCCGATTCTCGAACACCGACTTGAACACGTTCGTATGCTGCTGTCATGGCACTTTCCACAATCTTTCCTGCTCTTTTCATATAAGTGATTTCATTATTTGATTTTATAAGCCGAATCATATTTACCAAGCTTGACGTATCTTTAAATGTCGCATTTGGCAGGCCGTGTTTTAACCGTTCATAACAAAGAGCCGTAAAATAATGAACATCCATTTCTATACCAATCGTTCTCCTGCTTTGACCAATTTCCGTTAATATATTTGCGACAAAGTCTATCGGGTGTCGTTCCGTTGACTGAACATAAAAGTCGGGATAGGCAATAATATGGTGTTCATCAAGCCACGTTGTTTTCGCTACACCATTTGCGTCCATTTGACGCCCAATCCATAACGGCTGAGCGTCTTCTAACGTTACAACCATCATTTGGTGAACATAAAAGCTCCAAGCCGAATAATTTGTTAAATAATACATGTTGGAAGGGTTGGAAATAAGAAGAACATCGACCCCTTCATCAACCATCCTCTTTTTGACCGCCTCCAACCTTCTCGTGTACTCTTCTAATGCAAACAAAGATTTCACCCTCTTTCTAAGCCCCACTCTCAATTAGGAGCACAGCTATTTTTGTAGTTTAAACGCCACGACTTTTTGTTCCGTCATCGCTTCAATAGCATACCGAACTCCTTCACGACCAATTCCAGAACCCTTTATCCCACCAAAGGGCATTCCATCAATCCTCACATCACTGCTATCATTAATCATGACCCCTCCAAATTGGAGCTCATGAATTGCTTGAAATGCTGTTTCTAGCTTCTCTGTAAAAATGCCGGCTTGCAAACCATATCCACTGTCATTTGATTGCTCAATCGCTTCTTGGAGCGAATCAACAGCTTCAATGAGTACGACTGGACCGAAGACTTCTTGTGTTGCAATCGTTGCATGTGTCGGAACATTCGTTAAAACAGTTGGCTCAACATAAGCTTTCTTCCTTTCCCCTCCACAACAAATGGATGCACCTAGTTTCTTTGCTTCAGCTATCCAGCTTTCAACTCGTTTTGCTTCTTTTTCAGAGATCATCGGACCGATATCTGTTGTCTCTTCCCTTTTTGTTCCTACTTTTAAATTCTTTGTTTCTTTAACAAATCGAGTTAAAAATGTTTGATACAAGGGATACTCAACATAAATTCGTTGGACTCCAATGCAATTTTGACCTGCAACTCCAAATGCACCAGATACTGTTGACGAAATTGCATCTTCTACATTTGCATCTTTAAGAATGATTGTTGGTGAATTAGAACCTAACTCCATTCCTGTTTTCTTAACTCCTGCTTTTTTCGTAATTTCTTTCCCAGTTTCATAGCCTCCCGTGAAAGAAACAAATCTGACATCGTCATGTTCTACTAATGGATCGCATATATTAGAACCACGTCCTGTAATAACAGATAGTATATTTGCTGGCAGTCCCGCGTGTAAGAACGCTTCTGCTAATCGCAAAGCACTTAATGGAGTCAGTGATGCTGGCTTAACGATAACTGCATTGCCTGCTGCAATAGCTGGACCTACTTTATGAGCAACAAGATTAAGAGGATCATTAAATGGGGTAATTGCTGCAACGATTCCTACTGGAAAACGATATACATATCCAACTCTCGTTTCATGACCGGGCATCTGTGAAAAAGGGATCGTCTCCCCATCAATTCTTCTTGCTTCTTCAGCACTTAATCGGAGTGTTTCAATACACCTTGTCACTTCTTTCCTAGCTTCACGAATCGTTTTGCTACTTTCTGCTACGATGGTATTTACAAAGTTAGTTTTATTTGCCTCTATATAGGAAGCTGCCTTATGAAGAATGTTCATTCTCTCATGCACAGATAAATTTGCACTTTTTTTTGCACCATCTCGTGCCTTTTTTATGGCCTCCTTTACATCTTCAACACTTGCTGACGGTACCGTTGCAATTAATTCACCCGTACCCGGATCAAAGACATCCATTTCTTCCTTTGCCTTAACCCATTCGCCTCCAATTAACATGCGCTCTTGAACGATTTGGTTTTTCATTTTATCCCCCCTCTTGTTATCTGCCGCGTTCCATGTGTATCAAATCGATAAGAACGGCAAATCCCGTTTCTTTAATTCCTGCTCCTGCTCCGACAAGCGTAATTGGTCCTGATAAGTCACATTGATAGGTTATTGCATTCATCGCACCTGATACCCCGGCTAATGGATCATCTAATGCCACCATCTCCGGTGCAACATAACCCTTTACTCCCTCTTCTGTTATTTTCAATGAACCAATTAATTTCCAGCATTTCCCTTCTTTCTTTGCTTCTTTTATCGCACTCTGTGTAACACCTGTTATTCCTTTACACGTAACATCTTCTCGTTTCAATGGAACACCAAGGACAACATTCGCTAAAATTAACACCTTATATAAAACGTCGTACCCTTCGACGTCAGCAGTTGGATCTGCTTCTGCATAACCTTTCTCCTTTGCCTCTTGAAGTGCTTCTTTATAACTAAGTCCTGCTTCCATACGCATTAACATATAATTCGTTGTACCATTTAAAATACCGCGTATTTCATTGATATCATTTCCGGTTAAAGTTTCTACTGGTAAACGCAACGCCGGAGAACCGCTCATTACGGCGCCTTCAAAAAACCAACGGACACCATTTTCTCGAGCAAGCTTGGATAGTGTCTCATACGCTAAGGCAACCGGGCCTTTATTTGTCATTACAACATTTTTCTTATTTGAGAAAGCCCAAGTACAATGATCGATAGCAGGCTGGCCTGTAACAACGTCTGTAAACGTCATTTCAACAACAGAATCTGCATTAGAATTCTCGATAGTCTCCTGAGTTGACCAGCCCCTGATAAGACCTGGTTGATCAGGGTATGATTCTAAGCTTCCTGTTTCATTGATTGAACTCATCACCTTATCTAAACAGAGTCCATCTGGATGATGAAGGGACCCCTTATACAAATCAGATATGGAAACAACTTTAAAGTCTAGTTCATGTTCCTTGTTCAACTTCCACCGTTTTTCTCTTAAAATTTCAACAAACCCTTGACCGACTCCACCAAAACCAATTAAATCTACTTTATGTGCCACCTTCAATCCCTCCCTTTTTTCATCAAAAGTAAGGCTGCTTTCACAAGTGTGTGTGTGCCAATTTCTAACGCACGTTCATCAAAACAAAACGAAGGCTGGTGAAGACTTGTTTTCATGTTGTTCTGATCAGCTGCTCCAATAAACATCATCGCTCCAGGAATTTGTTTCGTTATATGACTGAAGTCCTCACCGCCTAGTCCGTATGGTATCGAATGAATAACAACATCGGGTTCTACTAATCTAATCGCTTTTGAAAGGACACTCACCATGTCGGGGTCATTTATAAGAGCAGGTTCCCCATGATGAAGGTATAGTTGATAGGAACCACCTAGCGCTTCAATTTGAGCTAATCCTTTTTCAAGTTCAGTTGAAAGGTGATTCCTAGCTTTCTCAGAATATGTTCTCATCGTTCCACGAATCGTTACCTCAGATGGGATAACATTTGAGGAGGCTCCACCTGTAATTTGACAAATGCTTAACACCGATGGTTCCAGGGCCGAAGTTTGCCTTGAAGGCAAACTATACAAATATGGTAATATCAAGGAACTTAAATAGATTGGATCAACGGATTGTTCAGGATAAGCCCCGTGTCCCCCTGTTCCATTAATCGTCACCGTAAAAGTATCGACATTAGCCATTGCTACTCCCGCCTTTAGCTTCACTTCACCTATTGGAATATCTGGATCTAAATGTAGGGCAAAACTTGCTTCCACCTCATCTAATGCGCCACTATTTAAAACATACTGTGCACCTGTTTTTCCAAATTGATCTTCTGTTTCCTCAGCTGGCTGGAATAAGCATTTTACTGTTCCGTGTAGCAAATTCGCTTCATATAAACTAGATAGAAAGTAAACTGCTCCAATAAGCATCGCCGTGTGTCCATCATGCCCGCATGCATGCATCACTCCGCTATGACATGACTGATAAGGTGCTTTCGTCTCCTCTGATATCGGCAGGGCATCAATATCGGCACGGAGCCCAATAACCGGGCTCTCTCCATCCCCAACTGTTGCAATGACCCCTGTATCTAATCCGATTTGATCTCTCCCTGATTGAATCGACACACCAGGCAATCCTTTAATTTGCCTAATAATATAGGCAGTTGTTTTTTTTTCTTCAAAACTTAATTCTGGATACTGATGTAGATGTCTTCTCCATTTGATTAATCGATTCTGCCACTGACCTTTTTTCACTTGCGATCATCCTTACATTAGCGCTTGATTTGAGGGCATTGAAAAGGTTGGTTTTTTCCTTTTCAATGCCCGAAGCAATGTGCAGAGCCGGTGCCTTGTCTTGAAGGCCTCTATGAGTGGGGTTCTCATAGAGGGCGCGCATCGTGCGGAGCCATTGCTAGTTAATATTGAAAAGGTTGGTTTTTTCCTTTTCAATGCCCTCTTATTTCATCGAGTGCTTGCTTTAAATCATTAAGTAAATCGTCAATATCTTCAATCCCGGCAGAATAGCGTACTAATCCTTCTGGTATCCCTAAAGCAGCACGTTCCTCCGGTGTATTTTCAACATGACTTGTCGTTCTTGCAGGCCCAACGGTTGTTTCAACAGCACCTAAATTTGCTGCACGGTGAGCATATTCTAACTTTGGTAAAAATTGACGAACAGCATCTAATTCACCTTTTAAGGCAAAGCTCAGCATCCCGCCAAAGCCCTTCATTTGCTTTTTGGCGATCTCATGGTTTGTGTGTGTTTGAAGCCCTGGGTAATACACTTGTTCTACTTTTTCATGATTCTCTAAAAATTGAGCGACTTTCATTGCATTTTCTTGTTGCTTTTCCACGCGAAGCTTTAATGTTTTCATCCCTCTCAGAATGAGATAAGCTGCCATAGGATCCATCGTAGCTCCATTTATTTCACGGTAATGATAAATATCCTTAACTAGGGATTCTGACCCACAGACAACCCCACCTAACGCATCTGCATGACCACCAAGAAACTTAGTAGCACTATGAATAACAAGATCCACTCCAAGCGTTAACGGATTTTGATTGATCGGGGTTGCGAACGTATTATCAACAAATACAAGCGCGTCAACTTTCTTTGCCGCTTTTGTAATTCGGACAATATCCGTAATTTTCACCGTTGGGTTCGTTGGCGTTTCCAAATAAACCAATTTACACCCTTTTGCAATTTCTTTTTCCATCTCCTCATGATTTCCTGTTTCAACAAGCTCGACTTCAATATTTAGTCTAGGTAGAAATTCCGAGAATATTTTATTTGTTCCTCCATAGGTATCTTTAATAGAGACAACTCTATCACCTGGCTTAAGTATCGTAAGAAGTGAGTTTGATATTGCTGCCATTCCTGTTGAAAAGCTAGTAGCAGCTTCTGCATGTTCTAATATTTTTACTTTGTCTTCAAAGGATTGCACAGTTGGGTTCGTATTTCTGCCATAAATATGGCCTTTTCGTTTTCCAATTGCTACTTCATACCACTCATCGATATCATCATAACTGTAGGCAACACTATGCACGACTGGAACTTGAGTTGCCCCGTGTACCAAATATTCTTTTTCCCCAGCCCAAACTGACTTTGTACCTGCTTGTAAACAATTTTTTGCTTCCATGTTGCCACCCCTTTCTTTTGTTACTTTCATCATATTCATTTACATAGAGCAAAACATTCAACAATTTGTATGAAAAAAAAAGACGGTTATTCATCTTTTTTTACAAGTGTTCTGACTATGCCTTACAATAGAACATAATCATATTCATCTTGCATTTTAATAACCTTGTTGTAAGGAGGACGTTTTTATGACAATTACAATGAATCATGTTCAGTCGTTAGAAATCCTCAAATCAGCAGTCATTCGGACGTGCGTTTCCGAATTAGACAAGACCACTGTAGATTGGGTATCCGTGATTGAAACACCTGTCGAAACTTTTGTTCGTAAAAATGAACTCGTTCTCACAACCGGGGTTGGCTGTGCCAATAATGAACAAACGTTCTATGAATTTGTAAAAGAAATAATCGAAGCAGGTGCTTCAGGTCTTGCTATTGCAATCGGCCCTTTTGTGAAAGTGATCCCAAATTCAATCATCGAGCTTGCAAACAAGCATCAATTCATTTTAATCGAATTAGATTGGTCCATTCGCTTTTCTGATATCTTAGAGCAAGTCCTTGCAGAAATTCATGAACAAAAACATCTATATCTTGAAAAAATTGAAAATATTCGAAAATCTCTACTCAACTTCATCCTATCTGGTGAGTCCTTAAACCTAGTTGCTGATCATGTAGCTAAGTCAATTGATTGTGGAGTGGTAATTGCCGATAAGCGTGGCGTCATCCGCGGCAAGTCAGACCCATTTCCTGACGATTTATTAACTAAGTGGGCTGATTTTTTGCATAAGCAACTAGAAGAGGACGGGATTTATCACTCTCTTGACCAAACGTTTGAATGGATTGAGTATGACGGTGGGTATGCCTTACAATTAACGATTCATTCTACCGGAAACATTCAAGGTTATATCGTTGTCGGTGGCTTTGGAGCTGATCCTTTTAGTGAAGAGGAACATTCTGAGTGGGTTATGTTGCTTGAACACGTTACGACCGCTGTAGCCATTCATTTCTTACACGAACAAGCGGCAAAGGAGGCCGAATGGAGATTACGGGATGATTTTGTTTGGGAGTTATCTAGAGATGCCATCCCTTCAACCGAGCTGATGCTCTCAAGAGCGAAATCTCTTAATTATCAAATTAATCTACCTTATATATGTATAGTCGGGAAACCAGAACAGCTTGAAGAAAGTTTTCGGTCAATGACGCACTTATCAATTACATTTGACCATTGGCTACATGAATGGATTCGTCATATGGAAGAAGAAGCTGAATCGATGGCTAAATCGATGGCATTAAAATCAATGGTAACTTACCAAAATGAAGAACTAATCATCTTTTTGGAAGTCAATCATCATGTCATGGAACTAGCAAGAACCTATATCAACAAGCTACAAACTCGTTTTCAATTCCTCAATCCTTCGATCTTCATTACTTGGGGCGTTGCTAAGCAATATGGCTATTCTTGCTTTGCAACTAGTTATCAAGAAGCAAAAAAAGCATTAGAAATAGGTCGTAAAAGGAATGGAAGAAATAGCATATCTGTCTATGCTGATACAAAAGTTGATCGTGTTATGGATAATTTATTAAAAAACGATGAATTAATTGATATCGCAAAATCAATTCTTGATTCTCTTCTTCGCTATGCTGAAGAAAGACAAATTGACCTTCTCCATACATTTACCGCATACCATCATAATCATGGGAATGTAAGTCAAACAGCAAGAGATTTAAATTTACACCGTCAATCACTTCTATACCGTTTACGAAAAATTGAATCGTTAACGAATTGTTCCTTAGATGACCCTGACGAATTGTTTTTACTGGATTTAAGTATTCGATTGTGGCTTCATGGAATGGATATGAAAGAAGCCGAGTATAGAACGTAATTCTATACTCGGCTTTGTTTCAATTATGAGAATCCATATTCTTTCTTACACTCTTCTAACTTTTCTAACGAAAGATGGGCCCACTCTGTCTGCTCATCCTCTAACTTTGTAATCTCGTCATGCAGAGCTTGCTGAAGTGAATCCTTATAACTCGGTACTTCTCCTTCATATGCCTTTAAAGACGAGAGAGGCACCCACGTTTTTTCAAACTCAGCCAATGCTTTACGCTGATGAAATAAAGGTACATCGGTCATCTTCGGGCTGTGAAGATCTCCTTGTGTAGGATGTTTAACAACAGCTTTAATTTTCACAAGAGCACGACCATTCTCCTCTTGCCTTTCAATTAATTCCGCAATATAAGCCCCTGTTTTGTAAAATGCTCGTACATATTCAACCTCTGGCAATGTTCCCCCTCCTTTATATACCACCAAACCCTACTATAAACATAGCAATCAAGTAAACAATAATAAAGAAAAATCCAATAGCAAAGCACCATATGGCTCGTTTCTTTTTATGATGTAGAATACTATAAATACCGATGCCACCAAACAACCCTGTCAATAGAAACAATGAAAACGCGGTTATAACGATGATGATTTCCTGATCCATATACCCTCCTTATAATCCAGGCACTAGCCAAGTAAAGAGCCGCCACATAAATTCAGAAACAGGTACAAAGTATTGTTCAGATATGGCTCCTAAAGAACTTGTATCTGAAAAACTGTCAATAATGATAAACGTAAAAGTTATTAAAATAGCAATAATCGTAATCGCTAAGATGACAGCTAACACAAGCGCATATGCTAGTATAACTCGAATCGTCCACTTTAACCATTCTGGACGTTTTTTTTCTTCCATACGTGATTCCAAAAAAACCCCTCCAACAGCATTGATCGTTCATACCTTTATCCTACCAAAAAAAACAAAGAAATTAAGAAAAATTTACGAAAAAATAATGAACAACGCACTAATCTAGATTAAGCTTGGTAAGGATTTCCTGTATTGGTGCACCCTCTGGCGTTGATACATCACTAAAATCAAAATCTTTAAGATTTATGATCGCTGTTTCTTCCTTTTTATTCTCTTCCCCATAAGTAGACTCATTCAATTCTTCACTTTTAGAATTGTCCTCGGCTAATTCCACAAGTTTTCTCTCTTTAGTGGCAACCTGTAATACACCTTCTCTATCTTCATGAGTTATAGACTCTACTAAGGGGTATGTTAGATCACACTATTAGAAAAATACAGGATATAAGAAAAGACCGTGTATATTATGAATATACACGGTCTGTACTATTCCATCTTGGAGGCATATCTTTGCCCCAATGAATATTTCCAATAGTATGATGTTTTTCATGTTGATCTAGGTACGTATGGTAGTGAAAATTAAATACATAGCCTTGCTTAGGTGGTTGATCTCTTCGCACATGAAACCGGAGGATATCTTCTCCACTTTCTTCATTGTAAAGATGAAAAATTTTCTCTCCTAATCCAGCTGATGGACTTGAAGACATTTTAAGTTGCTCCCAATCTCGATCAGACAATGTTTGAGTTGTCTCACGTAAGACAAAATCGAGTCTGGGCAAAATCTGCTCTTCAAAAGGCATACTTATTTTCTCACTAATCACTGTGCCAAATTTAAACATACTCTGTTCGGCTGCTTGTTTCATAATATAATCATTAATTACATCAGCTGATGATGCATTCCTGTGAATATATTGCTCAGTCTTAGCTGGTAATACATCCCCGAACAAATCATAACTATCTTCATTTACCTGATATATTAGCGGATTCTCATTACTTTCACCTTGTGTCTTCTGTGGCTCTTCGGCTTGTACGTCTCGAACAAAATCGATCGAAGGAACAAACAGTCCAAATGTAAGAAGAGCTGATGAAATGACGAGGCCACGCTTCACTTGTCGAAGCATACTTATACGCCCTTTCATAGTTTCAATTTTCTATTAACTCTATTCTCTCATGAAATCTATGAAAGCGCCATTACAATCCCGTTACAAGCTTATGAAATTCTATGGTAAATTTGAACTTCCCATTAAGTAACGATCGCATTCTCTAGCTGCTTCGCGTCCTTCATGAATCGCCCAAACGACTAAGCTTTGCCCACGACGGTTGTCTCCAGCTGCGAACACGCCAGGAACACTTGTCATGTATTTACCATACTCTGCTTCAATGGTAGAACGAGATGTCGTTTCAATTGATAACTCTTCGATAATGCGTTCTTCCGGACCAGTAAAACCGATTGCTAAAAGAACTAGATCAGCTGGCCAAACTTTCTCAGTACCAGGAATAGGGGTACGGATCTTTCTACCTTTATCATCAATCGTTGTTTCTACACCAATTGTATGAATTTCTTTCACATTTCCATCTTCGTCACCTACAAACTTCGTTGTGCTAACTTGGTAACTACGAGGATCTGTACCGTAGACTGCTTTTGCTTCCTTCTGACCATCTTCTATTGTGTGGATAATAGGGAATAATGGCCAAGGATTCTTTTCTGAACGCTCATCAGGCTTTTGGCGGTTAATATCAAATTGTGTAATTGATTTTGCTCCGTGTCGCACTGATGTTGTAATACAGTCAACCCCTGTATCTCCACCACCGATAACAATGACATTTTGGTCTTTTGCAGAAATGTAATTGCCATCTTCATGGTTTGAGTTTAATAGACTTTTCGTATTAGCTGTAAGGAAATCCATCGCATAATGAATTCCTTTTAATTCACGACCTTCTACCTCTACGTCGCGCGGCTTTGTAGCACCAGTACATAATAGAACAGAATCGAAGTCCTTTTTTAATTGAGCTGCAGAGACATCTTTCCCGATCTCTACATTTGTCTTAAATGTGATTCCTTCTTCTTCAAGAATTTTCACACGGCGTTCAACGATATGGTTGGCAAGTTTAACATCAGGAATTCCGTATGTTAAAAGCCCACCAATACGGTCATCACGCTCAAACACAGTCACAGAATGACCTGCTTTGTTCAGCTGTGCTGCAGCTGAAAGACCCGCAGGACCTGAACCTACAACAGCAACTTTCTTGCCCGATCTTTTTGAAGGTGGTTGTGGTACGATCCAGCCTTCTTGAAATCCACGCTCAACAATGTGATACTCAATGCTCTTAATAGAAACAGAATCATCACTAATGGCCACTGTACAAGATCCTTCACAAGGTGCAGGACAAACTCGACCTGTAAATTCAGGGAAATTATTTGTCTTGTGAAGTCTTTCAAGTGCTTCCTTCCATTTACCACGATATACTAAATCATTCCATTCTGGAATTAAATTGTATACAGGACACCCAATTTCTCCAGACCCGTCCATTGTTGTTCCAGTTTGACAAAAAGGAACGCCACAATCCATACAGCGAGCTCCTTGTTGGCGTAAAGCTGGTTCAGGCATTAAAATTTGAAATTCTTTCCAACTTTTTGTCCGTTCAAATGGATCTCGTTTCGTTGGATTCTCTCTTTTATATTCAATAAATCCAGTTGGCTTCCCCATCGCATTCACTCCAATCTCTTCTATCTCTACAAAATTAGAAGGAAAGATGAACTCAGAAGGACGGCCTGATCTTAAAGATATGATCCGTCAGCTTAAGATCGATAATGCCGCCCTCCTTGAGACATCTTAACTATTTTCCACTTACACGAGACTTATCACTCTTATTTTCATCAAAAGCAACCATTACAGCATCACTATCTGTAAGCCCTTCTTGCTTCACTCGATTAATAGCTTCAAGCATTCTCTTGTAATCTTTCGGAATCACTTTTACGAACTTCGCTAATGATTCATTCCAGTTTGCAAGAACAGCAGCTGCTTTTGAACTCTTCGTATAAGCAGTATGTTTTTCAAGTAGTGTACGTAATAGATCCATATCTTCTTGTGCAGTTAGATCTTCTAAATGCACCATTTCTTTGTTGCATTTAGCATCAAATATTCCATCTTCATCAAGTACAAACGCTATACCGCCAGACATACCAGCAGCAAAGTTTTTCCCAAATGATCCAAGGTTCACTACAACTCCGCCAGTCATGTACTCAAGACCATGGTCTCCAACACCTTCAACAACAACACTCACACCAGAGTTACGAGCAGCAAAACGCTCACCAGCAATACCATTGATGTATGCTTCTCCGCTTGTTGCACCATAGAAAGAAGTGTTCCCGATTAGGATATTCTCTTCAGCTTTGAATGAAGATCCTACCGGAGGATGAACGATAATCTTTCCACCTGACAATCCCTTACCAGTATAATCATTCGCGTCACCTTCAAGGCGTAAAGTCATTCCTTTTGGAACAAAGGCACCAAAGCTTTGACCAGCTGAACCTTTAAAGTCAAACGTAATCGTATCTTCTGGTAATCCTTCTGCCCCGTAACGTTTACTAATTTCGCTTCCGACAATTGTACCAACAACACGGTCGGTGTTTCGTATCTCAAATGTACCTTGAACTTTTTCACCATTTTCTAGAGCTGGCTTACTAGCTGCTAAAAGTTCTCTTGCATCTAGTGACAGCTCAAGCTGATGATCCTGGCTCTTCGTACAGTAATTACTCTCATGATCTTCCGGATTCGGTTGGTAAAGCAAGTTTGATAAATCAATATGCTCAGCTTTCCAGTTATCAACCTCTTTATTTGGTTCAAGAAGATCTGTACGACCAATTAAGTCATCCAACTTCTTAAATCCTAGCTCAGCCAAAAGCTCGCGGATCTCTTGTGCCACAAAGTGCATAAAGTTCTCAACATGCTCAGCTTGACCCATATACTTTTTGCGAAGTTCAGGGTTTTGTGTTGCTATACCGACAGGACAAGTATCTAAGTGACATACACGCATAATGATACAGCCTAACACTACAAGTGGTGCTGTTGAGAAAGCAAAATCTTCAGCTCCAAGTAATGCAGCAACAACGACATCACGTCCCGTCATTAGCTTTCCATCCGTTTCAAGTGTTACACGGTCACGTAAGTTGTTTAGTAGAAGCGTTTGATGAGTTTCTGCTAAACCAATTTCCCACGGTAAACCAGTGTGCTTGATACTTGTTCTAGCTGCAGCTCCAGTACCACCATCATATCCACTAATGATTATTCCGTCTGCACGGCCTTTTGCAACCCCAGCTGCAATCGTACCAACACCTGTTCCAGCAACAAGCTTCACGCTCACTTTCGCTGTTGGGTTCGCATTTTTCAAATCATGAATAAGCTCGGCTAAATCTTCAATAGAATAAATATCATGATGTGGTGGTGGTGAAATTAGACCTACACCTGGTGTAGAACCACGAACTTCTGCCACCCAAGGATAAACCTTGTTTCCAGGTAATTGACCACCTTCACCCGGTTTTGCCCCTTGTGCTACTTTAATTTGAATCTCATCCGCATTTACAAGGTAATGACTTGTAACACCAAATCTACCAGAAGCTACTTGTTTAATAGCACTTCTACGTAAATCTCCATTTTCATCAGGAGTAAAACGAGCTGGATCTTCTCCACCTTCTCCTGTATTACTCTTTCCGCCAATACGGTTCATAGCAATGGCAAGTGTTTCGTGTGCTTCTCTTGAGATCGAACCAAATGACATAGCACCTGTACGAAAACGTTTGAAGATTTCTTCTACCGGTTCAACTTCCTCAAGCGGAATGGATTTACGGCCATTCTTAAACGCAAGCAATCCACGTAACGTTGTTTGCTCTTTTGTCTGCTCATTGATTGCATTGGAATACTTCTTAAATAAGTCATAATTGTTATTCCGACATGCATTTTGCAACATATGAATCGTATGAGGATTATACTGATGCGGATCCCCATTACGACGCCATTGAAGGTCATCACCAGGATCTAACGCCTTATCTACACCTTCTTGTTTTGAATAGGCACGATTATGACGTGTACGCACTTCTTTTTCAATTATTTCTAAATTTACTCCACCAATTCTTGTTGTTGTCCACGTAAAGTAGTGGTCTACAACCGATTCATGTACACCAACAGCTTCAAAAATTTGTGCACCGCGGTAACTTTGAATTGTTGAAATGCCCATTTTAGATAAAACTTTCATAATTCCTTTTGCCGCAGCTTTAACATATTTGTTAACTGCTTCTACATAGGAAATATCTTCAAGTAATCCATCTTGAATCAGTCCATCAATCGAATCAAATACAAGATAAGGATTAATTGCTTCAGCACCGTATCCTAACAAACATGCAAAGTGATGAACTTCTCTAGGCTCACCAGATTCAACTAGCAAACTTACTTTTGTTCTCGTTCCTTGACGGATTAGGTGATGGTGTAATCCTGAAACAGCTAGTAGTGCAGGGATCGCTGCTTGTGTCTCGCTCATTCCACGGTCACTTAAAATGATTAGCGTGTGGCCGCCTTTAATCGCAGCGTCAGCGCGAGCAAATAGCGAATTAAGTGCATCTTCTATTTGACTTTCTTCCTTTGAAACATCAAATAAGATTGGTAACGTAATAGATTTGAAACCTTCCATTTTATTATGGCGAAGCTTCGCTAACTCTTCATTGTCCAAAATTGGATAAGGAAGATGGATGTGACGACAGCTTAATGGTTCTGGATTCAACAAGTTACGTTCTGCTCCAATAGTCGTACCAGTAGCCGTAACCACTTCTTCACGAATCGCATCAATTGCTGGATTCGTTACTTGAGCAAATAGCTGTTTAAAATAGTTGTACAAAAGTTGAGGTCTCTTTGATAAAACAGCAAGTGGTGAATCGTAGCCCATTGAACCAACAGGATCGACTCCATCTTTTACCATCGGTTGGATGACCTTAGACAACTCTTCATACGTATAGCCAAAAGCAAGTTGGCGTGTACCAAGGTTTTTAAAGTCCGTATTTTCAACATGAGCAGTTTCAAGGACGTCTTCAAGATTGATTAAGTGTTCTTTCACCCAATCTTCGTAAGGGTGTTCACTAGCAATCTGATGCTTAATTTCTTCATCAGGGATAATACGTCCTTCTTCCGTATCAACTAAAAGCATATGACCTGGGTGAAGACGTTCCTTATAAAGGACGTTTTCAGGATCAATATCCAGTACCCCAACTTCAGACGACATAACGATATAGTCATCTTTCGTTACATAATAACGAGACGGACGTAATCCGTTTCGATCTAAACATGCCCCAATTTGCTTTCCATCTGTAAATACAATGGCAGTAGGTCCATCCCAAGGCTCCATTAACGTGCTATGGAACTGGTAGAATGCTTTCTTTTCAGCACTCATTTGCTCATCATTTTGCCATGGCTCCGGAATCATCATCATTGCTGAATGAGCCATCGATCGGCCTGCTAACGATAAAAATTCAATCGTATTATCAAACATTGATGAATCCGAACCACTGCTATCAACAACTGGAGAAATTTTCTCAATGTCTTCTCCAAACGCATCTGTTTCAAACATAGCTTCACGTGCATGCATCCAGTTAACATTTCCTTTTACTGTGTTAATTTCCCCGTTATGGATCATATAACGGTTTGGATGTGCCCGCTCCCAGCTTGGGAATGTATTTGTACTAAACCTTGAATGAACAAGTGCAATCGCTGTTTCAAAGTCAGCGTCTGGAATATCTAAGAAAAACTGATCAACTTGTTCTGTCGTTAACATCCCTTTGTAGACGATTGTACGACTTGAAAAACTCGCAAAATATAGTGACTCATCTGGGGGAACAAGATCAGCTAGTTCATGTTCAGCACGTTTGCGAATCACGTAAAGCTTGCGTTCAAAATCTAATTCCGTTTTAAGTTCTGAGCTACGCTTAATAAAAAGTTGACGAATAAATGGCATTGCTGCTTTTGCCGCATTACCAAGCATGGAATCATCAACAGGAACATCGCGCCAACCTAGAAGCTCCAAGTTTTCTGTTTCTATAATGGCTTCTAGCCCTTTTTCGCAGCTTTCCCGCGCTTCTTCATCCTGTGGCAAAAATAGCATACCTACTCCGTAGTCGCCTGCTTCAGGAAGAGCTATACTGTCTGCTAAACAGACTTTTTCAAAGAAACGATGGGGAATTTGTAACAAGATCCCTGCACCATCTCCTGTATTTACTTCGTCACCTTGCCCACCGCGATGTTCTAAATTTCGCAGAATTTGAAGTGCATCTTCAACTACTTGATGCGACTTCTTCCCTTTCATATGGGCTAAAAAGCCGATACCGCAATTATCATGCTCAAATTGTGGATCATATAGGCCTTGTTTTTTCGGTAATTGTGCGTACCGCATTGGCATCAACCCTTTCTCCAAAAAAGTAAAAATCAATCAACTCTCCCCAAAATTTATGAGCTAATATACAGGATCATATCATTTTTCTGACATTTCGGCAAATTGAAATTTGCTGAAATTTGTATTGAAAGCGCTTCCTATACGGTATTTCCGCAAAAAAATTTTATTATTTGTTCAAAACGACTTAATAGTTTTTTGTATATTACCCACTCTTCATTGTATAAAAATTCAACTATTTTGTTCGTTAAATAGTTCTGTTCATAAATTATTTTTTTAGGTTTCAAACAACATGTCAACTTTGTCTAAACTCTCTCCATTAGGTCCATATCCTTGCTCAATAAAACGAATGGCCCCTTTTTTAGTGAACAGAATGACCGTTGAAGCGCGAGTTCCGTAATAAGACCCCTTAATAAAAATGGGCGAAAGCATTCGCTCGATCTCAATAGGAACACCCGTACTAGGGAGTTGGTCATCTTGAAAAGATGCTTCGTCCTTTAGAATATCCATGCATCGTTCAATAAGAAACTCTTCGTTCATAGACTCTAAAAAAACATCTTCAAGTTTTTCTTTCAGTTTTCTAACCTTTGGCCAGTCTGTATTCAACTGGGCATTGCTAACTACATGTAACCCACTTTCTAATCTTTCGCTATTTGCCCTGTTAGAACTATAATACCATTGATCACCTTCACCAGTAATTAGGTTAAAACCTTGATATCGATCTTTTTCTTTCAATACCTCCCCTACATAAGCTTCTGGTTCATCATTATGATGTAAGAAGTTGGTAACTAATGCTCCTCGTGATTTCATGCCTTCTACGCTCAGCTGTTCCCTCACATTCGTCACTGCTGCAAGCCTTCCACTCTTCGTCACCCCTAACCATGTCCCTCCCTTTTCAAGATCTCTACCTGCTACTACACCGGTATCACCCGTCCATAAATGTGCTCGTTCTGTTGCACGATTAAAAAACTCATCTCTATTGCTAACTAACACTACGTCGTATTCTGAATGCACATGTAAACCTATAGCAAGCAGACACATATGATCACACCTTTCACACAAGCTTTATCTAAACAAGAAATTTTTAAATCTTACTATTAATATTTCTTTCCCTTCCATCTTTAACATACTTATTCAATTCATTACATCCACCTAGAGAATGATTGTATTCAACCCTAAAATCCATCATAATATTACATAGCTTGAAACTGGATGAGTATTCAATGCGTAAGATAAAATAAAGGAAAGAAATAAGAAATTGCTAAAAGATCGACCTTAACCTTTTAACAATAAAAAACAAGAACACACCATTGTCAATAATAGAGGAGGATTGATTCCTATGAGTAAGGCTAGCAATCAAACAAATAATGTACTAGACCAATACAAGCAAGATGAAGATCTTTCAAAACTCCTAAACTCATTAGATTCATTAGGAGAAGATGAACAACGTGAAGCCGGAGAATCTTTAGAAGCATTAAAGCGCCCCGTAAAAGAAATGATGCAAGATCAATCAAATCAATTACCTACTCAGCTGCATCAATTAAAGGAAACAGTCAGTCAGTTAGAACCAACTTATTTGAAGGAAAGTCAGACAAAAAAATGGATCAACAAACTATTGCGACGCAACCCTATTGAACAATATGCTCGTAAATATCAAACGGTCGAAGCACAAGTCGATGATATCGTTGAAGGGCTTTTAAGTGGAAAAGATAAGTTGCAAGAAGATACACTCATGCTTCATCAACTAAAAAGTGTCGCTAAGGAGCGGATTGCTAATTTAAATGAACAAATTGATTTAGGCAATCAACTAAATAAGATGCTCGAAGATGAAATGGTAAAAGAACAATGGGCTGATAACCCAAATGAATTAAAAAAAGGCCAGTTGAAAGTCATTTCTCGTGTAAAGAACATGTCTCAGGCAGTTATGGTATTACAGCAATCATTGGCTTCTGTTGATTTAATTGTTGAAAATAACGACAAGCTTGAAGAAGCGATCTTTAACGCAATTACAATGACGAAAAACGTGATAACGGTATCGGCTTCGATCCAGTTAGCGTTATCAAATCAGCAGAAGGTCATCAAAGCAGTCAAACATGTTAATGAGGCAACTGAATCGATGTTATTGTCTAACTCTGAACTGTTAAAACAAAACACAGAAGAAACATTAAAAACTCTTGAAGAGCCTGCTATTGCGATTGAATCGTTTCGCAAAGCATACAACAATGTTTTTGAAGCCATTGAATTAACGGAGAAATCAAATGAACGGATAGTGCAGACTGGTCAAGACTTTATTCAAGAGCTTGATTCATTAAATAAGGAAATGAGAACAAAATTATTAAATTAATGGTCGTGTATTTTAGAAAGGCGGGGTTTGATGGAGTGGGTAGATAAAATGAAGTTGATGTTTACACCGGCTCACAAAAAGCCGGTCGAGGATCACATTATTAGAGATACCGCGACAAGAAGTATGCTAGAGGATGCAGAAGATTTGCTTGTTAGAATGGCTGAAAATGCCCCTTCTTCTAATCAAAAGAAATCCATCCGTCGCAAACAAAAAGAATGGCTGATTAAAGTAAAAGTAACTCATAAATATATCTCTGTCGTAATGCTGGATCAAAAGCACTCATCTTCCCCTATTAAAAAACGTATCGTCATCATATGTTTTCGAAAATATATGAAAGCTAAAAATGGAATTGGCATATGTAAAGAAGCTTCGATTCGCTACATCAAGGATGGACGAGCGCACATTCGCTCCGTTCGTGAACCTTCCTTATTTCAAAGTCTTTTTTACCGTATTCACCATCTTGATTTAGCCTATTCAAACGATGCGGTAACGATTCAACAATCAGCTAAAGAATTATTAACAAACCAGCAACACCTGTTACAAGAAACAAAAACAAATGATTTATCCATGTTACTTGAAGAAGCGAAGCGCTATGTTCGAACAGTTAATCAGTTTTCCGTTGATCCACTCATCGAAAGCAAAATGCAGAGACTCATACAGCAAGGAGAGAAATTACAAACTGATTTTACATTGTTAGATTTTGAGGAACGTCATACAGTAAGGCGTATGTTTAAAGAAGACGTACCCTCCATTATTCATACTTATTTATCGCTTTCATTAAAACATCAGTTAGATCATAAAGAAGAGCTTTATGTCGCTTTATCTAAAATGGAATTAACATTGATTCGTTTTGTCGAGCGTTTGGAACAACTCCGTGTGGAACGTATGAATCATTTATTAAAATTACAATCTGTAAGGTATGATAAATAGAACATTTTAAAAATAGCCTCTGTAATTTGTAATTTTTTTCCTTGTCTCCTTTCTTTTCTTTGCTTACACTTAACGTAAGTGTTTTCAATTGATTGGAGGCTTAATTACATGTCTACTATTATAAAGCTGTCACCGTCTATCTCCCTAATAGACGGCTATGACTCAAACCTTTCCTACAGAACAGGTACATACGTTTTACACGAGGAAAAAACAACGTTAATAGAAAGCGGTCCGTCCCCTTCTGTTTCACATGTATTAAAGGGCCTTAAAGCACTTGAAATCGATCCATTAAATGTGGCTTATCTTATTGTAACTCACATTCACCTAGACCATGCAGGTGGAGCCGGGCTTTTACTTGAACACTGTCCAAATGCAAAACTTATCGTCCACCCTCGAGGGGCAAGACATATGATTAATCCCTCTCGCCTTATAGACGGTGCAAGATCTGTGTATAGGGATAAATTTGAGAGTTTCTTTGATCCAATCGTACCCGTTTCAAAAGAGCGTGTTATTGAAAAAAATGATGGTGAATCATTGCAAATCGGGCAGGATTCGATACTTACTTTTTATGACACACCTGGTCACTCTGCTCATCACTTTAGTATTTATGATTCAAAATCGAAAGGAATCTTTACTGGGGATACATTAGGTGTACATTATGAACTGCTCCAAAAAGAAGGATATCACTTTGTCCTCCCTTCAACGTCCCCAAGTCAATTTGATCCAAAAGCTATGTTAGAGTCATTGAAAAGGATTGAAGATCTTAATGTAGAAGCAATCTATTTTGGTCATTTTAGTGCCTCTTATGAACCTAGTTTGGTTTATAGTCAAATTAGAAAATGGCTCCCTCTTTTCGTTTCTGTAGGACAATCTATTTACGACAAAAAAGAAAGTGAAGAGAATCTTGCTGAAACGTTACTTGCAATGATTCAAGAAGAACTTGATCAACAACAGATTCCGAGAAATCACTCCGTTTATGACCATATACAACTTGACTTGCAAATTTGTTCAATGGGGATTTTTCATTACCTTCAAAAAAATGCAATACAGTAAGTACTCCGTCATGAGACAGGATAAAACGGCCTACTTGCGTAAAGTAGGCCCAGCTTATTATAATATGAATACCATTTTATATGAATAGATACAATCACCGATGAAGTGAGGGGTTTTATGGACCGGAAACAAGCACAATCAAACATTGGCAATGTGGTGAAAATAGATGAGGGTGATTTAGGTACTTATTACGGTATACTAGAGAAAGTAATTGCTGAACCTAGAAAACCATGGCGGGGTATTGTTGTTATCCAAGGCGTTTTTGACCTACCTAATTTAGTAGATAGGGAAAAGCACACAAAAATCCAGCCGCTTCTATATAAACAAGGAGAAACACTTGAATTTGAAGGAATGAAGTTATCGGTAGTATCAGAAGACAATCTTCCAGATACATTTGAGATGAGTGTCAATAAAGCTGTAAGAACCCGACATTTAGAGTGGCAAAGGGAAATTGAAACTCTTAAAACAAAACAAGATATGTTATTGCACTATTTTTCTACTTCTAATGTAAATCTCGATAACTTCCAATCAAACAAACACTCTGACGTTATCACCTATACGTTTCACCACGATGGCGATCGCTTTATTTTAATTGACGAGAACGAAGAACGACTTGATTTAGAGGACTGTCCTTTTACGATGAAGTGGGAAGCGCAAAATAAAAAAATGATTGGTACATATGATCGAAATGGTATATTTGTTTCAGAGCACGGATATCGATATAGCCCAAAAGAAGGCGATCTCTTTATGATCGATCGTGAACAATTTGATCCTTATGTCATTCTTCGGAATGAACTAGAGCCGGCTGCTCTATCATCTCTTGAAAAAAACTTGGAACATTTCCAACTTACTCACGAAGATTTGGTAGATTGTCATAACTCACTATTAACTCAACTACTAAATACAAAAAATCAAAGAACGTTTCGTGGTGCTAATTTTTTACTTTATAAAGGCCCTGAAGGTATGATCCTCGTGCAGCATCATTATGAACGAACCCTTCATCATTACAAAAATGATCGAATTTACGATCGGTTTGAATTTACGACCGATCAAGGAAAACGAGCAATCGCCACATATACAAATGAATATTCTCTATAATGACAAGCCCTTTACTCTATAATTGAATAGGAGTAAAGGGCTTTTTTTATTCATCTATTATGTTTGTTCGGCCTGAATACCATTTAAGCAACTGATCAGCTGTCTTTCTGTCAAGATCTACGACGGTAAATGATTTTCCAATAACACTTGATAATATCGAAAAGCGGAAGGTAGCTAATTGTTTTCGCCTTTGAAAAAAGGATGTCTGTATTTCAGCTGCTTGAATTTTAGGTTTTTCTGAGACAACGAGCATTTGACTTATTTTCCGATAACGAATCCATACATGTGTGTGAGTGATTCCTGCCCCGGCATCTCGGTATTGCCAAAAACCAAAAACAAGGCATATGGCAACAAGAATAAACCCATAATAACCAGCAGGATGGATGAACCACCCAATAATGATTGTAGCTAGTAAAGGAACTGCTGTTGACCGAATGAAAAAACGAATGAGTGATCGTCTAGGAACAGGCGTTATTTCAAATCCTTCGGCATACTTCGGTAAAATTTTAGACAACACCTCAATCATCTCTTCATCTTTAGTGATAGGAAAAAGGACGGTCGATAATTGTTCATCATTTGTCCCTCCACCAGCACTTTCAACATATACAGAGCCGAAACCAAAGGGGTGGCGAAATAAATTTCGAACAACACGTACAGCCGTCACTTTATGCGTGTGTATCGTTAGTTGCCTGCGCTCAAGCAACCCTCTAGAAATGACCAACTCATTGTCGAACTTCTCAATTTTGAACCGACCATATTTCAAAAGTGTCCCCAAAAACGAAATGCACCAAGATATAACTACAACAAAAACGATAATCATGAGAATGATTGCCACTCCTGAACCTGACAAAAAACCAAATACTTGTTCATAAATCGCTTCCGGTAGAAATTGTTCAACTTGGCTAAATAATGCAGCTACCGCGGAGATCGTTAACCCTAACCCACTAGATGTCAAAGCGGCAATGAATAAACGATTTGAAGACAAATGCCAAATAAAATCTGCTTGTTCTTCCTTTTGATCCCCTTCATCCATTGAGGCTTCCACCTGTTTTTTTAGAAGTTCAGAACGAATTTCCTCAGCTTCTTCACGACTTATAGCAATCAAGCTCACCTCTGGCTCTGCTCCCCCGCCAGCGGTTTCAATTTTCACTTTTACTAAACCAAATAATCGTTGAAACACCCCTGCCGTAATATCGATACTTTGGACACGCTTCTGTTGAATATAGCGCTTTTTTTTAATAAGGAGTCCTTTTTGAATGTAAAGTTCTCCTTCCACAATTCGATATTTGAACGTAAACCAATGAGCAATACCGCTCAAAAAGACAAAAATAAGTATCCCTAACCAAATATATTCAAACCGGAAAAAACCTACCTGATCACTTGTACTACCTAAAAAGAAAGTTAAAATAAACGGAAGTAAAAAACTTCGTAAAGTAGTTAGGAATGAAACAAAGATAGCGGCAACATGTAGTCGCTTAAGTTCACTCATCCTCAGCCACCGCCGCTAGTTCAGCGATTCTATCCCTTAATTCATCTGCAACTTCCATTGTTAAAGAAGGAATTTGGTGAACGGTAGCAGCAGTAGATATTGACACCGCCGCTAATTTATACTTTCTTAATAACGGGCCTTGCTCTGTGTCAACATGTTGGACACGAGTCATAGGAATTAACGTACGTTTAACGATAAATACCCCACGCTGTAAGTCGATTTCATCTGCCAATACTTCATACCGCCATTTCTTCCAACGTATCGGCGGAATAACAAAAACCGTAATAACAAAATAGACAATAAACCCACTTAGTAATATCCAGAAGATCCATAAAGGAATAGAAAAGAAATATACAAGAACACCATAACCAATTGGGATGAGCGCAATAAACAGACTCTCAAAACATGCGCGAAGTCTCCAAACTGGCAATGCTTTTTTAGATAAGAATTGGGATGGTTCGTGGCGCAAAGCACAACCTCCTAATATCAAAATAATCTACGAGCCTTCTTCCTCATCTGTTACGTAACTAATTTGTACACCTAAATCTTTCAATACATTTAGTAAGGCACTGTTTAGTACCTTGTCATAAACTAAGCCGATAGATTCCACTAGCTCTAACTCCTCAAGATGACCTGCTTCCGCATCTTCAATTAGCTCCACCATATCATCCATCTCTCGGCTTTTCAGCTCATTCAGCACCGCTTCCTTTGTCACCCTTGCCACCCCTATTCATTATTTTTTCGCGATTCGGTCATTTGCTTCCAAACAGACCCTTTTGCTTCTTCGCCACCTTCAATTCGCGCTAGTGCCATTTTCACTTGTAAGGCAACTTCAAACTCAGGATCTGATTCAGCTTGTCTTAATGCCTCAATTGCCTGATCGTCTCCAACCTCATATAAAAACATCGCAGCTCTCCAACGAACCAGTTTGTTTTTATCTTTTAATGCTTCCATCATAGATGGGATTGCTTCTTCCATACCTAAGTCTGATAAACAGTCTCCAGCTGTCCGGCGAACAGTAACGGATGCATCCTCTAATGCTTGATATAAATAAGGCAATACTTCTTTTGTTTCAATCATTCCAAAATAGACAGTAGCTAAACGTCTAATTGATGCTTTCTCATCTTGTAATGCTTTTGCTAAAACAGGAATATCTTTTTCCTTTGGATTCATTCTCTCGAGTACAGCATAACGATCACGCCAATCTTCTTGATCAAGCATATCTAACGTGACATCAATAAACCGTTCCCGCTTTGCAGCTTGGATATCCTCTTTCCCATTTGCCATCGCCACGAGTCCATTTAATCGATCTTGGGAATACGCAGCTGATATTTCCTCAGCAACGTCTTTTGCAATTTCATCTAATTCACCATAACGTACGCCTTTTTCAACCCATTTTCGTTCCATCACAACATTGTCGTCCTCTTTTTGAGCCTTAGCAATCGCAAGAGAAAAACGTTCTGGCAATCCTTCTCGTTTTTCCTGTTCCCCATCTGATAATTTGATTTGCATCGGAATCCCTTTAAAAGTTTGGACAAATACATTCACTTCACCAAAATGCTCATTTACTTCATTTTTCTCTGATTGTGACTCAACATCCTCTCCAAATACAGCACGTACATGTGGAAGGATGATTTTCCAATCTACCTTTGGATGTCGATCAATCGCAATGAAGTCTGCTACATGGTATACACCTTTTACACCCTCAATATTAAATAATGATTGTATGTATGCCGGGGCTTCGTTCTTATTTTTCTCCGTGTAACTATTTCTAGCACTTTCACCAAGACTCTCACTTAACGTCAACTTCATCGTATTAGGGCTTGGTGTTGGTTCAATTGATATTATTTTCATAATGAAAAACCTCCACTGCTTTATATATCTTCTCCCTTTGATCTTATCATAGCACCCATTTTCGTGCCAATCAGATGAATCTCACGCAAGATACTAACAAGTATGTAAAAAATATCATTAGAAACATGAAAAATGGAGCTAGTCTGTTATAATAGAACAAAAGGGAGGGTTTTTTCAATGAGAATAGCTTTTTTATCTGATATTCACGGAAATGCTACTGCTTTAGAAGCGGTATTGCGCGATGTACAATCTCAACGTGTTGATAAGATTTGTTTCCTTGGTGACTTATGTTTCCGTGGTCCTGAGCCAAGGCGCGTTTTAGACATCGTTCGCAGTCTTGATGCGGATGTCATTAAAGGAAATGCCGATGAATGGCTTGTTCGCGGGATAAACGAAGGAGAAGTCCCTGAAAGCGCTCTTACTATAATGAAACAGGAACGAGAGTGGACATTACAGCGCCTTAGCGAAGAAGACCTTACATATTTGAAGGGACTTCCAACTGAATTGGTATTAGAAGATGGGTTAGATTCAATCGTTCATGCTTTTCATGCGACACCTAACAGCTTGTTTGACGTCGTACTACCTGATCAAACATCAGAAATTGAAAATACACTTATGCAAAGAGACGACGCTGACCTTTATGTATATGGACATATTCACCATCCATATATCCGTTCGCTTCATGGAAAAAATGTCGTAAATACTGGAAGTGTTGGTATGCCATTTGACGGACACCCACTCGCTTCTTATTTAGTAGCCGAAATTGAGGAGGGACGCCATCGCCTCCATTTAAATCGCGTTCCATACAACAGAGAACATGTCGTTGAAATTTATAAGCAAGGTGGGTATCCTAACATCGAAACAATGGGACGAGTTATTTTCTATGGTGTTAGACCGTAATCATAACCGACCTATGCCTCAAGTATTGATGCAACACCTTTCATAATCTCCATAATGGTTGCCTTATCATGATATATGAAGGCAACCTCTTTTTTTTCATTTAATAGAACAGTTGTTGGTACCCCCATGCACTGGTATAAATCATACACTTTCGTTCCATTGTCTTTTAACACCGGGAACGTATAGCCATTCTTTTCAAGAAATACATTGACGTCCACTTCTGGGTCTCGACCTGTCACATGAATCATCATCATATCAATTTGATCGGTTTCCATTGATTGGTAAAGCATCTGTTTTGCTTGTAAGTCTCTTTGTGAATCCGGACACCATGAAGTCCAAAATGATATCATCGTTACTTTTTTAGTGGCTTCATGAAGTGACCATTCCTTCTCCTGCCTTGCCATAGGCAATGTAAAGTCAGGTGCTTGTTTCATCTCAATCATCCCTTTTTATTAAAATAAGGTGAACTCAAGGAGGGCACTGAAAAAGGAGGGTCTTCCTTTTTCAGTGCCCTCGATCTAACCTTAGTTTGAGTCACCAATCTTATGTTTATTTACTACAATGCTCATTGTAAGCAAGGGCTAAATTACGAATAATATCTTCAGGAGCCGCTCCCTCGATTTGTTCACGCGGAATAAAGTGAACAACTTCCTTCCCTTTTAAGATGGCCATTGATGGCGAAGAAGGTGGGATATCCGCAAAATAAGAACGCATTTGCGCAGTTGCTTCTTTATCTTGACCTGCAAATACAGTTACAAGATTTTCAGGTGTATTGTCGTGTTGAAGAGACGTTACAGCAGCTGGACGAGCTAATCCCGCAGCACAGCCACATACGGAGTTAATGACAACTAATGTCGTACCTTCTGCTTGCTCCATATACTGATCAACTTCCTCAGCTGTTGTTAATTCTTTAAAACCGTTCTCTGTTAATTCTGCTCTCATAGGTAAAACTACTTGACGCATGTATTCTTCGTAAGCCATTGACATGTTTTATTTATCCCCTTTCAGTCTGTTCTTTTTCTAGCAAAGACCAAGCTGCCGCATAAGGCTTCAGTATGTCATGAATGAATCCAATCGATTGGAATGCATAAATTCGCTCTACGCCTAGTCCTTTTTGAAACAATAGTAAACATGGTACGCTTTTGATCTTCCACTTTTGTGCAAATGCAGGTGAGTGGTTAATATTTAGTGAATAAATAGGCAATGACCAAAAGGTGGAATCAACAACTGCTACCATTTTTTCTGCTAACTTACACGTTCCACATAATGGTGTATAAACGAAAACAACCATTATTGGGGATCGAGCTGCCAACATTTTTTCCAAGATACTATGTGATATTTCCTCCATCTCACTCCCTCATTTCTTCATTCCCTATTTTAGCAGAAAAAGAACAATTATGCATAGAAATCCATTTATAAACAAGAAAGGGGTTGCCCAAGGCCTACTTTTGACCTTTACGACAACCCCGAAGATAATCGATTCCTAACTAGCGTTTCAGAATAAAATGGTTTTGTAGTTGATTTACTTGAATTTGCGTACGGTACAATTGATCGCGTTGCTCTGGAGTCGCTGCATGCATAAGAGTTCCAAGCTCATCATTTAAGTCTTGCAAATTCCTTTGCGCTTGTATGTACTCCCCGTAGTCTCCTTCTTGTACTCGCTGTGAATCGTCAAATGTCTTCTGCGCTTCTTCAAGTGTTGTTTCCGCTTTTTCTAGAAAATGTTCAAGATGAGTGCGCTCTGCCATGATCATTCCTCCTAATAATGTGTGATGTATGATCTTACTTTGCGCAACTAAATCAAACGTTATTCAACTTATATACCATTAAATCATGAGCGACAATCGTCCCACCTAAAACTGAGCGAGCCTCTTCTTCAAACTCATTCTCCGCCCCTGCATACCTTGAACTAATATGGGTCAATATTAACTGACCAACGTTCGCTCGTTTTGCAAGTGACGCAACTTCTGTAATCGTCGAATGCCCAAATTGTTCAGCATGGCTTTTTTTATCTTCTCGAAATGTCCCTTCGTGAATTAGTAAATCAGCTGATTCACTAAAAGAAATCATTTGCTGTAACGGTCTTGTGTCGCCTGCGATAACGACCGTTCTTCCCTTCTTTTTTTCATGAAGAAACTCATTCCCATCGATAATTCGACCATCAGGGAGTCCAATCGTTTCTCCTTGTTTTATCCGTTGATATATCGGGCCAGGTTCAATACCTAGTTCTTGCAATTTTTCAACTTTCAGTGCCCCTTGTTGATCGGCTTCTGTTAGTTTAAAGGCAAAACTTGGCATAACATGATCTAGGCCCATCACTTCTACCTTGATTGAATCGTCCTCATATATCATGCCCTCATCAATCGTAATGAAATGGATGTCATACGAAAGGTATGATTTAGAAATGGTGAGTGCTGTTTGGACAAATGTTTCTACACCATCTGGTCCATAAATCGTTAATGGTGTTTTGGCACCTTGGGCAGATCTGGAACAAAGCAAGCCAGGAAGGCCAAACAAATGATCACCATGTAAATGACTTATAAAAATACGATCGATTTTTGATAACGTAATTGGACTTTTCAAGATTTGGTGCTGTGTCGCCTCTCCACAATCAAATAACCATTGCGTGCTTTTCTTCTGCAAGAAACGCACAACTAAGCCGCTCACATTTCGACTTGTCGAAGGAACTCCTGAACCTGTTCCTAAAAAATGAAACTCCATATACCTCACCTATTCTTTTCTATTACTTAGCTAATGCATCCGCAAATGCTTTTGCATAAGGAGGCAAATCTGGAGGTCTACGACTTGAAATAATATGGCCATCTACAACGACCGCCTCATCAAACCACTCTGCTCCCGCATTTTCCATGTCATCACGAATTCCTGGTGTGCTTGTTACTTTTCTTCCGGTCAAAATTTTCGCTGAAATCAAGACCCAGCCTGCATGACAAATTTGACCTATTGGTTTCTCGTCTTTATCCATTTCTTTGACAAAAGTTAACACTTCTGGATAGCGTCGTAATTTATCGGGTGCCCATCCACCTGGGACAAGAATTCCATCATAATCATTAGATGATACTTCTTGATAACTAAATTCAGAAGTAGCCGGCACTCCATACTTTCCTATATATTTCTTATCCTTTTCATTTCCGACAAAATGAACAGTTGCCCCCTCCTCACGCAACCGCATAACAGGATACCAAAGTTCTAAATCTTCGAACTCCTCATCTAAAATAGCCATTACTTTTTTGCCTTCTAATCGCACTGCTATCACTCCTTTTCACTTATGTACATTTTAAGTATAGCATGACTAAATCATCAGCAAAAACGATAACGCTCTTAACCGTTAACACAAGAAAAGGGTTATCCCAAAAGGTTTTGACCTTTTGGGATAACCCCGAAGCAATGTGCGGAGTCGCTATATCTTTTAAATCCCTTTAAAGGAGTGGGCTCTCCTCTAAAGGCGAGTAGCAAACGGAGCCACTGCCATCTCTGTGCCTGGCTTTATATACAAACCAATTCACACTTACATTTTGATTATGATTCATTGATTGTTTGTGTATGAGCCTTTTCATATACAGGTTGTTCAGATGGTGCTTTAATCTGTGATTTTTTGTAACGTCCTATGATCGTACTTGCTACAAGGATCACAAAAACAGAAAGCAATGCATTACCCCATCCAACTAAAAGACCTGCAAAAATAATAATTAATAAATCACAGATAAAAATCGATAACCCGCGATTGACCTTCCACTTCTGATCAATGTAAAGTGCCAAAATGTGGATTCCTCCAAGTGAGGATCCATTATTTAAAACTAACGTGACTCCAAACCCTATGCATAATCCAGCTAAAAAGGTTGAAAGCCACATAGGGACCGAAAAGAATGGCAATAGATCTAACCCGTCACGAACGATCGAGATCCCAATGATCGACATAAAGCTAGAAATGGTAAACCACTTACCAAGCTTCTTAAATGACATCCAGAAAAACGGTAAGTTTACTAAGAAAAACAGCACACCCCACGACCATGGGCTCACAAACGTTAATACTGTCGCAAGTCCTGCTGTTCCTCCAAAGGTTAGCTCATGTAAAGCTAAAAACTTCAAGCCAATTGATGTAAGGAATAAACCTAAAATAACTAAAGAAACCATTTTTAATCTTTCTATCACCAGTCCTCACCTCGACTTCCTCTACTATACTATCTACCTTACGAGAAAAAAGTAGATTGGTCAATGTATACATCTGAATTTTTATTCATCAGAATTGTCAGACAAATAGATATTATCAACAGACATCTTAATTATACAACGGAAAATATGCAATTTTTTATACATTATTAAACATAAAAAAACGAGAACAATCATAGGTATAACGTTATATACTTTGTTCATTTCTGAAAACAAAATATATAAAAGAACATACCTATCGTTCTCGTTTTATTTTTCTTTATAAAATCAATTGATCAATCGTTTCAATTAGCTTGATAATTTCTTTCAGGCTTACTTACTGGACCGTCCGGTAAGTAAGCCTCATGTTAGCCTCAAATAAGTAAATGAAATAAACTCTCATCTTTATTAATTTCTTGGTAATCAAAGCCTTTTTTCAAAAGTCGATCTATGAGGCCAGGATAGTCATCACGGCATTTCAGCTCAATCCCAAGCAGACAAGGTCCATTTGATTTGTTGTTTTTCTTTGTATATTCAAACCGCGTAATATCATCATCAGGCCCTAGAACCTCTTGAATAAATTCTCTTAGTGCTCCAGCACGCTGAGGAAATTGAACGATAAAATAATATTGAAGTCCTTCATAAATTAAAGATCGCTCTCTCATTTCCTGCATTCTCCCAATATCGTTGTTTCCTCCACTTACAACACATACAACGGTTTTGCCTTTAATTTCTTCTTTATAAAAGTCAAGTGCCGTAATTGACATAGCACCAGCTGGCTCAGCGACAATCGCATTTTGATTATATAATTCAAGAATTGTTGTACAAATTTTCCCTTCAGGAACTAATACAATGTCATCTATAACATTTTGGCAAATTTCAAAAGGAATTTGTCCAACTTTCTTCACAGCTGCGCCATCTACAAATTTATCTATTTTTTCAAGTTCGAGTACTTGCCCCTTCTTAAGCGATTCTTTCATAGCAGGAGCGCCTGCAGGCTCACAGCCAATAACTTTCGTGTGTGGACTAATGCTTTTAATGTAAGTCCCAACTCCACTTATTAATCCCCCTCCACCAATCGAGGAGAATAAGTAATCAATATTTTCATCAATATCATTCATGATCTCCATTCCCACCGTACCTTGACCAGCAACAATCTTTTCTTGATCAAATGGGTGGATAAATGCCATTTCATGTTCATTACAATATTCCATTGCTTCATTAAATGAGTCATCAAAAGTATCCCCAGACAACACAACGTCAACATATTCTTTACCGAAAAATTTCACTTGATCAACTTTTTGACGTGGTGTCGTTGAAGGCATAAAGATTCTTCCTTTAATTTTCAACGTTCGACAAGAGTAAGCCACTCCTTGAGCATGGTTTCCAGCACTTGCACAAACAACACCATTATTTAATTCTTCTCTCGTAAGACTAGAGATTTGATGAAACGCACCTCTAATCTTAAATGACCGAACTACTTGCAGGTCTTCTCGTTTTAAATACACGTTACATTGATAACGCTCTGATAATACTTCATTCTTTTGTAACGGAGTATGTGTCACTACATCTTTTAAACGTTGGTTCGCAATGATAATATCTTCAATATGTACGGTTCCCATAATCGTAATCCTTTCACTTTAAAAACTGTCTCTATTTTTACAATACGTATATCTTATCATACCGGCTATCATTGCGTAACCCCTGCAATGCGTGAAAAGAGCAAATGATGGCGTTTGCACTCAATTCACTTTTTGATGATTGATTATTTAATCATTCGTAACTATAATAAAGAGGATACATTGAAATTTATAACAAATACATATGTCATTTGAAACATTGTTTGTTTTATTCAAGGAGGGTTGGTCCATGGGAAAAAAGATTTCATTATTAACAGCAATTATGTTTGTGTTGTTTCTTTTGCCAGCGCAAGTACTAGGTGCAGGTGGCGGAGCTGAAGAAGCAGCAAGCAGTGAACCTTCAGGTATGCTTGTCCTAGCTCTTACAATTATGTCAATATTAACACTTGTTACTATGATTTTTTATTCATTTCGTGATAATGGTTAATGACACTGTCTACCCAAGAAAAAGAGGAGGCAATGGGCTCCGCACGTTGCGCGCCTTCTATGAGAAAACCACTCATAGAAGGCTTTTTAGGTGAGAGACACTTCTCACACCTAAGGCAACGGCTCTGCACATTGCTTCGAGGGCACTGAAAAGGTAAAAACCGGAAGCCACTGAAAAACCGGCCTTTTTCAGTGCCCTCGTTACAGACACTCCTTTTTCATGCTTACGATACAATAGGAGATGACCGAGATGTGGGAAGTACTAACTATTATCGGAACGATTGCTTTTGCGCTAAGTGGAGCCATTGTTGCGATGGAAGAAAAATATGATTTAATGGGTGTGTATATTCTAGGTCTTGTTACTGCATTCGGGGGAGGGGCTGTACGTAACCTTTTAATTGGGGTTCCGGTTTCAGCACTTTGGGAACAAGGGGCTTTATTTATTATTGCTATCGTTGTTATGACGATCGCCTTCCTGTTTCCTGTTCTGCTGCATCAACAATGGATTAAATTTGGTCTTTTGTTTGATGCGATTGGTCTCTCCGCTTTTGCCATTCAAGGTGCGATGTATGCAACGGACATGGGTCACCCATTGTCTGCTGTTATTGTAGCTGCTGCCTTAACCGGAACAGGTGGTGGGATGATACGAGATGTCCTTGCTGGAAGGAAGCCATTATTCTTGCAACAAGAAATTTACATTGTCTGGACAATGGTAGCTGGTGCGCTTATTGGTCTACATGTTGTCACGACTCCTATGGGCTATACGCTTTTATTTTTGTCTGTCATTATTCTTAGGATGTTATCGGTTCATTACAAATGGCAGCTCCCAAGACGCGAGTTAAAGAGCTTTCCCGAAAAAACAAATACAAGCCTCTAATAAAAAAGATGACACATCTAATATGGAAATGTGTCATCTTTTTCTATTTTTGTTGTTGTAATGCATCGATCAGTTGTTTCAAAACGTATTCAACTGACTTATATGTTTCCATTTGCCGCTTCCTCCCTGTACCTTTATAAAAAGTCTTGATCGCAACAATTTCTAGGTTTTCTTCAGTTTGTTGTAATTGACTAGGATGTAAATGCATTGGCTTCTCATTTTGAACGAAATTTTTCGCCAATGGCAACCATTCACTCCTTACACGATCTACATTTTCGGCAAAAGGTTTAACGACTCCGTAAAAATCAGGTTCATAATCTTCATCTGCTCTTACGGTCTCAACATACATTTTTTCAGCTTCTTTATTTAAACGACGTAACTCTTCGGTTAAAGTAGTTAATTGGGAACAGTTTACTTCATTCATTCCAGCACCTCCGCTCCCAATCTTAGCAGAAAGGCCCTTCTAATTAAAAGGAAGTCATCTGATTTTTGTTCAAAAAGGGAAAATCATCCCTTTTTGAACAAAATCTTATAATGAAAATAGTTGCATAAAAGAGCGCCATTTTTTCGGTTTAACGTTTCCTCCAACAACCATAGGCAATTCATCATTGTCTGATACTGCCCTTACTGGCTGGTGAACTTTACTTTCCATCTCGCTAAGACGTTCTTCAAGACTTTTAATCATTTTCATCATATCCTCTAATTCCGTACGATGTTTTAACAACTGATAGCTAACAACATCATCTGCTTTTTGAGAGATTTTCTCATCTAATTCATTCACCCGACTCATAACTGCTTCCAGCTTTTCTTCGTATACCGATGTTTCTACAAAATGCTTTTTCGCGTCAACAGTCTTCACATTGTTACCCTCTATTTGAATATCCTTCATCCGTTTTCCTTCTTTAAGTTGATCTTGCACATTCCGCATAATCGCAACATGTTCATCTGTAAATAAATAATGTCCATGTTCATTTGTCTCACACACTAAACCAAAATATTTCGCCCACCGTTGTACCGTTGTTGGATTCACACCTAACTGCTCAGATACCTCTTTTGTTTTCATAGTCATTTCCATCAGACGTACCTCCCTATATTTTTGGTCTTGTACAACGAATTCTCCCTAGCGTATGAAATCCCTCCAAGCCTGACAAAACTAGAACTGATTCGGCAAAGAAAGTGAGAATAACCCTTTCTAAAACAAACACATTCGGATTTTGACAAAACTTGTTATTTTTTGTTCTCGCTCGTTATGAATGTCGAAGACTGTGGAATCACATACTAGAAAGGAAAGGAGGCGTCCGATATGAAAAAAGAGCGTAAACGTAACAGTGAAATGAATACTGCAGATAAAACAAAAGAACAAAGAAAAGAAGGGTACACAGGCGATAAGAAGCTGGGGGGACCAAACCGTCCTGCTGAATAATGTATGAAAAGGGTACTGAAGCAGTTAAAGAAACTGATTCAGTACCCTAAATTAATATCTTTTAGTGTGTTTAATTTAGAGTTCTCCCCTCTTCCATTCAAAGAGATCCTTTTACCTTTTGCATTAAATAAATTTCAATCCATTTTTTTTGTAACCATTTCGTTCGATCAACAGGCTGAATTTTTTTTAGATTTGAGAAATAGCACTCCGTTTTCTTTACCGATTTTGACCAATCAATCTTCTCCTTCCAATGATGAGCTACTATAGGATATGTTTCTCTAAGTATTGGGCTGGAATTTCCAGTGGACCACATTAAGTATTGTTCATAATCATCTCTTGAACCTGTTGGAACTGTAGCTAAGCAAAATTGGTAAATAGAATCATGAATCTCAGGGTGAAATAAAAGGGATTGTAACTGCCTCCCTAACCAAATCCTCGACTTAACCTTTTTAAAATTCCGGACGTACAGGCCATATATTTTTTCCTCCATGCTTGGAAAAATGACATAGCTCATATGAGCATGTTCTTCTAAGAAATAAACAAGAGATGAAAAAACCTTCTTCCGATAAAGAGGATGTTTCATAACGGGTTCCTCAATCGTAAATTGTTCATTGATAATTAATGATGTACAAAGTCTTTCTTCATCTCCAAAATCCCAAAACCACTTCCATTCCTTTTGCATAAATTCCGACACTTCTAATTGTTTAAGTATTGAAAAGTCAGCATGCTTTTGTTTCTTAGAAAATTCGTACCAGAGTAGTTGTGGATATGCATCAGCGAAAATCGTCCAATTTGCCCTTTCAAATGTTTGGAACAACAAGTCACTAAATGGTCCCGTTATTAATTGTTGAAACCATTTGCTTTTTAAATCCGTCATATTCCAGCCAGCATTCCTTGATACCAGTCCTGCTAATAAAGCCCATTTTATTTCAGGATATTTATTATAGAAGTCTTCATACATTATGGTACGTGAAATATTATCGCTGTTGCCATTCTCGGTTTTTCTTTTGATTTCATTTATAATTTTTGATTGCTTCATATTTTGACTTCTCCTCGGTAGTTTTACAAGAAAATCTATATCAGTTACTTGACTTATTATGGTAAGATTATGTGATGGAGTCTACTTTTACTGTTTCTAGTTTTCAGTAGTTCCATTCATATAAATGATTTAGCTTTTGAAAGGTTTGTGAAAATAATGGCGATACGTTATCCAAATGGACGGCGTTTTAACGAGCAAAAGTCCCCTACAAAAAAAGTTCAAAAAAAAGAGTTGACGTATAGCAATCGTGGAATGACGTTAGAAGAGGATTTAAACGAAACGAATCAATATTACCTAGAAAAATCAATTGCTGTTATTCATAAGAAGCCGACACCTGTACAAATAGTTCAAGTAGACTATCCAAAACGTAGTGCAGCAGTGATCAAAGAAGCATATTTTAAACAAGCATCAACAACCGATTATAACGGAGTTTACAAGGGACATTATCTTGATTTTGAAGCAAAGGAAACAAAAAGTAAGACTTCTTTTCCATTGCAAAATTTTCACAAGCATCAAATTGAACATATGAAACAAGTAAAACAACAAAATGGAATTGCTTTTGTCATTTTGCGTTTTTCACTTACTGATGAAATTTACTTGCTTGATGCCGAACATTTAATACGATTTTATGAACAAAAAGAAACATCTAGAAAATCAATTCGAAAGTTAGATATTGAAAAATTGGGGTTTTTGATTAAAATAGGATATCATCCACGTATTGATTACTTACAAGTTATAGACACAGTTTATTTACAAGATAAATGAACTTAGAGAGAAAGGGAGAAATTACGATGTCGAATGAAACGAAGAATACAAGGCAAGGGCGTCGTCAAGCCCGTGAACAATCGAAAAAGAAAACAAAGACAAGTAAAAAAGGAATTTGGAAAAAAATATTGGTAGCGATTGTCGCAATATCTGCTATTGCTGTTATTGCTGGAGGGATTACCGTCTTTGCAATGATTCAAGGTGCTCCACCTCTTGACGAAGAGAAGCTTATGCTGACACAAGGGTCACAGTTTTATGATCAAGACGACGTGTTTGTCTCACAATTAGAATCGTCTGAACGCAGACAAAATGTCAGTATTCATGACGTACCACAAGTTGTGGAAGATGCATTTATCTCCGTTGAAGATATTCGATTCAGAGATCATATTGGAATTGATATTAGACGACTTTTCGGTGCTGTTCGAGCAAATATTAGAGAAGGGTTTGGAGCTGAAGGAGCTAGTACAATTACCCAACAGCTTGTTAAAAACTTATTTTTAAATGAACAAAAGCAGTTAACGAGAAAAGTTCAAGAACAATATTTAGCTATTAAACTAGAACAACAATATTCTAAAGACCAAATTCTTGAAATGTATTTAAATCAAATTTATCTTGGTTCTGGTGTATATGGTGTGGAATTAGCATCACGTACGTACTTTAACAAATCTGTTGAAGAACTTAGTTTAGCAGATGCTGCATTACTTGCAGGAATCCCACGTCGTCCGAGCTTCTATGACCCAACGAAAAACCCTGAAGCCGCTGAAAGTAGACGGAATCTTGTTCTATCGTTAATGGAGCACCACGGTAAAATTACAAGTGAGCAAGCTCAAGAAGCAATGGCGATCCCTCTTGCGGATCAATTAGTGTTAACTGAACGTGAATCCTATCCATATGAAGCTTTTTATAATCAAGTTCTAGCTGAGCTTGAAGCTATGGAAGGAATCACAATTAACGATATTTATAATGCAGGATTGAAAATTTATACAACACTTGATGTTAGTGCACAGGAGCACGTCGAGAGAGTACTTCAGACTGATGAATTTGTGAATGTCTATCCTGACAATGAAGATTTCACAGCCGCGGTTACCTTACTCGATACGAAAACAGGACAAATTAAGGCGCTCGGAAGCGGTCGTGAAGATACAGGCTACCAACGTGGTTATAACCTTGCAACTGATGACCGCAGACAGCCTGGATCAACGATTAAGCCAATTCTAGACTACGGCCCAGCGATTGAATATTTACAATGGTCAACCGCTCACCGAATCATTGATGAAGCCCATTCTTATTCTGACGGAACACCGATTAATAACTTTGACCGTCAATTCCAAGGGCCTATGTCGATGCGTACGGCTTTAGCACGTTCCAGGAATGTCCCAGCCGTAAAAGCATTACAAGAAGTTGGACTAAGTCGTTCCCAATCATTTGGTGAAGGCTTAGGGCTTACATTTGAATTACCAGAAGGACAAACGCAGATAGATGAAGCATATTCACTAGGAGGCTTTCACACAGGTGTGACAACAAAAGAACTTGCTGGGGCCTATGCAGCATTTGGAAACAATGGGATGTATACAGAACCATATACGGTTCGTAAAGTCGAGTTTCCTGATGGTCGTATTATTAATTTGCAGCCGGAATCAAGCCAAGCGATGAGTGATTACACAGCTTATATGATTACAGATATGTTAAAAACGGCAGTTACAAATGGAACTGGTGGCGTAGCCAATATACCTAACCTTCCAATGGCTGGAAAAACAGGTACGACAAACTTTGCTCGTGAAACTCGTGAAGCCCGCGGTTACCCTGAAGGCGCCGTTCCTGACATTTGGTTTTCTGGCTATACAACCAACTATACACTTTCTGTTTGGACAGGTTTCTCTCGTCAACCAGAGGATATAAGTAATAATTACTTCCCAAGTGGAGCAAATTCACGTCAAGCAGCTCAGCAAATCTTTAAAGCCATTATGCAAAATATCTCTGCTGATATTGAAACAGAGGATTTCACGATGCCAAACTCCGTTGTACGTGTTGGAGTTGAACGCTCTACCGGCTTACTGCCTAGTGATTTCACACCACAAAGTGAAATCATTTATGAGCTATTCGTTCGTGGGAATGAGCCAACTCGAGTATCTGAACAATTTAAACGCCTTGATGCTCCTACGAATTTAATGGCAAGCTACGAAGAAAGCGCGAATCAAATTGTTGTCACATGGGATTATCCAGAAGAGCATGCCGATAATGTGACATTTGAAATTCAAGTAGCTATTGATGGCGGAAATGCTCAAACGCTTGACCGAAAGAAAGAAATGCAATATATATTCGGTGAACCGCAGCCAGGCTCAAGTTATGTCTTCCGTGTTATAGCTATTTCAGATGAAGATAGTAGTCTGCGAAGCGACCCGGCTTCTGTTGAAGTGAAAATTGAAGAAGAAATTGAAGAAGAAGTTGAAGAGGAGATCGAGGAAGATATTGAGGAAGAAGAAGAAGTGACGATTCCTGATCCTCTTGATGAAGTCGAAGATGATGAGCCAGAAGATGATGATGATGATGATGACGATCAAGCTGATGACGGTGACACAACAACAAATGAAGAAGTTGAAGAAGAAGCTGATACTGAATAAACAAAGAAGCCCCGCATTCATGCGGGGCTCTTTGTTATTATTCTACTGTTACTTGATTGCGTGTAATTGTTTGAGCTCTTCTCTTAACGACTCCACGTGCTTGGGATCAGAAAGTGAATCGAAGCGATCTAATTCACGCTTTAGAGCTGTTTGCATGGATTGTTTAGCTGCATGAACTAACTGCTCAAAGTTTCGTTGTAATTGTTCCTTTGTTTCTCCTTCTATATCTCTTAATACGTCGCTTGTTTTTTTCGCACCTTCTTGAACTAGGTCTTCTTTAAGCTGTTTCACCTTTCCTTGTTCAAAGAACGCCTTTAACGATTGGAAATAGTTTTTATATGGCTCCACCTCAATCGGGATATATCTCTTAATTTCTGCTGGGCTTAAATCCACCTTTTCTATTTCATGAGACATGGAAAACGCCTGGAAGTCTTTACGTATTTCCAGAATCGTCTCTTCAATCCATTCTTCTAAGGCTTGGTTGAGTGCTAATTCAATCCTTACAAACGTTGTCTCGAGCTCTTGCTTGATAAAATGCTCTCCTTCACTTCTCCATTCCTTTAATGACGAAAGCAACGCCTGTTGTTGAGCTCGCTTGCTACTCCCAACAACAGTAGAAACATTAACAGACTCAGAAAATTGATCCCCTAATACGTACCGAACCCGGTCACGTAAGTACAAGAAAAGCTGGCTTACTTCATGTGTACTCATTTGTTCTGCAGTTAGAGGCATATAGGATTGAATTTTCTCATTCCAAACTGAAATGGCTTCCTCAATCTCCTGTCTTCTCGAGGCTTTTGTTGCCTCTTCCCCATTTGCATATTCGAGCCCTTTTTCTAAAATAGCTTTATATCGTTTAGACTCTTCTTTCACTAACTCAAAGCTTAACCGTTTTAATTCAGTAACCGTATTTTGATAAAATGATTTCTCAAACATGGCGAACAAGTCATCAGAAGACCGACCATCCCGTTTAGCTGCAAGGCCTTGCTTACTAGAAAGAGGATAAAGCCTCGGGTGCTGTACCCCATTTTGAACGAGTTGATCATACACATGCTTTTTTACACCATTTAATTCATATGGACTACTAGCTAAATCGGCAGCATTTAAAATAAAGTAAAGTTTGTCTGCTCGGAACCCTTCGTTCACTTTTGCCATTTGTTGTAAAAATTGCTGATCAGCCTTTGAAAAGGCATGATTATAGTACGTTAAGTAAAAGATAGCGTCTGAATCTCGCAATTGTTTAAAAGCAACATTCGTATGTCTGCCATGAATCGAATTGACTCCAGGTGTGTCAACTAAGATAATCCCCTTTTCTGTTAACGGACAGTCAAAATACAGTGTTACTTTTTCAATGAGACATGCATCATGTTCGTTTGCGACAAATGGCTGCAGCTCTTCTAACTTCACTTCAAAAGAACTCCCTAACTCCCACTTCCCATCTGTGATACTATTTTTTAATGTTGTTAAGTAGGCTTGGTATGTTTTTTGCCAACTTGTTGTCGCATTCGTGTCTTCTTTCCACATATGAATCGTTTCTAAACGTACATTTGTATCTAATTGAGACGCTACAGATTCAATTTCTTTGTTTAATTGTTCCTTTGACTTCACTTGCACAACGGCCGTTCGAGAACGGTGACCTTCTTCTGATCGCTTCACAACATTAACCGTTGCTGTTGTCGGATGTGGCGATACTGGCAATACCGTTTCACCGAGTAATGCATTAGCAAAGCTTGACTTCCCTGCACTAAACGCACCAAATAGTGAAATTGTAAACGTTTGGTCTCGGTACCGTTCTATTCTATTTGTCAGGACTGATCGCTCATAGCTCATTCGTTCATCTTCCTGATAAGAATCAAGGACAGATTCTACTTGCTTCGCCCACTGACCCGCTTTTTCTTCATCAAAGTCCATCTGTTCGGTCGTTTGCTCTTCTTCCCAGTCTGTATCAATGACTGTCTCCTCCGGCAAAGTAATTGAATCAAAGGAAGAGGTTTTTGGGAAATTCGGTACCGGTTTATCCATCGTCTCGACAAGAACGTTTTCAAAAGCGCCAGCATCTTGATATTGATTTACTTTTTCTTTTTGAACATTTATGCACTCTGTAAAACGATCATTAATATTTGTTAACTGCATAACATAAGCATCTAACTCATGTAACATCTCTAGCTCTTTCTCTAACTCGATTCGTTCTTCATCCCAATGCTTTTCCATCCCTTTAGACAAGAGATCAAGTACAGTTGCTGCTTTTTGGCGAAGCTGCTTAATGACAGCTGCAGTCCTTTCCTTTGTAAAGGTGTAGACATATTCTCTATTTTTAGGACCGGCTTGAACGGCCTGTTGGAAAAAGTCTCGATCAATTGTTGCATGTAAATGTTTAAGCTCTTGTTCTACGCTTTCTCGATTCGATAGCTTCGTTAAATCATACGCTTGAAAGATTTGATGAAGATGAAACTCTACTTGACTCTTTACTTTGTCTTGTGTTTCTTCAATAAGGGCTTTTAATCTTGCCTCTTGTTCTTCTTCTGTCTTCTTTTTTGAAAATAAGAACCCTACTTTAAAACCAGGTTGGATGCTCTCAAGCCAATTACGCACTAATTCAGTTGTCGTATATGGAAAAATCGTGACATCCTTAACAAGTTCTTGCCATTTTTTTTCAAAAGCCTCTTCAAAAACTTTCTTAGCATGGAAGGTTTCATCGTACTTTGCAGCTACTTCATGCCTTCTTTCTAATTGTTCTACCGAGTAACCTTCCTGCTTCATCCGCTCTTTTACTTGTTCTAATTCATCTTCTTTCTCCTCTTCAAGTCGATGAATGATGCTTAAGTAGAAGCCTTGTTGCAGGCGCTGCTTCGCATAAGGAAGAAGCTTTCCACCATGAAATAATACCGCTTTCATGTCATGCTCAAATTGAGTGAGTTGATTTAGTGGATGACTACGAGCTTTCATACTCGTGTAAGTCAGTTTAATTATATTAATTCCCCACGCCGCAAATATATCTCGTACGGACTTATCAAACGTTTCAAAAGACAGCTCAGATTCATCATGCTTATCGATTTGGTTAACAATTAAGTAGAGAGGCTTCTTCTCATCGGATAACTGTTTTAAAAACGTTAAATTCGTATCTGATTGAACATGATTATAATCCATTACATACACAATAAAATCAGTTGTATATAACGCTTCTAATGTTACAGCCTGATGAGTTGGATCCGTTGAATCGACCCCTGGTGTATCATAAATTACACTGTGATCCCCTAAAAATGGTAAAGGCGCCTCAATCGTTAATGATGAAATCTCTCCACCATTCATTCCCCATTCTCTTACTCTTTGCCAAGGGATTTCCCCTGTCCATTCTTTTTTCTCGCCATTCAATGAATGAACCGTAAGCCCTAATTCACCATTTTTTATTCCAATAATATTGGCACTCGTTGGAATCGGACTTGTTGGCAGCATTTCTGCTCCAAGTAAATAATTTAAGATCGTTGACTTCCCGGCAGAAAAATGTCCACAAAAGGATACTTGAAACTTACCGCTTTCTCTTTTTTCATCTACTAATCGTTGACGTTCACGTTCTTTCTCTGTTACCTCAATAATCTTGATTGGTGTTTTTATCCCCATTGCTTTGCTCATCTGATCACCTGCTCCTACAAAATCTATCTATGTATTCTGAAAATAAATAAGAAAAAATCATTAATATGTAAACGAAGAAAGGGAATAGTGTCCTTTTTTTAGTTTCCTCGCTTGTTTTTATTTGCCTCTATCACTTTTGATTTTGCATAAATTTTTCTAAGCTCCACAAACAATGCTTTTAGCTGAACATACGTATGATAACGAATTGGCCCAGTAAGAATAAATTCAAGCCTCTCTCCACAATTTACTGGCTTATATTGTAGCGACTTGACGTCCTTACTTACCGTTGTTATTCCTTGAACTTTAGTTTCATTCAACCAAAATAGCGCATCGATAAAAACGGCTGTCATGATGACCATTTTTCCTTTAGCTGCATTTGGATTTCGTTTAGCATAGAAATGCTCAAGTTCAGGCTCTTCATCTTTCCACCACTCGAGGAGCTGAGGAACATACGTATGCTTTTTTTCCCAAGGCTTTTTTTCCATCGTTATATCATAATAGAAGGGAATAGCTTGACATATGTCTTTTAAAGACGAAAGTGTATCGTCCTTACTAACATATGATTCGTTGTAAAAAGGTGGAACCTGAAAATCTTGCGGGATGTCTATTTTCATATTCTCTCTCTTGCTTTCATTCGTTTTTGTCCTTCACGACACATTGAAAGTAATGGGCATATGTCACATTGAGGAGATTGTGCTTTGCAGTGATAACGACCAAAAAAGATCAGTTGATGATGGGAATCTGACCAGCGTTCGATCGGGATTTTCTTCATTAACGTGTCTTCGACTTGGCGGACATTATCCTTCCAACGACAGATGGCAAGACGTTTTGAAACTCGTTCGACATGTGTATCCACAGCGATTGCTGGTACTCCAAAAGCTACTGAGGCAACGACATTGGCCGTTTTCCTTCCAACACCCGCCAACTTAACAAGTTCATCTTGCTCCTTAGGTACTTCCCCGTTGTAATCTTCAAGTAATGCTTGTGCCAGCTTTTTTATATTTTTAGCTTTACTACGAAATAATCCAATTGATCGTATATCCTGCTCAAGCTCTTCTAATGGTACCTCTAGGTAATCTTCAGGCTTTTTATATTTTGCAAAAAGATGTGGAGTCACTTTATTTACGAGTGCATCTGTACATTGAGCGGATAGTAAAACAGCTATCACTAATTCAAAAGGATTAGAATGAGTTAATTCACACTCAGCATCCGGATACATATCCGCAATTACATCAAGTGCTTCGATTGTTTGTTTCTTTGATAACATGAACCTAATCCTCTCCTTAAAACGACTTACGATTGATCGAGCCAGCTAAAACCAGGATATGATTTAGCGTTTGCTCTTTTTTGTTCTTGTTTAGGCGGTTGCTGATATTTGCGAAATTTTTCCCCATGTGCGCGAGCCTGTTCAATGGTTTTCACACCATTTCGCTTCCATTCAAAAAGAATTCGATCAATATAACGAAAGTTTAATTTGCCTGAGACTACCGCTTCTCGTAAAGCGGCAGTAATTAGCTCCGTTGTATGTCTATCTTGATCTAACCACATCCCAAGTGTTTCTGCTTCAATGGGTGACAGTGGTCTGCAGAATTCTTCTTCAAAACGTTTATATAAAAGTCCTTCTTCGCTCTCTTTTTGTTGTTCTTCGGAATCCACTTGTTCTCCTTTTAACAAATGGATTAAGCGAATCCATAACGGTTCAAGTGTATAATATTCAAATAGGATCCCTTGCTCATCCCATTTTTTATCTAATGTTAAAAACCCTTTTCGTATTAATTGACCTAACATATCTGCACAATCATTCATCGACAGCGTCATACGCTCACTAAGAAGTTCGGGCGTCGGGAAGCCATCTCCATCCTCAATAAAAGATTGGACATGTAACAAAGCAACTAGTTCGCTTTCTTTTAGACCTAATTCGGAATAATGCTTAAGCAGCAAAGTAGGAATGGATAGTTGTCTTTGGGTTGTCCATTTCAAAAGTAAATTATGATCCATTTCAAAACACCTCATCCATTATTATAACATGATAGCATGAACTAGTCGTTTCCTTTTCCTTACACAAAAACTAAGATAAAACCTTCAATAGGCAAATCAGGCTTAGCAGAATACTGCTAAGCCTACATACATTTATACCATTATGGATTACGGATACAAACGATTTAACAATCGAGGGAAAGGGATGGTTTCTCGAACATGCTCTACTCCTGAAATCCACGCAACCGTTCGCTCAAGTCCTAATCCAAACCCTGAATGCGGTACGGAACCATATTTACGTAAATCAAGGTACCATTGATACGCATCAAGTGATAGATTATGAACCTCAAGATTACGTTTTAATAAGTCATAATCATGAATACGCTCAGATCCGCCGATAATTTCACCATACCCTTCTGGCGCAATTAAATCAGCACATAATACAACATCCTCTCTATTTGGATCAGGCTGCATATAGAATGGTTTTAACGATGTTGGGTAATGGGTAATGAAAACTGGCTTCTCGTAATGCTCTGCAATCGCCGTTTCATGTGGTGAACCGAAATCATCTCCCCACTTTATATCATCAAAGCCTTTCTCTTGTAAAAACGTAATCGCTTCATCATAAGTAATACGTGGAAACGGAGCTTTAATCGCTTCTAATTTAGATAAATCGCGACCGAGAGTTTTCAGTTCTAACTGACAAGACTTTAGTACAGATTGAACAACGTACGTTACGTATTGTTCCTGAATTTCTAGATTTTCATGAAATTCAACAAATGCCATCTCAGGCTCAATCATCCAAAATTCAATAAGATGACGACGTGTTTTTGATTTTTCGGCACGGAATGTTGGACCAAATGAAAATACACGTCCCATTGCCATCGCAGCAGCTTCCATATAAAGCTGTCCACTTTGAGAAAGATAAGCATCTTCATCGAAGTACTTTGTTGCAAACAACTCAGATGTACCCTCAGGAGCACTTCCAGTCAAAATTGGAGGATCTATTTTCACAAAATCATTATCATTAAAGAATTCATATGTTGAACGAATGATTTCGTTTCTAATTTTCATTACGGCATGCTGGCGCTTAGACCGTAACCATAGATGACGATGATCCATCAAAAACTCAGTTCCATGCTCTTTTGGTGTAATTGGATAATCTGTAGCTTCATGCAATACTTCTATTTTTGTTACGGTTAATTCATATCCTGATGGAGCTCGATCGTCTGCACGCACAACTCCAGTAACATATAATGAACTCTCTTGCGTTAGGTTCTTTGCCTTTTGGAAAATTTCTTCCTCTACGTCTGCTTTTACAACGACCCCTTGAATAAAGCCAGTTCCGTCACGCAGCTGTAAAAATGCAATCTTACCACTTGAACGCTTACTAGCAAGCCAAGCGCCAATTGTGACTTCTTGATCGACAAATTGACCGACTTTTGAAATTGTTGTTTTCACATTCATACCTCCTACTATGTATACCAATCTTCATTATACCCTTGTCTAAAATTTCAAGTCAACGATCCTTGATTGAAACGTGTAAAAAACAAAAATTCAAATTATTCACTGAAAACATAAAAAAACTGCCTTTAATTAAAGAAGCAAGAAAGCATTACAAAAATAAGAAAAAGCCGCATGGCGCGGCTTTTTCTTATTTTGTATGATTACGTACAAATCGTTCGATACGCGTCAATGCTTCTTCTAATAAATCAAAAGAGGTAGCATAAGATAAACGAACATTATCTGGTGCACCAAAACCTGAACCAGGTACTAGTGCTACTTTTTCTTCCTCTAAGATCGCCTCAACCCACGAATCAACATCAGCAAAACCGTTTAATTTAACAGCTTCACTTACGTTTGGAAAGAGGTAAAATGCTCCTCTTGGTTTAACGCAAGACACACCTGGGATTGCTACAAGCTTTTCAAACACTCCATTTAAACGTTCTTCAAACGCTTCTCTCATTGTCTCAACTGAACCGTCATCCTCTGTGTACGCAGCAATCGTACCATACTGTGCATTCGTTGTAGGATTAGACGTACTATGGCTAGCTAGGTTGGTCATTGCTTTAATGACTTCGGCGTTACCTGCAGCATAACCGATTCTCCAACCAGTCATTGAGTGAGACTTAGATACCCCATTAACTACAATTGTCTGCTCTTTTAATTCATTAGAAAGCTGGGCAATAGATGTATGTGTTGCCCCACCATATACAAGTTTCTCATAAATTTCATCAGAAACAATTAATACATTATGTTTTATACATACGTCTCCAAGCTCACGAAGCTCATCATCTGAATACATAGAACCTGTTGGATTACTTGGTGAATTTAAAATAAAAGCCTTTGTTTTCTCTGTAATTGCTTGCTCTAGTTGTTCTGCCGTGACTTTAAATTCATTACTTTCAAGTCCTTCGATATAGACTGGGCTTCCTCCAGCAAGCTTTACTTGTTCAGGGTAGCTCACCCAATAAGGTGTTGGGATAATAACTTCATCCCCCTCATCTAAAATCGCTTGAAATAATGTGTAAAGTACATGTTTTGCACCAGAACCAACGAGAATTTCTGCTGGCTTATACTTGATTTGTTGATCCTGCTCAAATTTACCAATGATTGCTTCTTTTAGCTTTGGTAGCCCAGCAGAAGGAGTATACTTAGTATGCCCCTCTTCCATAGAACGAACAGCAGCATCAATTATGTATTGAGGTGTATTAAAATCAGGCTCGCCTGCTCCTAGTCCAATGACGTCATGCCCTTGTTCTTTTAATTCCTTTGCTTTTGCTGTAATCGCTAACGTTGATGAAGGTGTTAGTGTCGAAACTCTTTTCGCTAATCTCATATGTATGTCCCTCCCAAGTAATATACTATACACTATAAATTGTCTACAGCCATCATTCAAGTATGAAATTGATTAATCTGTTCGTAATAAATATCTTTTCATGAACGTTCCATTTTCAAACGTCACATAATAATAGCCTTTGCGGTTCTCATCATTGATGTACGTAATTTCGTATACAGGTAACCCTCTTTCATATCCTAACTTAGCCGTTTGGATACGTAACACTGCTTCATTATGCTCTACAATGGCAACAGCCTCTTCTCTTGTGATTCCGTCACTTACTTTTTCTACATGATGAAAATCATATTCAGCAGATACCCATACAATTGTTTCTTCATCCTCTTCATCTAACCCGGTAAAGACATAATAAGCATCAGTTCCATGATAATAAGTGACAGTCAATACCGTTTTGAGTAACGATTGTCCAACTACATAATTTTCTGCTTGTTCATAATTATGACGAAGAGGCTCGCGAATCGTTTGATATGCGTAAACACTTAGTCCAGTTAATGCTAAGACAATAATAATAACAATAAGAATCATCCATTTTTTCATATATATCTCCTGTTACGTACGATAAATCGTAAATACCATTTTGTCATTATCTTTATCATCAAGAGCTATGCCGAATAATAAGTCCTGTTCTTTAAATGTACGATTTAGCGTATCAACACTTTTATACGTATCTGGTGCTTTTTTTACTCGGGTAGTTGATAAAACAAACATATTCTGCTCCATGCTGTCTCCTCCAAAAATATATTAGATCCTTCCTTGATGTACAAGTTTTACTAAACATAGTAACAATGGATAAGGTGAAACTATTAGTACGCCAAACAAAAGGGGGGCGTAACTCTTGTCTAACGATGATCAATCGATCGCAACACGTTATCAAAAAGAAAAGGAAGAAGTGGCTCTGCTAAGTCGAAAAGGACTGAAATGGCATCAAGTTTTTCCGGTTTCAATCAGACAAACGTTATTTCCTTCTATTTTTGAGAAGGATCAAAATTGAAAACTGTACGTATGTTATACGTCCAAGACTGAATGTAATACAACCTAAATAATTGCCCGCTCACGCCTCAAAATGTTCTGCACAATGCCTCGTGCAGAACATTTCACTTTTCCATTTATCCATCATTCTTGAGACAAAATCATTATACCATTAGCAATACATCTCGAAAACTGTGCTTCAATATCACCCTTTAAAATGAACGGTTACAAGCTCATAATCAGCCTGATTTACTTTTATAATAACAGCTCCATTTTGTTTCATTCGATACGTATCGATCCACGTTTCCTGCAAACGTTCTAACAACTGTGCACTTACTTCTCGATTTTCTCTCGTAAACAAAACAGCTACTTGGGGGTCTATTTCATTTAGAAACCGCTGACTCGTTCCATCATTCGTTCCAAACTCGGCAACTTTTAATACAGAAACAGGAGTCAACTCATCATTCAGCCATACTCTTTCTATGTCTTCGTTAGCTTCAGATGAAAAGAAGAATTGATGTTTTTCATGAATAGTAACAATAAACGAAAGCGTAGGCATGATCGTAGAAGGGCTCGGTAAAACCTTTACGGTAACATGTTCGGCAAGTTCCTTTGTTTTATCGTCTGACCAACCCACAATCTGAACATCAAGTTTCTCATATTGCGTATTTGCTTGGTCCATACCTCCTTCAGGTACGATTAACGTTTTCGTCCCAAAACGTGTTACTATTTCTTCTACATTCCCACTATATTCTTTTTCAAACCTCGGCAAGATTATGGTGTCAATGGATGTTACATTTAACTTCTTCAAACGGAAAAATAACGAGTCTGCAGAGTCTTTTGCACCTGTGCCAATCAAAACTGATTCCTCATTTGGTAATTCCAAATACGTTGACTCGCCATTTGGTAGGTCCAAAAATACAAATCCAACCTCCTTTTCCTCTAGCTGCAGATCTAGCTCCATTTCTTCTTGTCCATCTGAATTACTAACCATCCGAACTTCCAATCCTAATAAACCAGCTAATATGCCCATACAAAGAAGTCCGATAAGAATTTTACGCATAGTGCCTTAAACCCTCCATTATTTTTAATCGATGGCAGCCTTACATATAATCTTGAAATTGTTCAAGTAGATCTTCTAGCTTCCCTTCATGGACAGGTACATTTGGCAAGGAACGAATAAATTGTTTTCCATATCGAGTCGTCGAAATCCGCCGATCTAAAATAAACACACAACCACGATCTTGTGTCGTTCTTATTAATCTGCCAAACCCTTGTTTAAACCGAATAATTGCTTGAGGCAAAGAAATTTCCATGAAAGGATTTCTTCCTTCTTCTTTTGCTTTTTCATACTGGGCCTGAAGCAATGGTTGGTCAGGGGGGGAAAATGGCAACCGAACAATAACTAAATTGCGAAGCTCATCTCCTGGTAAATCGATTCCTTCCCAGAAGCTACTTGTGCCAAAGAGAATAGCTTGATTTGTTTGTTTGAACATTTTCATCAGCTTTGCTCTACTCCCACTAGTCACTCCTTGACCTATTAACTGAAATGTAGAAAACTCATTAAATTTCTTCACATGATAAAATACTTGTTTAAGCATCTCATAGGACGTAAAAAGGACTAACATCTTTCCACTTGATGCTTCCATCATTCTCCATAATTTAATTGACACTTCAATGGCGAAATCTTCATCCGATACTTCTTTAATTGCAGGAATATCACTAGGTAAAAGGACCCTAACTTGATCCATATACGAAAAGGGAGACGGGATGACACATTGTGCTACACCAAAATCCGTTAACCCTAATCGCTTTTCTTGGTAGTTAAATGAACCATTTATAGAAAGTGTCGCTGAAGTCATAACAACACTTTTTTTCTTAGCAAAAAAGCGATCTGCTAAAATTTCTGACACATCAATAGGCTTGCTATATAAAAAAGTCGCATTTTTAGCACCTCTTGGCTCTACCTCTACCCAGTACACCATGTTTGGATCGTATTCGAGCAGTAATTCGTATAACGTTTGTTCTTCCTCATACACTTGATCTATTAATCCTTCGACATCAGCAATAAAACTCCGGTCTTTGTAAGTCATATCATCCTTCTTATCAGAGAATGGTTTAACCCAATTTTGAAGTTCAGCTATGCAATCTTTTGTCTGCATATGAACACGCATCGCACACTCAAGAATCGCTTGCCATGTTGAACTAGATTCCATATAGCTCGCGTAACGGTACCGCAGTCGACCTACATCTGTTGCACTTGCTTGATTTTTTGATAAGACATAGCCATGCAACATACGAAATAATTCATCTACTTCATCCTTTAACTTTTGTACTAATTCTAAACTAGTATCAGACGTACCTCCAACTTGAATTTGGTATTCATGAATAAGACGACGAAGCAGTTCTAACATTCCGTCATCTTCTTGACCTAAACCTAATCGTTGAAATAGGTAAGAGAACGAGACAAAATCTGCTTTTGCCCCTAAATGGTCACTTGCTGTTTCTTCTAAGTGATGTGCCTCATCTAAAATCGCATACGAATATGTTGGCAGCAATCGTTGTTCATGGACTAGATCTGTGCACAAAAGGGCATGGTTCGTTATCACGATGTCTGAAGATTGAGCACGTTTTCTCGCTCGGTGATAAAAGCAACGTGTAAACCAAGGGCTATATCGGCCAAGGTCTGAAGCTGCATCACTTTGAACCTCATACCAGAAGCCTTTCCCTCCTGAAGGTAGGTTTAATTCTTCCATATCGCCATGCTCTGTCTCTGTTAACCAAATTAAAAGCAATGCTTTTGTCAAAAGCACATCATAACTGTCTTCGTGAGTATGCAATAACGATTGCTCAAATTTACGCAAGCATAAATAATGACTTCTTCCTTTAAGCAATGAAACACGTACCGGGAACGGAAGGAGATAATTAAGTAATGGCAAGTCTCTTGATAGTAACTGCTCTTGAAGTGGGATCGTTTGAGTGCTCACAATAACAGGCTCATTTTTTGTATAGGCAAAAAAAGCAGCTGGAAGTAAGTACGCTAATGACTTACCTGTACCCGTTCCTGCTTCGATCATTTTATGTTCATTATGTTGAAATGCCTCATCTACTTCCATCATCATTTTTTGTTGTCCAGGTCTTAGCTCGTAATTTGTAAAAGCCGTTTGCATCTTCCCATCTTCATCATATAAAGTTTGCAAATAATCATTGAATGACGGTTGAATCCCTTTTTCTTTTAATTCGGATTCATCCTTGATTTTCTTTAAAGCGATTTGACGGTAACAATCATATTGCTCATTATCCGATATCCCTTGAGAAAGCTTCTGGTGAATGATTGATTGCAGCATAGGTTCTAAATCACTTTTAAACCTTCTCGAAAGTGGTGCCAATTGTTGTAGTGTTAACACAGGCAATCGATTTAATTTATGTAATAATGACAAAAAAAGAGTCGATGTTACTTCTGCATCACTATCTGCTTGATGTGGCCTGTCATGTGAGAAACCAAGTTGCTCAGCTAATTGGCCTAATTTGTAGCTTTCCTGCTTTGGTAGTAGTACTCTTGCTAATTCAACTGTATCGAAAACAGGCATATTAGGGAGTTCATAGCCTTCTAATTCCATTTGATTCTTTAAAAAAGCTTGGTCAAAATCAACATTGTGGGCAACAAAGCTACTATTTGTAAATAACGGGAGTAACTCAGGAATAATCTCACGAAAAGAAGGGGCATTTTCTACTAAATCGTCAGAAATGCCCGTTAATTCTTCAATAAATGGGGGGATAGCTTGTCCAGGGTTAACAAAAGAGGCAAAAGTTTCAACAATTTCACCCTCTTCTATAACTACCGCCCCAATTTGAATAATTCGGTCCCCTTTTCCTACAGAGTGGCCCGTCGTTTCAACATCAACCACAACATAACGTTCGTTCATAGTACACCTCGTTCTATAAAAACCCTAATCAACAAGTTGCAGCTCCGAAATTTCGGGCCAACTTTTTTGCAGCCAATTAAGCGAGTAAGTAATGTTTTCATTATTTGGGTCTAAACGCATTGCTTCATGGAATATTTTTAATGCATTGGTTTTATCATTTAATAATGCATAATTCCATGCTAGACCATGTAAAACATTTACTGAACCTAAATGCTTTTCTTGCACCCGTTTGTAACAATGGATGGCAGCTTGATGATAACCATGCCATTCACAAACGTATGCAAGAGCAAACAAGGATTCTTCAGAATCCAAAAGTGAAATGCTCGTTGTCCATGACGCCCAGGCTTCATCTTGGTTCCCATCTTGCCACTGGCAGCACCCTAAAAAAAAGAATGCTTCTCCATCATCAGGAACTTGTTTAATATAGGATAAGAAATATTGTTTTGCTATATGAAATACTTCATTAAAAAAGTAACAGATACCTAAATTATACACGACATCTTGAGATGAAGTAAGGTCATTTGCTTTCTCAAATGATACGATGGCATCATCTAGACGTTCTTCCCTCGTTAGTACGCAACCTAATCCTACATGTGCAAAATGCTTAAGGGAAGGGTAAATACTCACTTGTATTATATATAAAAATGATTCTTTTGCTTCTTCTAGTTGCTCTGAAAATAAGTATGCAAACCCTAAATAAAGCCGTCGCAACTCATCATTAGGTCCATTTCCTGACTCTTGTTTTAACGTACGGGCAGCTTGCTCAAACATCTCCAGTTCATAAAACGTTGTTCCTTTTGAAGTATAAGAAAAGGACGGTTCTCTTCCCTTTTTCGGATCTTTTAACTCATTTATCTTTTCATCAAGTTCTGTCCATTTATCTAAAAGCGTTCCTGCTGTTTCTTCTAAATATTTTAATTGATCTTCTTGTTCTGCTTCAGACATTAATGTCCATTTTTTTTCTATATTTTCATATATAGCATTCCAGGATGTAATCCAATCGTTCAAAAAAAACCCTCCTCTCGATGGTTATACTTAAAGTGTTTATCGAAGAGGAGGGGAATATTCGAATTATAAGACGGTAGAAGCTGGCTCCTTGTCTAACATTTGAACAATTTGATTGTTCTCATTCATGATTGCTACTTTTGGCTCGTGGTCCCTTACTTTCTCTTCTGCCACTTGTGCATAAGAAATGACTATAATAACATCTCCTTCATGAACAAGTCTTGCTGCAGCACCATTTAAACAAAACACATTGCTACCTCGTGGACCTTTGATCACATACGTTTCAAATCTCTGCCCATTGTTATTATTTACTATTTGCACTTTTTCATTTTCTAAAATATCAACTGCATCCATGATGTCTTCATCAATCGTAATACTGCCTACATAATTTAAGTTTGATTCCGTTACACGTGCACGGTGAATTTTTGACTTCATCATCGTACGATACATTTACTTATCCCCCTGTATATCTACTATATAATTATCAATTAACCGAGCATTTTCATAAAAGTAAGCAACTGCAAGGATTACTTTGCCACTAAGTTGTTCCGATTGTTCTAGGCTTGGGTAACGAAGGACATCTACATAATCAATCCTGCCCGATCCTGATTCAAGACGATTCTCTAGTTCAGCTCGAATAACAGAACGACTTGTTTCACCAGCGCGGACCAACTTGGCTCCTTCCCTTAGAGCTTCATAAAGAAACGGCGCTTCAGCTCTTTCCTCTTTCGTTAAATAAACATTTCGAGAACTCTTTGCTAAACCGTCCTCTTCACGAACCGTTGGACATCCATGGATGTTTACAGGTACATTAAATGCTTCAACCATGTTCATAATAATAGCTAGTTGCTGCGCATCCTTTTGCCCAAAATAAGCCTCGTTCGGTTGTACAATTTGAAGAAGCTTCATAACAACCGTTGCGACACCATCAAAATGACCAGGTCGACTCGTGCCACAAAGGACATCTACACCACTTGTAACATGAATGGACATCGGCATATTTGTAGGGTACATTTCGTGTACAGAAGGATAAAAAATAACATCTATCCCAGCTTTTTGGGCGATTTGTTCATCCCTTTGAAAATCCCTTGGATACCGATCCAAATCTTCATTTGGTCCAAACTGAAGTGGATTTACAAAAATACTTAAAATAACAAAATCATGGTCTTTTCTTGCTGCTTCAATTAAACTTTCATGACCTTCATGTAAGTAACCCATTGTTGGAACAAATCCGATTGATAAACCAGCTTGTTTTGCAGCTATCACTTCATTTCGTACAGCTTCAATTGTCTCAACTACTTTCACTTGCTCACGCCTCCGTACAAACCTGACAGCGCCTCTTCACTCATTGTGAAGGAGTGTTCTTTAGCAGGAAATTTCTGTTCTTTTACTTCTTGCACATATGACTTTAATACCTGCTCAATTATCAGTGAAATATTCGCATAGTTCTTAACAAACTTAGGTACATGGACATCCCCATACCCAAGAATATCATGGTATACAAGAACTTGCCCGTCTGTATCAACACCGGCGCCGATCCCAATAATTGGAATATTACACTTTTCCGACAACATCGCACCTACTTGCTCCGGGACACATTCAACAACAATAGCAAACGCACCAGCCTCTTCTAACGCTTTAGCATCTGCTAAGAGCTTTCTTGCTGATTCAGGGTCTTTCCCTTGCACTCGATATCCACCTAATACACCTACCGATTGGGGTGTCAATCCTAAATGACCCATTACAGGAACGCCTGCTTCTGTCAGTTTCTCAACTGTTTCAATGACTCTCCCTGCACCCTCAAGTTTTACGGCATTCGCACCGCCTTCTTGAAGTAACCGTTTCGCATAGGCAAATGTATCTTGTAAACTAGCATGATATGTCAAAAATGGCATATCTGTAACGATGAATGTATTTTGAGCTCCTCGTCTTGCTGCCTTCGTGTGAAGGACCATGTCGTCAATTGTTACTGGCACAGTTGAATCATAGCCAAGAACGACCATTCCAAGCGAATCGCCAACAAGGATCATATCCATTCCTGATTGTTCTACAAGACGTGCAGCAGGTGCATCATAGGCAGTCATCATTGTAATTTTTTCTTTCATTTGTTTCATCTTCATTAAACTAGCTGTTGTTTTCATATTGTTTTCCTCCTTTTTTACGAGGAGGGCTTCATGACGTCAAATAAAAAAGGACTGATCCTCCAATCAAATACACAGTCATGTGTCAATCGACAGGAGGGCAGACCCTTTTTTCACGCATTCTAAAACAATTTGCATGACACAAACTGTTTGCTGACGTTATGTTATGAACCCCTCTGTCCTAGTCCTTATGGATCAAGGCAGACCCGCTATCATTGTACTTTATCGGTGCAGTTCCTATTGGATACCGCCCATTCCCCAAAAGTATAACAGATTTCTATTCATGTTGGGAAGCAATTTCAATATCAGCTGAATAAATCTTATGTTCTTGACCTTGTTCATCTTCTAGAAGAAGAACTCCGTCATTCGTTATTCCTTTTGCGTAACCGTAAATAACCTCACGCATCGTTCGCGCATAAATATAGGTTCCTACACTGATTGAATAAACTTCCCACAGCGACCTTATTGTTGTAAATCCCTCTTTCAGATACAAATCATAAAGTTGCTCAAATTCATTTAAAACCGTTGAAATAACTTGAGCCCGCTCGACTGTTTCACCTTTCTCAATCGCTAATGATGTCGCAAGGTCTCGTATCAATGGATCGAAGTCATCTGGCCGTTGATTAACATTCATGCCAATGCCAATGATGACCGAATGTACCCGATCAGGGTCTGCTTGCATTTCCGTTAATATCCCAATGAGCTTTTTTCCTTTAAAAAGAATATCATTAGGCCACTTTATATCACACTGAATCCCCGTTATGTTTTTAATCGCTCGAACAACGGCAACAGCCGTAAGCAAAGTAAGCTGTGGCGTTTTTTGCGGAGGTAACTCCGGCCGCAGAATTATACTCATAGATACACTCGTACCTTTTCTCGAATGCCAATCACGACCAAGTCTCCCTTTTCCAGCTGTTTGTTCATTAGCAATAACGACATGACCTTCCCTTGCACCTTCTTGAGCTAATTTATGAGCAGTATATTGAGTTGAGTTTGTCACATCAAAATAGGTTAATTCTTGTCCTAATCGTGTTGTAGATAACCCCACTTTAATTTCATGAGGATGGATTCCATCGCCTTTACTGACTAATCGATATCCTTTTCTTGGAGCTGATTCAAGTTGATAACCGTTCTTTCTCAATTCATCAATATGTTTCCATATCGCCGTTCGTGAACAGCCTAATTGCTTACTAATCATTTCTCCAGAAACAAACTCTCCTGAATGCTCGGCAAATATTTTGAGAAGTTTTTCCTTCAAAGATCATCCCTCCTCTCGAGTAAAGTGTTCAATAGATCTTCCTTGTTATTACGACATTGACCAGTAACAACGAGCTGTTCTGCTAACGTAAGAGCTTCCTTCACCCAAGGTCCTTGTGGCTTTTCAAATGAATGGATGACATCTATTCCAGATATCGCAAGCTCCGATTTATGGTGTATCGGTAGTGCTTCCCACATTACTTGCAATTGATCAATAGACTGACTTTCTTTGTTTCCTAAAAGTCGTAACGTTTCAACATCACTTGCTACTTGTATTGAAGCATAGTAAAGATCAAGCCGACTCCATTGCTGATGGTTTCGTTGTTCATAATAGGTTAGACGTTCACGGATCTTTTTTGATTGTTCGTTTGACAATGCAAGGTTTTTCAAAAATGGTTCATCAACAACCTTATCTAAACAAAGACAGAATGCCGTTAAACAAAGTGTGTCTGATGTATGTGTTAACAACCGAAAACGCGCTAATTGCTCAAATGCATGTTCTGTCAGCATTAATCCTGGAATTGATTTGAACAACTGTGTCGTTGTTATCATATGTAGAGCTTGATTACGGTGTTGTCCTTTTAATAACTTGGTCCATTCCTTCATGACCCGTTCAATAGCAACCTTTTTCAACAGCTCATGTTGTGCCGTAATGACAGACATTAGTTCATGATCTACATCAAACCCTAGTTCACTTACAAAACGAAAGACACGCAGCATTCTTAGTGGGTCTTCGGTCATGCGATGATACGGTTCACTTGACCTTAGAACATTATGTAATAAATCTTCCTGTCCACTGACGAAATCAATCAGTTTACCTTCATGGTCCATAACCAAGCTATTTATCGTAAGGTCTCGGCACTTTACATCATCGACTAATTTCTTTCCTCTAATCGTGGTCACTTCAAATTGTTCGTCTCTATATTTGACGATCACTGTTTCGTGTAGGTTGTTCATCCTATATGTTTTCAAAAAAAACTTAGACACCTCATCAGGAGTGGCAGTCGTAACAATATCAATATCAGCTATTTCACGCTCTAATAGTAAATCACGGACCGCACCTCCGACAATAAAGGAATCAAACCCTTTACCTTTTAATATATGTAGAACTTCTCGTGCTTTCTTCCATTCACTTGCCAAAGCGAATTCCTCATTTCCGAATTACTCATTTAGCAATATTTGTTGATAAAGCTTCTCATACCTGCAGACAATGATTTGAGAATGAAAAATATTTTTCACTCTTTCTATCCCACGAAGAGAGAATGCTTCATAGCTTGCAGAATCTTGTAAAAGCGAAATAGCTTTATCAGCTACACAATCTGTATCACCAATCTCACAAAGATATCCTGTTTCACCATCTACTACTACTTCCGGGATTCCTCCTGTTCTTGTCCCTATAACAGGGACGCCACAAGCCATTGCTTCTAATGCAACAAGCCCAAAACTCTCCTTCTCACTTAACAGCAGCATAAGGTCACTCATCGAAAGAAGCTCGGCAATATGTTTTTGATTACCTAAAAACAACACTTTCTCTTCTATTTGTAATTGTTTTGCTAACTGTCTAGCAACAGCAAGTTCAGGACCGTTGCCTATTAACAACAGCTTTGATTTTACTTTAGCAGATATTTTTGCAAAACTATTGATCACATCAGACACTCGTTTAACTGGACGAAAATTAGATATATGAATTAAGATCTTTTCATCCTCTTGCAGTCGGTAATGCTCCTTTAAGCCAGTAACCTCTCGTTTCATATAGACACGTTCATCGATAAAATTATAAACGGTTTCAATCGGTTTATCCGTTGAAACAAGTTCACGGGTCTGCTGAACTAAATCATCAGAAACTGCTGTAACTAGATCTGATTTTTCAATCCCAAACTTTATAATGTCTTTTAAAGATGGATCGTACCCAAGAACAGTTATATCGGTGCCATGTAGTGTTGTCATTATCTTCACATCATGGTCAACCATTTGCTTTGCTAATATCGCACAGATCGCATGCGGTACTGCATAATGGACGTGGATAATATCTAGTTTTTGTCGTTTTACCACTTCAGCCATTTTGCTAGCAAGTGTTAAATCATAGGGTGGATATTGGAAAACAGAGTATTGATTCACTTCGACTTCATGATAGTAAATGTTAGGATAAACACGATCTAAGCGAAATGGAACACTAGAAGTAACGAAATGAACTTCATGACCTCGTTCTGCGAGTAGTTTTCCAAGTTCAGTTGCAATAACCCCAGAACCACCAACCGTTGGGTAACAACTGATTCCTATTTTAAGACTCATAAACGCCGTTCCTTTCCTTCAAGTAAATTCGTTAAGACTATTGGTTTAGTTGTTTTAAACCCTTCTGCATAAGTTACCCCAGCTTCTTTTCCGAATAAACGGTCTCTTGCTTCAACAACAGGTATATATCCGTTCGTTAGCGGGGTTTCTACAGAATCTGACGTTTTGATAAATTGACTTTTATATGCTTGTAACGCTTGCATTTTTGTCTCAAAAAAATGAGAGACATCTACGACAAAATCAGGATGCTCATATCCATTAATAAAATAAAAATACACATCATCAGGACGAAAGGCTTCTAATTTTTGTTTACACTTATATCGCTTTATTCCCGCATTAAAGACAGCTTCTTTTACAATTTCCGTACAGGCACCATGGTCTGGATGGCGATCCACATGATAAGGGGTAAACACAATCGACGGCCTAAACTTACGAATGACAGAAACAATATCGGACAGCTGGCCTTCTGTAACGTTTTTCAAACCTCGATCGCTAAGAGTAAGTTGTATGCGGCTAGTAAGGTTTAAGATGTTTCCTGCAGCCTTTGCCTCTTCTTGCCTTTGTTCAACCGTCCCATTAGATGAATACTCGGCCTTTGTTAAATCACAAATGCCCACACGATAGCCCTCGCTTGCATATTTAGCTAAAGTTGCACCCATCCCGATTTCAACATCATCGGGATGGGCACCAAAGGCAAGAATATCTAACCTATCCATTATATTCATCCTTATCCGCTTCACGCCAAGCAAAGTCGCCACGGTCTAATCCTTTAATAAGAACTTCAGCTGTACCTAGATTGGTTGCAAGCGGAACATTTCGAACATCACATAAGCGAATTAATGCCGTTACATCTGGCTCATGAGGCTGTGCTGTTAATGGATCGCGGAAAAACAAAATCAAATCAAACTTATTCTCTGCAACAAGTGCACCTATTTGCTGGTCTCCTCCAAGAGGGCCCGATTTAAACCGTGTGACAGACAATTCAGTTGCTTCCATAATACGAGTCCCCGTCGTACCTGTTCCAAACAATTCATGTTTAGTTAAAATATGCTCATATGCTGTTGCAAATTGAACCATGTCTTCTTTTTTCTTGTCGTGGGCTATAAGTGCGATTCTCATCCGTATTTCTCCCCTTTTACGTAATTAGATTGTTATTCAATAATGTGTTCTAAACCATAGACTAACGTATCAATTCGAAGGACAGCATCAACAGCTAATTTTACTCCAGGCATAAATGATGCACGGTCAATGGAGTCATGACGAATCGTTAACGTTTGACCGACACCTCCAAAGATCACTTCTTGATGAGCGACAAGCCCAGGCAAACGGACACTATGAATTCTCATTCCCTCAAAATCTGCCCCGCGAGCACCAGCCAATTCTTCTGTTTCACTTGGATGACCTTGAGCTTTGTGCTCTCTAGCTTCTGAAATAAGTTGAGCTGTTTTTACAGCAGTTCCTGAAGGAGCATCTAATTTACGATCATGATGACGTTCTATGATTTCTACATCTGGCAAATATTTTGCTGCCATTTGTGAAAACTTCATCATTAAAATCGCGCCAATTGCAAAATTAGGTGCAATGATAGCACCGATTCCCTTTTCTTCAGCAGTCATTCTAAGCTCAGTTATGTCCTCTTCTGTAAAACCTGTTGTTCCCACTACAGGACGGATACCATTTTCAAAAGCAATTTGCATATGTTTTTTCCCAAACGCAGGAGCAGTCAAATCGATGAGGACATCTATTTCATTTTCCTCAAAGCATTGTTGCATATTTGTGTACATAGGTACGTCGATCCCGTGAAACCCATCTAATTCGCTTAGCTTCATTCCATCGTGTTTAGAATCTACAGCAGCAATAAGTGTAAATTCTTCTGTATTTGAAACCATTTTTATTGCTTCTTTTCCCATGTTTCCCCGCGGCCCCGCGACGACAATCTTAACTTTACTCACTTGAAACACCTTCTTCTTCTATTCTTGTCCAACGATCTTTATCACGTGATTCGAACTTATTCATCACGAGATCAAAAGCTTCTTCTAAATCAATATGTAATGAATTAGCAAAACAGATTAAGACGAACAGAATATCGCCCATTTCTTGTTCCATAGTTCGGTCTTCTTCCGTTGTCTTTTTCGGTTTTTCTCCGTAGTAATGGTTCACTTCTCTTGCTAATTCCCCTACTTCTTCACTCATTCTAGCTAGCATTGCTAAAGGACTAAAGTACCCTTCTTTAAATTGCCCTATGTACTGATCAACTTCGTCTTGCATTTGCTTCATCGACTTTTCATTCAACTAGACTTCACCTCACATCCTATCAATCCATGTTAGCGAATTGTTCCCATTTTGACAAATAAAAAAACAACGATTTGCCGATTAATGCCAATTTTTATATAATAATCGTATTGTCCAGACGACTGTCTTCAACAAAATGTCGATTATGTAAAACAGTAAGCTCTTAATTGGACACACTAGATAGAAGAAGATCTTACTCCAACAATTGTATTTTATCATAAGGAGGACAAAATGGCTTATAAGGTTCATATCAAAAATATACTTTTTATTTTATTAGGTTCAGCTATCCTTTCTTTTGGACTCGTTTATTTTAATATGGAAAACAATTTAGCTGATGGTGGATTTACCGGGATCACACTAATCCTCTATTTTATGTTTCTCATTAATCCAGCCATATCAAACCTTGTACTGAACATCCCTCTCTTTTTCATCGGTTGGAAAATCCTAGGAAAGGCAACCTTCGTTTATACGATTATCGGGACAGTTGGTGTTTCAATCTTTCTTGAAATCTTCCAACGTTACACTTTGATCAACATCCCATTACATGATGATATGACACTTGCCGCTTTATTTGCCGGTGTATTTATCGGCGTTGGCCTTGGTATTGTTTTTAAGTACGGAGGTACGACGGGTGGAGTTGATATTATTGCAAAATTAGGATTTAAATATGTAGGCTGGAGCATGGGAAAAACCATGTTTCTGTTTGACGCACTCGTTATCGCTACGTCTTTGATTTATTTAAATTATCGTGAAGCCATGTATACGCTGTTAGCTGTTTTCATTGCAGCAAAAGTGATTGATTTCATCCAACAGGGTGCTTATTCTGCAAAAGCTTCCCATATAATATCTGACAAGGTTCCTGACATCGCTCAAGCGATTTTAAACGAGATGGACCGTGGGGCAACGATCCTGAAAGGGAAAGGAAGTTTCACAGGAACAGACAAAGAGATTCTCTATTGTGTTGTTGGCAGGAACGAGTTAATTCGCTTGAAAACCTTAGTCGAACGAATTGACCCACATGCATTTGTTACAGTAAATGATGTTCAAGACGTCATTGGAGAAGGGTTTACACTTGATGAAAATAAGAAACCATTACATCTATAGAAAAAGCTTGGAGCATATGCTCCAAGCTTTCTAATCATCATTATTCATTCCAATGTACATTAAGATGAATCGAACAAGTTCAAGTAATGCTACTAGAGCTCCGGCAACATATGTTAATGCTGCAGCATTTAATACTTTTCGTGTATCACGCTCTTCGTCATTACGAATCACTCCGGTTGAGACAATTTGTTCCATAGCGCGGCTTGAAGCATTGAATTCAACTGGCAATGTAACTAATTGGAATAACACAGCCGCAGCCATTGCAAAGATACCTAGCAGAATAAAGTTAGAAGCACCTAGCAAGATCCCTGCTAAAATTAAAAAGAACGATGCATTTGAACCAAAACTAGCTACAGGAACGAGGGCGTGACGAAAACGTAAAAACGCATAGTTTTCTGCATCTTGAATTGCGTGTCCGACTTCGTGAGCCGCTACTGCCGCACCTGCAACAGATGTTCCAAAGTAGTTATCAGTAGATAAGCGTACTACTTTTGAACGAGGATCGTAATGATCTGTTAACATCCCTTTTGTTTCTTCTACACGAACGTCATACAAACCGTTATCATCCAAAATTTTTCTTGCGACTTGCGCTCCTGTCATTCCAGAAGAAGCATGAACTTGTGAGTACTTTTTGTACGCACCCTTCACTCTCATCTGTGCCCAAATTGGGATAATGAGAAGAAGAATAAAATAAACGATAAAACCCATCGAATGTACCACCTCTGTTGTAAGATCTTATCTAATATTTTAAATTGAACATCAAACAAAGTCAAACAAAAACCCTATCCTTACAGTGTTTTCAAGCAGTTCTCACAATTTTGTCACAACCTTATTCTTTCACACGAACTTTTTGTTTCTCTGCTTTGTATTTTTTATAACCTACATATGATAGAGACATTGTAATCATCCCACCAATTGTAAACATTACCCACCATAGGGACGGATCTGCACTATCTTCCTTTACTCGGTTATAAAGATTCGTCCACTCCGCTTCCATCACTTCAATATGAGAGAACACCTTATCTTTATCTAGACTTTCAGATCTCATACGTTCAAGAAAAGTTACTTGAGAATCAATTTTTTGCAACTCTTGCGGTTCAATATTTATAAATAAAGCAGGCCGAATCATTTCGTAATGACGTAAAAATTCGTTAAAGCGGTGTTGATACGCTTGGTTATCTCCTTCTTTAGCTGATTCTTTCATAGTAGCTAACGAATGCAAAACTGGCTTTTCGGTGTGCAACCATAGTGGATGGTGCTCACTTGACAAGGCATCAACAGCTAGACGAAAGGCTGTCACTTTATAGATTCGTTGATCTATGGACATATCTGTAGCTGTGACAGCTTCAACTGCCCCCTCAAACGAGGCTGTAACTGTTCGTAACGAAGTCATCGTTATTCCTTCCTGTTGAAAATCAACGTCTAAGAAAGTGATTGAAAAATAATCCAACAATTGCTTAGCTTCTTCAAATTGTTCTCGTTTAACTAACTGAAGGATTTGGTCTGATGTGTGATTTAACTCTTTCCATGTATGTAGCGATGTCGATTCATCTGCTTCAATACTCATCGGAAAACTTAAAACGAGTGCGGCAACCATTGCCATGATTACTTGACGCATGTTTGTCCCTCCTTCTTCTCTTAACATCCTATGAAAGAATGGACAAGAGTAGACCAAGAAAGAGAGACAAACCCTCATTGAATTTCTAATTTTAATCGATTTCTTCTGACACTTAGTAAGTAAACGATCGCAATTGAAAAGATACTTAACCAAAAGGTGAAGTACCCAATCAAGTCGATGTCAGGCATGAGTCGCGCTGACACCCATGGGTGCATCATAAAGACATAATCGATGATATCATTATGCAGTGTCCAAACGGCTGCGAAAACAAGGTGAAGTGGCTTTATCCTAAAATAAGGAGCATATAATACAGCTTGCAACGCCATCCCCGCATGAGAAAAAATTAACATATAATTTTTCCAATCAAGCGTATCCCCTGCCCATCCTGCAGCCACATTCATAACAACCGCCCAAATGCCATATTTAATAAGTGTTACTGCAGCTAATGCTTCAATAATCGGCCAATTCCTTCGCATTAAAAACGCCACTAAAACAAAAATAAAAAATAAACTTGCCGTTGGACTATCAGGAACAAACAACAAAAAGTGGGATGGCGTCATTGCTAGTTGACCCTGATACCATATATAACCGTAAATTGTTCCAGGAACATTGATAAGTAACAACAATATGATCACCCATTTTTGACCAAACCGTTCAACAAATTGTTTTCCCATAGCGTTCATACCCTTTTATGTATTTTAAGAAAAGAAAAGCTGACTGTAGCAGGAAGCCACTGAAAAAGGAAAAATCACCTTTTTCAGCGCCGCGATTTGTAGCAATGACTCCGCACGTTGCGTGCCTTCTATGAGAAACCCACTCATATTAGGCTTTTTAAATTATTGCAACGGCTTCGTCCATTGCTTAGAGGGCGCTGAAAAAGGAAAAATCACCTTTTTCAGCGCCCTCTGTAGCAGTCAGCTTTTTCTATTATTCATCTTCAGGTTGACCATGAGCTGCGATGTATTCAGAAAGAATTTCAAGCTCTTCGTCTGTACCTTCAAATAATCCAGCAGGCATGGAGCCAATACCGTTAATAATAACATCCATTACTTCTTCAGAAGATTTTTCTGTATCTAGAAGTGATGGACCACCAGCTCCACCAGTCATCGTATCACCATGACAGCCAATACATGAAGCTTGAGCAGAGTATATAGCATAACCCTCTACGTCTGTATTGATGTCACCTTCTTCTACAATTGCACCCTGCTCAGCAGCAGCTTCCCAGTCATGCTGGTCAACTGACTCCCAAGTTAAGTAAAATACAGAAATAAAACCAAGCATCATCATACTTGTTGCAATCGGACGTCTAAACGGACGACGCTCTTTCCCTGTATCTAACCACGGAGCAAGTAAAAGTGCACCAAATGCAAGTCCTGGCATTACGATCGTACCGATGACATTAAAGTCACCTGATGCATATTGATATTTAAGTAACTGATACAAGAATAAGAAGTACCAGTCAGGTAATGGAATATATCCAGCGTCAGTTGGATCAGCCATACGCTCAAGAGGTGCTGGGTGAGCAACCGTAATGAGAAGGTAACCCATTAAAAATACCGCACCAACCATCCACTCTTTCAGTAGGAAGTTCGGCCAGAACGCTTCTGTCTTACCTGGATATTCCGAATAATCCTTTGGAATATTGGGTTTGCGATTGTTTGCCTTGACACGAGAATCCCCGACAAACTTCATCCCTTTACCACGTTCCATCTCGTTCCCTCCTTTTCAATTGTCAGCTTTTTTAGCATAGTAGTAAGTTAGTAAATCTTACAACGGTCCAGAAATACCTTGTTTACGGATCATGTAGAAGTGAGCCGCAAGCAAACCAAGCAATGCTGCTGGTAAGAAGAAGACATGGATTGCAAAGAAACGAGCAAGTGTAGCAGCACCAATAATTTCACCGCCGGCAAGCAACGTTTTTGTAAATCCACCAACAATCGGTACACTTTCAGCAATTTGAAGTACAACCGCCGTTGCGAAGTATGCCTTCATATCCCAAGGTAATAAGTAACCCGTTACTCCTAATGCAAGCATAACAAAGAAAATAAGGACACCAACTACCCAGTTTAATTCACGAGGCTTCTTGTACGATCCCGTAAAGAAGACACGTAAAGTGTGTAAAAACATCATAACAATAACTAAACTTGCGCCCCAATGGTGCATACCACGAACGATTACACCGAAAGCGACTTCATTTTGTAAGTATGCTACTGATTGATAAGCGTTGACTATATCTGGTACGTAATACATGGTTAAGAACATTCCAGATAAAATCTGAATTACTGTAATAAAGAATGTTAATCCTCCGAAACAGTACACGAACGCAGAGAAGTGGTGAGCCGGGTTAACATGCTCTGGTACTTCATGATCGGCAATATCGCGCCACATTGGCGTAATATCGAGACGCTCATCAACGTAGTCGTAAATTTTTTGAAGCATCGATTACGCCCCTCCTTATGTTCGCTGATTAATTTGACCTAAGTATACTCTTCCATCTTCCACTACGACATCATAAGCGTCTAGCGGACGTTGCGGAGGTGTACCCGGAACGTTAATACCATCTCTATCGAACCTTCCGAAATGACATGGACAATAAAATTCGTTAGGTTCTTGCGTTCCATATGCTACTGTACAACCTAAATGCGTACATGTCGGTGATAAAGCTGTAACCGTATTATCACGAATGTAGATGAATGCTTCACGAGTCACTTCAGATTCATACCATGCATCAACTTGTTCAAATGAGAATCTGAATGTTTGTGGCTCTTCCGTTAGTTCGTCCACATCACATACATAAATCAGGTCAGACTCCGCACCTGCTTTTAGCGCAGGATCAAGCGCAAATCGAGCCATTGGCATTAACATACCTGCTGCCATAAAGCCGCCAACACCTGTAAGTGTGTATGTTAAAAATTGTCGTCGTGAAACTCTGTGGTCTTTTTCACTCACTTGTTTTCCCCCCCTTACACAATAAGGTAAACCCAAAAACGGGCACAAAATAAGCACATATTATACTAGGACATACCCATGATAATACAACACGAATGAATTCGCAACATTTTCCGCATTCTGGCACAAATTCGGCATAATTTTATGGGCATATGTGTGAAAAGCATCATTGACTATCATAACAGATTCTGATTCTTTATCAAAACTTGTCTATAAAGAAATTCAAAAAAGAAGGGGTTATCCCAAAGGTCTGAGTTTAACCTTTTGTTATAACTCCCTTCTTCACATTGTAATCGAAAGAAATCAGCTTACTTATTTTGCCACTGATTCGTTAAAATAGGAATAAGCTGCTTCATTTGATCGCTTATAACATCTTTCTTATAATTTGCATCCATATGTTCAAGGGGAATCGTTGGCATCCACAATAACATCCCATCTAATTCTCCTTCGACCGTTTTCCACTCCCCATCAGAAGTTAAGTAAACAATATGGTTGATTCCTCCAGCTTGCAATTCCTCTTGCCACTCACTTAGTCGCTCAAGTCGCTTGTCAAACTTCTCTGATTTCAAATAAGCAAATGACGGAAATTGGACAACTCTGCCGTGAAATTGTTTTTCTACTTCACTTGTAATAATTGAAATAAACTCACCCATCGCTACCGTTTGTTTTACTTCTTTTTGCCATGATAACGGTATAAGCGGAATGATCGCTGTATCTACGTATTCTTTCGCTTGTAAATATGTATCCATTTCAGTTGCTTGCCATTTCATATGTACACACCTTCCACATTCATCACACATTTTTAAGGGTGACTTTCTAACAATCTTCCTACAGTATATAACTAACTTACTGCACGAGAAAGTCAAAGTCACCCTCGTTCTTAGCTTTCTTCTAATAGCTTAAGTTCCATCACTAAATGATTAAAACGTTCTTGATCCTGCTCATCAAGTGCACGGTCAATGTCTGCTAATAATTGTTCCTTTTTAAATGACTTTAATGCACGGTCTAATAACCATTCCGTCTCTTTTTGAAAAGCGACTGCAAGTTCTATATTCTCGGGAATATGCGGGTTTTCTTCTAAAACAACTAGGTACGGTGGGTATTGTCTTGCTCCAGTAAAATGAAGTTCGATATAAATGTCCTCCGTTTGATTTAAACGAATATCATGAAACGCTTTTTCTGCATCAGTTGTAACGTGCTTTTCTTTATGAAAAGAGAACGGAACGCTATCTACTCCCTTTGCTGAGATTATCATCGCTTTTGGAGTATGCGTAGCCTGTTCAACAAAATGCACTCTTTCCATTATCTCATCATCACTCATTAAATAATTCAGTAGCCATGCACATTCACGCCTTTTTAATTCAAACTGTTGCAAAAAGGTCTTAAGAAACTCCTTCTTATCTACAACTGGAATGATGTTGCCCACGCTTCACCCTCCTTACATCCTTCTTTTCATCACTATTCAATTGATGGATTGTATGATGTTAGTATTCGCTAAATTCTTTGAATTTCCTTTCAGAAATCGAAATTCCTAAAAACTTTGAAGTAGTTCAACAATATCTTCTCTTTCGGGTTGATACTCAATTACCTTTTTAAAATTTGAAATGGCTTTATCTCTCATTCCGAATTCAAGTAAGAAATACCCGTATTCCTCCAAGAAGTCTACATCGTCTTGGTAAACTTCCTCAATTTCTCGGTACATTTCATATGCCTTTTCATAATCATCTTGTTCTTTTAAAGCCGTTGCCCAGTACCAAGTATAGAGAGAGTCTTCTTCTCCATACTCACGCATATGCTCCATGAGTTCAAGTAATTCTTCATATGATTCTGTATGCTTAAGATAGGCAGCAAGTGTTTGGACTGCTTCTACATTTGATGGGTTAAGAGCAATCACTTTTCGCAGGAGCGTTTCACCTTCAACAGGGTTTTGTTTCTTGAAACTCAATTTTCCTGCATGGATATAAAGTGATTCATTAAATTCATCAACCTTCATGCCACGCTCTAATGTTTCAAATGCATCATCAAGCCTTCCTTCGGCTTCATAAGCTTTTGCCAAGTACGGATATAAGCTTGAGTAATCAGGATCAAGAGCCATCAGTGCTTCCAATTGCTCGATAGCTAAAATCATATCCCCTAACTGAAAAGCCGTAAATCCGTAGCCAAAAAGAGCATTAGGATCAAGGTGATTTTTCAACCCTTTTTCGTAATATTTTAACGCATCCTCAAATTGACCGCTGGCACTATAAGCATCCGCTAAAAGTAGTTCAACATGGACATTCGGTAATCGTTCGCTTGCGTGTACCGCTTTTTTTAAATAAGGAATGCTTTTTATGTAGTCCCCACGTTCTAAATAAAATTCCCCAAGTCCATAAGAAATAATCGTCTCATTAGGGGCAGCCTGAGCTGCTAAAAGCAACTTCTGTTCCGCCACTTCATCAAGTGATTGCATTTGATATAAATCAGCTAATAGTAGCTGCGCTTGCAAATAAGCCGGATCTTCTTGTTTAATTTCTAACAACAATTCAATGGCTTCGTCTTCCTCGTCCATATCGATTAATAGTTCAGCTGCAAATGCATAAAGACTTCCTTCATCAGGATAAAGCATCAACAATTCATCAATTATTTTTTTCGCTTTCTCCACGTGTCCTAATTCATGATACAATTCAGCAATATCATGCTTTAATTGATGATCAGCATTTTCCTCAAGTTTTGCTAATTGCTCTAATCCGTGCTCTACGCTTCCGCTTTCAATCGCACTTATTGCCTTTTCAAGTACATTCATTTTATATCCCCCATCATAATCACCAGCTTACGTAATTACATTCGACATTCTTAATTTATCCCCTTTTAAAAAAAAGAAGAAACCATCATTCAAAGAATGACGGTAATGTAAATCACTAAAGAATTTATTACAAGTAATTTTCTTGTTGATATACATCAGCTGATACATCTTGCATTGACATGAACCTCCCTGGCCGAATCACTTCAATGAGACGACCGTAGCCTGGCTTTAGTGAAATTGCTTCATACGTTTTAACAATTTCACCTTTTAAGACAACTACAACAGGTTCTTTTTCATAATAAACAATCCCGCCTCCTCGTGCAACTTTTTGGTCAATAGAATGAATATGATCTTCTCTTTCATCAATAAATAATAGATAATCGGCATCACTGCCTTGAAGCATTGTACCTTTGTTTGGATACAGCCCAACTTTTTGCAACAAAGGCTTCTTCCAACATGCAAGCACTTCTAATGGATCTGTTGTGTGAATTTGAAAGTTCGAGCAATAAACCATCCATTCCTTTAACAATGCAGCTTCTAATCGATCTGATGAAGGAGCTATAACAGGAATAAGCACAGTTGGATAGGTTAGCAATGTCTGGGATATATGTGTCCAAGGTATGGTTTTCAACTGTTGAAATGACTGAATTTCCACTCTCACAAATGGAATCCGGAACTGCTGAAACACTCGAAGGACTGCTGGACGCAATAACGAAAAGGGGATCGTCATGCCAACAACATAATCTAATGTGCTACTTGCCATTGAGTGTTTAGCTCGTTTAAAAACCGCTTCAATCTCTCGTTCATATTGGACACTAGGAGCAACAGCCACTCCCGTGCAACCTTTTCTAATAAGATAGCTCTGTCTATCTTGAAACCCCTGAAAATCTTTAAAAGCAAGAAGTTCGTCATCATACATAATACGACCATTTGTCATCAAAACCCCTGACATAGCTATCCTTTGTTTGTTCCATTTATCAAAAGAAGTTGTGACATAATTAATTTGACCGTCCTCTATTAAATAAGACCGTAATTGATTTCGTTCTTCATCAATTTTCGTAACCTTGTCTAATAAATACATCACCATTCCTCCTACAATGACTAGTTATAGACAAGCTATGACCGTAAATGAAAAAAGAGAACTGAAACACTCTTTTTCTTTTATAATTGAATGTCAGAATTTTTTAATTTTGTATTGACATTGTTTTATTTCTGTTTATAATAAATAGTAAGCGTATGGTTTCTCTCCACTCCTATCCATACAATTTTTAGCATATTGCTAAGACCTCATTTTGAAAACGCTTACGTTTTCGGATGAGGATTTTTTTCTTTTTAGAAGTCTTGTCCTTAGATGAGCTTAATGAAGGATTTCCCTTGCTCTTCTTATGCTGTTTTGTTCTTCATCACCCTGTTTTTTTCAACAACCTCTTCTAAATCGGGAAACCTGATTCAACATAAAAATGACGTATGATGGAATCATACGTCATTCAATCGTTATACTTATTTTAAGGTCTATCTACTTGTCTTGCTGAAGCTGTTTAATATGATCAAAAAAGTTTGGGTATGATACGGCAATTGAATCACTACGACTTATTTCAACATCTCCATCGGTAATAAGACCAGCAACAGCTAAAGCCATTCCAATTCGGTGATCACCGAAACTGCTTACGGATGCACCGTTCAAAGAGCTTCGACCTTCGATAATCATTCCATCATCAGTCGCCTGAATCTTTGCACCTAACTTTGTCAGTTCACTTACGACCGTGTCAATTCGATTGGTTTCTTTTACTTTTAACTCTTCCGCATCACGGATCACTGTTATCCCTTCTGCTTGGCTTGCTAATACGGCAATAACAGGAATTTCATCAATTAGTCTCGGGATGAGGTCTCCCCCAATCTCGATTCCTTTTAATGCTGATGTAGAAATTGTAATATCAGCAATTGGCTCTCCGCCAACAACTCTTTCATTTTGAACCGTCATGCTCGCCCCCATTTGCTCTAACACATCAATAATACCCGAGCGTGTAGGATTCAATCCCACGCCTTCGATCGTAATATTACTATTTGGAACTATCGCAGTAGCAACTAAGAAAAATGCTGCAGATGAAATATCACCAGGCACAACAATGTGTTGAGCTTTTAACGTTTGACCTCCCTCTACAGAGACCGTTAATCCATCGCGCTTCACTTGAACACCATAAGCCTCAAGCATTCTTTCTGTATGATCTCGAGATAAGGCTGGTTCAGATACGGATGTAACACCTTCACTTTGCAATCCAGCCAATAATATAGCTGATTTCACTTGAGCACTTGCAACTTTTGATTGATATTGGATTCCTTTTGTAGCCCCTCCTCGAATAGAAAGCGGTGTAAAGTTCCCCTTTTGTCGTCCATCAATAACAGAACCCATTTCACGCAATGGATCGGTAACACGGGCCATTGGACGTTTTGCTATAGAATCGTCTCCAATAATAACTGAATGGAACGGACGTGTTGCCAAAATACCTAGCATTAGCCGCGTTGTCGTTCCAGAATTGCCTACATCAAGAATTTCACTTGGTTCTGTAAGTCCATCCCAACCTCGCCCCTCAATCGTAACTTTTTCTCCTTCTTGTTTAATAGAAACTCCTAACTTACGAAAGCAAGAGATCGTACTTAAACAATCTTCTCCTGGCAAAAAACCTTCCACTGTTGTTGTTCCTTCAGCGATCGCTCCAAACATAACAGCACGATGGGAGATCGACTTATCTCCAGGAACTTGAATGGTTCCATTTAATCCTACATGTGAATATTTCACAATAGCAGTACTCATCATATTCCTCCTAAAAATATCTCAAATTTTCACAATTTATATAATGTACGTATCATACATCTCTTGTTGCAGATGTATTTGAGCTCGCTCACGGTCTTCTTCAGAACGAAAACTTAGCCTTAGAACCCCCATTATATCTTCACGCGTTTCTAAAATACGAATATTCGTTAAACTTATTTGATGCTGAGCTAGTATACCTGTAACATCGGAAATTACACCAGGATGGTCAGGTACATCAACAAATAAGTCATAAAAAGATGGGATCGCACCTTTTTTTCGAACCGGTAGTCCATCTCTAAAATCTTTCGCATCTTGAAAATATGTAAATATAGCTTCTCCACTTTCTTCTTCAATCAATGCTTTCACACATTCCATTTCGCGAGTCCAACCTTCAAGTAGCTGCAATAAACTATCCTTATTATGTAATAGGATGTCTCTCCACATCGTAGGATTGGATGAAGCAATACGTGTAATATCTCTAAAGCCCCCTGCAGCTAACCGCGAAACAAGTGGATCTTCTCCCTCAATTTTTGCGATTTGATGGACGAGACTCGCTGCGATAACGTGTGGGAAATGACTAATAGCTCCCGCTAAACGGTCATGCTGCTCAGCTGATAATTCAATAAAGGTTGCTTTCGTTCCTTTCAACCAATTTTGTAATTGAATGCAAGCACGAACATCAGTTCCTTCTGCTGGCGTTAAAATATAAAAGGCGTTCTCAAATAAATGGGATCTTGCTGCCTCTACACCACTTTTATGCGAACCGGCCATTGGGTGACCACCGATAAACGTCACCTTTTTATCCTGTAGATGTTTAGCCTTTTCGACAATACGTACTTTCGTGCTTCCAACATCGGTGACAATCGCTCCAGCTTTCAATGAAAACTGTGCAATCTCTTCTACTAACTGCTCTGTTTTTAAAACCGGTGTAGCGAAAATGATTAAGTCCGCTCCCTCAACCCCTTCTCTTAATGAAGTGGCCGCTTCATCAATGACTTTTAATGATAACGCTACTTTTAACTGTTCTCCTGAAATATCGTAGCCTCGAATATGAACATCGTGTTCCTTTCTTATTGCAAGCGCAATAGAACCACCAATGAGTCCAAGTCCTACGACAAATACCGTTCGCTTCATGCTGTGCTCCCTTCCCTTGTTAAGAAAAAACACCCTTCATTACTTATGAAGCCACTCAAAAAAAGTACAAACCATCCTTTTTCAATGCCTCGATTAAGCCGCGATGTCCACTACGAGAAACCCGCTCATAGCATTTTAGGTGTGAGACACTTCTCAAACCAATAGCAATGACTCGCCACATTGCTTCGAGGGCACAGAAAAAGAAAAACGCCTTTTTCAGTGCCCTCATCAATCATGAAAGACGATTTTCCTTCAACATCTTATTGTCCGACTGGTTTTGAAGCTAACATTTCTTCTAAAACCGCGAACAACTCTTTATTCTCTTCTTCGGTTCCAATAGTAATTCGGACGCAAGTTGGGAAACCAAGTGCCTGTCCTGATCGAACGATGAACCCTTTCTTTAGTAAGAAGTCAAAGACCTCATCACCCGGCAGGTTAAAATCAATTAAGATAAAATTCGTTTGCGATGGGTAATATTTTAAAGCGTGCTGCATACAAAATTGCTCAAACTGTTTCAAAGCCTCTGTATTTTTTTCAACACATGTTGAGATAAATGCATCATCTTCAAGCGCTGCAACTGCTGCTGCATGAGCAAAAGTCGTATTGTTAAATGGCGGTCTTACAGGGTCAATGAGAGAGATAAGCGCTGGATTAGCGACTCCATAACCAATTCGTAATGCAGCTAAACCGTATGCCTTTGAAAACGTACGTAACACCATTAAATTATCGTACTTTTTCAATAACGGTAAAGTTTCTGGGTAGTCACTAGCCGTAACATATTCATAATAAGCTTCGTCTGAAACAACAAGAACATGTGAAGGGACTCGCTCTAAAAAGCTTACAAATGCTTTTTCGTCAACATATGTACCTGAAGGATTGTTAGGGTTGCACACCCAAACAATTCGAGTATTCTCATCTATTGCATTTAACATTGCATCCAAATCATGAACACCATCAACTGATGGCACTTCTCGAACTTCAGCACCTTCGATCGTTGCGTTTAGCTTGTACTGCGAAAACGTTGGATCAGCTGTGACGGTATTTGTCTCAGGTGATAAAAATGCACGACATAAAAATTGAATAACTTCGTCTGAGCCGTTCCCAAGCACAAGTTGATTCCCATCAACACCAATTTTAGCTGAAACCTTTTCTCTAATCACTGCTGCATATCCGTCTGGATAAATCGCTGTTTGTGACGCTGCTTCTTGAATCGCTTTTGCAGCTTTCGGTGAAGCTCCATATGGATTTTCATTTGAAGCAAGCTTCACAACTTTCGTCAACCCTAATTCTCTTTTTACTTCTTCTATAGGTTTGCCTGGCTTGTACGAAGGTAAACCGTGTAATTGTGGTTTTGCTTTCATGGTAGCACCTCATCTTATAAAATATGCTTCTATCTATTATGTTACGACGAAATGAGCGCAGTGACAAACTTTTTTATTTCCTGAAGTGCAGCTGGTCTTGTTTCCTTATTTCGCAATGCTTCTTCCTGTTCTCCAATGACAGACACTAGGGCACTTCCAACTACAACTCCATCAGCATGTTGTTTCATCGCTTTCACTTGTTCATTCGAAGAAATTCCGAACCCAACTGCCGTTGGAATCTTGCTCGCTTCACGTACAGTTTTTAAAAAGTCATATACTCGTGGATCTAGTTCATTCCGAACACCTGTTACTCCTAATGAAGATACGCAATACAAAAAACCTTTTGCACGTTCTGCAATCTTTATCATTCGTTGCTTAGAAGTTGGAGCAACTAGTGAGATGAGCGATAAATGATTTTCTTCACAAAGTTTATCTAAATGCTCACTTTCTTCAAAAGGAAGATCTGGTACTAACAATCCATCAATACCTAGCTCCGCTGCTTCATTTACAAACCGTTCTTCCCCATACTGCAACAATGGATTAAAATAAGTAAAAATAATTACAGGGATCGTTAACCCACGCTTTCTCATTTCAGGGACAAGTTTTAAGGCCGCTTCTAAAGACATGCCACCTTTTAAGGAACGCTTTGATGCAGCTTGAATCGTCGGTCCATCAGCGAGAGGGTCTGAATATGGAATTCCTAACTCTAAAATACTAGCTCCAGCTTCTTCTAATGTTAGAGCAATTTCGATTGTTGCATCAGCTGATGGATCACCAGCTGTAATAAACGGAATAAACAATGATTTATCGGTACTTGTAGCTACTTCCATTCGCTTATTCGCCATTTGAATCACCTCTAAAATGCTTCATTAATGTATGAACATCTTTGTCTCCTCTACCTGATAAGCAAACGAGAATAGAGTCATCTGGCGTCAACTCTTTTGCACGTTCAAATGCTTTTGCTAAAGCATGTGCTGATTCAATTGCTGGTATGATACCTTCTGTTTCAGATAACAACTTTAATGCATCTAACGCTTGTTGATCAGTAACTGCTTCATAGGATACACGTCCACTACTCGCTAAGTAAGCATGTTCTGGACCTACACCAGGATAATCAAGGCCTGCAGAAATGGAATACGGTTCTGTAATTTGACCAGCTTCATCCTGTAATAAATAAGTAAGTGACCCGTGTATAACTCCCTTTCTTCCATGAGTCATTGTTGCGGCATGTTTATCCGACTCTACTCCTAAGCCTGCAGCTTCAACTCCAATTAATTTAACTGCATCTTCAAGAAACGGATAAAACATCCCAATCGCGTTACTCCCACCACCGACACATGCAATAATTTCTGTCGGTAGCTGACCAACTCTTTCTACAAACTGCTTTTTCGCCTCGTCTCCAATAATACGTTGAAAATCGCGAACCATTTTCGGATAAGGATGAGGTCCTACAACGGAACCAATTAAATAAAATGTGTCCTCCGCGTTTGCTACCCAATAACGAATGGCTTCATTTGTTGCGTCTTTTAAAGTTTGGCTGCCTGAAGTTGCAGGCACGACTTTTGCGCCTAGTAATTCCATCCGGAAAACATTTAGAGCCTGTCTCTCCATATCTTCTGCACCCATAAACACTTTACAATCAAGGCCAAATTTTGCTGCAATGGTCGCAGAGGCAACCCCATGCTGCCCTGCACCTGTCTCTGCAACGATTTTCGTCTTCCCCATTTTTTTCGCAAGCAACGCCTGACCCATCGCATTATTGAGCTTATGTGCCCCCGTATGTAAGAGGTCTTCGCGTTTTAAATAAATTTTGGCTCCTCCTAATGATTGAGTCAAATTTTCTGCATACGATAAAGCCGTCGGTCTACCTGCATATTCTTGTAAATGAGTAAGGTACTCTTTAGCAAAAGATTCATCTGCACTTGCTTCATCTAAAGCCTGTTCTAGTTCTTCAATAACACTCATCAAGGTTTCCGGAACATACTTTCCACCGAAATCACCGAAGCGTCCTCGCTTATCTGGATACATTGTTGCCATATCGCTTCATCCTTTCTTCTAGCTGCCTAATAAGCTCCCTAGATTTCTTACCGTTTTCTTCAATACCACTTGAAACATCGACTCCATCTGGACAATATTGTAAAACTTTTTCGACATTTTCTGGGCGGATTCCTCCAGCAATGAAAACCTGAACGCCTTGTCTTTTCCCTTCTTCTAAATAAGAAGGAATGTAGTCCCAGTCAAATGATACACCCGTTCCTCCCCACTGATCTCCAACCTTACAATCAACGATATAACCTGAGACGATCCCTTCATAGCTTTGCATGAGTCTGATCGCGGATTGATGATGATGGATGGCTTTCCAGATCGGGATATCAATTTGTTCTTTTAGTTCTTTCACTTGTTCTACTGATTCATTCCCATGGCATTGAATCACATCAATTGGCAGATCGCGGATTGCCTCTAAAATTGATTTTACAGACTCATTGACAAAAAGGGCGACGAGCTTTTTATCGTTCTTGCTTTCCTGTTCACGTAACCACTCGAGAACTTGTTCCCGACCAACCTGCCTTTTGCTCTTTGCAAACACAAAACCAATATAATCTGCGCTACTAGCCAGTGTTACTGTCGTATCATGCGCGGAGTGATTTCCACATAATTTAAGAAGAGGCTGCAATGACTTCTCCTCCAAACAACGTTTCAATTCCTTTTTCAGGCGACTCAGCTCTCATTAATGATTCTCCAACTAGTACTCCAGCTGCTCCTGCTTTTTTAACTCGCTTAATATCGTCACTTGTGTGAATGCCACTTTCGCTAACAAATAAACTACCTTCAGGAATAAGAGTAGCCATCTCTTCCGTTTGGGTTAAGGATGTTTCAAACGTTTTTAAATTGCGATTGTTAACGCCAATGATCTTCGGAGCAAAGCAAGAAAGGAGTTCTTCTAACTCTTCTTTCGCATGAACTTCGACTAAACATTCTAGCCCAAGGCTATAGGCGTAATCATATAATTCTTTTAACTCTTGAATCGGAACTGTGCCTACAATAAGTAGCATCGCATCCGCACCTAGATTCCGTGTTTCTTCAACTTGATTTTTATCAATAATAAAGTCTTTCCTCATCACAGGAAGATGTACTTCTTTTTTTATAGCTGAAAGATAATCACGATGTCCTTTGAAATAGGTAACATCCGTTAACACAGAAATTGCATCTGCTCCGCCTTTTTCATACCCTTTAGCAATCTCTACGGGGTTAAAATCCTCACAAATTATTCCTTTTGAAGGAGACGCCTTCTTCACTTCTGCAATGAGACCAGTGGAGCGATTCGAATTGTTTAATGCTTTATATAATGAGAAGTGTAGTACTTCCTCATGTTCAGGCATGATTAATTGCTCAATTTCTTCACGTTTCGTTTCTAATATTTTCTCAAGCATATTGTTGTTTCTCCTTTTGCAGTGATTGATAGTGACGATACACCTTACCTGAATCAATGGCGTTTTGTACTTCTTTCACACCTTCTTGGATAGAATTCACTCGATTGGTCGTATATAACGCAGCAGCGGCATTAAACGCGACAATTCCGTAAGCCGAAGCGTTTGCTTCCCCCTTTAAGATCTCTTTAATCAGCAAGGCACTTTCATGTGGTGTTCGCACTTGAATATCCTCTAAATTTCCTCTTTTTAAGCCGACATCTTCCGGTGAAATTGTATAGATTGTTTGTTCGTCTCCATTTATCTCAATAACGTTTGACTCCGTTGTGATTGATAATTCGTCCAGGCCTTCTCCACCAGTTACAAGTAATGTCTTAGTTGTCCCCAACCTTACTAGTGTTTCGGCTAATTTTTTTGCAAATTCATGGTTGTACACACCAATTAGCTGATGCTTTGCTCCAGCTGGATTAGTTATAGGTCCTAACAAATTAAAAATCGTACGAAATCCAATTTCCTTTCTAGGTGTAACAGCATGCTTCATTGATTGATGATAAAGTGGTGCAAATAAAAAGCAAAGATTGGAATTTAACAGAGCACTTCTCGCTTCTTCCTTATTATGTTGGGTTGGAATAGAAAGCTCCTCTAATACATCTGCACTTCCACTCTTGGAAGAAACCGCACGATTTCCATGCTTAGCAACCGGCACGCCCATAGCAGATAAAACAATCGCAGAAGCCGTTGAGATATTAAATGTACTTAGATCGTCTCCACCTGTTCCACATGTATCAACTACTGGGATATCATCTGTTTCTAAACGAAGAGAATGTGCACGCATTGCACGAGCAAACCCTGTCATTTCATCAACTGTTTCCCCACGAAAACGCATGAGCGTTAATAGGCTCGCAATTTGACTAGGAGTTGCAGCTCCTTTCATAATTTCATTCATTGCTTTCTCTGCTTCTGATTCCGTCATTGTATGCCCATCCATACATGAACGTAGAATATCTTTAAGCATGAGTTGTTACCCCCTTTTCCCCAAACATTTTTTCAGCTAATTGTACAGCTCGAATCAGTGCTTTCGCCTTATTTTGTGTTTCCTCGTATTCTTTCTCTGGTACGGAATCAGCAACAATTCCAGCTCCTGCTTGTATATACGCCTTTTTATTTTTAATAACCATCGTTCGAATCGCAATACAAGAATCGATGTTGCCATCGTAACCAAGATAACCAATCGCCCCTGCATATACGCCTCTTTTCGTTGGCTCTAGCTCCTGTAATATTTCCATCGCGCGAATTTTTGGTGCTCCTGAAACAGTGCCTGCTGGAAAAGATGCCATTAATGCTTCTAACGGTTGGGTCCCTTGTCGAAGTCTTCCAGTCACTTTTGAAACGATATGCATAACATGTGAGAATCGTTCAATCGAAAGCATTGTCGGTGTTTTAACAGATCCATATTCAGCGATCCGACCAACATCATTTCTAGCTAAGTCAACAAGCATATAATGTTCAGCACGTTCTTTTTCATCTGCTAATAAATCCTCTGCTAGTTGTTGATCCTCTTTTTCATTTTGACCTCTTTTTCTCGTTCCTGCGATAGGATGAATTTCTACATGACCATCCTGTACTTGAACAAGTCTTTCTGGAGAACTTCCTACCACTTCCATCTCATCAAACTTTAAATAGAACAAGTAAGGGGATGGATTAACCATTCTTAATACGCGATATACTTCAAGTGCAGAAGCCGACACACTCATCTCAAATCGCTGTGAAAGAACTGTTTGAAAAACATCTCCAGCTAAAATGTAATCTTTTATTTTGTTCACATCTGACAAAAATGCTTCCTTTTCATAGTTCGAAGTAACATTCTCAAAAGACACTTCTTCATCCGTTTTTGGGACGTTTTTTAACATTAACGCATTAACTGGTTGTTCTAGTAGTGAAGAAATTCGCTTTATTTCCGCTCTTGCAGAATGATACGTATTAACTAATGATTCTTCTTCGTTAGGTCTGGCGTGAACTAATACGGATAATTCTTTATTTTGATGATCATAGGCAATTAACGTTTGACAAAATAGAAACTGATAATGAGCTAACCTTTCTTCACTACTCGTAGCAAGTGTTGGTTCAATCGTCTCAATTGCATCATAGCTCATATAACCTACCGCGCCGCCGCGAAAAGGAATCGGAATATCTAACGGTTGAACATTAAGATAGGTCATCGTTTCATCAAACGCTTCTTGAAATGATTTTTTCTCAAGAACCATTTCACGATGCTTTGAATAAGTGCGACATACGCCTTTTTCCTCAATTAATTCAAACATAGGGTTTAACCCTATAAAAGAGTATCTAGACCAAGAAGACTGCTCATCCTTACTTTCTAGTAGAAATGACACTTGATCACCTAATTGATGAACAATCTGTACCGGCGTCAAACCGTCAGCAAAAAAACGTTCCACTACAGGGATGGTATTAAATGTTTCAGCTGCTTTTTCAAATTCTAAAAAAGTTGGGGTTATCATTTGCAAACACTCCTTAATGGGAATGAATGAAATGAGTGGGAGGGGGTGTGGGGTATATCCAGGCCAACGAATCTAAACTTATTCTTTAGATTTGGCTCTCTTATAAAATAAAAAACCTCCTAAACATAGCGTTTAGGAGGATTATAGATAAATGTATCCCTCAACTAAACTCAGCTCTCCTCAACTCAATCTCATTCTCTACTAATCTAAATATTCATTCTTTTCAATGTAAATAATTACTAAACTAGGCTCGAAGAAAATCATTTCTTCATCTCATCTGCCCCTAGTCTAACGTTTTCTTATTCATTCGTCAAGGCTAAATCTGGTCGTAATTTCGTTGCTTCACGCAAATAAGCATGTGCGATCTCTTCTTGAGCAATGTCTGTATTGACCGTCATTAATACTCGAATGCAAAGCGGCAGGCTTCCAGGGACAGGAATTTCCTGTGCACAAACAACTGGTACGTATGACCAGCCCTCAAATCCCCTTAATACTTTTGCCGGAAAAGTAGCTGTAACATCCTCCGTGACTGTAAAAAGTACTTGTGCTACACTTTTAGGATCAATGTTATTCGTCGAAATTAAGACTTGTACAAGTTCTTTTGAGGCTTCAACAATCTCGCTCTCCGTATTTGATTCAATTGTAATAGCTCCACGTATCCCTCTAACCATTTATCTCCACCTCCATCTGTTCAACTAGTAACTGTTCAATGGTATTAGGTGGAACCTCGATTAATACCGCCTCTTCGATCTTTCGTAATAGAACCATTCGAATCGTTCCAGCTTCTGCCTTCTTATCATTTTGCATCTTCGTTACTAGCTTAGAAATTTGGAGTTGATTTGATATTTTCGTTTTATAACCTAGTTGTTTAAACCATGCTTCATATCTTTTCACGTCTAAGTCTACTTCAAAAATTTGTTCACTTAGTTTCAATGCAAAAATCATTCCAATAGCTACGGCTTCTCCATGTGTTACAACCCCATAGCCTGATTCTGACTCAATAGCATGAGCTAGAGTATGCCCGAAATTTAAATAAGCTCGAACACCAGATTCCATCTCATCCTCAGCAACAATATTCGCTTTAACAGCTAGGGATTTCTCTAGCATTTGATTAACTAACTCTACAGGAAGTTCCTCAAACGAAGTAACTTCTTCTTGTAACCAATTTAAAAATGTATGATTACGAATAAATCCATGTTTTATCACTTCAGCAAAGCCCGAACGCCATTCTTTTTCCGGTAACGAGTAAAGAGCCTCTGTATCATAAAAGACCGCTTCAGGTTGATGGAAGCTTCCTACCATATTTTTTCCTAGTGGGTGATTAATTGCCACTTTGCCTCCAACACTGCTGTCGTGAGCTAACAACGTAGTCGGAACTTGAACAAAGCGGATGCCACGCATATATGTAGAAGCTACAAACCCAGCTAAATCACCAACAACTCCACCACCTAGTGCGACGATGACTGATTTCCTGTCTAGTCCACTTTCTAAAGCCTTAGTCATAACCTGTTCATAAACTTCAAATGATTTGGATGCTTCTCCGCTTTTTATAACCGTTGTGTAAATAGGAAGCTTCTCATGAAAGCTTCCTACTACATCATCTAAATAAAGCGGTGCGACAGATGAATCCGTAATAATAAGTACAGATGACACATGACTCCTCAAAATAGAATCCATCATTTCGCCTATCTTTGAACGTAATCCAGCATCGATAAAAACTTTATACGTTTTTGACTTCGCTTCAATTAGAACGTGATTCATTAAAACTCCCTCGCTTTAGCCTGATGACGTTCTACATTTTCTTGAATCGTACCGATTTGATCGTGACCGAACGTTTCAAGCAACGCATTGGCAATTTCCCAAGCGATTACTGACTCAGCGACAACAGAAGCAGCTGGAACTGCACAACTATCAGAGCGTTCAATGCTTGCTTCAAATGGCTCTTTCGTATCAATATCAACACTTTGAAGTGGTTTATATAATGTAGGAATTGGTTTCATAACACCACGTACAACAATTGGCATACCTGTTGTCATTCCACCTTCTAGCCCACCTAAGCGATTCGTTTTTCGACTATAACCATGTTCTTCGTCCCAAATGATTTCATCATGCACTTGACTCCCTGGTAGTTGTGCAGCTTCAAAGCCAATTCCAATTTCGACTCCTTTAAAAGCATTAATACTCATAATCGCAGCAGCTAATTTCCCATCAAGCTTACGGTCATAATGAACGTGACTGCCTAACCCAACTGGTACATTTTCAACTACTACTTCTACAATACCTCCGATTGAATCACCGTCTTTTTTGGCTGCATCAATTGCTTCCATCATTTTCACGCTAGCTTCTTCATCTAAACAACGAACTTGTGACGCTTCTGAACGTTTCTGAAGATCGTCTACTGAATCATAGTGAACATTCTCAGCTTTTACTCCACCAATTTCAAGAACATGTCCTCCTACTTTAATACCAAAAGCTGCAAGAATCTTCTTCGCAACAGCACCTGCAGCCACACGTACGGTTGTTTCACGCGCAGATGAACGTTCTAATACATTGCGCATATCACGGTGGCCATATTTTATCGCTCCATTTAAGTCAGCATGTCCAGGGCGAGGACGTGTTAATTTACGCTTCACTTCTTTTTCTTCGTCTTCACCAATCGGTTCTGCACCCATAATTTTTGTCCAATGGGTCCAATCTTTATTCTCAACAACAAGAGCAATTGGTGCACCTGTTGTTTTCCCGTGGCGAACTCCACTTAAAATTTGGACTTGGTCCTTTTCAATTTGCATCCTTCTCCCGCGTCCGTATCCTCCTTGCCTGCGCGCTAAATCATAATTAATATCACTCGCTACTAACTCAAGTTGAGCAGGTACCCCTTCAATTATCGTCGTTAGTTGCGGGCCATGTGACTCACCAGCTGTTAAATATCTCATCTCGACTCCTCCAATTCCAACAACACTTTTCTCTTTATCGCTTTTATGCGTTAAATTATAACATAGTTTATAATGTGCTGTCTCAAAAAATTTAGACAATTTCGTTATTATTTAGACATTTTATCAAACTCAGGCCCATTCGTCTAAGGAAACTTTTATAACCTATTCTAAAAGCTATATCTTTTTATAAAAAACGTATCTTCCGGTTCAAATTGATACATAGACAGATTAAAGATTTACTCCGTACTTCCAACAAATAATACTCCACCAGGCTCTAGTGCTTGGCTAAACTTATGGTAAAGCTCATTCTTTGCTTCTTCTGTAAAATAGATCATAACATTACGGCAAATAATTAAATCATATTGATTTTCGAAGCGGTCTGCAAGTGAATTTTGATGTCTAAATTCAACAGTCCTTTTAATTTCCTCTTTTACATGATACCCCATTGGCTCTTTCTCAAAATATCTTGATAATATATCTGCAGGAACTTCTTTTAATGAACGTTCGGTATATAATCCAAGTTTAGCCCGTTCAAGAAATGCCCGATCTAAATCGGTCGCCAATATTGTTTGTAATTGGCATAAATTTAGACATAATCATAGCTAGTGTATAAGGTTCTTCCCCAGTAGAGCAAGCAGCACTCCATAGTTTTAAGCTGGAACGTACATGTAAAAGCCTTGGAAGAATCTTCTGTTCGAGTACTTCCCACCTCTTTGCATTACGATAGAATTCAGATACGTTGATTGTCATTCGCTCAAGAAAATTCGTTATACAGATCCTCATCACCCGACATCGCTCGGTAAAATGATTGAAAATCTGGATACCCTTTTTTGCTGCGCAAAGAGTCAAGACGACGCTTCATTTGTGCCTCTTTATACAAAGACAAATCAATCACTGTTTTCTTTTTGATATTTACTATAAATTGCTCGTAGTCTTGACTCATGCATGTAACCTCTCGTTAAGTAATGGATTAATCATACGACGAATGATTGCAAATTGCTATGATAATTTGCAAACTAAACTAAGACTAGTAACTTGTCTTTGAATCCAATCAATAAATTCTCAAAAATAATAAGACTACTATCTTCTTCTACTTCCACAAAAAAAGCTCATCCAATTGGACGAGCTTTTTAGAAACGCTTACATTATACCCACTTACTAACTTCTTTTTCATAGTTATTTAGTTCTTGTTCATTAAAGAAAAGAGAAATTTCTCTTTCTGCACTAGCCGGCGAATCTGATCCATGAATTACATTCATAGATACTTGTACACCATAATCTCCTCGAATAGTCCCTGGAGCCGCTTCTGCAGGATTCGTTGAACCCATCATCGTACGAGCTGTAGAAATAACATTCTCGCCTTCCCAGACCATTGCAAAAACAGGACCTGATGTAATAAAGCTAACTAACTCTCCAAAGAAAGGACGCTCCTTATGTTCACCGTAGTGCGTTTCAGCTAATTCCTTTGAAACTGTCATTAACTTCGCTCCTACTAAAGTGAAACCTTTCTTCTCGAAACGCGATACAATCTCACCAATTAAATTACGTTGCACACCATCTGGCTTAACCATTAAATATGTACGTTCCATTTGTTGATCGCTCCTATCAGAGTATGTAATAAAACCACTATTAGTATAGCAAACATCTAGAATAGTCACAATATTACTTGTGAAATATTTCAAAGAAAACACTATCATTTCCATATCAAATCAAAAAAAATATAATTTTAGTTATAGTAGTGTACTTAATGCTACAGTGGGTACTAAAAGGTAAAACCGAAGGCACTGAAAAAGTCTCTTTTAGCAAATTCGATGAAGTAACAATGGCTCCACACGTTGCGCGCCTGTTATGAGAAACCCACTCATAACAGGCTTAAGACAAAGCAACGGTTCCGCTCATTGCTTAAAAACCACTGAGAAAAGGTAAAAACCGTACCTTTTTCAGCGGCCTTGTAAAACCGACCTTTTCAGTACCCTCTTAAAATTTGCGCTTGCCGATATAGGCTGCAATTTCTCGTAAGTATGTTTTTTCTTCCGTATCAGGTAACCTTTCTAGAGCATGATAGGCTTTTTCTAAGTATTGATCACTTATCGAAATAGAATATTCAATTCCTCCTGAATTATTAATAGCCTCTAAAATCGGAGAAACATCTATATTCTCAGGGTAATTTGTTGCGAGCATTTCTTTAATCAGATGCTTAATTTTAGTATCATAATGCATCGCATAAAGTGCAGGCAACGTTACATTCCCTTGTCGCAAATCACCACCTGCTGGCTTGCCTAACTGTTCTTCCGTTCCAACAAAGTCTAATACATCATCTGTAATCTGAAAAGACATCCCTACATTGTAGCCGAATTGATAAAGGTTTCTTTGAATGTCTCTGTCTGCATTTGCTGCAAGGGCGCCTAACTCACAACTAACGGCGATTAACAAAGCTGTTTTTCGTTTGATGCGGCGTAAATAGACCCGGAAGTTTTGCCCCCAATTGTATTGATCTTTAATTTGTTCAATTTCGCCAAGACACATTTCTACCATTGCATTCGATAAAATTTGATGAATTTGGGGATTAGCAAAGAAAGTTGACGTTTCTAAAGCTTTTCCAAAAATAAAGTCACCGGTATACATCGCGACACGATTATCCCACTGAGACTTAATTGTTTTTTTTCCACGTCTAAGTTCAGCATCGTCAATCACGTCATCATGAACGAGTGAACCCATATGAATTAATTCAAGCGGAACAGCAATGTGCTTTAACTTGTTAATATCATATTGTCCAAACCTCGCTGCCAACAAAACAAAAACAGGCCGAATTCTTTTTCCACCTGCTCTTAGCAGTTGAGTTGCTGCCTCTTGCAAGACATCATTTTTCGTTTGAACTGTTTCTTCAAGTTCTTTCTCAATTATATTAATATCTGATTGAAATTGCATATAAATTTCTGCTAGTTTCATGTCGTCCACCTTATATCGTCACGACGATTTCAAATCGTCAATTAGTGTTCTATCTACTACTTACTTCCAACCTCATCCCAAATACGTAGTACTTTAACCGGTTGAGATAAATAATTCATTTGATATAGAAGATCAAAATAATAGGATAATCCCTTTTGCTCCTCTGGACCAAAGTCATTGCAGAGCTTTTGAAAATAATAATCCCAAAATGCCTTCTCGCCACCATGCGTTTTTAAAATATCAGCAATCATCGGCTGATAATTTTTCGATTCACTTTCTAATTTGCTTTGTAGAAATGAACGATAAATAAGTCCAACTAAGCTTGGGTGATTTCGTAATGTTTCGTTTCTGACCGCAAAAACGGCAAACGTCATAGGCAGCCCCGTTTTTTCAAACCACAGTTCACCCAAATCATAATGATATAGAGACGTTGCATACTCACGCCGTGCCACAATGGCATCATCGCCAATTAACAGACATGCATCATGATCTTGTAACATGCTCTTTACATTTGGATTCATCGTCGTATATGAGATTTGCAACGTATGAAAGTGCTCCAATATTATTTTTAAAAGGTGAACAGAAGAAGCCGAGCTCCATGTTAAAGCAACTTTCTTCCCATTCAATTCTTGTAACGGCACTTTTGAGAAAAGAAAAATCGAATTTACCGCTCCATATGAAGTTACTGATAAATTGGGAAGCAACGTATAGCTCGGTGCATTTTCAGCATAAGCATAAGAAGAAATCCCGCCAATATCAATCCGGCCTTTTGACATTTCATTATTTAACTGAGTGGGAACTTGGGGAACAAATTGACAGTTATGCTCAGTAAGCATTTTTTTATCTAAATGATAAAAAAACGGTAAAATATTTGTGTAGGAAATCTCACCAATTACAACACTCATCTTTCTTCCCCCCATCGTGTAAATAACTCATGCTCTACACCTAAGCTATCTAGCGCTTTGCCAACAAGGAAATTCACTAGGTCATCCATTGTCTTAGGCAGATGATAAAAACCAGGCATAGCAGGCAAAATTTTTGCCCCCACTTTTGAAATTCGCAACATATTTTCTAAATGAAGCTGATTTAAAGGGGTTTCCCTTGGGACTAATACAAGTTTACGACCTTCTTTTAACATAACATCAGCCGTACGTTCTAGCAGGTTACCCGAAGCACCATGAGCAATTCCTGAAAGAGTCCCCATTGAGCATGGAATAATAATCATTCCATCGTTTTGGTAAGAACCACTAGCAATTGGTGCTCCATAATCATGCAAATGATGTGTATGAAGTTCTCCGCCATAGTTACCGAACAAATCTTGAATGACGCTGTCTCTGTCTTCTGTATTTAAGAGGAGTTCTTCTTGAAATACACGCCATGCAGCTTCTGTTAAAATTAAGTGTACTTTGTAAGATTCAGATAGGAGCTGTTGAACTAAACGAACACCATAAATGGCTCCACTTGCCCCTGTAATCCCAACCGTATAAATCCCTCTCATGCTTTCACTCATAGTAGTACATCTCCCATCGCGAAAACGAACATGACAATACTTAAAATCCCGTTCATCGTGAAAAAGGCTACGTTTAATTTGGAAAGGTCATCTTCTGAGACAAGGGAATGCTCATAAATCATTATCGCACCAGCAATGATTACGCCAATAAAATATAACCAACCAAGCTCAGTAAAGAAAAACAAGCCAAGAAAGCTTAGAAAACTAATGACATGCAGAAAACGAGCAATCTTAAGTGCTCGTCCAATACCAAAGCGACTAGGAATAGAAAACAAACCATGTTCCCTGTCGTAATCTGCATCCTGTGTTGCGTAAATAACATCAAATCCAGCCGTCCATAAAGCAACAGCCAAAAACAAAAGAAGAGCTTCCCATGTCAATGTTCCTGTTGCACCAACCCATCCGCCTAGAGGCGCAATTCCAATCGTTCCCCCTAGAATGATATGGCACATCCATGTAAATCGTTTCGTGTATGAATAAATAACTAGAAAAAAGACAGCAACCGGCAATAAATAAACTGCTAGCATGTTTAACTGAAAAGCTGCATAAAATAGCAAAGCGAATGAAATAATGATAAATAATAACACTTCTATTTTTGAAACTAAACCTGCAGGAATCGCTCTTGTTGCCGTCCTTGGGTTATGTTTATCAATCTGCTCATCAATCACTCTGTTTAATGACATAGCTGCGCTTCTCGCCCCAACCATTGCTACGGTAATCCAAATCCATTGAGATAATGTTGGCATTGTCCCATTAACAATAAATCCACCCAACATTGCACCAAAATAAGCAAATGGCAAGGCAAAAACGGTGTGTTCAAACTTAATCATTTCTAAGATGATCTTCAACTTTCTAATCACGAAATATCTGCCCCAATTCTACTATTTTCCAACTGATTTTTTCCCTAAATGCATTGCTGCTACTCCACCTGAATAGGGTTTCACTTCCACATCTACAAAACCTGCCTCACGAAACATTTCTGCCAACCTTTCGCGATCGGGAAATGACATCGTTGATTCTTGAAGCCATGAATATTCTTCATAACTCTTAGCAAATAACTTCCCAAACACCGGCATAACTTGGCGAAAATAAAAAAAGTATAACTGCTTAAAACCTGGAATAGTTGGTTGAGAGGTTTCTAAGCATACAACGGTTCCGCCTGGTTTTACGACACGATGCATTTCCCGTAACACCTTCATATAATCCGGAACATTCCTTAAACCAAATCCAATTGTAACAAAGTCGAAGCGATTATCTTCATACGGTAGCTCCATGGCATTGCCATGACGCAAATTCACTTGAGTAAGCTTCTTTTCTTCTACTTTCTCTTGGCCAATCTTCAACATATTTTTGCTGAAATCTAGACCTTCTACATGACCGCTAGGACCAACCGCTTCTCCTAAAGCTATCGCCCAATCTGCTGTCCCGCAGCAAACATCCAATGCTTCATTTCCTTTTTGAACATTCATTCTTTTCATCGTATCCTTTCGCCAAGCTTTATGGCGTTGGAAACTAATAACCGAATTCATAATATCGTATTTTTTATAAATCGATTCAAATACTTGATGAACTCGTTCTTCTTTCGTTTGTGTCATCATGCTCACCCTTACCCTTCTTCTGCTGCTATCTCTTGATATGGCGAATGCCCTAATAATTCATCAACGTGTTCAATGATGAAGTTTTCAAAAGTGTTAAGTTCTTTGCTGCTTGTAAGTAATCGATCTTTCACGTCTTCTAACTTTCTTTCAATACTTTGCAGCTTGTCTTCCCCTGGTAATCGATCACGAAGAATGGAATCAATAAGTACAGTTTTCTTTCCATTTAACCAATCTGCCTTTTCTCGAACAAGCTTTTTTAAATAAAAAAAATCACTTATGACGGATTTCCATGTTAATTGCTCAAAATAGTGTGCCATATTTTGCATTAGGGCTGACTCGATTTGCGCACTTGTATGTTGCAGGTCGTCATAACTAACATTTTCTAAATTATTGTATAAGTTCATTTTCGATTCATTAATTTCTTGAATCGATTGTCCAAAAATCCGTATCATAGGAACATGCTTTTTTTCCGCCAGCAAAAAATAGAAAAGGCTGACATAATGGTCACCTGCAAGCACGGTCAGCTGTCGGTTTTTTCGCAACTCGTCTGAAGTAACTGGATGAAGGGAGACCTCATCATGCATATCGAATGCAGCTTGAAGTAATAATGCTGAAATCGCAAACATTTTTGCTTCTGTATTTGGCAATCGCTTGTACATCATAGCTATTAGAAAACGAACCTTATCATCATCTATTTCTGGTTCAGGAACATACGATTGCAAATATAGATGCTCAGTTAAGCTATAAAAGCTCCTTTTGATTTCTGTTACTTGCTCATTAAACTTACTTTTGTTCATAAAAAATCCCCCAAATTCCGTCCTTCATTGTTGTAGTTGCCTATTTAAAAACCCCATCTATTATATCATAGGTTCTACAATAACCTACTATGTAAAAGGTATTATTCTTCCGTATCCATCGTCCCGTGACTTGTTTGAATGATCGCTTTCCCTCTGACTTTTACAGCTGATGTATGTTCTGTAAATTGTGCGATCATAACTTCACCTTTATCAAGTTTTTCAGAATGGTGAAATCGAGTATCAGACCCTCGTGTTAAGCCAATAACATTGACACCATTTTCTTTTGCTTTTATGACAAAAAATTCATTTTGATTACTCATCTCAACTCTCCTATTCTCACGTAATTCAATACTACCTATTCTAACATGATCTATCTTATCATGGATTAGAAATTTTCGCTTCTTAAGGAGCTAAAAAACTCAATCCCCGATTTAATTTGCTTTATTATGGGTGAAATTCGCAAATGATGACTAGTGCCTGTTGCTATTTTTAAAAAGGGCACTCCTGTAAATCTTAGCATAGACATGATTAATAAAGCAAAAAGAACCCCCTTAGTGCCCTCTATGCAATGTGCAGAGCCTTTGCCATTGGTGTGAGAAGTTTTTCACACCAAAAAGCCTTCTATGAGTGATTTTTCATAGAAGGCTTGCAACTTTCGGAATAAGGTCGACTTTCGCCTTTTCAGCGCCGTTCTTAGTAGACTCTACTTTATCATGTTATAGGATAATGGCAATCAGACCACCAGAGCCCTCATTGATGATGCGCTCTAACGTTTCCTTTAGTTTGTAACGGGCATTTTCAGGCATAAGAGATAATTTTGCTGATATGCCTTCACGTACAATCGAATTAAGCGATCGTCCGAAAATATCTGAATTCCAAATAGATAGAGGATTCTCTTCAAAGTCCTGCATTAAGTAGCGAACGAGCTCCTCACTTTGCTTTTCTGTTCCTATAATTGGAGCAAACTCAGACTCAACATCCACTTTAATCATATGAATAGATGGAGCAACAGCTTTTAACCTTACTCCAAATCTTGATCCTTGACGGATAATTTCTGGTTCATCAAGACTCATATCGGATAGAGCAGGAGCAGCGATTCCGTAACCCGTTTGTTTCACCATTCTAAGAGCATCGGCCACTTGATCGTATTCTTCCTTCGCATGAGCAAAGTCTTGCATTAGTTGTAAGAGATGATCCTTCCCTCTAATCTCCACACCGACAACTTCTTTTAACACTTGGTCATATAAATCGTCTGGAGCATACAAGTCAATTTCAGCAATCCCTTGCCCCATTTCAATGCCTGCTAAACGTGCATCATCAATAAATTCATACTCAGTAAATTGGCCGACAACCCGATCAACATCGCGAAGCCTCTTAATATCTTTAACCGTCTCGCGGACTGATTCTTCATAGCTTTGACGTAACCAATGATCTTCTCTTAGCACCATAACCCAGCTTGGAAGATTAACATTAACCTCATGTACTGGAAACTCATATAGTACCTCACGTAGTACATTGTTAATATCTTGATCTGTCATGCTTTCAATGCTCATTGCAAGACAAGGAATGTCATATTCTTCAGCTAGCTTGGCCCTAAGTTGTTCCGTATCTGGATGGTGTGGTCTAACACTATTCACAACCATAATAAACGGCTTGCCAACTTCTTTTAATTCCTCTACAACTCGCGCCTCCGATTCTAAATAATCTTGACGCGGAATCTCACCTATTGAACCATCAGTTGTAACGACAACACCTAATGTTGAGTGCTCTTGAATGACTTTTCGCGTTCCAATTTCCGCTGCTTCTTGAAATGGGATAGGTTCCTCATACCAAGGAGTATTAATCATCCTAGGCCCATGTTCATCCTCGTAGCCTTTTGCTCCTGGAACAGCGTAACCAACACAATCGACGAGACGAACATTCACATCCAAGCCGTCGTCAACATGAATGGAAATGGCTTGATTTGGAACAAATTTTGGTTCTGTTGTCATGATGGTTTTTCCTGCTGCACTTTGCGGTAGCTCATCTTGAGCTCTCGCTTTTTCTGATTCATTTGCAATATTCGGGAGAACGACTAGCTCCATAAATTTCTTAATGAATGTCGACTTCCCTGTTCGAACCGCACCTACAACTCCTAGATAAATATCGCCGCCAGTGCGTTCAGCAATATCCTTGAAAATATCAACCTTTTCCACGTGATCCCCTCCCGATCGAGTAAAAATTTGAGTCTCAACTACTTTCCGAAAACCTTTGACACTATCATATCTATGATGTTGTACAAGGTTTATGACAACCTTTACTAGAAAGTTAGAAGATTCTCGTTTTTGGGCTACCGAGAAGGGGAAAAACAAAAATGCCCCTTCCTCTGATATGTATATCAGCACGGAAGGAGCATTATACCAAAAATATTTATAAATCTATTGTTTTTATCTAAGCTCCATTGCATAAGTCGGTTCCCCATTTTCATCTAATACATATGGGACACTTCGTAAAGGTACAAATGGTGTGTGCTCGTATAATAATGACCTAATATCATCGCCTTCTTCGAATGAATGATCATGCCCTTTGAGCATCATGTTTAGATCAATTCGATAATCAATGATGATCTCACCATCATTTGTTAATAATAAAGGTAAATACGTATCATGATAAGGGCTTCTAACATGTGGAGCTTCTTTGTAATTTAGGGCTTCGTGATCGAGCTTAAAAAGCCCCACATCCAGCATTTCTTCAATGGGAGCAAAACGATGCTGCCTCATGTAATCATTTAACCGTTGTTGCAATTGCTGAATTTCTCGCTGTGACGTTAAATCTATTACTTTTATTTCCGGTTGCTCCTCAACATTTACAAGGACATATTGAAATACGCCACCATTCTCAAATGCAGTACCAGGTGGTTGTTGTAAGTACCTTGGAACTAATTGATTGAAATCTATAATATATCTTTGATAAAGAGAGGTGGTTTCATCGAATGTTCGAATAGGCAAAACGCCCGTATCCGTTTGAAATTGCTCTACAGCATGCTGAACCGATTGAAGTTGATCCGGATAGGCAATCCGATTCTCAGCACGTTGATCATCTGGAAATAAGCAACCACTTAACAACAATAAGCTTATTGATAACAAGACAAAACTACATTTTTTCATTCTTTTCTAACTCCTTTCTTATTATAAAGTAGCCGTAGGTCCAACGATTACAATAAGAAAGACAATCCACCCAGAAACAAGCAAACATATAAAAGAAAAGGCTAATACGAGCTTTTGAAGCCACCCTTTTAATTTTGCTCGACTAAAAATAGCTGTTCCTGCGGATACAAACATAAGCGCTAGCGCAAAAAATGATATCCACATATTCATCATCGCTTGTGACACGATCTATCATCCTCCATATTTCCTATTTGCCCAACACATTATAGCACAGCTTGTCCATATTGTCGGTGACAGACTAAGGACAAATAGATTTTTGCTTTATATTACTAAATCAATCTAACTAAAAAAAAGTTGGAGAAGTGGGGGCACACTTCTCCAACTTGACGAAACCCTTCGTCTAAAACACAGCCCTATAGTAATGTTCGTTCCCTACAAGTATATGCAAGAACCACTAATTTGCTTGTGGCTTTTGCCTACACAGGATATTTATTTTTTATTGAACATCTTTGCAAGTGAAGCAAAGTCCATTGGCATATTATTAGTTGTAATAGCTTTGACAATTTGATCTTCTTTTTCTTTTGATACAGGTTTGTTTGCAAGCTTTGCAACTTGTGCAATAAGCTGTCTTACTGCTGCTTCATCTTTAAGATTTGTATTACTAACAGAATTAGCTAACTTTAGTAATTCGTCAGGTCTTACATTAGTCTTCTTTTGAATTTGGTCCATGAAAGATGAGTCATTATTTTGGAACATGTTGCGCCCTCCCTCTTTCGTAATATCACGATATCATATGCGATATAAAGGAGAAGGTGCATAAGAAGCCACTGAAAAAGTTTGAACTCAACCTTTTTCAGTGGACTTAACTACCAACCTATAAATCAATATTTAATTGTTCCACTTCATGCTTTTTCACTCGTCCCATGAGACGTTCCGTTGCCTGTTCTGGTTTGAGCCCTTCAAACAAGACAGCATAAAGTGCAGATGTGATAGGCATTTCAACCTGTAATTTTTCTGACAATTCGTAAGCAGCCTTTGTTGTTCTAATACCTTCGACAACCATTCCCATCGAATTTAATACTTCATCTAACGTCTTTCCTTGGCCTATCATAAACCCGGCTCGAAAATTTCTTGAGTGTACACTCGTACACGTAACAATAAGATCACCTAAACCTGAAAGTCCAGCAAATGTTAATGGGCTTGCACCTAGTTTCACTCCTACACGTGTAATTTCTGCTAATCCGCGAGTCATAATTGCCGCTTTTGTGTTATCACCCATCCCAAGCCCATTTGTTAAACCACACACAAGTGCAATCGTATTCTTAAGTGCACCACCAATCTCAACACCTACAAGATCTGGATTTGTATATACACGAAAATGTTGATTAATAAATAAATCTTGAGCTAATTCCGAGGCCGCTGAACTTTTTGAAGATACCGTAACCGTTGTAGGTTGTCTCTGACTTACCTCTTCAGCATGACTTGGCCCAGACAAGACAACAACATCTTTCAATAAATCTGAATCTCCAAACTCTTCTTCAATCATTTCAGAAATTCGTTTATGAGTGCCAGGTTCAATTCCTTTGCTAGCATGAATAATTGTAACCGGCGCTTGCAACTCTTTTTGTATCTCTGTTACCGTCTCACGAATGGCCTTTGTCGGTACGACTAGAAGGACTATTTTGACACCTTCTAATGTTTCTTTCAGCTCTACATGTCCAGTAATCCGATTAGATAAGACAACATTAGGTAAATATTTAGAATTAGTATGGTGCTGATTTATTTCCTCAATTTGTTCCTTACGTCTTGCCCAAATCTTCACTTCCAATTCATTATCAGCTAATACCATAGCTAAGGCTGTTCCCCAACTACCTGCACCAATAACAGCAACCTTAGTCAATTGACTCACTCCTTTTTTATGATTTCTGTCCGATTTTGCTTTCTGTTCCAGCAAGCAATCGTTTTATATTGGTTCGATGCCTCCAAATAGAAAGAAGGGCCACAACAATGGCTAAATAACCATAAATAACAGGATAACCATAATAATCAAGGAGAAATAATGCAAAGAGTGGTGTTAAAATTGCAAATAATATCGAACCTAGTGAAACATACCTTGTTATAACAATACTTCCAATTGCAACAATACCAGCAAACAAAGCTGGGAAGAAAACAATGGTTGCTAATACGCCAATTGTTGTCGCAACCCCTTTTCCACCTCTAAATCCGTAGTATATAGGCCAATTATGACCTAGGATGGCAGCGAGACCCGCTAAAGCTGGATATAAACCTGTTTGATCAGGTGCAACTGCGACACCAATCCACACTGCTACAATCCCTTTTAGAACGTCAAGAGCTAACACAAGTAATGCAGGACCGAGGCCTAACACTCGTAATGTATTTGTAGCCCCAGCATTTCCACTCCCATGTTGCCGTATATCTACTTTTTTAATTTTTTTTGCAATAATATAGCTAAAGCTTAAAGAGCCTAAAAGATAGCCAATTAGAATAATTATGATAAGTCCAATAAAATACATAATCCATCCCCCATTTCTAACGCTCCTTCGCTACTTAGATACAAATTTAGCAAAAGCAGTTTAATGTGACTATCACTATGTATCACATTAGTAGCGTTAGACTTCAAAAAGGGAAACATCCCTTTTTGAAGTCCTGTTAAACATTTTTCTTTCTAGCAAAAATTTTAATTGGGGTTCCTTCAAAATTAAATGTAGCCCTTAGGCGATTCTCTAGAAACCTTTCATAAGAAAAGTGCATTAATTCAGGTTCGTTTACGAAGAAAACAAAAGTCGGCGGTTCCACAGCCACTTGAGTCACATAATTAATCTTGAGTCGTTTCCCTTTGTCTGTTGGTGTTGGATTCATCGCTACTGCATCCATAATCATATCATTTAGAACATTTGTAGGAACTCGAAGATGGTGATTCTCCGATACATTTTTAACCATAGGCAAAACCGTATGAAGGCGTTGTTTTGTCTTTGCAGAAACAAACAAGATCGGTGCATACGTTAAAAACAAAAGCTCTTCTCTAAGCTTTGTTTCAAAATTCTTCATCGTTTTGTCATCTTTAGCTACGGCATCCCATTTGTTGACAACAATGATGACTGCACGTCCAGCTTCATGAGCATAACCTGCGATTTTTTTGTCTTGCTCAATTAAGCCTTCTTCTGCATTAATAACTACAAGAACTACATTTGAACGTTCAATCGCCTTAAGAGAACGCAGTACACTGTATTTCTCAGTTGCCTCATAGACTTTTCCACGTTTCCGCATCCCAGCTGTATCAATAAGGACATAATCTTGATCATCCTGTGTGAAAGGAGTATCAATCGCATCTCTCGTTGTACCTGGAATATTGCTTACGATAACTCGTTCCTCTCCAAGCATCGCATTAACAATGGAAGATTTCCCTACATTAGGTCTACCTATTAATGAAATACGAATCGTATCTTCATCATACGGATCTTCTTCTTCATCTGGAAAATGCTTAATAACTTGGTCTAGTAAATCACCTAGTCCTAATCCGTGAGATCCTGAAATTGGGTAAGGGGTATCCATTCCTAATGAATAAAACTCATATAACTCTTCTTGCATATCAGGATTATCAATCTTATTCACCCCAAGAACAACAGGCTTGTCTGATCTAAATAAAAGTTTCGCTACTTCTTGATCAGCACCTGTGATTCCTTCTCGACCATTAACGATAAAAATTATTACATCAGCTTCCTTTATCGCTAGTTCTGCTTGGGCACGCATTTGGACTAATAAGGGCTCATCTCCTAATTCAATTCCACCTGTATCAATTAGATTAAATTCACGATTTAACCATTCCCCCTTACTATAAATACGATCACGTGTAACTCCTGGCATATCTTCTACAATCGCTACCCGTTCTCCTACTATTCGATTAAAAATCGTTGACTTCCCAACATTAGGACGTCCGACTATCGCTACAACTGGCTTGGTCATAACGTCACAACCTTTCTATTTTACTATGTAAAATCATCCATTTTTTCTTGCAACTTATTTATTTTACTTGATTTCTACATTGTTGTCGACTTCTACTTTTATGAACTTTGCTTTAACACACTCGTTTTCGGTTCTCTCAGGACAAGTTTCCCAAGGGCAACAGAAACCTGTTTTAATCCCCAAACGACACTATATAGACCCCCTACTACAGCAACAATATCAAAGAAATAAAGACTGCCTATGCTATAATCCATATAAAGATGATGTTGCGTAACAAGCCCAGTTAAAAGCTCGCCTTGAATTAGACCAGAAAATGCAAACAATAATCGATGCCTAAATGTTGCAGCTAAGAAAAAGGAGATAATAGCTGTCATTAATCCTATCATCCAGCGACTATCAATGTACACTACAACCGGATCAAATATCATCATCATTTGAAAGCCAGCATAAGCTGCTGCAATAGTAATTGAAGCAATAAAGGCATGAACCAAATTACATTCTTTCACCTTATTTAACTGCCAAAATAAATAGCCGGAAAATATAACATAAACTAAATGAACTGTTGTATTTGCAAAGACTAACGTTTTGGGAAGTAAAATAAAAAATAGTAGTAATGAGAACGCACTCCAAAACCTTGCTTTTGATTTTGACCAAAAAAAGGTGATCACTACCCAAAATATCCAACCAAACCAATAAATAAAAATACCTTCCATTATGCCACCTCCTTCCTTTTAAGTATCGACGAAGTGAAGTCGTTCTAACCATAAAATACATAGAAATAAGACTTTGCGGGACAATAAATACGATTCTTTGATTCTACATAAAGGAGGGGGATAACATGGGGAAAGATCGCCAAGAAAAAAAACTAAAAAAATCTGGTCGAGTTGAATCCGATCGAGACCAAAGTTTAGATTATACAGGTTCTGCAAAAATGCAAAGCCCTGATCAAGCTAGGCAGCAACAACGTCCATAAGTTCTATTCGGTAAAGTCACTCCCTTTTTATCCAATAAAAATCGGCACCTTTTTAAGGATGCCGATTTTTGTTACATGATATAAAATTAGTTCTTATATTTCTTTAATTGATCTCCAATCATATCTCCAAGAGAAAATCCTGCTGACTCCTCTTCTTTTGAAGCTTCATAAGCTTGGTAATCTGCATCACCAGACTCCTCTTCCTCTAGTAAATCGCGAATACTTAAGGATATACGCTTTTCTTCTATATTCACATCTAATACTTTCACTTCAACCTTCTCACCTTCAGTTAATACTTCAGATGGTGTGCCGATGTGACGGTTTGCAATTTGTGAAATGTGAACTAAGCCCTCTACCCCAGGAGCAAGTTCAATAAATGCTCCAAATGACACAAGACGTCTTACGACACCTTCAACTACATCACCAGCAGCCACTTTTCCTGAATAGCTTTCCCATGGACCAGGCAATGTGTCTTTGATAGACAATGAAACTCGTTCACTATCTTCATCAACAGATAAAATCTTAACCTTAACAACATCACCTTCATTAACGACATCAGATGGCTTTTCAACCCGATGGTGCGCAAGCTGAGAAATATGTACTAAACCATCAACACCACCTACATCTACAAATGCGCCAAAATCTGTTAAACGTTGTACTTTTCCTTCAACGACATCGCCAGCTTTTAAAGTTTGGAGAACATTGCGTTTCTTCTGTTCTACTTCTTCATCCAAAACGGCACGTTGAGAAAGAATAAGCTTATTGTTTTCTTTATCAATTTCAGCTACTTTTAAACGTAATGTACGTCCTTTGTAATCTGAAAAATCCTCAACGAAATGACGTTCTACTAAAGAAGCAGGGATGAATCCGCGCACACCTACATCGACAACGAGTCCTCCCTTTACGACATCCGCCACTTCCACTTCAAGAATTTGGCCAGACTCGTAAGCTTGTTGAAGCTCATCCCATGCTTTCTCAGCTTGTACCGCCCGCTTTGAAAGGATTAGCTCATCATCCTCTAATTTTAGAACTTTTAATTCGAGCTCATCGTCAACTGAAAGAACATCACTGACTTTTTCTACATGTAAACTTGATAACTCACTAATTGGCACAATGCCATCTACTTTAAAACCTACATCGACAAACGCTTGTTTATCTTCGACTTTTGTCACTTTCCCTGTTACAACATCCCCTACAGAAAAAGACTTCATTTCCGTTACTTCATTGTTCATTTCTTCGACCATTGACTTTTGCCTCCTTCAATCCCCGCAGTCTAGTAGCGGTATCTAACTATTATTTTAACTATCTTTCACGCTAGCGAAAGAAAAGTGATTACTATGATTTCAATTTATGTTCTTCTATTAACTTTTTGATTTCAGTCATGATGACTTCCGTTGCTTCTTCAGCAGATGCCTTACGCTCCCGCAATTCACTAAAATCAATAGGTGGTCCGTAGACTAACTTTAAAGATTTGAACGTTCGATATGGGCCAATAATGGCACATGGAATAACAACAGCATCTGTTCGAAGAGCAAAAAATCCAGCTCCTGTTAAACCTTTTCCTAATTTGCCATCCTTGCTTCTCGTTCCTTCTGGAAATAAGCCTATCATCTTGCCTTCTTTTAATAATTTCATGGCTGTACGTATCGCTTGCTTATCACTCATTCCTCTTCTTACAGGAAAAGCACCTAATTTAGGTAGCAGCCCTTTTAATATTGGCTTTTCGAATAACTCTTGTTTTGCCATGTAATGCAACTGTCTTTTAATATAGGCTCCTAGAAGAGGTGGATCAAAATTATGGATATGATTGCAACAAAGAATCGTTGCCCCTGAATCGGGTATGTTTTCTTTACCGATTATCTCCACTTTATAAGAAGTCGAGAGAAATATTCTGCTTACACTTTGACCAAATTGATAAATTCGCATCTTATCTTGCCCTTTCTTTTGCTAGCTCAATAATTGATTTTGCAACTTCTGGAATCGTAAGTGAAGTTGAATCAATTTCAACTGCATCATCTGCCTTTTTTAAAGGAGCAAATTCTCTTGTTGAATCCAATTGATCCCGGCGGGCAATTTCTTCTTTTAATTGATCAAAATCAGCAGGTATTCCTTTTTCTTTTTGTTCTTCATAACGTCTTCTAGCTCGCTCATCCACAGAAGCAGTTAAAAACACTTTAACTTTGGCATCAGGAAGAACATACGTACCAATATCCCTGCCATCTAGCACAGCTTCGCCTTTTTCCGCAAGTTTCCTCTGACGTTCAACCATCTCTAATCGAACACCTTCATGACTTGAAACTAATGACACATTCGAAGTTACATCTTTCATTCGAATCGCTTCTGTCACATCTTCATTATTTAATAATACACGAACACCACTTTGTTCATGTTGAAGGTGAATGGTTGTCTTACTTAAAATTTCAGTTAAAGCAGGACCATTTTGAAGATCTATCCCTTCTCGTAATGCTGCTAATGTAAGAGCGCGATACATTGCACCAGTATCAATATAGAGATAACTTAGCTGTTCTGCGACTAATTTCGCAACAGTACTTTTCCCTGCACCAGCAGGACCATCAATAGCAATATTCATCTTTTTGTTCATTAACTTATACACCTCATATACAATAAAACAATTGAAAGTGTTTACATCTCTGTATTTTTCCAATTGTTCTCTCCATAATCTTATCATATTCTTACATCACGGTCTAACTAAAGGTTGCGAATTATCAGTCATAAACTAGAAAAAATCGGCTACTTGTAGCTTAATTACACTAGTTTTTAAGATAACCGTTATAATTTTTCAGATTTTCTTCGTAGTGCAAGCTGCCTTTTCCTGTCTCTTCATTTATTGGGTAGTCGATGATATACATCCCATCTTTTTTATCTACTAAGCGACATTTATATCGCAACAATCTCTTTTTAAAGTCTTTTACTTCTTGTAACTCTAAGAAGATGGTAGATCCAACTTTAATCAATCTCCTGACTCCTCCCACTTACATAAACTCCATCTATTATCTCATGAATAATCAAAAAGAAGAAGCACGAGATGCTTCTTCCTTTCTTCTTTTTCTATTTCAAGAAAAATCGTAGATAGGTTCGGATTGATTTAGTCGATCGACTTTCTCTTCTTCCCCATCTTCTGCATTAATAAACAATCGATACGTTTGGTCTTCAATGACCCCGTAATATTCATAGCAAAGCACTTCTTTCCCTAGATCATTTTCAATGACAGCTAAATGATCTTCCATTACATCTAAACGAGGATTCAAGCGGTCTCTCGCCTCTTCGTTCGTCAGCTCAGGATCTGGTATATCACGGTCTTTATGATGGATTAAATAACTTTTTGCCTCATACCCAACTACATCTCCATCATCAAGGGCTATTTCAAGGCGAATCAAATCCGTGTAAACACGAACGTTATCCTCTAGATGAACAAACTCAAGCATAGCAATGGAATCATATTGTCTACTATCGACAAGTTGCATGCTTTCTTTTCCATGTTCTTCTAGATATTCTTCCGCAAGTTCAACCGCCTCATTTAAGCTAATATTTTGCTCTTCAATTTGGCGGTCTTGTAAGATCCAAATTGGTTCTCCTCCATTGACACTCATATCCATATAATAATTTGTCTCATGATCAGGGTCCTCAGCAACAATTGTATAGGCTGGGTACTCTAAGCCGTTCCCTGTATCAGCCACATGAACAGGTGTATTCTCATTTAATTGCAGGTATTCACGTGCAATTTCTTCTGCCTCTTCTTTTGTAACAGGCTCACCGTCTAATGCTTCTTTTAATTCTCCATTTAGATCATCAATGGAAGCTAATCCTGCTCCCCACTCCGTTTCACTATAACTTTGGATTGATTTGTTCATAACTTCTAGATTTTTAACAACCATGTTACTTAATGGTTCTTGCGTCGCACGCATTTCTTCTTCAATATCTATCCATTGATCACCATTGGCCAGCATCATCGCTTGTGATTTACGAACTTCTTCACGAATCTCCTTAGAATAGTCATACAATTTCTCTAATGTTTCATATTCTTTATCCGTTAATGGCTCTTTTTCCAAATCACGAATCGATGTTAGATAACTAAATCTTCCTAACTTAAACAAAAACTCTTCCGTTTTTCCTAGATCTACAGAGCTTAATGGTAGTTGACCAATATTCTCTTGTGCTAAACTTACAATTCTCCAAACGTCTGCTAACGCTGGAGTTAGCTGGCGCCGTGAGTTCATCGCAAGTGTCGCACCTAATTGATCTTCAATTTGGTCAATATGAAACGCAAGTTCATGGAATGCTCGTTGATAATTGTTCTCTGCAGTCACTTTTAAGATCTGCTTCTCTTCACGTTCTTGAAAGCCCCATATCCCTGTTGCAACAACGGCTACGGCTAATAGACCTATAACAATATTACGTACCATAATAATCACCTCCAAAAATTAATGACAGAATATATGTTTTCCGATTCGTTTAATTTGTGGTCTCGTCCAAATCCAACCAGATGTCGCTGTATCAGGATTAAAATAATACAGTGCATTTCCTGATGGATCTTGCCCATTAATTGCATCAAGTACAGCGCGACGAGCTGTCTCATTGGGTTCCATGTAGATCTGCCCATCCGCAACAGCTGTAAACGCACGTGGTTCAAAAATTACACCAGATGCTGTATTTGGGAAAGTCGGACTATTAATACGGTTAATAATTACTGCAGCTACCGCTACTTGACCTACATATGGTTCGCCACGTGCTTCACCATATACCGCTTGGGCCATAATTTGAATATCATTTTCTGAATACCCTGCAGGTACATTGGTTGCTTTTTGGATATTTGCTTCATTATCCTGTTCTTCTGGCTCTTCAGCATATGGCACTGGCTCTTCAGGTGCAGCTGGTTCAGGCTCAGGTTGCGGCGCTGGGTCTGCTCCTGGTTGTGGCTGCGGTTGCTCTGGCGCTGCTTCACCTGGTCCTGGCTGTGGTTGCGGCTGCTCTGGCGCTGCTTCACCTGGTCCTGGCTGTGGCTGCGGCTGCTCTGGCGCTGCTTCACCTGGTCCTGGCTGTGGCTGCGGCTGCTCTGGCGCTGCTTCACCTGGTCCTGGCTGTGGTTGTGCACCATCCCTGCTCCCTTTTGGTCCTTTTTGGATCTCCTTAGGTGTGCCGCCGTAGTGAGTAAATTTACGGCCTTCATTTAACGCTTTTTTGACAAACTCTTCGTTATAATTCGTTGAGCGCACTAACATATCTTTCATTTGTGGTCCTACTAGTCCATCTACGTCTAGTCCAAATTCACTCTGAAAGTTACGAACGGCCCAATAAGTACTCCAATCGTACACTCCATTAATGGTGCCGGTATAAAAACCGTTGTACTGAAGTCTTGCTTGCAATTCAACAACATCATCACCCGTTGCCCCTCTTTGAATTACTTGGTCAGTAAATGCATGAGTGGGTGACGTATTCACAATTAACCCAATACAAATGAATGTCATGATAAGTGGAATCTTGAATGAAAACAGATTACGTTTCATGTTGTAGACCTCCTTGTGTTCGTGGTATCTGTTTCATGACATGGTCATGATTGATATGGATAGTGTTTGTTTTCGACCTAGTTTTATACAATTTCTTATCAAATTCTTACCAATCTTCTTCCTAAACATCGCCTATAGAGCCTTGAAAAGATAGGCTTTACAACAAAAAAGGTTATCCCAAAAGGTCTATATTTGACCTCTGGGATAACCCCTGCTAGTTCTTACATTATCCTAATACATTAAAATAACGGCCTTCAGGATGGGCAAATACCATAGCTGTAACTGAAGCTTCCGGCTCCATCATGAAGCGCTCAATAAATTAATGTATATAAACCTTGTTAAATTAACCTTTTTTTGTTTATTTAATTTTATATTATACACAACGGATGGTTAGACCATAAATTTCAACTAAATATAAGCACATGTTTTGATTAATTAACGTAGAACTTCCTACTTAAATGGACTAGTTATTTTGAGCCGTTAAATACATGTAAGTCTTATAGCTCATGTTGTGCAAATGGTCGATTTTGTAGCTGTTAATCTTATTGAGACTGGTTAATCATGAATTATTTGATGATCAAGTGAAAACATTGAAATTAGATTTCTATACGAAAAAACTTACAACGGAATCATTTTTAAAATTATTACTCTACGCACAGCTCGAAGAAGTAGAAAGTCTTCATGCGCTGAGTGATTGTCTTTTCGACGACCAGCTTCAAAAAGGTGTCAACCTTGATTCGATCAGTATCTCTCAGCTCTCACGGCGTTTGAATGGTATGAATCCAGATCTATTTCAAAGGCTTTTCCTGGATTTAGTCGTAAAAATCCATGCCAAAACACATTACACAAAACTCATCATGCCATTAAAAATCATTGATTCAAGCACATTGCCACTTAATTTGACCAATCATAAATGGGCTGAGTTCCGCAAAACAAAAGCGGGTGTAAAGTTGCATTTGCGGCTTGTATTTATGGAAAAAGGGATTTCCTATCCTGAAAAGGGTGCTCACAACGGCAAAGGAACATGATCGTGGTCAACTAAAAATCATGATAGATGACAAGGAATGCATGTATGTGTTTGACCGTGGCTATCTAGACTATGAACGCTTTGATCGTATGACAGATGACGGCTATTTCTTCCTATCCAGGCTACGTAAAAATGCAGTCATACGAGAAGTCTACGATTTCAAACTACCCGAGGATACGACGATTCTGTCTGATCAAATGGTGTTAATTGGTACGACTCAAAACCGTACTGAGAATTACTTTCGTCTTTTACGAGTGATTGATTCAAAAGGAAACGAAATTCAGTTACTTACGAATCGTTTTGATTTAAGTGCCGAAGAGATTGAGTTGTTTTTCAAATGGATTAAGCAGCATCTCAGTATCAAAAAGTTCTACGGTCAAAGTGAATGGGCGATCCACAATCAAGTGTTTATCGCATTAATTGTTTTTTGCCTACATGTTCTCATTCAACTCGAGACGGAAAGCAAGCGAAAGACCTTACAAATTAGTCGTTATCTAAGAGCTGCTTTGTGGAAGCCGGCACATATTTGGCTTCGGAAAATTGAAGAAAAAGTCATTCCTTAATAAACAATCTGTCGCCGTCACAAATGTCTAATTGTAAATAATTTTCTAAATGGATGGAGCCACCTTTAACTGGGTATTTACCTTTTTGGCTCTAAGCAGGATGAATACAGAAACTGAAAATTCAGTCAATATTTATGCAACACTAATGATTTTGCAATAAACAATATAAAAACTTTAATTTAATTAACTTGTCTACAGCAACTCTTATATCTAAATCATATTATGATAATCAGTACTACGATAAATATAAAAAGGAGGCTTATCCATGGCACTACAACTTATGAAATTACTTGTAACTGCGTCTACCACAACCTCTGTAGACCCAGAACAAGAAAAGTTCTTTCACGTAACTACAGGAGAAACTGCTGCCGGGACTACACTGTCAATTGATACAGCAGATTTCTTTGATGACGCCGGTGCTGTAGCTACTGATCTGCCTGTTTTAAATACTGATAATAGTTACTTTAATGTTTATATTAATGGGGTTCTACAAATGGAGGGAATATCAACTTATACACCTGGTGCAACAACTGAGGGTTCACTTGATGTTGACGTTCCTGCAGGAGGAGACCCAATCCTAACAGGTACTCCAATTGTATTAGAAATAGTAAACTTCTCTCCAACTTCAACGACAGATGTTGCAACTTAACCCAAAAAGGTAAGGATTTATATCCTTACCTTTTTTATGACTGATAAATAGTTACAAACTGAAGGTTAATTGGAGTATTTTTAATAGGAATATCTTTGGTTTTTAAACGTAAACACCCTTTATCAACCTCATAAGTATTTGGAGGTTGTAATACTCCATTTATGAATAGGTTAGTATATGAGACTTTTTTAGGATCTAAAATACCTCGTTCTCCGTATTCTTTAAGTTCATCATCATTTGTATAAACTGCACTAATTCCATCCGATAAAGCATTGTACTGATAAGTATCAACTTTAGAAACCTTTTTAGGTTTTTTTATGGGTACTTTTATCCTAATTTCATCTGTTGAGATTACCCAATCATAAACCCTATTCGTAGTAATGAAATGCTTTCTGTTATTTTGCTCCATTTTGACCACCTAAATAATTTTTTTTATTATATGTTGTCCCATGATAATTGGTCATAAAAATAAAAAGTTTTTAGATAGACTTGGTAATCGTGTTTTTTATTGAAGCACATAATGAAATTATTTAACCTACCCTTCACCTATCAGCTTATCAATCATCCCTAATAAGCTCCTCATAACTATCTCTTTTCCCTCATCATCTGAGCTATCATATATCCTTACCATTTCTTTTATCTGTCGCTTAAATAAGGCTGACATATTCTTGTATTCATTCATTTTCAATAGTTTAACTCTTTATGCTTTCGGTATAATTCTTTTACAATTAGAACGTTGTCTTTAAAACCCTTATTATTTAACTGCATAACATAACCCTGAGCATCCTCTAACGATTTAAACTCTTCAACTGCGTAATCATCCATATAGTTTTGAAAAATCACTAAATAAATTTCCTTACTTTGATTTTCCTTATCAACTAGACTAGTTTCCATAGTACCTTTGAAATGTGATTGTTTGTTTCTCAAAATTAATATCGGATTCTCTCAATGTTACCCTCTCTTCAATTCTCCCCATTCCATCAAGCAAGACGTGAATTAAAACAAAATCCAGAAACTCATTATATTTTGCTTGATCCATAGCTTTTAAGAGCTGTCTTAGTTCATCCACAGTTAGTATTTCAATGGTTCTTTTTTATCAGTTTTTAGACGTTTAATATCCTTGAAGATGTTATTACAAATACCCTCCTTTTCCAGAATCTGAAACGAACACTTAGCCTGATTAAGATACGCGTTGATAGTTGTGTTGGTTAAACCTATATCAATCATGTATGTAATAAAATCTCTAGCATCTTGTTCAGTTAGCTCACGTACATCTGGTTCTCCGAAACACTTCTCAAATTGCTTGAAAAATTTTCCGTAATTACGAATTGTATTTGGTCTAACTCCTTCGATTGTTTTAGCCTGAATAATCAACTCTTCTAAATAAGGAAATAAAAACCGCTTCTCAGCTTTAGTTCTAGTGGTTTTACGCTGCTTTGCTTTAGCCAATAGAAAAAGCCTCCTTCCGTTTGTAATAAACGAAAAGAGGTTTAATAATTTAACAGCAGATGATTTCATTTTAAGGATAATTGGTAATGAATTTACAATTACTTCAAGCTAATTCAGAAGCGAAATAACACTTTAGAATAGCTGAAACCCTTGTTACCCCTGCTAGTTCTTACATTATCCTAATACATTAAAATAACGGCCTTCAGGATGGGCAAATACCATTGCTGTAACTGAAGCTTCCGGCTCCATCATGTGACCTTCCGTTAATTGAATTCCTATTTTTTCTGGTTGCAATAGCTTAAATAACTTCTCTTGATCTTCAAGATTCGGACAAGCAGGATAGCCAAAGGAGACACGAACCCCTTGATACTTGGCAGCAAATCGTTCGTCCATCGTCATATCGGCTGAGTCTGGAAAGCCCATTCTATCCCGCATTTGTTGATGAAGTCTTTCAGCAAAACCTTCCGCTATTTCTAATGCAGCAGCCTGAATTAGATGACTGTATAGATAATCGCCATCTCGTTTAGCTTGGTCCGCTAATTCACGTACGCCATGCCCAGCCGTAACTGCAAGAAAGCCAACATAATCCATTCCCCCACTTGACACTGGACGTAAGTAGTCAGCTAAACAAAGGAAAGGCTTATGGTTTTGACGCGGAAATGTAAATCGTTCAATTTCAGTCTTCTGATCTTTTGGATCATAAATAATAATATCATTTCCATCAGCTTGAGCAGGGAAGAATTGATACATTCCATGTGCCTGAATGACCTGATTTTTCTTTGCTTGATCTAAAAATTCATCCACTCGTTCTTTCAAGTCAACAGCTCTTTCATCTTTTTCTGCAAGTAACCTACTTACTTTTCCTTGAAGACCAAGATGACGACCAAGTAGCATTTGCATATTTATATACGGTTCTAAATGGGAGAGCTTATAGTCACGTAAAATATGCGGATCCAAATCAGTAGGTGTAAAAATCGGTCCGTCCCTTTTAACATCAGATTGAACAAACTCATCTACTGGACGATCTTGCACTGGTTTCTTTTCAGGTAAGCGTACTGCATCTTTTTTCGCTCTTGCTTCTGCTAATTCAATAGCAAGCCGTTCACGTTCGTCTGGTTTTGCCAGTCGATTAGCAATCTCTAACCCATTCATCGCATCTTTAGCATATAAGACGAGACCATCATATTCAGCTGCAATTTTTGTATCCGTGAACTTTCTTGTAAGCGCCGCTCCCCCGACAAGAATCGGAATTGATATATCCTGCTGGCGTAAATCTTGTGCGGTTAATACCATTTGCTGCGCTGATTTTACTAGGAGGCCAGATAAGCCAACGGCATCAGGATTTTCCTTTTTTATAGCTTCAATTAATTCATTCGACGTTACTTTAATACCTAAGTTAACGATTTTAAACCCATTGTTCCCTAAAATAATTTCGACTAAATTCTTACCAATGTCATGAACATCACCTTTTACGGTTGCAAGAAGAATCTTCCCTTTTCCATTGTCGTTTTCTTTCTGTTCCATATGTGGCTCAAGATGGGCTACCGATGCTTTCATCACTTCTGCACTTTGTAGGACTTCTGCTACGATCAGTTCATTATTGTTGAACAATCTTCCGACCTCGTCCATACCAACCATTAGGGGACCATTAATAATATCTAATGGTTCGGCGTAAGCTTCTAGTGCTTGATTCAAATCTTCTATTAGGCCTTCCTTCGTTCCTTCAACAATGTAAGAAGCTAACCGTTCTTCAAGTGTTAAGTTTGATGTATCAACCTTTTTCTCGGCTTTTTTCCCACGATAAAAAGCAGTAAATTCAGCAAGTGTTTCATCTGTTGTTTCAAACAATAACTTGCTAGCCATTTCTTTCTCTTCATCAGAAATGGAAGCATACCGTTCTAATTTTTCAGTATTTACAATCGCATAATCAAGTCCTGCTTGCGTACAGTGATATAAATATACCGCGTTTAACACTTCACGGCCTACCGGTGGTAACCCAAAAGAAACGTTACTCACTCCTAGAATCGTTAAGCACTTAGGAAGAGCTGCTTTAATTAGCCTAATTCCTTCAACTGTAGCATTGGCTGAGCCAATATATTGTTCATCGCCTGTACCAACAGGGAAAACGAGAGGATCAAAGATGATATCCTCAGGTTTAAGCCCGTATTTATGAACAAGTAAATCGTGTGAACGCTTTGCCACTTCTAATTTCTTCTCAGCTGTAACAGCCATTCCTTCCTCATCAATTGTTCCAACAACGATAGCTGCACCGTATTTTTTGACAATCGGAATAACAGCCTCGAATCGTTCTTCGCCATCTTCTAAGTTAATCGAATTAATAATAGCTTTCCCTTGTGAATAAGTTAACGCCTTTTCAATAACCTTTTCATCTGTGGAGTCAATCATTAAAGGAACTTTCACTTTATTCACAACGAATTGAAGGAAGTTTTCCATATCTTCTAGTTCTTCACGGTCTGGGTCTGCTAGACAGGCATCAATAACATGAGCGCCCTTTTTCACTTGCGCTCTTGCAATTTCTGAAGCTTCTTCAAACTTTCCTTCAGCAATTAACCGCTTGAACTTTCTAGATCCAATTACATTTGTACGTTCCCCTACAAATAACGGACGCATACTCTCATCATAAATGAGTGGTTCAATCCCTGAAACGGCATGTGGATGTGATTCATCAAACGTACGTGGCTCAAAATCTTTTGTTGCCTCTACCATTGCCCGTATATGATCAGGTGTCGTACCGCAACAGCCACCAACGACATTTAGCCAGCCTTTTTCTGCAAATCCACGTAATTTCATCGCTAATGATTCTGGAGACTCATGGTAATGTCCCTCTTCATCAGGTAAACCGGCATTTGGATAACAACTTACATACGTCGTTGCAAGTTCAGATAACGAACGAATATGATCTCGCATAAATTCCGGTCCTGTCGCACAATTCAAGCCAACAACAGCGGGATTCATATGCTCTAAAGACAAATAAAATGCTTCAATGTTTTGACCGGCTAATGTTGTCCCCATTGGTTCAATCGTACCTGAGATAAAAATTGGCAGCTTTACATTGAGTTCTTCAAATGCACGTTCAATCCCTAAATAACCTGCCTTTACATTACGCATATCTTGGCTTGTTTCTAGCAGCATGATATCGGCTCCACCACGGATAATTCCGCGTGCTTGCTCATGGTATGATTCAACCAGTTTTTCAAACGTCACACCACCTGTTACAGAAAGTGACTTCGTTGTTGGACCCATCGCACCAGCAACGAAACGCGGCCACTCTGGTGTTGAAAATTCATCCGCTACTTTTTTCGCAATGGCCGTTGCCAAGCGACTCAGTTCTTCTGCTTTATAGCCAAGATCATAATCGTCCAAAACAATATCTGTCGAGCCAAATGTATTTGTTTCAATGATGTCAGCTCCTGCTTCTAAATAAGCTCGATGAATGTTTTCAATAACATGAGGAGCTGTTTCATTTAAATATTCATTACATCCTTCATATTCTTCCCCACCAAAATCCTCTGCTGTTAGTTCAGCTTGTTGCAACATCGTCCCCATTGCACCGTCTAGGATTAGAATTTTCTTTTCTAGCTGTTGTTCAAACAAAGACTTAACCATATGTCCGTCCTTTCTATTCCCGCATACTCCTAAATTCACTTACTTCCTTGAATAATTGGTTTCCGTACTTCTATATATTTTGTTAACTCGACTGTCATTTCATAACGCATAAACGGTGTAATTAAATATATTCCATTGAAATATTGCAAAGCTGCATCAATCAGTGATCGCGCAATTTGTATCCCTTCAGCTGCAGCGGCTTCTTTGTCTTCTCCACATGCAGCCATCGCAGCTCGAATATCATCTGTTAATTTAATACCTGGCACCTCATTATGAAGAAATTCAGCATTTCTCGTACCTGTTAATGGCATAATCCCGATATAGATAGGCTCTTTTATATGTTTCGTCTCATTCGCTAATGATTCCATTTGATCTATGCTGTAAATTGGTTGGGTCATGAAGTAATCTGCGCCACTCTCAATCTTTTTTTCCATTCGCTTTACAGCTTTATCTAAATGTCTCACATTCGGATTAAACGCTGCTCCGACAGAGAAATTCGCTTTCTGCCCTAATTCTTTTCCTGAAAAAGAAATTCCTTCATTTAGCTGCTTCAAAAATGAAATTAGTTGAAAAGAACTTACATCATAAACGGATGTTGCTCCAGGAAAATCACCAATTTTCGTCGGATCGCCTGTAATCGCCAATACATCATCAATGCCTAATGCACTTAATCCCATTAAATGAGACTGTAGCCCAATTAAGTTTCTATCACGGCAAGTAACATGGACAAGCGGCCTTGCACCTATCTGTTCTTTAATCATTGCACCAAGAGCTAAATTATCGACTCTCGGGGAGGCAAGCGAATTATCAGCCATTGTAACAGCATCTACTCCCACTTCCTTAAGTGCTTTTGCGCCTTCCATAAACCGCTTTGTACTTAATTTTTTAGGTGGATCTAACTCAACAATTACAGACTTTCGTTCCTTCACAATTTCTGGAAGCGGCTTTTCTTTTCGCGGAATTTCAATGGATTCCCGCATGAATCCAACTAATGGCCGGACCGTTTTACTAGTGATCGGTTCTGTAGTTTCTCTCACCTTTGCAAATGCTTCAATATGCTCAGGCGTCGTACCACAACAACCTCCCAATAAACGAACCCCCTGCTTAATAAACTTCTCTCCCATATCTTGAAAATAATCTGCATTCGATTGGTAGAACACACGCCCATCACGATAATCAGGTAAGCTTGCATTTGGGTACGCAGATAAAAACCCCTTTTTCGGTAACGCAATCGTTTCAAATGAACGAAGCATATGAAACGGACCTGTCCGACAATTTAATCCAACCACATCAGCTCCTATAGCTGTCAGTTGTTCAAACGCATCAGAAACGGCAATCCCACCATTCATCACACCTATTTCTCCGAGTGACAAATTTACAACTAAAGGCAAACCTGTTAATTTTCGCGCAAGGTTTGCAGCCATCGTAGCTTCTTCCAAATCGTAAAACGTCTCTAACAAAAGGCCGTCAACGCCTTCCGTTAATAGCTCATTCATTTGCTCTTTGAAGGCTTCCTCTATCTCGTCAAGGCTCCATTCTTCTAATTGAAACCGTCTAATCCCTCCAACAGTTCCTAGTACAAACGTATTCTCACCAGAAGCTTCTTTTGCTAAACGTACGCCTGAGCGATTGATGGAGCGAACCTCTTTCTCTAGCCCATATTTTTCTAGCTTCAGTTTGTTCGCAGCATACGTATTAGATTGAATCACATCAGCTCCAGCCAAGGCGTATTTCTTATGAGCATTTAGTATGATATCTGGATTTTTTACATTTACTTCTTCAAAGCATTGGTCGACTCCTTGCTCATATAGCAACGTTCCCATTGCTCCATCTCCGATTAAGACTTTTGATGCTAGTTGTTCTAAAAAGCTCATTCATTCTCCCTCTCTTTCACTTGACGGAATGCTTGATCAAGATCAGCAATTAAATCCTCTGCCCGCTCAATCCCAACAGAAAAACGCAACAAGCGATTGCAAACACCATTTGCTATACGAATATCTTCAGGAATGTCCATATGTGTTTGCGTAGCAGGGTACGTCATCAAACTCTCAACCCCACCTAAACTTTCTGCAAAAGAGACGAGTTTCAACTGCTGTAAAAATGGGTTGACCCACTCTTCTTTTAATATCCGAAAAGAAATCATTCCACCTTTTCCAGGATATAGGACGTCTATTACACCTTCTTGCGCCTCTAAATATTTTACGATTGCTTTCGCATTTTCTTGATGTTTATCCATTCGAAGGGCCAGAGTCTTCATCCCTCTAATTAACTGATATGAATCGAAAGCTGATAAGATTGCTCCGATCCCGTTATGGTAATAACCAATACGTTCACAAAGCTCTTCTCCTTTTGCAGCAATGAGCCCAGCGATCACATCGTTGTGGCCACCTAAATATTTAGAAGCGCTATGTATAACGATATCTGCACCGTCCACAAGTGGTTGTTGCAAAAGTGGGGTATAAAACGTATTATCAACAATTAATAAAATTCCGTATTTTTTGGCTATTTTAGCTAGTTCAACAATCGACGCTTCTTGCATTAATGGGTTCGTAGGCGTTTCGATAAATAATGCCTTTGTATTATCAGTAATACAGTTTTCAAACTGTTCAAGGTTACGAGGGTCTGCAAAAGAAAAAGTTAAACCCCAACGATTCCATCCTTGTTCAAATAAACGATAGGTTCCTCCGTACAGATCTTGTGATGCTAAAATTTCATCTCCTTGTTCAAAAAGAGAAAGAACCGTTTGAATGGCTGCCATCCCCGAGCTGCAAGCAAAACCTCGTTCCCCCTCTTCCAACTCCGCTATCGCTTTTTCTACGACCTCTCTAGTTGGATTACCTGTTCTTGCGTAATCATACCCTGTCGACTCCCCAATTCCCGTGTGCCTATATGCAGTTGAAAAATACACAGGTGTATTAATGGTCCCTGTTGGATTATCTGAACGATTTCCAATTTGTACTAAGATTGTCTCAAGTTTCTCACGGTTCATTTATAAGACCTCCACATTTATATCATTCATTAATAAATATTAAAAACCACCTTCTATTTAAAATAAGAAGAAGGTGGTTGTGTTATCAATCGCCTCTCCTTATCTTTCAAGCCGTCAACTTGATGGATTTAGCACCTGACCGAAATCGGCTGGTTGCTGAGACATCTTTGGGCCAGTCCCTCCGTCTCTCTTGATAAGAAAATCAATTATTCATATTTTTCATTTAATCAAAATTACAACAAATTTCGAACTTTTGCAAGAAAAATTTTTCCTGCAAGTAGATTAAATCATTAGAAAAAAGCGCAACAGCAACGATCAATACATATTTAATTTTTTATTCTAAGGAAGCATCAATATTTAAGTTTTCTTCATTTCCGCAGACACAACGCTTGAAGCCTGTTTCATATTCACCTTTTTCATTTCTACTCCCACGTAGAATATATTTTTCACTACAAACTGGACAACGAATCACAACACGATAACGTCCTTCAGCCATATTGATCACCCTTTACTTATTAAATTCTACAAACCTATACATCTAATTGATGAGCTCGCTTCACCTTTTTTAACGCTACCCACCATAGAAAAAACATAAATGGAATTATCGCAACTAAGAAATACATTCCGAAAAAAAGCAAAATAAAATCATAGACGCCGTGTAAAATAATAGGCAAACTTAACGACAACGTCAAATGTTTCCCCCTTTTATCTTCTTCTACTTTAGCTCTTCCAAGATAATATCCCATGATGACACCGTACAAAGCGTGACTAGATACAGGCAATAAAGCTCGGCCAAAAGCTGTTTCTAAGCCATTAGCTATTAAATAAAAAACATTTTCTAATGTTGCAAATCCTAGTGAAAGAGAGGCGCCGTAGACGATTCCATCATAGCGTCTCGCAAAGGTCGCATGTTGATACACAAAAACCCAAAGTAGAAACCATTTAAAGAATTCTTCCACGAACCCATACAAAAAGAAGGCTCTTGTAAACGGATGTGTAAAATACCCTTCCGTCGTGAATGCATACTGTAAAACCATAACAGGAAATACAAGTAACACTCCAATTAAAAACGTTCGAAAAACAAGCGAAACCGTATTCGAACTATAATGATTTCGCAAATAAAAATATGATAATAATGCCATTCCTGGAGCTATTGCTGCTGTAATAAGTGCAAACAATTCGCCAATCCTTTCTCCTTGCGTTACGATTTATTACTCAAACCAAAGCTTATATGGTAATATAATATAATTATGCAAAACATTGTGAAATTGGGGTGACCTTTTTGAAGAAAATTCTTGTTTTACATACTGGTGGCACCATCGCCATGCAAGAAAATGAACATGGAGCAGTCCAACCAAACTTAATAAACCCATTATATTCCACTATCGAATCGCTATCAACCATTGCCTCTGTGATTGTGGATGATTACTTAAATTTACCTTCTCCTCACATGACTCCTAGTTTAATGGTTGATTTAGCAAAAAGGTTAAAAGAGCGAGTAAAAGACGATCAATTAGATGGCATTGTTGTCACTCACGGGACGGACACCCTTGAAGAAACAGCGTATTTACTAGACCTTATTCTTGATTGGGATACTCCGGTGATTATTACAGGAGCGATGCGTTCTAGTAATGAGCTTGGTGCAGATGGTCCACATAATCTAATTGCATCAGTAAGAGTAGCAGCAAGTGACGAGGCACGAGGAAAAGGAGTTCTCGTTGTCTTAAATGACGAAATTCACACAGCAAAAAATGTAACGAAAACTCATTCAAGTAATATTGCGACATTTCAAAGCCCTCAATACGGCCCAATTGGAATTGTTACAAAACGCGGGGTGTTTTTTCACCATACATTAACGAAACGTGATTGCCATCCTGTAACACAAATGACGAAAAAAGTAGCTTTGTTAAAGACCTATGCTGGCATGGACGAAACAATCATCGAAGCCGTCGCTACCACTCACATTGACGGGTTAGTTATTGAAGCATTCGGTCAAGGGAATGTCCCTCCAACCATTATGCCTGCACTAAAGTCATTGATCACCCGTAACATTCCGGTAGTACTGGTATCGCGTTGTTTCAACGGCGTCGTCCAAGATACTTATGCGTACGAGGGCGGCGGTCGTTCGTTAAAAGAAATCGGCATCATTTTTACAAATGGTTTAAATGGCCAAAAGGCAAGACTGAAGCTCATGGCTGTTTTAGAACAATCGACGGATCACTCAACGATTCAGGAACTTTTTTATAAATAACCCATAGCACCCATTTTATAAATTAATGACTTCTTAAATCATACGATACAAGGTCTCAAAAGGTCAGATAAAGACCTTCTGAAAAATTAGCAATGGCATGCTCGTCGCGCTCCTGTTATAAGAAATCCACTCATAACAGTCTTCAAAGGATTACGACGGCTTGGCTCATTGCTTCGAGGCAGTCACAAAAGGTCAAAGAACTCACCTTTGTGACTGCCTATTTTTTATTTTTTCTTACTTTGAATAGAGTTAGCGATCTGTCCCCCGTGAAAACGTCCATTTTCAATGAAGATTTCATTCGCATTATTTCCAGCCGCGATGACACCTGCAATATATAATCCTTCTACATTTGTTTCCATTGAATCAGGATCAAAATATGGTCGTCCACTCGCCGGGTCAACAAGAACCCCCATTTCTCTTAAAAAAGAATGGTCTGGATGATAACCAGTCATCGCAAAGACAAATTGGGCAGGCACCCTTTCTATCTTTTCTCCTACTTGGTAGACAACTTCATTATATGTAATTTCTACGACCTCTGCATTAAACACCATGTTTATTTTTTCATGACGAACAAGAGAGTCAAATTCTGGCAGGATCCAAGGCTTAACACTAGTAGAATATTCACTGCCGCGGTACAAATTCGTTACTCGAGCCCCTGCCTTTTCTAGCTCCAATGCTGCATCTACAGCTGAATTCTTACCTCCGATTATAACAACGTCCATATCAAAATAAGGATGAGCTTCCTTGAAATAATGAAATACGTGGCTCTGATCTTCCCCTGGTATGTTCATCATATTTGGAGAATCATAATAACCTGTAGCAATAATTACGTGATCGGCTACGTATTCTTCCTTTGATGTTCTTATGTAAAAATGACCTTCTTTTTGCTTTTGAACAGTTTCAACTTGTTCATATGCTCTAACCCGTATATTTTTTCTCTTAACCACCTCTCTGTAATAGACAAGTGCTTGGTTTCGTCTAGGTTTTCGTTCTTCAATTACAAATGGCACACCACCTATTTCCAACTTTTCACTCGTACTAAAAAATGTTTGGTGAGTTGGATAACGATGAATGGCACTAACGACATTATCCTTCTCAATCACAAGTGGCCTGAGTCCTTGCTCCATACAAGCAATAGCTGCTGCAAGCCCACAAGGCCCACCACCTACTATAACGACCTCTTCCCTTATCATAATGTTCACCTTCTCTTCATAAATCAAATAGGGAAACTCACAAAATTGTCCCAAATTTCTAATATGTAGGCACATTTGATCTTTCCGAGTCTCCCTTTTATCCTTTATTTAATTACACCCAGCCACGGAACCTTGATGCTTCAGCCATCTTCCGTACTCCGATCATGTAAGCCGCTAGACGCATATCTACTTTCCGAATTCTAGCTAAGCTATATATATTATCAAAGGAACCAACCATAACAGCTTCCAGCTTTCCTTCTACTTCATCTTCCGTCCAATAGTATCCTTGATTATTTTGCACCCATTCAAAATACGAAACCGTTACTCCACCGGCGCTTGCTAGAACATCTGGCACGAGAAGAACATCACGCTCGGTTAAAATACGTGTTGCTTCCATTGTTGTCGGTCCATTGGCAGCTTCTACGACAATCGATGCTTTAATTCGGTCCGCATTTGCTTCCGTTATTTGATTTTCGATTGCCGCTGGCACCAATATATCACAATCTAATTCAAGCAATTCTTGATTGGAGATCGTATCTCTAAAAAGCTTTGTAACCGTACCAAAACTATCACGACGATCTAATAGGTAATCAATATCTAAGCCGTCAGGATCATATAGACCACCATAAGCATCCGAGATTCCAACAACTAATGCACCTGCATCATGCATAAACTTCGCTAAGAAGCTCCCTGCATTTCCGAAACCTTGTATAACAACGCGAGCTCCGTCTAAATCAATTCCTTTTTTCTTAGCCGCTTCACGAATGCAAATTGTCACTCCTTTAGCCGTTGCCGATTCCCTGCCATGGGAACCTCCAAGAACAAGAGGCTTCCCTGTTATAAACCCAGGAGAATCAAATTCACGAATGCGACTATATTCATCGAGCATCCAAGCCATAATTTGAGAATTTGTAAAAACATCAGGTGCAGGAATATCCTTTGTAGGACCTACGATTTGACTAATCGCACGAACATACCCACGACTGACACGCTCAAGTTCACGGAAAGACATTTCTCGTGGGTCACAAATAATTCCTCCCTTCCCGCCACCATAAGGAAGGTCGACGATGCCGGCTTTTAAACTCATCCAAATAGAAAGAGCTTTCACCTCTTTTTCTGTTACACTTGGGTGAAATCTGACACCACCTTTTGTTGGACCAACTGAATCATTATGCTGAGCTCTATACCCAGTGAAAATTTTAGTCGAACCGTCATCCATTTTAACAGGAATTCGAACGGTTAACATACGAATCGGTTCTTTCATCAATTCATACATTTCTTCTGGATAACCAAGCTTGTCCAACGCCTTTTTAATGACACTTTGTGTCGCTGCAAGCACGTCTAATTGTTCTGCTTGCTGTTTATTTTCTGCCATTCCTTTTTCACCTCAATAATGGGATTAAAGCTTTTTATCACTTCTTACTATAATGAAACAGCCCTAACTTTTCCAGCTTAAATATAACTTTTCTTTAAAGATTTCAAAAAAACTTGCTACTCTTCCCTATTCACAAAAAAAGAACTGACAACAAAATTATCAGTTCTTATTTATTAATGAATGTTCCATAAAGCTCTCGTATAGAATCGTATTTAATGAGTCGTTTTCCATACTCCTCAACGACATAAGAAGAAACGGTTGATGGGTTTCCGAACTCAGCAAGCAACGCAACAAATGTTTCCTCATCGACAAAATCGACATCAAACTCTTCAAATTTGATGAAATATTGGTCTTTATATGAATAAAGTGATCCACCTTGAATTCCGAACGGGAAAAGCCTAGAAGATAGAGCAATTACATCTTCGATATCAGCAAATTCATAGAAGATATCTTCAGTTTCATCAAGGGTCACTTGCATTTCAATATATCCTTCTTCAAATCCCTCTTCATCAAAATCTTCATCTGATGTACTTTTCGAAACGATAATGACCATTCCTTGCGCGGGCATTGCGTAGACTTCTACCGCAATAGGTCCATCTACTTTAAAACCAAGTTCATCATCTGCCTCTAGAATCATATCACGAAATAAATCATGAACTTTCGGCAAGTCTTGCCATAAGTCTTCTTTCGTTAATCCTCGTTCACGCATATCATCAAAGGTTAGGAATGCTTTGAATTTGTTTGTATTTAAACGCTCAAGACGCATTTGAAACCCTCCTTTTTACGAACACCTATTCCCATTGCTCGTTTCGTCAAAATCGTCTTACTACACAATATGAGAAAACAGAAAAGAAGGTTCGATACACATGACCATTATTTACGATTTTACAAGTTATTTTTCAACCAAATTTCCCAGTCCTCTCGCGTTTTCCCTATGATATTATTTTCATATGTAGACTTTTGATCAACTCCAAGACTATCAAAGCCAGAACCACCTGCTCCGATAATTAAATGAGGAAAACGTGCTTGCAATTCATCAATAACTTTTAATGTGGAATCAAGGTTTTGCACCATTGTACACGATGTGAAAAATAAATCAGCTTCTACCTCACGAATGACTACTTCAAGATCTGATTCTGGAATCCCTGCACCTAGATATACTACTTCAAAACCTTTCCGTCTTAAAAACAACGTGAAAATAAGTAACCCTAACTCGTGGTTCTCATTTGGCCCACATACACAAACGACGTTGGGTTTAAACGCATCTATCGGCATCCCATGAAAGACCATCCCAATTCTTGTACGTAAAAAGGAAGTCACAAAATGCTCATGTGCTACAGTAATTTCATTGCTTTCCCACATGCTCCCTACTTTAACAAGTAATGCACCGAGTATATCAATTGTTACTTTATCGATACTAAACATACTAAATGCCTGATTCAACAGTTGATTCGCCTTGTTCTCCTGAAAAGATAATAGGGCTCCTAAAATTTCATCAGCAAGCCGAATTGAATAGTCATTCTCATACATCGTTTCAGCAGGCTCCACCGTAGCATAGCTTTTTTCAAAAAGGTCAACAGCTTGTCCAATCGTAAAACCTTTGTTGACCTTGTCAATTAGCCATTTTAAAATAGCGACATGTTCATCTGAATAGAGTCTATGCCCCGCTGTATTTCGAACAGGCTCAATTATGTGATAGCGACGTTCCCAAGCACGTAAGGTTCCCGCTTGGATTCCAAGCATTTTTGAGATCGCCTTGATGTTATACTTCCCTTCTTTTGAAGCCATATTCTTTCCTCCTAGATCCACAAACACATTCCATTCTTCAATGAACACCATATTCGTCCTAATTATCCATTTAGTATAGCGAAAACAAACTTAAGTGTAAAACAAAAGGAGGATGCACCTAGGAAAATCCTCCCAATTTGTACATCCTTTATGCTTAAATTATCTAAAAATCTCAATTAGCTCATAATTCACCTAACTTCTTCTCTCATTAACGTAATCAAATGAGTTTCACAAGGTGCCCCTAGCCTTAACGGCAGCCCTGTGGTCCCATAACCATTACTAATTAGCTGTTTGAAAGAAGCGGTCTCAATCCATTGACCTTTTTTAGCTATCCCCCACCCAAAAATTCTAATCTGACCACCATGGGTATGGCCACTTAATATTAACGAAAACGGATGATCTGGTTTAAGAATCTCTGTTACTTCAGGAAAATGACAAACCAAAATCGAAAATTTCTTCTTAGGAATGAAATAGTGCTCAATTGGTAAATCATGTTCAACATCATTGACACTAGCAATAATTAGTTCATCATCACCCTTTTGAATAGACTCCATACTATCACTTAACTCGATAATACCATGTGTCTTAAACATCCTGCGTAAGTTATGAACACCGACTTCTTCATCATTATTTCCCCAAATAAATAAACACGGTGCAATCTTTGATAAATGTTTTAAATTCGTTTCTATTCGTGCTAGCGGGACTCTTTTTTCACACAAGTCTCCACCAATAATAATGATATCCGTTTCTTTTGCTATTTTTTGCAGTAGAGATTGCGGAATGACTCTTCTATGTATATCACTAATAAAAAAGAGCCGATAACCATCAAATGCCTTTGGAAGTGACCTAAAAGCAATGATTTTCTTTCTAATTCGATTTCTCTTTGCTTCGAATGCCATATAAAGGAATAGGATGAGTAGTGCTCCCCCTGCAACAAATAACAACGTGAATCCTCTCATTTCCAAGAACGAAACACCTTCATTTCTCTTTTTCATTATCTAATTAATCCAACATCCATAATACCATACCACAAAGCCAAACCTAAGACGATAAAGGCTGCAATGCCATTATAAAATAATAAATGAATCCAAGATAAACAAGCAGCAACCACAAAGAACATTCGGGGAATGTGGAAGGGAACGGAATAACTTGTCTTCCATATGATGATGACATCTCTGACAAATAATGAATATGCAAGAAAACCTACTATAAAAAGAAACACAGCAAATAATAATTTTAATGGAGAAAATAACACTTCTCCAAGAAATGATGACAGTGACCGATTTGGCACACTTGGGAACAAACTTAACGCTACCAACACTCCACCATATGCCGCAATAAGCAACAAAAATCTCTTATAAATCCATATTGCCAGCATGAAAGCCACCTCCTATTACACTATATGCACAATGTTTCTAAAGAGACGACTTGTTTCACGATAAGAACCATCTATAGTAGACAAATTCTAGCAAATGAAAAAAGGTACATAAGATCAAATCCTATGAACCCCTTTTACGTATTTTTATGTTTTATGTCTAGGAAGGTTGTTCTTCTTTTACTTGTTCAGTATGACTTAAAAATTCGAGTGCTACTTTCCCTAAACATTTAGCAGCAATAAGCATCGCTCTCTCATCAAAATCAAATTTCGGATGGTGATGAGGATAAATAATTCCATTTTCTTCATTTCCTGCTCCTGTAAAAAAGAACGTGCCTGGTACATGTTGAAGATAATATGCAAAATCCTCCCCACCCATAACAGGATCCATTTCATGAACAACAAGGTCTTGTTCTATATGGTTTGCTACTTGAACAAAATGATTTGTCTCTTGTTCATCATTCACAACGGCAGGATACCCTTTTTTGTAGTCTAACGTATAATCCGCCCCCATCGCCTGACAAATTCCTTTCGTTATTTGTTCGATTCGTTCAATGATAAGTTCTTGTACCGTTTCGTCAAACGTTCGAACTGTACCGACAATTGTCGCTGAATCAGCAATCACATTGAACGCTCCACCTGCATGAAACGAACCGATGCTAACAACTGCTGATTTTAAAGGATCAATATTTCTACTTACGATGTGTTGTAGTTGACTAACAATGCTAGCGGCTACGGCAATTGAATCAACCGTCTCATGAGGGCTAGCTCCATGTCCTCCGCGACCACGGATAACAAGATCGAATCGATCTGCAGCAGCCATTATAGGACCTTGACGATATCCAATTTGTCCAAGCGGCATCGTTGACCAAAGGTGGGTACCAAATATCGCATCCACACCGTTTAAACAACCATCCTTAATCATTTCAATTGCTCCACCCGGGGCGAGCTCCTCTGCAAATTGATGAATCAAAACAATCGTGCCTTCTATTTGTTCACGCTGTTCCATTAATACTTTTGCAAGCACAAGTAAAGTAGCGGTATGACCATCATGTCCACATGCATGCATGACACCAGGGCGTTTCGATGCAAATGGTAATCCTGTTTCCTCATGAATCGGCAATGCATCAAAATCTGCTCGTAATGCAACTGTTTTTCCTGGCTTTCCTCCGTGTATGTAGCCTATTACCCCTCGACCACCAACGTTTCTTTTTACAACCACACCTAAACGTTCAAGGTAGTCGGCAATCATTTCAGGTGTTTTCTCCTCTTGAAACGATAACTCAGGTTCTGCGTGCAGCATTCGTCGTAAATCAACCATTTCTGGGTATAATTCTTCTAATCTAATAAACAACTTATCTATCAACGAACACCCCTCCTTATCATTCTATTGTACTCTTCGTACCCCGAAAAGAAAACCCAGAATGTTAGCACTTTTCCCAAATTACTAACTGAAAACATAAAAAAAGAGAGACTCATTGTCTCTCTTCCTTGACCAACTTATTCAGAATGCTCGGATACCTTCATCATATAAATTGCCATTGCAACAGCCGAAGCCATAGCCAATAGACCAATGCTAAGAATTGCAACAAGTTGTACTGCTGTCATTTTTTGCTTCACTCCCCTGTTTAAGTAACTCATTTACTTTTTCACATTTACACTATATAAATAGTAGCATAAATGAGAAAACCTTTAGAAACAACATTGTGACAAATTGAAGAAATTTCCGTTTTTTCACAAAATAAGGTTGACAACTCATTAAGGAAGTATTATTAGGTTGTCCATTCATCGTTTGAATTAATTGTAAGAAAAACCTACAAATAAATTGAAAATTTAGGAAACTTATTCTATACTTAAGGAAAGAGCCAAAAGGAAACGCTTTCATAGTGTGATAAAATTTCTCTCACCAAGGAGTGATAGGCTTGATTTTAACAAAACTAACGAACAAATCGCTCGTAACAAACCAAGACCTTGAATTAAATCACCGTTTAGGGATTCCTGTTGAAGTTTTCTGCTCTAAACAAGGCAAAACGCTAGCTTTTGGTCCAATAAAAGGATTCGATGACCAAAAGATCCTCATACGTGATCATGATTTTTGTCGTTCCACCTACCTTTTTTTTGGAAAACCTGCTTTAAAAAAATCAAAAGTGTGAATGCCCTTCATACATGAGGAGAAAGAGGCTGTCTAAATAGCACAAACTTTATTTCAATGGGTTCCGCTCATTATTTAAGGGTTATCCAAAAGGTCCAAACAAACCTTTCGGATAACCCCTTCTTATTTATGATAAAGATTTATATCATGTTCTTTTTTTATATAGGAATAAAGCGCTTCTCGCGATTTCCAATCTGAATCCTTTTCCCAAAGTTCCGAACTTCGATCAATGATCTCTTCACGTAATTCATCAAATTCTTTTTCTGCCTTTTTTGCCTTTTTTACAAATAAACGCAATTGAATGAAACCAACCGAAAGAAGGAGCATTAATAATAATATGAGAGGATGACCTACCATTGCGCTTAATATATTTGTATTTAACGACATTTGTTGTCTACTTAATGCTGTAGACCCGAACAAAAGGAATAATGCTGCACACCCCATAGCAAATAAAGACCAATACATTTTCGCTTTCTCAAACTTCTCAAGCTTTTCTTTCCTCGCAACAAGCTCTTCTAACATCACTTTAACAATTTCTGGTCCATAATACTTTCTAACATTCCATTCCTTTAATAGCTTCATTCATCCCCCACCTCCCCTATACCATTAGTATGAAAGATGGACATGTTTTAGAATAAAAAGAACGAACGAAGCAATGAATTCTTTTCCTCTAAAAGAGCCAGTACGTAGAAGTGGCTGCAGCAATAATTAGCATAAAAAACAAAATTAATAACACCTTTATAAGAGGAAAAGAAAGCGTCATTGTTTTTTTCTTTTTTCTTGACCTTCTTCGATGTATTTCACTTCTTGGTGGGAGCGGCTCCTCCCTTTCGGATTTCAGTTGAAATGATTCCACTTTTTCACGTAATGGATCTGCCTGATCATTCTCTTTCCAATTTTCAGCCATTTCCTTCACTCCCTTTCTTAACACGGTATCGGTAACGTATAAATAACCCTAATAAAAAATCAATCAAAAAATGCGCAAAGATCGTTACCATTATGTTACCTGTCCAGTAAAACAACGCTCCTAATAAAAAGCTTACTAACCAAACATTTAAAAAAAGGACTGGTTTATACAAATAACGAAAATGTATTAAAGCAAAAAGGGTACTAGCGATAACTAAACCAAAAGCTGATTGCAAAACAGCACGGAATAATAACTCTTCAGCTACTGCTATAACGAGGCAAAGAATTGTTAATTCTAGGAGAGATAAATGCCGAAAAACTCGTTCATTAATTCCACCATCATCCAGCCATGATTTCGGTAACAAACGATCAAGAATAATATCTAGTAAAACGATGAAAAAGGCAACTCCCCCGCCTACCCCTATAATAAGCCCAATATTTACTTGAAACAAGCCAATAAATTCGTGCCAGTTTTCAAATACAAACCAACCAAAAATCCCAGCTAGAATAAGCATAATCGCTTGAGTGGCATAAACATTCAACTTAAGTTCCCGATCAGTTAATTCAGCTACAACATCACTTTGTTTTTTCATTCACCTTTACACTACTCCCAAATAAATCGCCTAATAAGACTCTCCACGATTCAATTATTTCTACCTTATCTTCCTTTTCATTTTTAAACATTGGTAAGGTTGCCCCGCAATTATCACAGCAATTCTTTGGCCTGCTCTCTATTTGTTCTGAAAAATAAAGCAGAAGCTCCTCTCTACGACAGGTGGTCGTACGTATCCACCTTAAAAATGTTCCAAGCTTCTTTCTCTTACTCTGCAACCACTCTTCTTCATCTTCACGTATGCGAGAACGGACGGAATCAACAGAAAACGGTCGTACCTTGCCACCTTGTATGATTCCTCTTGTCTCTAATTGATATCGAACCATACGCCACGCGATTTCATTTCCATTAAGCCTTTCCAATAACATTCTCTCTTGTTCCTTTGTCCATGTTCGTACATTTTTCACGTGGTTCAGCATCTCATTTAGCTGCTGATCCGTTGCTCTCTCTCCCTCCAGTATAAGCGTATTTAAGCCACGATCTTCCTCACAAAAGAGTAAAATCGCTACACTTGGCTTTCCATCTCTAGCAGCTCGACCAATTTCTTGTACATACGATTCCATATCAACAGGGTAATGAAAGTGTAGAACGTAGCGAATATCTTTTTTATTTATTCCCATACCGAATGCACTTGTGCAGCAAATGACATCAAGCTGGCCATTCATAAATTGCTGTTGAATTAAAAGTCTATCTTCAGTTGACAATCCACCATGATAATGAGCAATCCTCCCAAAACCTTTACGTTTTAATGTTGCTGCTACATTTTCAGCCCATATTCTGCTAGAAAAGTAAATCATTCCTGGCCCTTGCAAATATTCCACAAGTTGCTCAACCCGTTCCATTTTTTTTTGATTTGTTTCACATGTTTCAACCTGGTACGTAATCGATGGACGGTCGACAGAATAAATTAAAAAGCGAGGGTCGTTCATGTGAAGTCTAACGCTGATATCTAGTTGAACCTCATTTGTTGCTGTCGCCGTAATTGCAAGACATGGAGGATTTCCAAGAGCTTTTTTCACTTGACCTAAGCGCAAATAATCAGGCCGAAAATCATGTCCCCATTGAGAAATACAATGAGCCTCATCAACAACAAAAAATGAAATATGAATTTTGGATAATTGGTTTTGAACGTACGGAATTTGCAGCATTTCTGGAGATACATAAATCATCTTGTACATATGTAATGTTGAAAACACATAATGTCGCTCTTCTTTTGACAAGAAGCTATTTATGGCAGCTACAGACTTAATCCCATCACTGCGCAGCTGTTGTACTTGATCTTCCATAAGTGATAATAATGGGGAAACAATTAACGTAACTCCTGATGAAAGTAAGGATGGAAGCTGGTAACAAATCGATTTACCAGTTCCTGTGGGAAGCATTGCGACAATATCCTCTCCAGAAAGTAACGCCTCAATTACTTCCTTTTGTCCTGTTCGAAAACTTGTATACCCAAAATAATGTTGTAATGATTTCTCAATCTCCATGTTTCACCTTCTTTCTAGCTAACGCCAATCGAATAACAAAATAATCTACTTCAAATGGAATCTTTTCTTTTAGATCACGCAAGCGAGTCGTTTGGAGATTTCTTGATACTTTCACAATCGATTCCTCCACCTCCACAGGAATGTATGGCCGGATCGAAAAATCAGGGTTTTGAATGGCAATCTCGACAATGTGATCTTCAATCGTATTTCGTTTTAACTTTCGTATGTGACTTATTTGCTCAATTGTTTTCCCTTCCTCCAACAAGTCATACGTCTCTCTTGCCGATTCAGTTAACACAAACGAGCTCTGTAACCCTTGAATTAATAGAGGTAAATGCACAAATTGTTCATCACGTTCAGCCTTCTTAATCAAACGATGCAACGTAGATAAGTGGATTACATTAACTTTTTCAATACTTATTTTCAACTCCTCCGCTATTTGCTGTTTCGTCATACCAACTTTTCGCCTGCCACTAAGCTGTAAAACCATAACCAAAGCTTGTACTTCGGAACAATCTTCAAGAAAACTCTCTAGCTCAATGTGTAACTGACGAGCTAATTCTTCTCTTTTCCATTGCTCTTTTGGAAGGTGCAATTTCACCCAATCTTGAACGTCAACTTGATGAGTAACTGGAAAAAAACGATGTTGACCGAAAGTAACATTTGTAATTACTTGAACATATAATGATAATCGTAACCATACTTGTCCCGAGAAACGGTGATAGTTCCAACCTTGTAAATCGTTAATATATGGATGTTCTGTTTGAAATTTATGTATTTTCCTATGACCAGCTTCGGTTAAACGAACTCGGTCATTTTCGACCTTTTCAAGATAACCATAAGAAATGAGACTGGAAATATCACTTTCAATCTTTTCACGAGTTAACGTCGGAAACAATCCAAAATAAGTAAGCACACCAAAAAAAGCTCCATCTTGAATAGTTTGTGCTGATTTTTTTCCCTTAAGCAAATGAAAAATACCATAGATCGTTCTCTCAGATCCAATAGCTTGAACGATAGACGCAATGATCGCCTGCCTTATTGTCTCCAAACGTGTTCACCACCTTAAAAAACTATATTTTTATTGTAACAAATTCCAGTGAACAAAGCGGCTGAAAAGTACACAATGAGTAAATAAATAAAACGAACACGTTTAAATTTCTCTCTAATATGAAACAAAATTGGTTGAAAAGTTTGGCAATCCGTTTTACAATAGGTCAGTAGAAATCATATAGTTTTGTCAAACTAGTAATAAATGGAATAGGATTTAAATGGAGGGTTTTGAAGATGGCAAAGTACACAATCGTTGATAAAGATACCTGTATCGCATGCGGAGCTTGTGGCGCTGCAGCACCAGATATTTATGATTATGATGATGAAGGAATTGCATTTGTAATTCTTGACGATAATCAAGGAACAGCAGTAATTCCTGAAGAATTAGAAGAAGATATGATTGACGCACAAGAAGGTTGTCCAACTGATTCCATCAAAGTAGCAGATGAGTCGTTTGATGGGGATGCGCTTAAGTTTGAATAAGCATTGAAAGATAGCTCAAAATTGAGCTATCTTTTTTTCCGGTTGCAACGTCTTAAAGAGTAAGTCCTTCTAGTGCAAGTAAGCAATTATTGGACCAAACCTCTGCAAAAGTTTCTACAGGTAAAGGATTGGTGCCAACACCGACTTCAATTGTAAAGCCCGCTCTCCCTGTCTCCTGAATAAACCAATCCTTATATCCACCGTCACTTTCAGCTGTACGAACAGGTGTATATGAACTTACTAATGATAATCGATGAACCATCTCTTTACTTTCTTTTGGCTCTAATCCACGGTATCCCCAATAAATCACTTGCCCCTGAGAATGAAAAGCTAGAACATAAGCAAATGAATGTTCCATTGTAAATCGGTATATAGCTTGCGCTTCTGGTTCAGTTAACGGTCCCTTACCACTATAGTGCCTCGCCCATGGAATTTGTGGTGAACCTTCTGCTTCCTCTTCCCATCCAGCTGGCCACTGATGATTTAAATCGACCCCCCTAATATTACTCGACCAATGTTCAAATCTCTTTGCCCCTTTATTTATGTGTTGCACCTCTTTGGACAATGGATGATCTGGATATATTCCTTGAAGGACGAGATCAACTCCATCTGGATTGACTAATGGTACAACATAAAGAGTCACGTCTTGTAGCAGCTTTGATACATCATATCCATACATAAGCTCACCTTTTTTATGAAAGGTCGCAAGTTCATGTATGTAACGAGTTAAGAATTTACTTGTATGCCATTCGTTTGCATGCCATCCCCCTGAATAAAACACCTCTTTCTTGCCACTCCCTATTGAAAGAGCATAAATCGGTTGTTTCATGACGGAGTAACCTAGAATTTCTACTCGAATACCCAAATTCTTTAAATCAGGAAGTTTTTTTTCTAAATCACTTTGAGAAAATTCTGTTTGACTGTCCCAATCAGTAATAATGTTTTGTTCAGCTTGAATAGCTGGTATATGAATTTCCATTCCCGGATGTACATAACTATTTTCGGCATAAATATGTGGGTTGAATAACAAAAGATCGAATGGACGAATGTTATACAAATACGCTATTTTTTTAACGGTTTCTCCTTTTTGAACGATATGTTTCATGCTACCCCTCCTCGATTCATTTATATGAACGAATGCTTTGGACCATACAAATGAAATAAATTTATCTTGTTTCCAATTCATAAATTTCATAATTTACTTCTACATTTTAGATTGACAGCTCAACGACATTGTGGTAAATTATCAAACAATTAGTACTATTTCATCTTTATTGACAATTCAACATATACGAAACGATGATGAAGAATGAAAGAATGATAAACCAATTCAGAGAGCTAGTGTTTGCTGCGAACTAGTTTGGTCCATTCTTGATAGCCCTTCGGAGTTCATGTACTGAAATGTAAGTAGGTACATTCGGATAATCCGTTATCTTGGAGACATATCTCCTTAAGATGCGCTATATTTGCGCATGAATGAGGGTGGCACCGCGGTTTAAACCTTCCGCCCCTCACGACAGCCGTCGTGTGGGCAGAAGGTTTTTTGTCGTATTTCACTAACATAAGTTGAAAAGATGAGGAGTGAAGAGAATGAAGAATCAAGTAGTTGTCGATCGTCCTACAGGAAATCAAACAAAAGAGAAATACCAAATTTTAGTTTCAGACAGCATGAGCAGAGAGGGATTGCTCCCTCTACTAGAGAGCAATCAAGTTGAATGTGTTGAAAAAAACGTAAACGAGGTTGATGATTTATCTCTGTTTGATGCACTACTTGTTCGAAGTGCAACAACAGTGACAGATGAGCTATTAGCCAAGATGACTAATCTAAAAATTGTTGCAAGAGCAGGTGTAGGGGTAGATAACATTGATCTTGACGCAGCAACAAAAAGGGGCGTAGTCGTCGTAAATGCGCCTGATGGCAATACCATTTCCACAGCTGAACATACATTTGCGATGATGATGTCTTTACTTAGAAATATCCCTCAAGCCGTTGCTTCTATAAAGGCAGGAGAATGGAATCGAAAAGCATTTCAAGGGTATGAACTACGCGGAAAAACACTTGGCATTGTAGGGTTTGGAAGGATCGGTACGCAATTGGCTCAACGTGCAAAAGCGTTTGAAATGTCTTTGCTCGTTTTTGACCCATTTTTAACGAAATCGCGTGCTGAAAAACTTGGTGTAACGACAGCAACTCTTGATGAAGTCCTTGCTGGGTCAGATATTATTACCGTCCATACACCACTAACGAAGGAAACTAAAGGTTTACTAGGTATGGAAAATATCGCCAAAACAAAACCTGGTACATTTTTAATTAACTGCGCACGTGGTGGAATCATTGATGAACAGGCATTGAAACATTTCTTAGCTAACGGTCACATTGCCGGAGCCGCTCTTGATGTATTTGAAGAAGAACCAGCAACAGATAAAGAGCTCCTTGCTTTTCCAAATGTGATCGGAACACCACATATTGCAGCTTCAACAAAGGAAGCTCAACTTAATGTAGCTGCTCAAGTTTCTGAAGAGGTCTTGCGCTTCCTTGAAGGCGAACCTGCTAGCAATTCCATTAACTTACCTACACTTTCAAAGGAAGTTTATGAGAAAGTTAAGCCATTTTATGAGCTAACGAAAAAAATGGGGAATATTCTTTCTCAAGTGATGCGTACACCTGTACAAGAAATTAATGTAAATTATGGAGGAACGGTTACAGGTTTAGAAACATCTATTACAACACGTAGTCTTATGGCAGGCTTTTTGCAACCACGTGTTGATGCAGCAGTAAATGACGTAAATGCGAGTTTAATTGCAAAAGAACGAGGCATTAGCTTTGGCGAAAAACAAATCAATTATACGTATGGTTATTCAAACATTGTCCACGCTGTTGTACGAGGAGAAGACCGGATATTTGAATTAAAAGGGACGTATGTCAAAGAATACGGCCCGCGAATTGTTAATATTAATGGGTTCAATGTTGACTTTACTCCTAGTGGCCATTTAATCTACATCCAACATAATGACAGACCAGGGGTTATCGGTCGTATGGGTCAGCTTTTAGCAGAACATCAAGTGAATATTGCGACAATGCAAGTTGGTCGGAAAGAAGAAGGTGGAGAAGCGGTTATGATGGTCGCTGTCGATAAACTTGTTGACGATAAGGTTATTCAGGAACTTAAACAAATTGAAGGCATCCACTTTGCTGATACTATTGAGTGCTAATATAAAAAAAGCAGGGACAATTCTTTCTCACGTTCCTGCTTTTTTTAACTACCAAATACATGTGAACAAAAGGTCCAACTGCTCTTCTATATCTTTTAATAAATAAGCTTTCCCTAGTTCTGTTATTGTTAACCGATCGCGAGTTCGACAAACGAGTCGCTCAGCAAAAGCGACATCAACATAAAATTGATACAAATGCGCACCATTTTGTTTTGTCCTTTGACTCATCAATCCATACCCAAACGTGCGATCATGAGAACGCCAAAAGCGTGGATGAAGCTCTTTTTCATTAATCATTCGAATCGACCCGTGCTGATTAATTTTTTTTAGCATAAAAATAAAACCATCAACCAAGTCCACTTGATAGCTATTCAAATCAGTCTGTTTATTGAGCCACTGGAATAACTCCGTATTTGCCCTTACTTGTTCCAATCCCATCAAAATATTCATTCCTATCACTCATAACTTGACTTAATTTTACCACATTCGACAAGATTTTCACACACTCGTCCAATCAATTTATCACAATTGTCTGCCCTGGAATGATCATATCCGATTGTAAATCGTTTTGTTCCATAATATCGGCTGTTGTCACTCCATAGCTGCTTGCAATAGAGGTTAACGTTTCTCCTAATTGGATGATGTGGATCTGATTGGTTTGAAACACAACGAGTACTTCATTAACTGTAATCACGTCATTTGCGAGATTATTCCACTCTTTTAACTCCTCTACTGATACACCAAACTTTTGTGAAAGACTCCATAACGTATCTCCTTTTGTTACAGTAACTTCAATTATATTTTCTATGTATTCCTTACTGTCAACATCGTCTTCCAACCGTGTTGGACTCATAACTGAAATAGTTTCTCGCTGCTTCCAGTCTTGTCCATACGGAGAGTCATCTCCGAGCGATGCAAACATATACTCAGGCTCTTTTGATAGAACTAGAAACGGATCAATTGACTCAGTTTTTTCTAAATTCCACTTTCCTTTATGTACTTCAAAATGCAGATGATTACCTGATGATCTTCCTGTCGTACCAACAGTACCAATTTTCTCACCTTCTGTTAGAGCTTGTCCCTCTTCTACCATTCTTTTATGTAGATGAGCATATACCGTTTCAAGTCCATTTTCATGGTCCACAAATACGACATTGCCATATGTATCAGAATAGTACGATCTACTGACCGTACCATCTGCGATCGTTACAACAACTGTTCCTTCCGGAGCAGCAATATCAATTCCAAAGTGGTTCCCCCATCTTGTCCCATATGTATCGGTTATTTCACCAACGGTGGGCCAGATGAGCGCTTCAAATAGCTCTTCTGGCACCTCTTCCTTCGTTTGTGCAAAGGATGTCGATGTACTTATGAATAACAGGCCAATAAACGTAGCTAAGGCCAGGGCAATACAAATGCGCTTAATAAAATCAACCATACTTTCCTCCTCATATTCACTATTCATTTTCCAGTTGTTTTACATAGTTATCCTATGGATGCCAGGTTCAAATTATTCCATAATCTTTTTATTCAATGGCTCCAGATTGAATGATCTTTACATCAACATGAACGTTAAACTGAGCACTTGGATATAATGTCGTTTCCCATTCCTCTGAATCCCAGTTTCTGGTTGTGCTCCGATATTTTTCTCCCATTCCAACCGGATCTATACCTCCTTCTTGAAATTGAACTAATAATTCCTGACCTCGATTGGCTATTTGTTCTTCAATAGACTGTTCCATGTCAGCTATAATATCAGCTTCATCTAAATTCATCTTTCCGTCATAATCCTCTATGGCTCCTTTTATTGAAATGTCGATCTTAAATACAGGGACATCTCCTGATTTATCTAGTCTCCTTTTCACATTGCTATGTAGTTTATCTAGTACTACATAACTTTTCTCCCCTTCATATTCTACTTCAAATTGCTGAACGGCCTGTTTGGTTGTATCAACCATCACTTTTAAAAGAAAAGAATCATTTAGATCGATGTGGGAATGATACGTTTCTCCATCAAACAACGCCGTTCCAATTACCAACACTCGTTTATCTTCCGTTTGTTCTAGCATTGGCAAGTAAGGATCACGCCCATCATTATAAAGACTAAATAGAAATTCATGCATATTAGTTGGAGGTAAAATACTCGTATCTTTATTTTGTTCAATTAAATCTGGCAAATAAACCCCTGCCAACTCACCAATTCCTAAATCAGAATCAATCACAGCACCAGCATCATTTCCTTCTACAACTGCCAATAATATGCGATTTCCAACGGAAGGATCACGATACATGGCTCTAACGGCATTTTCCACTCCTTGTTCAGCTAACTCCTGACTAAAAAGTAACAGTCTTAGTTGCCCAAACCTTATTGGCTTTTGAGATTGTTTGTTTAAAGATATTCTCGTTCCTTTTGCCGTTTCTCCCGTTGCAGAAATAATTCCTTGTTGCAATTCTTGTTCTTGGCCTTGTTCTGGGAACGTCGGAAACGTAACCGTAAATTTTAATCCTTTTTCCTCATCAAAATCAAAAGCGGCTGCACGAATCATCGAAACTTCATCAACAATTCTTGTCTCTAAACACCCTGACAAAACAAACAATAAAAGTAACATCAAGCTACATAGTAGTCGTTTGTTCATGGCTGCCCCTCCTGAACTTCAGCACGATTGCTTGTAAAACAACAAGTACGGGTATATAGACAAAGACGAGATAAAACCCAATCTCTCCAACCCACTCATCAACTATACTTACTTCTTGCCTAGTCGGCATTAATAGTACGATTATAACCATTATAGCTAGAGATATAACCAATGCTATTCTCTGATTCATTTGAAAAATTCGTTTTGCACAACGACTTGCTCCCCATAAAGCAAGAGCAATATTTGGCGCGATCAAAAACATCCACAATGAAATTCCAATATATTCAAATCGCTCTAGAAACGGCAATTGAACGACCTTGTATAGGGTGAGGGTTGCCCAAATCGTCCGATTCAACTGCTCTTCACTATAAAATGCCAGGCTAACAACCATAAGTACCGTATAGGACATCGTTGTTAATGCAGCTCCAATTTGAGCCCATTTTTGGGTGAGCTCTTTGTTTTTAAGAAATGGATAATAAAGCAATAACAATTCAAATCCAAGAAAACTTAAGGTTGTATCTTTTGCACCTAATGCAAGCTCGACAATCGAGTGCTTCCAAATAGGAAGCATATTAATAAAGTTAGCAAATTCTAATGGTAGTAACAGAATCGGGATTAAAACAATTGGAATAATGACACCTAAAAACGTGAGACCAACTACAGTCCGAAATCCTCCAGCCACAACATAATAAAAAAAAGCAGCTGCTACAATCGCCATGGCCCAAGTAGGAAGGTCAGGGAACATCCATACTTGAACAATCTCAATATATCCTCTTAAAACGGTAGTTGCTAAGACAATAAAATATAAACAAGCAAAAAAACTAATGGTATTGCCAAGCCATTTTCCAAATACTTGTTGATGGATCGTTACTAAATCACCATTGGCCCGCTTTAATAATATATACATACAGGCAATAATCAGATGGACAACCATTCCTCCCATTAAAACAGAAATCCACGCATCATATCCAGCGGTTTTGACAATCGTACGCTGATAGCTTAAAACCCCCATTCCTACTTGCATGCCATTAATAAGAAATAATGTTAAAAACCCTGAAACTAAATATTTCTCTTTGATCGGCTTGTCCATCTGCTCACCTCCAATTATTCATCAATATCCTGTTTCTTTCTGGCTCTGGAAAAATTAAACCTGCCTTTATCCTGAGCCCTTAAATAAACTGGCCGTGATGACATCCAGTTAAAAGGCAACCTGACAAATGCATCTTTCCAATCTTTAAATCGCGGTGGGTAGATTGGTTCAAAATAAGGTCTGCCTAATGATTTCAGTTGAAGAAGGTGAACTATTGTTACTAATGCACAAAATGCTATCCCTATTCCACCTATAAGAGTAGCTGCTAGTAAAAATGGAAATCGAATCAACCGAATCGTATTACCCATTTGATAAACGGGCGTTGTAAAGGAAGCAAGTGCCGCCAAAGCAACAATAATAAGAAGAATATTGCTCGTAAGTCCAGCCTCGACCGACGCTTGTCCAATAACAATTCCTCCAACGATCCCAATTGTTTGACCAACCTTCGTCGGCAATCTAGCCCCGGCTTCTCGTAATAGCTCAATCGTTAATTCAAGAAAAATTGCCTCAAGAATCGGTGGAAAAGGGATGTTACTCCTAGATGCAATTATCGTCGAAAGTAAGTCTCTAGGAATTAATTCATAGTGAAATGTGAGTACAGCTACATAAACGGGTGTTGCTAATACGGAAAAGGCGACAGCGAAGAAACGCAATAAACGAACACTTGATGAGATGTGCCAAGCCATATAATAGTCTTCTAACGATGAGAAAAACTCAACCAAAGTTGTTGGGCCGAAGATAGCTTCTGGTGACCCATCAGCTAAAAAGGCAACCTTCCCTTCCGCTATAGCAGCGGCTACTCGCTCTGGCCTTTCTGTGTTGATTAATTGAGGAAAAACAGACATCTGATTATCACTAATCATTTGGGCTAAACTATTTGAATCGATAACCTGGTCAAATTCAATGTCTGATAGTCTTTGTTCTATTGTTTTTAAGTTTTCTTTATCAACGATTCCATCTATGTACAACAGTGACACACGAGTCTGTGTCATTTTCCCTATTTTCATTTCTTTTACTTTTAATTGTGGTAAAGGCAAACGTTTCCGGATTAAATTAATATTTGTATCTATTGACTCAATAAAGGACTCTTGTGGACCAGCTACGGTAAATTCATTTTCAGAGGGAGCTACTTCCCTACCGGAATCCAGCGCCACTTCAACTATTGCACATTTTGAAGGATTTCCCCCTTCAAAAATGACAATAAAACCTTGCATAACCTTCTTACGTAAATCATTTGGTGATTTAGTGATTTCCTTAGCTTGAATGGGAATGTCCCTTACTATTTCCTCTAATGTTTGACTTTCTGACTCCGTGATAAATGGAAGGATGTCCTTATTGAGACGATCCGTATCAATTAGTGTTTGAAAATAGGCAATATGAAACCCTTTGGAGGCGATCAATAAATCATGCATGACAAAATCACTTGATTGTTGAAACAACTGTAACGCATCTTGAAGTGTTTCTTTTCGTTTATCTTGAATTTGTTTCAACAGCCATCTTCCAAGCACTTCTATCACCCTTTCCGGATTCCCCTATACATTGTCGCTGTTAGTATGAAATGGAATCGAGGCAATTATGCGGTTGCAAGGTAACATTCTAGTAACAAACTCAATTAAGCTCATCTTCTCTTCCCACAAAAAAAAGAACATAAGCATCTGCAAGCTTACATTCTCAATGTGTATGGACAGACACAAGGACCTCTCCTCGCTCTAAACTGACTTCTGATTTTATTAGTACAGGGTAAGGATGAGGGTTTGTAAACCTAAAATCTGGTCCTCCCCAAGAAACCGTTGCGTCTCTACCTGGTGCTACATAACCAATTTCTCGTGAATGTGTGTATCGCTCTACCATTTCTAAACCAGCTTTATCTACAGCATTAAACAATGTAGAGGATGTTTGACAAATCCCACCACCAATACCGATAACAAACTCTTTATTCACAATTTCTTTCGCTTCTTGATACCCACGCTCTCTCGTCCGCTCTCCAACTGTTTGGTTAAATGAAAACGAGTCACCTGGACCTAATACAATCCCTGAAATAGCCTCTGCCGATAATTTCACGTTTTTTGACCTGCCTGAAATGGCTGGGTTAAAATGCGTTTTAAATTCACCTATCGTTCGTTGATCAATTCCAACTAGATCTTCTTCTGAAACAGAAGGTGCAGTGACAGAAATCGGCATCACCAGATCTCTTGTTCCTGCTTTTAACTCTTGTAATTGTTCAACAAGCTCCTGCTCAGACAAAATCACCCGTTCCTTCCCAGGAGTAAATTCCCCATTTGCAAGGATGCGTGGATTTTCCATCGCCGTGTCTATTTGCATAGCTAACTCTCTAGCTAATTGTTGTAAAGCTTCTTCATCAAGCGAATGACTAGACATATACCCATAGTCATTTAGAACGACATCATGTTGTTCGTCATTCCATTCATCAATTAAATTAAGTTTCCAATATACAGGTTGTTTAAAGCTCAATTCTGACTGAAAATAGGTAGAATGAGCAGCAACAGGTTTAGGTCCTTCAGCCGAAACATCATTACTACACCCAGCTAATAATAAAAGAACAACAAGCCAACTTTTTTTCATCCCATATCCCCCTCTAATTGTTCAAACACATTTACCAATATATGAGAAGAAATATGATTCATTCCAGGCAAATACACAATTTTTGTTATAAATCGAGAACAAACCATACTAAAAAATAGGAAGACACTAAAAAAGTGAAAACCGTACCTTTTTCAGTGGCCTCTCTAATAGTATGGCTTCATTTTACTGCTCTTTCTTTCGTTTTCCTCCTTTAAAAACAATTGCACTTCTTTCATATTCTACATCCTTGACCCCAAGCCTAGCGTTGACGACTCGGGCAATAGCAAAGAAATAATCAGACAATCGGTTTAAATATTTTAACACAATCGGGTTCACCTCTGACCCACGTTGAAGCCTTGTCACATAACGTTCTGCTCTCCTTGTAACCGTTCGACACACGTGAAGAGTAGCCGCGGCATCTGCACCACCAGGTAAAATAAATCTTTCTAATTCAGGAGCCTCTTCAATATAAGCGTCAATACGCTTTTCCAAGAAATCTATCATTTCTTGTTTGGCTTTGTAAGGGTATTCTTTTGTTGCTCTCATCATTGCTAAGTCGCCACCACAATCAAACAATTCATGTTGAATTTTTATTAATTCCATTTTTATATCAGGAAACTGATCTTCATCTAATTGTGCCAGAGCCTGACCGATAAATGAATTCAATTCGTCTGTAGTTCCATATGCAATAACTCGAGTATCATCCTTATCAAGCCTTCCCCCTATGACACTCGTCTTTCCCTCATCTCCTGTACGTGTATATAATTTCATCTAACATCCTCCTTCATCTTATTTATTATCTCAATACAATAATATCTATTATAAAATCGCTTGTTAAAAAATATGTACACTCTACCCTAGATATTAGTATTACCTGAGACTCTCCGTTCATTTTAGTATACATGATTTATTGTTTTTATTCTTTTGTTTCCACTTAAAACGCTAGATTTTCAAATGTAAAAAAAATAACTGTTGACAATCAACCACCTATTAAGCTAAAGTTTAAAACAATTTCATATGTTGAAAATAGGTACTTTGAATGTTGATTCAAGGTTTAAAAGGGAATCCGGTGAAAATCCGGAGCGGTCCCGCCACTGTATTAGAGGAGTTATCATGAATTGTCACTGGCCAATGCTGGGAAGACCATGATGACGTTGATTCTAGAGCCAGGAGACCTGCCTATTTTAACAACACTGCTTTACCTACGGGAGATAGGGAGGTGTTAACAATATATCATTGATTTTCTATGGATATCGTTACCCTATTTTCGGTAAAGGTATCCATTTTTGTCGTTTTTAAAACTATTTAGGAGGCTATTCATGACAACAGTAAAAAGCAGCAATTTAGGTTATCCTCGCATAGGCGAGAACCGCGAATGGAAAAAAACATTAGAAGCATTTTGGGCTTCTACTCTCAATGAGGAAACATTTTTGACACAAATGAAAAAGTACCGCCTGCATCACCTTCAAAAGCAAATAAACAAAGGTATTGATTACATTCCTGTCGGTGATTTCTCTTACTATGATCACGTACTTGATACGGCTTCTATGTTTGGATTAGTGCCGAAACGTTATGCCCATACGTCTGGCCCGGTTTCTTTATCCACTTACTTTGCCATGGCCCGTGGTAACCAAAGGGCACATGCATGCGAAATGACGAAGTGGTTTGACACTAACTATCATTACATCGTTCCAGAAATAGAAGATAAAGAACCTGAATTAGTTGAAAACAAACCGCTTCAGGCATTCTTAGAAGCGAAAAAAGAATTAAATATAATTGGTAAACCCGTTATTCTTGGACCTTTTACTTTCTTAAAACTAGCAAAGGGCTATAAAGAAGAAGAGTTTGCTAGCATCTTAAACAGCTTTGTTCCAGTATATACACAATTGTTATCTGAACTTGCTGATGCAGGAGCGAAACTCGTACAAGTGGATGAACCATATCTTGTAATGGATATAACAAACGAGGAAATGGAGATATTCTCTAGCCTTTACCGTGAAATTGCAACAAACGTACCAAATGTGGATATCATTTTGCAAACGTATTTTGAGTCCGTTTCTCACTATGAAAAATTAGTACAAATTCCTGTTAAAGGAATTGGGCTCGATTTTGTATATGGCTTCAATGAAAACGTTGATGCTATTGAGCGATTCGGCTATCCTGAAGACAAGATTCTAGGGGTAGGGATCATTGATGGAAGGAATATTTGGAGAAGCAACCTGCTTGAAAGCCATCAATTTTTAGCTAGGCTAAACAAGCTTGTTCCGTTTAAAAATCAAATCCTTCAACCATCTTCTAGCTTGCTGCACGTTCCTGTTTGTTTGAAGCATGAAACAGAGCTAGATCCTATTGTTAAAGATGCCTTAGCTTTTGGCGACGAAAAGCTTGATGAGTTACGGTTACTAAGAGATGTAACAAACGACCCAATTCAGTCATCACAATCGTTATTGAACCGTCACCAACAGACGTTTGAAAAGCTAAACCAATCAAATTGGCGTGTGAGAAAGGAAACTGTCGGGCTTCTTACAAAACGAACGAAGAAATTTCAGGAGAGATATCAATTACAAAACCAAAAATGGAATTTACCTCTTCTTCCAACAACAACAATTGGTAGCTTTCCTCAAACTAAGGAGATCAGGAAAGCTCGATTTAAATGGCGAAAAGGCGAACTATCAAATGATACATACGAGGCAAATATCAAGTCCATGATTGAAAGATGGATTCGCATTCAAGAAGAGTTAGATATTGATGTACTCGTACATGGAGAATTTGAACGAAATGATATGGTTGAATTTTTTGGTGAGAAGTTAAATGGATTTGCCTTTTCTAAAAATGGCTGGGTGCAATCATATGGATCACGCTGCGTCAAACCACCAATCATCTTCGGTAACGTATCACTCGATAAACCGATGACGCTTAATGAAACACTTTATGCTCAGTCTCTTACTGATCGCCCAGTTAAAGGAATGTTGACCGGTCCAGTAACGATTTTAAATTGGTCCTTTGTTCGTAACGATATCCCACACCAAGAAGTGGCCTATCAAATTGCAGAAGCTATACTAAAAGAAGTACAATCACTAGAAAATGCGGGAATTACCATGATACAAGTTGATGAGCCCGCTCTAAGAGAAGGTCTTCCATTAAAGAAAGAAAAACATGATACGTATTTAAATTGGGCCGTTGTAGCATTTCGGATGAGCACATCAGATGTAGCGGAAACGACACAAATTCATACACATATGTGTTACAGCGATTTTAATGAAATTATCGAAGCTATAAAAGAACTTGATGCCGATGTTATCTCCATTGAAACATCAAGAAGTCATGCGGAAATAATCTCTGCATTTGAAACAAATGTTTATGACAAAGGTATTGGACTCGGCGTGTACGATATTCACAGTCCTCGTGTTCCAAGTGAAGAAGAAATGACTTCAACTATTGAACGAGCACTGTCGGTTTTACCAGCTGAACTCTTTTGGGTAAATCCAGACTGCGGGTTAAAAACACGTGGTGAAAAAGAAACAGTTGCCACTTTAGAGATCATGGTGAAGGCTGCGAAATCTGCAAGAAATCAGCTAACCAAACAAGTCACTCAATAAAAGGAGCTGCTAATGAGATATGAACTAATCACCTTTTTAAATCAAACAAAAGATGAGAAAGTCATTCTTGCTTTTATTAAAAATATGGACCGCAAGAGCTTACTGACATTATTTCATTATCTCTCATTCACTGATCCGAAAACAAAAGAACGCTGGATTGCTGTTTATTATAAGTTATCGAACTAATAAGGATAAAGAAAGTGGTTGGCTTGATAACAGAGATGGCAATGGCTCCGTTCGCTACGCGCCTTGAGAGGAGAAACCCACTCCTCTCAAGGCTTTAAAAAAATGTAGCGACTCCGCTCATTGCTTCGGGGCTGTCCCAAAAGGTCAAAATCACACCTTTTGGGACAGCCCCTTTTATTACCTAAGATTGTATATTTCCTGGAATGAAGAAGGAAAATGTCGTTCCTTCTTTCATTTTACTGTGAACGGATATATGGCCATCATGCGCTTCGACGATATTTTTCGCAATTGCAAGACCAAGACCTGTCCCTCCACGTCCCCTCGTCCTAGCTTTATCCGCTTTGTAAAAACGTTCAAACACATATGGCAGATCTGCTTCAGGTATGCCTGAGCCTGTATCAACAACATCAAATTTACACCCTTCTTCATAACCGCGAATAATTAGCTTGACTTGGCCATTCTCACTTGTATGACGAATCGCATTATGCAATAAATTTGTTAATACTTGCTCAATTCGATCTGGGTCACACTTTATCGTTGTCATATCAACCATCTCTAATGAAACTTCAATTCCTTGCTCTCTAGCTAAACCATGGAATTTTCGAATAACACGTTCTGCAAATGATTGAACATCCAACTCTTCGATATTCAGTTCAACATGTCCAGCTTCCATTCTAGCAATATCAAGAAGTTCATTAACTAATCTACCCATTCGTAAAGACTCATCATAAATGATTTTAGCAATTTCTTTTTTCTCCTCATCAGAGCCAGCAATATCATCAATAATTGCTTCGCTATACCCTTGCAACATTGAAATAGGTGTCCGTAGCTCATGTGAAACATTAGCAATAAAGTCTTTACGAAGTTTATCGTGCCTACGATCTTCCGTCATATCACGTAGAACAGCGACCGCTCCCCGGATTTCCTGACGATCGTATAATGGTGTCATTAAAACCGTCCAGCTTCTCCCTTGCATTTCTACTTCAGCTACTTGTTCTTTTTCTAACAAAACAACCTTCTCAAACAATGTTTGTAATGCAGCTGGAAGTGGCTCATCACTATCATGTTTCATTCCCTGCTCATAGTACCAAGATTGAATAAATCGCTCAGCCGGTGGATTAGTCAAAACAACGAGGCCTTTCTTGTTCAACGTAATAACACCATCAGCCATACTCCCTAAAATCCGGGAAAGTTGCTCTTTCTCTTGGTTTAAGGCATTAATATTCGTATTTAATTCACGGCCCATTCGGTTAAATGCAATTGCTAGGTGACCAATCTCATCATGAGTAAGGATCGGTATTTTTGTGTCAAATTTACCTTGAGCCACCTCTAAAGCTACTTCCCTCATTTTACGCAATGGTGCATTTATTCGAGTCGACAAGAAGAAAGCAAAAATCGTTGTTAGAACTAACGCAATACCAGCGGAGAAATAAATAATTTGCTTTGTTTCATTCGATGCCTCTTCAATGGCAGCTAATGATTGATACAGAAACACAGCACCATCATCAAACCGCTCAGGAGAAAGCGGAACGCCGACAACCATAATCTCTGAATGGACTTCTTCCCCATCTCCTACAAATAGAAAGTCTCCTTCTGTCATGACGACTTTTTCACCAGAAAACACTTGTGATAATGTCTCATCTGTAAAAAATGTATCTAGCGTTACTTGATGAGCTTCAGCTTCATCTGTGCTCCATGTTTTCTCTCCATCTACAAGGATAATAATATGGGTATCAAAAGCCTGTCCATATTGATCGATCGTATAAAGAGCATCTCTTTCATTTTCATAGCCTTCATACATAGAAGCAATCATTGTCGCATGGTTAACGAGCTGGGACTCTGCCTCATTTACATGAAATCTCTCAAATGATTGAAGCATCAGCACCATCAAAATACTAAGGACAACAGAGACTAAAGCTAAAATGGTAAACCAAAGCTTCCCTACGACACTTCGCCAAAACATTCTTATTTCACAGCCTCAAATTTATAACCGATCCCCCATACAGTGGAAATCATTGAAGCAGCTTCAGGTGAAATTTTATTTAATTTTTCACGTAATCGTTTAATATGCGTATCCACCGTACGTAGATCTCCAAAGAAGTCGTAATTCCATACATCTTTTAATAACTGCTCTCTTGAAAACACTTTATCAGGCGACTGAGCCAAATAATGAAGCAGTTCATATTCTTTCGGAGTCAGACTAATTTCCTCATCTGATACTGTTACCCGATGAGCGTCATTATCAATCATCAAATGTTGAAAAACCAATACATCTTTTGCCTGTGTGTCCGTTTGCAAGAATTTTGTTGAAGAAGATCGTCTTAATAATGCCTTTACTCGCAAGATAACTTCGCGGGGGCTAAATGGTTTCACGATGTAATCATCTGTCCCTACTTCAAACCCTTGAACTCGGTTTGCTTCTTCCCCCTTTGCTGTCAGCATCATCACAGGTGTAGCTTTTGTTTTTCTAAGTTCTTGGCAAACTTCAATCCCATCCATTCCAGGCATCATAATATCTAGAAGGATTAAGTCGTACTCCTCTCCAAGAGCCATTTCTAATGCTTCTTCACCATTCTCTGCTTCTTCTACTTCATAGTTTTCACGCTCTAAATACATCTTTAACAATCTGCGAATTCGATCCTCATCGTCCACTACTAAAATTCGTGCTTCTTTTTCCATTATTCTTTCCTCCTCGGATCAAGCTATTGTATGTATTTTACCACAAAATTATCAGATGAAAGAAAACCCAGTACATTTAGCAGAGACCTACTAAAAAAGGGACTTCCTCCTTTTTCAGTAGGCCTCAGTTACTTTCGCCTTATCGCTTACTTCATTGTGCTTTATAATGCATATGAGTGTAAACCAGCAATAACTAAGTTTACAAAGACTAGGTTGAACATAATAATTGCAAATCCAATTACACATAGCCAAGCTGATTTCTCCCCATGCCATCCTTTCGATAAACGTAAATGCAAATAGGCAGCATAGAAAAGAAATGTAATAAGTGCCCACACTTCTTTCGGATCCCATCCCCAGAAGCGAGTCCAAGCAATTTGGGCCCAAATCATGGCGAAGATTAATCCACCTAGGGTAAAAATCGGGAAGCCAATTGCAATCGCACGATAACTGACTTCATCAACAGCTTGAGGGCTAACTCCTTTTAAAATAGGTTGGATTGCTGCACCAATTCGTTTCCGTAAAACGAGCCTTAACACCCAATACAGAACAAAACCTGTGAACAGAGACCAAATAACTGTATTTAAATCATTGGCTACAATAATGGCCGGCGCGTGAACAATTGGTGACATAACTCCTTCCGTTAAAAGCTCCCCCTCATTCGGGCCGACTAAGGCTGGGAGAGTATACGTCATTTCGGCTTCCATTCCATTTTCATTGATGTATGAAAAGTTCGCTTCATAATTCATTGCATTAAAAATAGATCCCATTAAAATAAAGCCAACTAAACTTAAAATGGAATACAAAACAAATTCCAATGATCGAGTTTGTTTATTTGCTTTGGTAAAATCTATCGTCCGGATAAGGTAAATAAGGCCTGCTACAAAACCAATAGCAAGGATTCCTTGACCAATCGCAGTTGTAATAACATGAATTTTCAGCCAAATACTTTGAAGGGCTGGAATAAGCGGTGCCACTTCACCAGGAAACATTGAGCCATATGCAATAATGAGCATAACTATTGGCATTGTAAACAACCCAAGATAATTAGAGCGATAAATAGCATAAATAATAACAAATGCAAAGCCAATCGCGATTCCAAGGAATGTCATATACTCAAACATATTACTAACTGGAGCATGTCCCGAATGAATCCAGCGCGTGCTAAAATACCCAATTGATAATAAAGAACCTAAAATTGATAATAGGAAGCCAAAAAAGCCCCATCTGTTTCCGGTCATTTCCCCTTGTTTGTCACGCCATTTCTTCCCTGTAATAGAGACAGTAAACGCAATCGTCGCAAATAGATAGACGAAAAAGGCAATAAGCAGGAAATTTGAACTAATTGCTGCCATTTGATGTATCCTCCTCACAAAAAGGGCTAGGAATGTCACCATTCCCAATCCCCTTCCTAAAACCTAAAATATTTTAATTTAACTTTTATTGTTTACTTCTTCTTCTTCCACCTGATCGACCGGAGCAGATAAGGACGTATCAGAGATTACGAAATCAATATCCTTTCTTAGTGCAAGATAGTTTTTATTCGTATGACCAGCTATCCAAACCTGTCCAGCTATTCGTTGGAACCAAATTCGACGGTGTGCCCAGTAAGAACCTTGAACAAGGCCAATCATAAAGATAATTCCACCGATAATCAAGATAGGGAGCGTATAATCCTTCCGAACAATTAGAGCAGAGACATGCTTTGTTTCTACATCTACAAAGGTCATCTTGTAATCATTCTCCCCCATCGGTTCAAGGTTTGTCCGAATTCCAACAAAACTGACTTCTCCTTCTGGAGTATCAGGTGTAAACATCTCAAATATAAACACTGGATTATCTGGAATTTGCGAGCGAGTTGAAGGGACATTTGAGCTAGACATCACGAAGTCTGGAAAATACTCTCTTATTTCAATTATGTACCCCTCACCAAGATCATAAACTGACTCTGGATTAAATAAATCAATATCAATTTGACCAAACGTTTCACCGGTTTCTTTGTCCTCTAGTACAAAACTCATACTGTTTAATTCATGAAGCTTGTAATCAACTTGATAGAGGGCAAAATCATCAAACTTCATAGGCTCGTTCACTCGTATTTCCGCCCGATCTATTTCTACTAAATCTCCTTCAGAACCAACTGTTCCTGTATTTTCTCTCTCGTATAAAACAGCGTTAGTTTGATACGTTCGAACAATCGGTCCTCCAGCTCTTTGCATCGCCTCGCCGAATATATAATCATCTTCATCGTAAAGTTCTATAATAAACTCTTCATTCCCAATATGGTACTGCCCGCCTGTAGTTGGAACAACCGTTGTTTCTCCTTCTCGAATCCACATATGCTCATCAACGTACATACCAGGAAAATAGCGCAACATACAACCGATCAGAAAGATGATCAAACCAATGTGGTTAATATATGGACCCCAGCGCGCGAACCTTCCCTTTTCTGCAACTAGATTCCCGTTTTCTTCAGAGATGTTATACTTTTTCTCTTTTAACTTCTTTTTTACAACATCAAACGACCCGTCAATGTCTTCGGCTTCAGAATTCCCAAACACACGTTGTCTTTTCAAAAAATTCGCATGCCTAGTTACCCTTTGCGTTTTTAACGCACGGTACAACGGAAAAAAACGATCAATACTAGCAATTAAAATGGATACCCCTAAACTAGCGATTAGAAGCATGTACCACCATGAGCTATATAAATTGTGAAAGCCTAATTGATAATACAATTGGCCCGTAAATCCGTATTCCGCTGCATAATAATCTTCAGGTCTAACAGAAGGCGGGATGTACATTTCTTGCGGATAGATTGTCCCTAATGCAGAAGCAAGAAGAGTAATGATAATAATCCATATTCCTACTTTTACAGAAGAGAAAAACATCCAAACCTTATCTATAAATGTAGTTGTATATGTTTGAGACCTTCTAGCCACACCTTCATATTTCATATCTAGTAGCTTTTCTTGGTTGTCATTCGTTCCAAGCGGCTTCCCACACGATTCACAAACAATCGTTCCACGTGGGTTTACGTGGCCGCACTCACACGTTAGATTACTCATTTCCCCACACCTCAATTATGTTCCAGGCTTAATCTCTTCCATGAAATCTCGCACCATTTGCTCCGTCATGCCGCCTGTGAACACTCGCACGATCACTCCATGCTCATCGATCAATATAGTTGTTGGCAACGGCCTAATTCCATATGCTTCAATGACATTTAACCCATTATCGATCACAATTGGAAATGTTAAGCCGAGACGACTTGCGAATCGTTCAACCGTAAGTTTTGGCTCATTGGCATTAACGGCAATAATTTCGACGCCCTTCTCTTTATATTCAGCGTATAGTTCTTCCATAATCGGCATTTCTTTTACACACGGAGGACAATACGTCCCCCAAAAATTTAAGAAGACACCTTTTCCTTTATATTCCTCGAGCTCAATGCGTTCACCTTCTAAGTCTTGCAATACAAAATTAACAGACAAATCTCCAGCTTTAGCTACACTACGATCTGCCATGAAGTTGGAGTAAAATGTATAGGCAAGCGCTAACGCGATAATCGCCAAAATACTCGATCTCATTATTAATCTTTTTTGTTTCAACAACAGATCCCCCTTCCTAAAACACCATACGCTATTTCCTCTATTATAACGTTAGAAACTGTATGTAACTATGGGAGCTTTATGACGGTTTCGTGACAGCTAATTCACGTAAATGCTTTACTTCAATCGGCTTAAGAGGTCGAACGTCGCCTGGGTTCATCCCTCTTAAGTCTAGAAAGCTATACTGCTCACGCTTTAATTTCATAACAGGGTGTTCAATCGCATCAAACATACGACGTACCTGGCGATTTCTCCCTTCATGAATTGTTAATCGAATAATGGCTGTTTGTTTCTTCTTATCTATTGACATCATTTTCACTTTCGCAGGAGCTGTTTTTCCATCTTCAAGAATGACGCCATTCTGTAGCTGTTTTAACTTTTCTCTCGAAGGGATGCCTTTAACTTTCGCTACATATACTTTTTCCATTTTAAATTTGGGGTGCATCAGCATATTAGCAAAGTCCCCATCATTCGTCAGCAATATCAAGCCTGATGTGTCATAATCAAGCCTCCCAACTGGAAACACACGTTGTTCAATTTCAAGAAAGTCCGTTACTGTTTTACGACCTTTTTCGTCTTTTACACTCGATATAACACCACTTGGTTTATACAAAAGAAAATATACTGGTTCCTCTCTATCAATTGGAACACCTTCTACTTCGATCTCATCTTTGTTCGGAGCTACTTTCACTCCTAACTCACGTACTACTTTACCGTTTACTCTTACTTTTCCATCAATGATTAATTGTTCTGCCTTACGCCGTGATGTTATTCCAGCTTGTGCTATTACTTTCTGTAACCGTTCCATCTCGTTCACCTCATGTACCATCATACTCTTCCATTAATGAATTCTCAAGCGAAAGAAATTTCAGCTTATTATATAATAAAAGAACGCTATGGAGATTTGACAGCTCTCCATAGCGTTCTTTGCTCCTATCACACCAGTATGTTTAAATCCTCATTGAAATATACTTCGTCTCAAGAAACTCTTCTATACCGTGATGTCCTCCTTCTCTCCCTAATCCACTTTCCTTAAAGCCTCCAAATGGAGCTTGAGCAACTGAAGGAAGAGCATCATTTACACCGACAATTCCATATTGAAGCGCCTCACTCATTTGAATAGAATTCGATAGATTTTGTGTATAAAGGTAGGCAGCTAAACCGAAACGAGAATCATTGGCACGCCGAATGACTTCATCAATAGTCTTAAAAGTAGAAACTGGTGCCACTGGCCCAAACGTTTCTTCTGTCATACACATCATTTCATCTGTAGCCCCCGCAATAACAGTTGGCTGATAAAACAATCCAGAAATTGTCTCTCCACCAATTAACACTTGAGCCCCTTTATCTTTTGCATCCTGAACCTGCTCTACGACTTTCGCAACCGCATCCTCATTAATTAGCGGTCCGATGTCATTTCCATCTTTCAAACCATCGCCAACCGATAAATCTCTCACTTTTTCAATAAACTTTGCTAAAAATGGTTCAACAACATCTTCATGTACATAGATTCTGTTAGCGCATACACATGTTTGCCCAGCATTACGGAACTTAGAAGCAATTGCCCCTTCTGCTGCTAAATCCAAATCAGCATCATTCATAACAATAAATGGCGCATGTCCACCTAATTCTAGAGATAGTTTCTTTACCGTGTCAGCTGCTTGTCTCATCAAAAGCTTACCAACTTCAGTTGAACCAGTGAACGTCACTTTTCTAACACGGTCATCACTCATCCACGTTGTGCCAATTTCTTTTGGATCGCCCGTAACAACATTAATGACACCTGCTGGAATTCCGGCCTTCTCAGCAAGTTTAGCTAAATATAAAGCCGTTAAAGGCGTTTGTTCCGCTGGCTTAATCACAGCCGTACAACCAGAAGCAAGAGCCGGTGCAATTTTTCTTGTAATCATAGCAGCCGGAAAGTTCCACGGTGTGATCGCAGCAATAACGCCAACAGGCTGTCTATGAACAAAAAGTCGTTTATTTGAAGCCGAAGCTGGAATCGTTTCTCCGTAAATTCGTTTTCCTTCTTCTGCATACCAAGCTAGAAAGCTATTGGCATACCCTACTTCTCCGATTGCTTCCTTTAAGGGCTTTCCTTGCTCCACTGTCATTAACTTAGCAATCTCTTCTGTTTCCTCTTTAATTAATTGATGCCAGTTCATAATAAGTTCACTACGTTCATTTGCCGTTAGATTAGACCATTTTGAAAAGGCTACGTGAGCTGCATCTACTGCTCGTTTCGCTTCCGCTGCCCCTGCTTTTGGCACTTTCCCAACTAATTCACCTGTTGATGGATTTATTACATTTATTTGTTCATTGAGTGTTACCCACTCACCACCAATTAATAGATTCCATTTGTTCATGTTGCTTCTCCTCCTTTGCTTAGTACGTTCCTTTTCTTCCTTATAATGAAATTTTTACCATAGATTAATAGACAAAGCAAGATATTAACTATAAACTCCAGGGTTGCTCCCCTTTACTAAGGTAGGTACAGAGGCCTCCATGCACTTAGGAGGCACCTATTCATTAAAAGGAGAATCTTATATTGAAACAATACAAATAAATAAAGAGGAGCCTAAGATTGTTTCTTTTGTTCAATATTTTTAATTGTTTCTCCGGTTGGAATATTATATAATCTGCTTTTTGGCTCATATATGGTTTGAGAAGGCCAAAGTCCATGATGACCCGAAACAATATAACTTATTAGACAAGCAAGAAAAAAGAACTCTATTCCTTTGCCATCAAACATTTCTACAGCCAATAAAAACGCTGCTATTGGAGTATTAGCTCCCCCTGCGAAGGTAGCAATCATACCAATTCCAGCAAGGAAAGACAGTGGCAAATCAAAAAGACCATACAAGGCATTTCCTAAAGTTGCTCCCATAAAAAATAAAGGTATTGCTTCCCCCCCACAAAACCAGTTCCAAGTGTAACTGCTGTAAATACGAGTTTAGCTAGAAAGGCAAAGGGAGGAACTTCTTCTGTAAAAGATTGTTCCAACATGTCTAATCCACGTCCGTTGTAGTTTACTGTACCTAGTATCATTGTTAACACAACAATAATGATTCCCCCTATACACGCTCTTACCATATGGTTTTTCTTTGTGTATTTTTCAGAAACTTTATGTATCCCGTGCCTCAATTGACAGTATAGAACACTTAAAAGACTAAACATAATTGATAAAACAATTACTTTAGAAAAGGAGAATGCGGATAGCTCTGGAACTGATTGTATAATGAATGTTTCATGTTCTACTTTCCAAGCTTTCTCGGCTATAAAATGGCCGATGAAACTTGCTACAAGACATGGCACAAATGCGTCATATTTCATTTTTCCTAAAGCAGTCATTTCCATTCCAAAGATAGCTCCTGTGATTGGTGCCCCAAAGGCTGCCCCAAAGCCAGCACTAATTCCGCTCATCAACAAAATTTTTGTGTCAATTAGATTCACTCTAAAAAAACGGTTTATCGCTTCAGCTGCACTCCCTCCCATTTGGATGGCAGCCCCTTCTCTTCCCGTCGACCCGCCAAATAAGACTGTAATAAATGTTCCCAAATAAACGAGAGGACCTAACCTTCGTAACATCTTCGTTTCGCCATGAACGCCTTCTATTACGAGATTATTGCCTTTATATAAATCCTTCCCAGCTTTCCTGCCCAATTTCATATAGATGTAGCCCAAAAAGACCCCACTTAAAGGAAGAAAAATAATAAGCCAGGAATTTTTTTCGCGTGTTTCTCCAAGTAAATCATTCGTATGTAAAAGAAGAGCCGTTGTGGATCCTATAATTCCCCCAATGATAGCCCCAAAAACGATCCATTTTGAAAGGGTAAAAATTAATGTTTTATACTTTAGTTTTACATTCACTCTTTCTCCCTCATTTCAAATGCCTTGGATGCTTTATTCTATGTTCTTTATTTTTCACTTCCGTAAATAAGTTCGGTGATTCACTTGATTGAGTAACCGGTGTTTGAATAGGTGAATTAGGCATGTTTGCATGAAGTAGAGATAGTAGCATTTGAATATCTTCTTTTGTAGCGTATTGCTTTTCAGGCTTAAGCATATACCCTAATTGACCGTTTGATTCGATCGTAGCCCATTGTAAATCACTAATGTTTTGAATGCTTTCCTGTCTCAGTCGTACTTCAAGCATATCAACTGTTAAACGTAATTTGGCTAAATTTCTGTTATTAATTCGTCCATTTTCAACTACCAAGATCGATTTGCTGTAAAAAAAACTTTCAAGGAAATCAAATTTCAAGACAATATACTCAATAAATAGTAGTGTAAGTACAAGTAAAAATGTAATTAACATAGTAATCCAAATGTTTCTGTCGCCGACTGGCTGAATAATCAATGAACCAACGGCAACCATCATGACGGTCTGAGCAACCGTCAGTTGTGAAATAGATTTTCTTCCAGCTAATCGCAGAATAAGGACCCCGCCAATGACAATAACAACTGCTTTCCAAATAAAGTGTAGATCCATGTCACTTCCTCCTTTATGAATCTGTCATGGTAAGGTAAGCCATTTAATTTTGTTATTAGTTGTTATTCGTTATCAATTCATTATTATAATTTAATCTTTCCATTTGCTTAAAAAGATATTAATTCACTTGCTCTAAAAAAAGGGGTTATCCCAAAATGGTCTGCTTTTGACCTTTTGGGATAACCCCGAATCAATGAGCGTAATCGCTACATCTCTATCTGCGTTTCTCAAACTCCAAATACGTACGTAACAATAAGAATGGAAGCAATGATCCCAACAATATCAGCTAGCAAACCGACCTTCAATGCATCTCCCATCTTTTTAATTCCCACTGCTCCAAAATAAACTGTTAACACATAAAAAGTCGTATCTGTACTACCTTGCATTGTTGATGCAAGTCTTCCTATAAAGGAATCCGGTCCGTAAGTGGCAATTAAATCAGATGTCATCCCTAAAGCACCTGTTCCAGAAATTGGTCGGATCATCGCTAATGGAACGATCTCAGAAGGGACACCAATGGCTTGAAGGGCAGGTTTCATTAGTTCGATAATAAAGTCCATTGCACCTGAAGCCCGAAAAACAGAAATGGCGACGAGCATCCCTACTAGATATGGAATGATAGAGACCGCCATTCCAAAGCCTTCTTTTGCTCCTTCTACAAATGTTTCATACGTTGGTACCTGCTTGTACGTTCCATACATAAGGACAAGCGCGATTAAGACAGGAATAAACCAAATCGAAATGACCGTGATCCATTCCATCTAGACACGCCCCTTCCTTACTCGCCTAAAATAAAAATACCGATCGATTAAAATCGCACCAATTGTCGAACAAGTCGTTGCTACAAGAGTCGTCCCGACAATTTCAGTAGGTGAAACAGAACCATAACTCATTCTTATTGAGATCACCGTTGTTGGAATTAGTGTAATACTAGCTGTGTTAATAGCGAGTAACGTAATCATCGAGCGACTAGCTGAGTCTCGTCCACCATTTAATTCTTTTAGCTGCTGCATCGCTTTTATTCCCATCGGTGTTGCGGCATTTCCCAATCCAAAAAGATTAGCCGTCATATTTGATAATATATAACCCATTGCCGGGTGATTGGCCGGCACTTCAGGGAATATTCTAGTAGCAATCGGACGCATAAGCTTAGCAAGGACATTTAAAAGTCCACCTTCTTGTGCAATCCTCATTAAACCGAGCCAGAAGACGAGGATGCTTATCAAACCAAGACAAATAGTCACAGCATCCTTCGCTCCAGCAAAAATGGCTTCATTCACTTCTTCCATGCGACCATTTGCTGCTCCAAAGGCAATTCCAATGACAAGCATCGCTACCCAAATTTTATTAATCACTACTTCTCACCCCAATAGTCAAAGAAAAAAGATCGAGAAAACGGGTCCAGAAACCTTTCTTTTCTTCTAGTTTTGGAGGGTCGTATAGCAATGGAACCTGCCCAATTTCTTCATTATTAATAAATAATTCTACCTTGCCCACTGGTTGAGGTGGAACATATCTATCTTTTCTCTCTTCACTTGGTGGTCTATATAAGGTTACCTCCTTTGAGAGAGATTCTTGTTCAGATTGCGACAATGGATATTGAAACGAATAAGGTGCATATACATGGTCCTTATAAAACTCATCCTCGATCCCTTCTAAAATTCCTTCTTCAACTAAGACTTCCGAGTCATAGGTGTCAAACGCCCAGTTAAATAAGTTCATATGATCATGCCAATCACTAGGTGCATTTAATGTCACAGCGATCAGTTTCTCATCATCTTTCTCCGCTGTTGAAACAAGGGTACGCTTTGCTCGTTTTGTATAACCCGTTTTTCCCCCTGTTGAGTATTTGTAAAGTTCGGTTAATAGCCTATTCTTATTGTGCCAAACTCGGATTTGGTCTCCTTCTGAACGATAATTTTTCGTTGAGGAAATGTCACGATACATTGCATTATCCATTGCATACTGTGTTAGGATTCCCATATCATAGGCACTTGAATAGTGGTCTTCATGGTCATCAAGACCATGAGGATTTTGAAACATTGTATTATTCATTCCTAACTGCCCAGCTTTTTCGTTCATTAAATAAACAAACCCTTCAAGGCTACCACCAACATGTTCGGCGATTGCCACTGCTGAATCGTTGCCGCTACGAAGCATGAGTCCATAAACGAGATCCTTCAGTTTTATCTCTTCTCCTGCACGCAGATAAATAGAGGAGCCCTCCGTTCCTTCTGCACGAGAAGATACTTTTACCACCTCTTCCATTTTTCCTGATTCAATCGCAAGGATGGCTGTCATGATTTTGGTAATACTCGCAATTCTCAGTGGCGTATGTTCGTTTTTCCCATATAGAACTCGTCCCGATTCCTGCTCAATTAAGACAGCTGCCTGAGCAGAAACCGAGAAATTGCGTTGCTCTGCGTTTGCATGAAGCGGCAATATTGGCAAAATCAATAACACTGCAATCATGATAAGTCCAAGTTTTTTCCCCATTTTCTGATCCCCGTCCTGTCTTATAATGTGATTCCTGATGTGACACATCTCGCGCCTGTCTTTTTTCTTCTCTTACTAGCCAAGTCTATGCAGGACAACCAATGATATGACAGCAACTATACGAATTACTACTTAACTAATTAGTTTAGCTTCACTCAATTAGGCAATAATGAATTAGAAGTCTATAAGAGAAAAGGACGAGGTTACTATGCTTTTAGAACTTGCGAATATAACTGGTCGTATCTTAACTATTTTTCCTCTTTTACTAGCAATGACATTATTTATGGGAAAAAGATCGATTGGACAAGTTCCTATTTTTGATTTCCTTATTTTCGTTACGCTCGCAAGTGTTACCGGCGCTGATTTAGCAGACCCTTCAGTGAGCCATATTCACACAGCCTATGCTATTGTGGCCATTGGCTTCTTTCAGAAAGCGATCGCAAAGCTAGCATTAAAAAAACGGAAATTCGGAAAATTCATCACATTTGAACCTACTGTTGTTATTAAAGACGGACAATTATTAATTCATAATTTAGAAACAATCCAATATACAATGGATAATATTCTTCAATTACTACGCCAGAAAAATGTCTTCGATATAAGTGAAGTTCAAATTGGTGTAATTGAAGCAAATGGTGAACTTAGTGTTCAAAAAAAGCCTAAAAACTCAACTCCAAGTATTGAAGATTTAGGTATTAATAAGAAAAGTAGCGGGATGTCTTACCCCGTAATAATCGAAGGAGTTATTCAAGAAGAAATTTTACAGGAGCTAAAAGTAACAAAGGAAACTCTTCTTCAACGTCTACAAAACGAAGGGATCGTACGCATAGAGAGTATTTTCCTTTGCATGATGAATGACGAGGGCCAACTGCATCTTGCTTACACACGAAAAGATGACAAATATCAGCGAATCCAACACTAAGAATGGCTTTTAATATAGAAATACCTGCTTTTAACTTATTTAATCTTCTCTCATTGTCTTAGTTTTTAAAAAATAAAAAATGTTCCCAAGTTTGACTTTGGGAACATCTTCTTTAAGGACTATGTATACTATTCTTTTAAATATCCACTCATGTCATCTAACAAGTTGTCCATTTGTTTTGCATACCCTTTATACATTTCTTTTGCATTACTATTTTCCGTTTGCAGAGAAAAGGTAACTAAATTAGCCTGAAGCTGCTTAATATTTGCTGCTACTAATAATTTTTGTTTAATTTGAGGCATTTTCAACGTATCGTTATACAAGTCAATATACACATTTCCCATCGAATCAATTTGAGCAACGAATACATCAGAAAAACTCTTTGCTCCCTGTTTCTTAATTTCACCAAGCAGCCATTCTTTCGTATAACCATATTCACTTAAACTTCTTTCCATCACATTCCCATCTATTATGACAATACGTGGTTCACGTTCCTGTTCAACAACTTTTCCGATATCTTTTGGAGTTAATGGCTGTAACTCGCTTTTTTTCATAACACTTATTTGTCCATTTTTCTCCATAACAGCTGTTTCAATATCGGAAAGTTTAAAGAAATCTTTTTGCCGTAGGCTAATCATCATTTCATCTACTGTTAAATTCTCTTTTTTTAAATTTTTTTCAAGGATTTTTCCGCTTTTGATTAATATAGTAGGATGACCTTCCGTTACTGTACGAAAGCGGAATGATTTCAATTCAATCTTAGAAATTATAATCGGAATGATCGCCCATATAAGCATTCCAAGAAGAAAATTAGACATTCTGACCTCAGTTCCGAACGTTAATTCCGCCGAAATACTTCCAATTGAAATTCCTACTATATATTCATAAAACGTCATGTCTCTAAGATGTTTCTTTCCCATCAACCTCGCTAAAAAAAGCATAAAAAGAATACCGATAACGCCTCTAATTAGAACCGTCTCTAGCTCTGTCATTATCTCACCTCTTATTCTAAGTAAAGCGTACTTTTTTTATTATTGGGTAAAGTAATAGTAAGCATACTATTAGATATTAAGGAGAATGAATGTGGGTAAACAAATTACTTATATGTTGGGATTCTGTTTGATTTTCATGACGATTTCAGGGTGTAATGTTGGGGCTTTTGTTAAAACGGAAAAAGATGAATTATTATTCAGCATAATTTCAGAGCTACAGCAACTGATTGAAGAGGAAGAATGGGACAATGTCCTCGAGAACATTAGAGAATTTGAACATACATATGCAATGCGAAAATGGAAGGTACAGCTTTTAGCTGCACTAGATGATTATAAAGACATTGAATTAGAAGTTGAATTGTTGAAAGAAAATGTGAAGGATGAGGATCAAGTAGAGAGTTTAATACGGTTAAGACAAATTCACTATCGGTTGAATTTTATTTATAATATGTAAAAAGTATAGGAAGAGAAAAAGGACCAGCTCCTAATCTTGAGTCAGCCCTACATTTTATGCTAGCCCTTCAAACTTCTGAATCCATTTTAAAACTTGGTTCTTCCTGCTCAATTTGCTTCATCCGTGTTTCAAGACCATCAATAACTTCTTGAATCTGCGTAGCAGCTTTGGCATACTTTTCTTTGGCCATTTCATCTTTCGTTTGAAGTGCAAATGTCTCAAAATTTGCTTGTACACTTTTGGCATTTGCTAAGGCTTGCCTAACCTGTGTTCCTACTGTCACTTTTCTCTCCTCCTTATCAAGTTATCATATATATTTTCCCCCTATGATCGTTTTATTTATTATGAGATTCCGCCTTTTCCAATGCCTTTATATTTATGATAGCAATCATTCATAAGAAGATTTATTGACATAGAACTGACTTTCAGAATAATGGTGCTCTTTATATCATATAGGTAATTAACTAAGACAGGCATTAGAGGGGGGAAATGAGTGCCTTTCCTATATGAACATGGGTGGATTTTATTTATTCTTTCAGAAGGACTTACTTGGTTAGCGGCATTATTGTTTTTCATTTGCCGATACAGGTATAATTTAGATCGTATTAGTCAGTGGTGTTTGACACTCATTATCTTTTGCACTCTTTTTCAAGGCTTATTAGCTAGCGTTAATTACTATTTCACAGGCAAAGTGTCTTTTTTTCAAATCGTTATAATTCTTTTTATTATATATGCCAGCACTTTAGGAAGCGCAGATTTTAAACGTATCGATCAATATATACAAACCAAGTTTAAAAAGCACCGGAATTTACCTAATGCAGTTGGAAACATCGATAACATTCGACTTTATTTAAAGTTTCGGCAACAGTTATTTTTCATACATACCATTGCTTTTTTTGCTATTCACCTAGCTTGGCTTGCCATCGATATCAACACATCAAATAGTTTACCTGGCTATCCATTGTTTTATTTCAATGAATGGCTTCAACACCCACATCAAGGATTGTTTCAGAATCCAGTTTTCAATATCATTAGTTACATGTGGATTATTGTTTACACCTTTGATTTATATATTAGTTTGACTTATATGTGCCTTTCGCGTAGGGCAGCTAAAAAACACTTATAGACAACATAAGATAAGCATAAATAAGTTACCTGTCAATTTACTGCACAATATCACGTTGCTTATGTAAGGCTGTTTTCGCCATTAAGTAAGAAAATGGCTTATTAGATAAAATGAATTCATTTACACAATCAAGATTCGTATTCGTAATATGGTCTTCATCTGAAATTTCTGCAATTATATAAAGGTTGGACTTTTTTAGGTTTGCCAATTGTTTAATCGTAGATGCAATTAACAAAGTCTTTCCATCAGCTGCGATGTTATCCATTATATTATCAGGTCCAAAAATACATACCGACTTTGCACCTAGTACATTGGCTCTTTCGAGAGTATCTATTTTAGTAGCACCTCCTTTAACATAGTGAACGTTAGAATCGTTGATAGGGGAATTATTCAATTGATCGATTAATACTATATCAATATTTTGATGAAGATTTACTAATTGCTCGATCGTTTCTTTAGCTTTTTGAGACCAATTAATCATCACCATATGATCTTTTCCTGAATACCCCATTATTTCCTCCTCCTTTAATTCCTCATATTTATTTACTAAGTCAACCCACTTAGCAATAATAATAGCAAAAAAGCCAACCCCAAAAAGGTACAATACAACTGTATAAAGTCTACCCCAGATTGTTTTAGGAATATAATCACCAAAACCAACTTGTGATACAGTGGTCATCACAAACCAAAACCCGTTAAGCGGATTTTTATATTCATTTGGCTCTAATAAATAAACGATAAATGAACTTAAAACAAAAAAAACAAAACCCATTAGAAGTATTTTCCAGTGTTCTATTTTAATTGTTTTATGAAGTACTTTTTGAATGAGTGCAATTAACATTATAGTAGCTCCTTGATGTTTCTATTGTACAGTTATCCGATCAATATGATAGTTTAATTGACTTATTAAGAGGACACGAACTGCAAATGTAAATTTTTTAATCCTTATTGAGCTCATCCTGTTTAGATTTTGGAAATACACTAAACTTACCATTTGGTTCTAGAATAACCTGTTGGACTTCTGAGGGAGATTTAAATCCTTTTACTCGTAATTCTTCATTCAATTCATTTTTGCTGATCCTTGCTTTTCGTAACCCATTCATCACAATTAAACCATTTTCAATAATCTTAATAGGCTTACCTGAAATAATTCGCTCAAAGACTGTACTTTTAAGTGAAAGCCAACTTATAACAATTTGTGCTATAACTAATGCAAAAATTGCTACAATTGCAATCCATGGATTTAATTCTGGGTCTGCCAATGGCTTAGCAATTAACGCACCTATCGCAATTGCCACCACCAAGTCAAAGTCAGTTAACCTGCTAACTGCTTGGCTTCCCATAAAGCGAAATGCTGTTAACCCTACAACAAACAATCCTATTGCTTTCCCAAATGAAATGATGTATTCCAACACTTCTCCTCTCCTTTTTAAAATACGAAATTTTACATACAACAGCTGGACGATGGTTATTTCCAGTATTCCCAAATAATGCATCATAAACTCATATGTTAAAAGAATTTATAATCAAAAAACCCTTCGCAACGAGAACGAAGGGGACGTTAATTACCTTTTTATGAAGGTTTTATATGTTATTTTACGCTTTAGTAAACGGAGAGACTTGATCATGAACTTGTTTCATTTGTTCTGCACACCATTTATAGCTTTTTTTTGCCTGAGCATTCTCCGTATCAAGTGTAAATGTCTCAAGGTCAGCTATAATGCTTTTTATATTAGCTTCAAGCATTGGTAATTCTGTCGGTTGTGGAACTTGAAGAACATCATCAAATAAATCGATGGTTAATTGACCGTATTCATCGATTTGAGCCATAAAAACATTTTCAATTATGGCATTCATCTTTTCTAACTCTGCCTTTAACCATTCTTGGTTTAACCCTCTTGTTGCTAACGATTCATGTATTATCTTCCCATCCATAATAACGGTTTCCGGTTCCTTGATTGGGGGCACTTGATGATCAAGCATTTTCGCTGTAATCGGTTGTTGTTCTTTTTTTACAAGAACATTTAATTCACCATTTCCTTCTAATACAGCAAATTCAACATCCGCTACTTGAAAAACTTGTTTCCCTCTTAGTTTTCGTAATAATTCATCTGTGGATAAATGCTGTTTCTTCATATTATCTTCCAGTATCTTTCCATCCTTCATGATCGGGATTCCTTTACCATAAATAGCTGATCTGAATGATGCGTTCTTGACACTAAAATACATTATTCCAATTGCTCCACCAGCCCAAATGAGTAAAGCTACTAATAAATATCCAATAGGGATCGCTAGTTGAATCGAACCAATAGCTAGGATCACGGCAACTGAAGCCATCAAGCCAAATTCTAATTGTGAGGTCTCACCCAAGGGTTTGCGAACAAAAAGCCGCGCAATCGCAATCAATAATAGAAATCCAACAAAACTTCGTAGCGCAACTTCAACCCATCCTAGCATTTAGAGCCCCTCCTTTATGTTTGTTGATAAGTTGGTTCATCAAATTCGATTTGACCTTTTCTTTTTTTAATTTCTTGGATTACTGTTCTTGTTTTTAATGCGCCTTGGTGAAATGCTTCACGAGCTTTCGGCTCCTTTGTTTTCAATGCAAGTGAAGTTAATGTGGCATCAATGGACTGTAATGAGATAAGCAGCCCTTGAACTTTGCTTCCAACTGTCATGAATCATTCTCCTTTATCCTTTTGGTCTAAATACTAAAGAAGCGAGAAAACCAAATATAATTGCTGCTGAGATCCCCGCACTTGTCACCTCGAAAATCCCTGTAAGGACACCAACTATCCCATTCGCTTCAGCTTCAGCCATCGCTCCATGTACAAGAGCATTCCCAAAGCTTGTAATTGGAACCGTTGCGCCTGCACCTGCAAAATCAATTAATGGTTCGTATAGTCCTAACCCGTCAAGAACTGCACCAGACACAACAAGCGTACTCATTGTATGTGCAGGGGTTAATTTAAACACATCCATTAACACTTGTCCGATGACACAAATTAGTCCTCCTACAACAAAGGCAGAAATAAAAATCATTGCAGGCCACCTCCTGCTTCAAATGAAACAGCGTGTGCAATACACGGAATCGTTTCTTTTTGTTGAAAAGACATTGGTGATAATAGCGCTCCAGTTGCCACGATTAAGATTCGTTTTAGTTCGCCTTTTTTCATGCGGTTTAACAAATGACCATATGTCACGGAAGCAGAGCAGCCAGCGCCGCTCCCACCAGCAAGAACTGGCTGTCCTTCTCGATAAATCATCAATCCACAATCTTGAAACGTATCTTCAGGTAACTGTAGTCCCTTTTCTTCAATTAACTCTTTTGCAATTGGAAGTCCAACCTTTCCTAAATCACCTGTTGCGACCAAGTCATAATAATCAGCCGGTAAATTTCGATCACGGAAATGCGAAACAATCGTATCAGCAGCTGCTGGAGCCATTGCTCCCCCCATGTTAAACGGGTCGGACAGTCCCATATCTATTACTTTCCCTATCGTAGCCGATGTAACAACTGGTCCATCCCCAACGTTTGAAATCAAAGCAGCCCCCGATGCTGTCACTGTCCACTGGGCTGTAGGTGGCTTCTGCCCTCCATATTCTGTTGGGTACCTAAATTGCTTTTCTGTCGCAGCATTATGACTCGAAGCTGCTGCAATAATTCGCTCTGCCCCTTTGGCATTAATAATAAAAGAAGCTAACGCTAATCCTTCCATTGATGTTGAACAAGCACCAAACAATCCAAAATAAGGAATGGCTAGTGTACGTCCTGCAAAGCTAGATGGAGTAATTTGATTTATCAGATCCCCAGCAAACATAAATTGAATATCTTCATTTCTTAGCTGAGCTTTTTCAATAGCTCGTGACACAGACTCTTCAACTAATACCTTTTGAGCTTTTTCATAAGAATCTTGTCCAATCCATAAATCATCATGTAATAAGTCAAAATCATCTGCTAATTTCCCGCCTGCTTCAAATGGTCCACCAACAGTACCCGTTGACAAAATAACAGGCTTGTTTTCAAACTCCCATGTTTGATGACCTTGTAACATCGTCTACAACCCTCCCCATTGAATGAGAATCGTTTTAATAAGAGCAATGACAAAAGCTGCGACTGTACCAAAAACGATAACAGAACCGGCTAATTTGAAAATATTTCCTCCAACGCCAAGAACATAACCTTCTGTACGATGTTCAATAGCAGCTGAAGCTACAGAGTTAGCAAACCCTGTTACAGGCACAGCCGTCCCTCCACCAGCAAACTGAGCAATTCGGTCATAAACTCCAAACCCCGTTAATAAAACAGAAATAAAGATTAATGTTGCTACAGTAGGGTCACCCGCTGTTCTCTGTGTAAAATCAAAAAAAGTATAATAAAAAACATGAAGTCCTTGACCAATTAGACAAATAAAACCACCAACCAAAAATGCCCTGAAACAGTTTTTAACGACTGGTCTCTTTAATTCATGTTTCTTCTGCAACATTTGATATTTTTGCTGAGCTGGTGTAATATTTTTTTCTTTACTTGACGACATTTGATTTCGCCCCTTTACCCTTTCATCATATCTTCAAGTTTCTTCAATTCTTTTTTTAGCCGTTGTTCACTTATTGTTCGATTTTTTAATTCCTTTTCTAACTTTTCTAGTTCCATAAAGATCTTTTGGTCCGTTGATAAGAATAAAGTTGCATCAGGATAGCGTTTTTTTACAGAGGCGAATCCTGTTTTTCTTATTTCTTTTAACCTAAATCGGTCAAAGTGTTTTACTCTAGGTGCTAAATAAATGTTGTCATCGTTATCTGAGACTCCTTTGATTTCAACAACTTCCTCCATGGATAGAACAATTTTTTTTGCTTCATCCGCTTGATCTTGATCGATTATAGCGTTTTCTTGTAATTGCATAGGTTTCACATCCGGAGTAGCTCCTGTTAGGTTTTGGCACCCTGCGAGTAAGCATAAAACGATCATTCCACTTATGAATCCTTTCATGATTTACTCCTCCTTTTTTACCGCTATGTAGTAAGGGAGTATCCCCAAAAGGGTGTTATTACCTTTTGGGATACCTTTTTTCCGTTACTGTTTGTATTGTGGTTCTTCCTGTTCAATTTGCTGCAACCTTGGTTCTAGTCCATCAACAACCTGTTGTGTTTGCTGGGCGGCTTGTTGATATAACTGTTTCGCTTGTTCATTTTCTGTATCAAGAGCGAATGTTTCTAAGCTTGCTTGTGCACTTTTTAAACCTGCTATTGTTTGTTTAAATTTTGCTGCGACAGTCACGGTGACGTCCTCCTCAAATGTTGTATTGTTAGATTAAGTAAAATGCTCGTATCTATGAGATACAATTTTTGTCAACTTTAAAACGGTTATTGTTTGTATTGGGGCTCTTCTTCTTGGATTTGCTGGAAGCGAGGCTCTAATCCATCAATGACGCTTTGAGTTTGCTGAGCCATTTGTTGGTATAACTGCTTAGCTTGTTGATTTTCCGTATCAAGAGCAAATGTTTCTAAACTCGCCTGTGCACTTTTTAACCCTGCTAATGTTTGTTTAAATTTAACCGCTACTGTCAATGTCGTTACCCCTAGATCGTTTCGTTTATGGTGAAGGTGGTCCTTCACTAGTAGGATGGAGAGTTGAGTGTAAACTATAAGAAACAAATATTGTCAAGAAAAGCCTTTATGTTATTTTGTGCTACACTATATATACTTGGATCATTTTACGTAACCAACAAAAAAGTAAAAACGAAATAAAGGCTTTAAACGAAAAGACCGTTGGCTGACTGAATTAAATTCTTCCTCATAAATACCCCTTTGTTCGCTCACACTAAAAAATAAATGTGATCACGAACAAAGGGGTAGTAATGTGAATACGAACTTTTTCCATTTAACTTTAGAACTCTTTGTCGGTTTTTTTGCTCTACTAGTCATGACCAAAGCGCTTGGTAAAAATCAAATCACTCAGCTAACACCATTTGATTTCATCTCAGCCCTCGTATTGGGTGAGCTTGTCGGAAATGCAATTTATGATAAAGATATCGGCCTCCACTATGTTCTTTATGCAATAGTGGTATGGGGATCTTTAATTTATACGATTGAAATGATCACACAAAAAATACGAAAGTCTAGACCTTGGCTTGAAGGAACCCCTTCTCTTATTATCTCTCAAGGGAAGATTCAATATGAAGAGCTTAAAAAGAACAAATTAGATCTAGATCAATTACTGCACTTATTACGTGATAAAGGTGTCTTTTCTATTCGAGAAGTAGAATATGGAATTCTCGAGACAAACGGGGCAGTTAATGTAATGCGTAAACAACCAGTAGATTATCCAGTTAATCGTGATTTACAAATTCCACCACAAGCTGTTCATTTGCCTGTCCTCCTTATTCTAGATGGAGAAGTAATTGAGGAGGGGTTAACGCAAATAAATAAAGAGAAATCATGGTTGCTGGATGAATTATTTAACCGAGGAATCGCAGGACCATCTGCAGTCTTCATTGCAGAATGGCAAAATGGGGAAGGTTTTGAAATTCAGACGTACTAAAAATGGATGGTGAGTCGTATGAGAATCATATTAATATACACCCTTATTGCATGTATGTTAGTAACTGGATGCCAACAAGAACGTCCTGAGGGTGAAACCTTAGCACAATCATCTGAAGCAGGTACTCTTGAGAAAGGGAAGAATGTCATTGTCGTTGTAATTGATTCAATGACAAAACCAGTTATTGAGGAAACAATGGAACGCGGCTCTCTTCCTGCTCTGTCTTTTTTAGCCGAACGCGGACAGATTTATAATGATTTAGTCGCTCCATTTCCGTCTATGTCCGTAGCTATTGAAAGCACATTAGTGACTGGAACCTCACCAAAGGAACATAAGGTTCCAGGCCTTGTTTGGTACGATCCTAATGGCGATGTCATTGTCGATTATGGTTCTACAATTTCAAAGTATTGGAAATTAGGCATGAACGATACACTAATGAACACATTAACTCATCTAAACACAAGCCATATCTCACCAAAAGTAAGCACCATTTATGAAGACTTAAAACAAAAAGGTCGGACGAGTGGTTCCATCAACCTTCTTGTTTATCGCGGTGATCAAACTCACAAAGTAACCGTTCCGGGCTATATAAAGTCGTTATTGCATCTACCGGATAAAATAGAAACAAAAGGACCTGACCTGCTTGCTTTTGGTCAAGCAGTTAAGCCAAAAGCGGTTCAAGGAGTCAAATTAGACGAAAGCTTTTATCAAAAGTTTGGTCTTAACGACTCCTATTCAGCAGAAGTAACCGCAAAACTGATTCAAGCAGATGAACAACCTGATTTTCTAATGGTATTTTTTCCGGATTATGATAAAGATGCCCATCATCACGGTCCTGTCAGTCCTGAATACTTTGCAAAAACAGATGGGTACCTGCAAAGTATTTTAAATGCATATGACAGTTGGGACGAAGCTCTCCGTGAAAACATCTTTGTGATCATGGGCGACCACGGGCAAGACCTGTTAACAGATAAGAAAGAGAAAGCCTCTATAGAATTAGAACCTTTGCTTGACCCTTATCATGTAGCATCACTTATGGATGAGCCATCCAGCGGTGATATTGTTATAGCGAACAACCACCGCTCAGCATACTTATATGCAATTGAACCAGACATAGATTTTATCGACATCGCAGATCAATTACAGCAAGATAATCGAATTGATCATCTTGCTTGGCTCGTTGGCAATGAATTAATTTTGTATCAAGTAGGAACAGAAGGGTATTTACGGGTTAAAGAAGGCGGAAGTTGGCATGATCAATATGGACAAACGTGGTCTTTTGAAGGCAATGAACAAATTGCTGATATTAAAGTTAATGAAAAAGATGGAACGATTGCCTATGGCGATTATCCCGATATTTTTCATCAACTATACGGGGCTCTTTACAGTCATTCTGAATCAATGATCGTGACTGCAAAGCCTGGATATACGTTGAAATCTGAAGGCGCACCTGTTCATAATGAAGGTGGCGAACATGGCGGTCTCCATAAAAATGATACCATTACATCTATTATTGTTTCTGGAACAGAGAAGGAACTAGATGAACGACGGATGGAAGCTTTAAAAGAATATTTTCTTGAACTGTTTGATGAGTAATTAAATAATTGGATATATAACATCAAAGAGGTGACTCAATCGCGATGAGGCACCTCTTCAAAACATTTTCGGATTTATTTGTATGTTTTCCACCTTAATTGACGTGCCTCAAGAAAACGCCTCTCCACTTCTGGCCAATTTACGACATTCCACCAATTATTTATATATGGCTTTCGTTCATTTTTGTATTGTAAGTAGTAGGCATGTTCCCACATATCTAGAACAAGTAAAGGAATGACATCTTGCTGACTTAAATTTTGGTGCTTCTCAGCTTGAAGAATCTCCAAGCGGTGCGTTCGCGGTGAATATACTAAGAGGGCCCAGCCAACTGCCTCAACTTTTTCTGCTGCATTTGAAAAATGTTCTTTCATTTTACTAAAACTGCCAAAGTCTCGATTTATTTGTTGAGCTAGTTCTCCACTTGGTCTCCCCCCACCGCCAGGACTCATAATATTCCAGAAAATTGTATGGAGATAATGTCCCGCTCCGTTAAAAGCCGCTTCCCTTTCCCAATGCTTAATTAAATCATAGTCGCTTTTCCTTCTTGCTTTTTGCATTTCCTTTTCAGCTTTATTAAGGCCATCGACATAGCTTTGATGGTGCTTTTGGTGGTGAAGACGCATAATTTCCTCTGAAATATAGGGTTCTAATGCATTATATGCATATGGCAATGGCGGTAACTTATGCCCCCCAATCGGAACTGGGTCAAAGGCAGCTTGAGCTGCTTGAGCCGCTTCTGCACGAGTAGGTGCTAATTCCCCCCACCTTTCATACACTTCAGCAGCAAGACTGTCTAAATTCGTTTCATCGCTATGTCCTCGTTGTTCATTCGGGTGTTCACATTCATTAAGTAACGTTACCAATGAGTTCATAAAAGGTTTAATTTTACCATATCCAACCCGTGCTTCTACTTCAGAACCATATTGATTCCAAATGTTTTTTACCTCTTTGGCCCAATCGTAAATCGCTTTTTCATGTTCATTCACACTGCATTCCTCCCTCGTAACATAGCAGTAACGTTCTATACTATGTTAGATGGATGCCTCTGTGTGTTTGTTTACAAAAAAAATTGTGAGGACTCCAGTTTAATCTCTACTCTGATTCTAGCGTTTCTTCAAATTTTCTAAAGAATAGATCTGCCTCATCCTCAAGTGAATGTTCGTCAATATTCTCAGGTAAAGGTGGCAATTCATCTAAATGATTTAACCCGAAATGGTCTAAGAAAAATTTCGTTGTTCCATATAAAATCGGTCTTCCAGGGCCTGGCGCTCTATCTACTTCTTTTATTAACAATTTAGAGGAAAGCGTGTGAATTGCTCGATCTGATTTCACTCCTCTAATTTCGTCAATTTCCATTCGCGTAATTGGCTGCCTGTATGCTACAATCGCTAGCGTTTCAAGCGCTGCTTGGGACAAACTCGAATGGAGAGGAGATGCCGCTAGCTTTTTAAAATAAGGTGCATGCTCAGGTCTCGTTGTTAACCTGAACGCACCAGCCATTTCAACAATTTGTAACCCACGTTCCTGCTCTTTATATAACAATTGAAGAGAGAGAATCGCTTCTTGGATCGTGAGTACTTCCATCTCAAGTACAGTCGCGACATCTTCTACTGTCATCCCTTCATCCCCAACTACAAACAATAAACCTTCAATGGCTCCATGAAGTTCCTGAATCTTCATCTGCGAACTCCCTCCTCTATGCTGAAAATCATGATGTCTGAAAAATTACCGGATTGCTCACAACGAATCGTTTTTGTCTTCATCAGTTCTAAAATCGCTAAAAAACTTACAACAATATGACTACGTTCAGGGACTGGAAACAAATCATGAAAGTGACAATATCCATTGAATCGTGCTCTTAATTCTTTTACAATTTCCTGCATTCGATCCTCAATCGAATATTCTTGACTCTTCACAGTTGTTGTCCGTGGCGCTTTTAATTCTTTTCGCTTCATTAGCTTTTGATACGCACTAAGCATATCAAACAAAGAAACACCTGAAATGGCAATATCACGTCGCTCTTCTTCAGATATATACGGCTCTAAATCTTCAGGTGGCCGTGTATGTACAAGACTACGTTCTTGTTCTTTTTCTTTTAATTCTGATGCCGCTTCTTTATATTTCTTATATTCAATAAGTCGATACATTAACTCATCTCGTGGATCCTCTTCCTCTTCTAGTTGCCATTCATCATCAAAAAGCTCCTCCTCTTGTTTCGGGAGAAGCATCTTGCTTTTGATTGCAAGCAATGTAGCAGCCATTACTAAATATTCACTAGCAATATCTAATTCTAGATCCTGCATAGCGCGAATATATGCTAAATACTGATCCGTAATAACGGCAACAGGAATATCATAAATATCAACTTCTGCTTGATTAATTAAGTGCAAAAGTAGATCAAGAGGACCCTCAAATGTATCAAGCTTCACACTATAAGGATTCATCCAACCACCACTAGCTTAATATAATTATTGCTAGAGGAGATTATATCATACTTTACAGATGCGTGGAACCTAAGCTGTTAGCTTCTTTTAACGAAACAATTGAATGACTTGATTTGAAACACGTAAAGGGAACCATCATCTTGTTTTGTGTTAAACTATTTACAAACATATGTCCGAAAAAGGAGATTCCTAATGTACCCTTCCGCTTATCTAGACTACCTAATTTATTTTCACGTCGAACGAGATTATTTTGAATGTCATGAAGTCCTAGAAGAATATTGGAAAGAACATGACCCTAAAAACCGCTCTTCGCACTGGGTAGGGCTTATTCAAGTTGCCGTTGGTCTTTACCATCATCGAAGAGGCAATCTAAATGGTGCTAATCGAATGTATGACAAAGCAATAAAGATCCTTTCCAAAAACAAAGCTGCCTTATCAGAACTTGGCTTAGATGGTACAGAATTAGTAAGACAACTAGTTGATCAAAAGACTCTTGCTACCTCTTCTAATGGAGCTTTTGCAGATATTGATTTGCCATTTGAAAAAGAAGACATTCTCATTTCTTGCCAAGAGCGTTGTCAGAAGTTAGGAATAGATTGGAACGTGCAAAAAAAAATCAATGAAGATATTATTCATAAACATACCAAGCGGGACCGGTCTGATGTCATTTTAGAAAGAGCCCGTCAGCTAGCTTTTAAAAATAACCGAAAATAAGTTTAAAAAATAAGAAGAGAAAAGCGATTATACGCTTTTCTCTTCTTTTTCAACACAGGCTAATAGAAAACTTTTTGTTTCTTTTGTCGGCTTCAATTCACAAGGGAGTATTTTCCTTAACTCCTGGAGCATTGTTTTGCCAATTCCTTCCCTCCGATGTGAAGGATTCACACAAAGATGTTGCAACATTGCCTCTCCATCCTCGACTGAAATACCTAACACACCGACAAAATCATCTTCTTTCCATAAATACAATTTCCAATCAGGATCATTTTCATAACGTTCCATTGTTTTTGTTAGTTTTTTGACATCTTTCTCCTTTGGCATAAAAGAAAGAAGCCCCATAGCAATTTTTTGATTCGTAGTCTTATAAGGTACAAGCATAATAGACCTCTCACATTCTAACTCAGATGATGAGTTGTTATCGTATGCGCTTTCACCAACAATATTTTACCACAATTCAGCAGATTTCGTCTTGATTTTTTCAACATTTATTTTGTTTTGTTTTTACTATATGCAATGAACATGAAAGTTGTTATTGACTAAAATCCAATTATTTTAATAACTTACAAAGATCCTAAAAGGCTAGATATACGGAAAGAAAAAAAGGGTAACTAAAAAGGCTCTAGCCATTACATAATGGCTATTTAGCGCTTTTTAGTTACCCTACTATTTATAAATCTTCAATCCCGATTATTTCGCTAATACTGTATCCAATCCTGGAACAATTTGCTTCTTACGAGACACTACACCTTTCAAAACAGCAGTATTGTCTTCTAGCGTTACATTGTACGCTTTTTCTACTGCATCTGATAATTTACCTAATGCTAAAATTTTTGAATCATTTTCTAGAATGTCTGTAACAACTAATAAGAAAAGATCTAAGCCTTTTTCTTCAATAACAGCTGTTAATGCTTCTTCAACTTCTACTTTTCGATTGAAAACATCATTCGTATCTACAACATTAACTTGGGCAATTTCTAATTTGTTTTCTCCCATTGTAAATTCTTTAGCATCTAAAGAAATAAGTTCAGCAACAGACTTACTGCTTACATCAGCACCTGCTTTAAGCATTTCAAGACCATAGCTGTCTAAGTCTACTTCAGCAATTTCAGCTAATTCACGTGCTGCAGCGATATCTTGATCCGTGCACGTTGGTGATTTAAATAACAAAGAATCAGAAATAATAGCAGATACCATTAAACCAGCAATATTTTTCTCAACTGCCACACCATGTTCTTTGTACAGCTTATTTAAGATGGTAGCCGTACATCCAACAGGCTCTGCACGGTAATAAAGCGGATCACTTGTTTCGAAATTCGCAATCCGATGATGATCGATTACTTCCAGTACACGTACCGAGTCAATATCCATGGCACTTTGTTGACGTTCGTTATGATCCACTAAAATAACATTTTCCACTTCGTTTGCAACTGTCTCAACTAAACGTGGGACCTCTACTCCAAAATGATCTAACGCATATTGTGTTTCCCCATTGATTTCACCTAAGCGAACAGGCTCTGCATTGACACCTAGTTTGTTTTTAAGGTCTGCATAAACAATTGCAGAGGTAATCGTATCTGTATCAGGGCTTTTGTGTCCAAAAATCAAAACTTTTTCCATTTTTTTGCTCCTTTTTTGTATAAAATATAATTCCTTGAAACCTTATCCCTTTAGAAGGGTATGTACAACCACCATCCATTTTATCAATTTTCTTGCCAGAAATAAACAAGAGAAATAAAAAATCATGTAAAAGAAAAAAGAGGCAATCTAAAAAAGTAAATCGAACTGTTCCCCATCCCTTTATGTTAAGTTAGGAAACATAGATTCTCATTCTTTTAAGATTACCTCAACGCTACTATCTATTCGAAGCTTCTTCCTAAATTCGCCATTTCAATCGCAGCTGTTGCAGCATCCCATCCTTTGTTTCCAGCCTTCGTTCCAGCACGCTCTACTGCTTGCTCAATTGTATCAGTTGTTAATACCCCAAAAATGACTGGTTTACCTGTTGAAAGAGAAAGAGAACCTACCCCTTTTGCCACTTCACTACATACAAAATCAAAATGTGGTGTTGCTCCGCGAATAACGGTCCCTAACGTAATGACAGCATCGTACTTACCTGTATCAAGCATTTTCTTTGCCGCAAAAGGAATTTCGAATGCACCTGGTACCCATGCTACATCCACATCTACTTCGTTTACGCCATGGCGTTTTAGGGCATCTTGTGCGCCGCCTAGTAATTTACTAGTAATAAATTCATTAAAACGTCCAACAACGATCCCTACCTTCAATCCAGTACCTACTAAATGACCTTCAAAAACTTGTCCCATTTTTCTTTTCCTCCTCAAGAAATATGTTATTTTATTGTTTTTTATGTAGTAAACAAGGCGTGATGCAGCCTTGTTTTCCTTAATTAAAAATGAAGCATATGCCCTAGTTTTTCTGACTTTGTCTTTAAATATTTCTCATTGTCTTTGTTATGAGGCAATTGAAGTGCAACACGTTCAACCACTTCAAGCTCATACCCTTTTAATCCAGTAATCTTACGTGGATTATTCGTTAATAAGCGCATCTGTCTTACACCCAGTTCACGCAAGATTTGTGCTCCAATGCCATAATCGCGTAAATCAGCAGGAAAACCAAGCTTCTCATTTGCCTCAACTGTATCATACCCTTCTTCCTGCAGTTGATAAGCTCTTAACTTATTCATTAATCCGATGCCGCGGCCTTCTTGGCGCATATACAAAAGAACCCCGCGACCTTCTTGTTCAATTTGAGCTAAAGCAGCATGCAATTGAGGTCCACAATCACAACGGTGTGAGCCAAACACATCACCTGTTAAACATTCTGAGTGGACACGGACAAGCGTCGGTTCCCCTTCAATAATTTCACCTTTTACTAGAGCAACACTTTCCTTGCCATCGATAATATCAGAAAATCCGATTGCACGGAAATTACCAAAATCCGTAGGAAGCTTAATTTCTACTTCTCTTTTAACAAGTTTATCCTTGCGGTGACGGTATTTAATTAAATCTTTAATCGTGATCATCTTTAATTCATGCTCATCGGCAATCTTTCGTAACTGAGGTACTCGTGCCATCGTGCCATCCTCATTCATTATTTCACAAATGACTCCTGCGGGTTTCGCACCTGAAAGACGAGCTAAGTCAATCGCAGCTTCTGTATGACCCGCACGACGCAGGACACCTCCATTTTTCGCTACGAGCGGAAACGTATGACCTGGGCGTTTAAAATGATGCTTTTTTGCATTATCGTCAACAAGAGCTCTTACCGTATCTGCACGTTCTTTCGCTGAGATCCCCGTTGTGTTTGTATAATGATCAACACTAACCGTAAACGCCGTCCCATGTGGGTCTGTATTATGATCGACCATTGACACAAGATCCAGTTGTTTGGCACGCTCTTCTGTAATTGGTGCACACACAAGTCCTCGTCCATGTGTAACCATAAAATTAATCACTTCAGGAGTTGTTTTCTCTGCTATTGCCAAAAAGTCTCCTTCATTTTCGCGGTCTTCGTCATCACATACGATGACACAACGACCTTGCATCAGCTCATAAATCGCTTCTTCAATTGGATCAAATAATCTTGCTTCATCCTTTTTTTCCGCCATCCTTCTCACCGTCCTACCCTATTATTTATATCCGTGTTCAGAAAGAAAACTTTCTGTTAATGAAGAACTTGGCTTTTTCGAAGATTCCAATCGTCTTGAAATAAATTGTTCAATGTATTTTCCAACCATATCACACTCGATATTAACGATATCTCCGACCCCTTTTGTTCCAATTATTGTTTCTTCAATAGTATGAGGAATAATCGAGATCGTAAAACTTTCATTATCCACAGCAAATATCGTTAAGCTCGTGCCATCAACAGCAACTGACCCTTTTTCAATCATATAATGACGTAGCTCTTCTGTTACGCCAATACGATAGTAAACTGCATTTTGTTCAGGTGTTTTCGCTAAAATTGTCCCTATTCCATCAACGTGACCAGAAACAAAATGTCCTCCAAAACGGCCTTTTGCACTCATGGCACGTTCTAAATTCACGCGAGAACCTCGGCCAAGTCCACGTAAACTCGTTGCCCGAACCGTCTCCGGCATGACATCGACAGTAAAATGAGTAGAAGTATAGGATGTAACGGTTAAGCAAACACCATTAACAGAAATGCTATCACCAAGATTCACGTCATTCAAAATACGGTTCGCACCTATTTTCATAACCATCGACTCACCGCTTGATCGCATTTCTTGAATTTGTCCTACTTCCTCAATAATACCTGTAAACATTTACTCACTACCTTTCACACGTGAGACGATTTTTATATCTGTTCCTATCGTTGTCACTTCTTTAATTTCTAATTCAATTGCTTCTTCCACATCATGAAAGCCAACACCACCGATTGCAGTTGGTGCCTCTTTGCCACCAAATAATTTTGGGGCTAAGTACGTGATTACTTGATTAACGGCCCGAGCTTTCAAAAAGCTCCCATTCACCTCTGCGCCACCTTCAACAAATAAAGACGTGATGCCTTTTGTCCCTAGTAAAGCTAAAGCCGCTTCAACAGAATCATCTTGTAAACGATAGACGTTCACACCCAATTGCTCAAGTTCTGATTGCTTCGCTTTTGACGCTTGTTCTGTCGTTAATACCCAAGTCGGGGCCTCTTGGTCTTGAACAAGCTTAGTTTCAATTGGAATGCGTAATGAGCGATCTAAAACGACTCGAATTGGATTTTTCCCACCATTTGGAAGGCGTGTTGTTAATGATGGATTATCGGCTAACACCGTTCCAATGCCAACGAGGATCGCATCATGTTGATGGCGATAACGATGAACATCTTCTCTTGCATCTGAACCTGTAATCCATTTACTTTTCCCAGTTACAGTCGCTGTTTTCCCATCAAGAGTCGTAGCGGATTTAAGGGTAATATATGGGATTTGATTTTTCATAAAATGAAAAAACACTTCATTTATCTCATTGGCTTCATCCTGGCAAATGCCAAACTCCACCTCAAGCCCTGCTTCCTTAAGTTTTGCAATACCTCGACCTGATACCTCAGGATTTGAATCTTTTGTCGCAACAACAACTCTTTTACAGCCCTTTTCAATAATGAGATCTGCACATGGCGGTGTCCTCCCATAATGACTGCACGGCTCTAACGTCACATAGATGGTAGCACCTCTCGCTTTTTCCCCTGCCATCGCAAGTGCCTGCACTTCGGCATGGCCCTCGCCAGCTTTTAAATGGGCACCAACACCGACAATTACACCATCTTTCACCACAACAGATCCAACCATTGGATTAGGGGACGTTTGCCCTTTTGTGCTCTTTGCAAGGTCAAGAGCAAGCCTCATATAGTAAACATCATTCATGCTGATCCCTCACATTACAAGTAAATACAGAAAAAGCCCTGAGCAAATATACCTCAGGGCTTACATGTTAAAAATATCACGAAATAAACGTACAATAAAAAGTTGACGTTAATTGGTACAAAAAAAGGATAGACTACTCCCCTAAAAAGTAACGTTTTTTTCAAAAATACAATATGAAAGAAACCTTACTGTACTGTACCGTTTCGTTCCTTCTCCCATCCAGACTTTCACTGTCGGTCCCGGAGTTTCACCAGGTCCACCGCCTCTTGTAAAAAGAGTCGGGTCACGGACTAAGAAGCATTGCTTCATCACCGCCGGTCGGGATTTCCACCCAGCCCCGAAGAAACTTATTCAATTATGAACTAATAGTAAGGGTAAACTCTTTTTCATTCCAATGATCAAAGAAAAAAGTCCCTTTAATAAAAGGATCTTACCACTTAATTTTCAATAAATCAAGAATTTTCACTTAGTCAAATAAACTAGCTTAAAAGTTTTCTAGCATAGCGATCTATTTCGTACTACCTAGCTGATCGTCCGATTTCCATATATCATGTTATGATAGATATATTGTTTTTTAGGGGAGGCACTTTTTCAATGACTTATCCGTGGCTTACTGCTACCTATATACTATCTATAGCGACAAATCAATCTACCTTTAACAGAGGAATTAATTACTTCCGACTGGAGCGAGTGGCTGACCTTGATTTTGAACCGGCTTCCAATACGTTTTATGCATTTATTGATGGAACGTTATTGTACGAATGTGAAATTACATTTAAAGGACCAGAATCGATTTATTATTCTTGTGATTGTGAAGCATCAGCAACGTATCCAGGTGCGTGCAAGCATATCGTTGCCATGTTATTTGCCATTAAAGAATGGCAAGATGAGAAAGAGTCTATCATCCCCTTTCCTTCTTCACAACCGAATCAACTTCGCAGTAAAATGCTTGAAAAGTTTCAAAACGTATTCTCAAAAAATCAAAGGCACACTACGATTGAAAAGGAACCACTTCAAGTTCAATATGAGCTCTTATTCTCTCACACCTCTTTCAGCCCATTGCTAGATCGAGTTGAACTTAGGCTTAAAGTTGGGACAAAGCGCCTTTATGTTGTTAAAAACATTGAAGAGTTTTTACACTCTTTTATGAAGGCAGAATCCTATACATTCACAGCTAATTTTTCATATGACCCTAGTTGTCATCAAATTAATGAGAGTGATGCGAGCCTTTTGAAACAGCTATACACTCATTTAGAAATTATAGCTGCTAACAAAGATGATGATTATCGTACTAGTCAAAAACGATCATATGAAATTCCTGCAGTTAGTTTGCCTTCATTTCTCGAACAACTAGCAGACAAGCCGGTTGTATTAACAATCGACGGTACACTTCAATCAGAACAGATTAAAATTAAGTCGCTTGAAAATATTCAAGTGTTATCTTTTAAATTAGAGTCTGACGAGGATGATTCACATGTTCATCTAATTAGTGAGAATGCATACGAATTTGACTTTGTTGATGAAGAGTTCTGCACACTGATTCACGGAAATAACATCTATCAGCTAAGTGACGATCAAGCAAAACATGTCCACATTATCGCTGAACAAGCCGACGATACGGACACAATTGATGTCATTCCAAAAGAACAACTTGAGGCGTTTTGTTCCTATGTTCTTCCTACTCTTAAAACGGTCGGAACCGTTCAATTATCCGAAGAACTATATGATGCAATTGAAACAAAACCTCTTATGGCTAAGTTTTATCTCGATTTACATGATGGAACGCTCATAGGAAAAGTTTCGTTTGAATATGGAGAACATGCACGTAATCCATTTGAGGAATCAAATCATATAAATGAGAAAATCATTACACGAGACATTCAAAAAGAAGAATCGATCTTAGCTACTTTGAAAGAAACAGATTTCCACATAGTAGACGGACAACTTACTTTAACAAGTTGGGAAACGATTGTTCCATTTTTATTTGAACAACTTCCTATTTTGCAAAAAGAAATGGAAGTCTATACAACGTCTGCTGTTCGGAACGTAATTGCCACACCAAGTTCCACGCCATCTGTCCAGCTTGATGTAAATAATGAGACAAATTGGCTTGATGTTACTTTTTCTTTAGAAGGCATTGCAGAGGATGACATAATCGATGTCCTTCGCGCCTTACAAACAAATGCAAAATATTATAAATTGTCTTCTGGATCTTACCTTCAACTGAATCACAATCGTTTTGATTCAGTCAGGCAAGTAATCAATACGGTGGCATCGCCAAAGCAAAAATTACAAAAAGAAATGATAATCCCTTTGCATAAAGCATTTGAGCTAGATCGGCAAAATGGACAGACAAGAATCTCAAAACAGCTTCACCAACTTTTATCTGACATACAGTCACCTGAATTTAGTGATTGGAATACTCCTTCTAACCTGCATGCAGAGTTACGTGATTATCAGATTAATGGTTACCGCTGGCTCCGTACCCTATCTCAAATTGGACTTGGTGGTATTTTAGCTGATGATATGGGGTTAGGAAAAACGGTGCAAACCATCGCCTATATTCAAGGAGAAAAAGAAGAGAGACCAAATTTTCAAGCATTAATTATTGCACCTGCTAGTTTAATTTATAATTGGGAAAAGGAATTAGCTAAGTTTGCCCCTTCTTTAAAAGTGGCGGTTGTTGCTGGAACAAAACAAGTTAGAAAAGAACTTATCGCAACGGATTTTGACGTACTTGTTACATCTTATCCATTAATTCAACGAGATTGTGACCTTTACGAATCTCGTAATTTCTCTACATTAATTTTAGATGAAGCTCAAGCAATAAAAAATGACGCAACGAAGACAACAAAAGCTGTCCGTACCCTTCAATCGAATAGTTGTTTTGCACTAAGCGGGACACCGATTGAAAACCATCAAGATGAGTTATATTCGATTTTTCATAGCATCTTACCAGGAATGCTAGGGACAAAAAAGCAATTTAAAGATCTTTCAAATGAGACGATTTCAAAACGTGTCCGGCCATTTATTATGCGTAGGTTAAAACGAGATGTCTTATCTGAACTGCCTGATAAAGTTGAGTCTGTCCAATATACAGATTTAAGCCCAGACCAAAAGAAAATGTATGTAGCACAAGTAAAACAACTGACTAATGATGTGGATGCGGCCATTAAGAGCAATGAATTTCAACAAAAACGAATTGAAATTCTCGCAGGCCTAACGCGCTTACGTCAAATTTGCTGCCATCCAAATCTCATTGACCCGTATACCACTTATCAATCAGGGAAAATGGAACGATTACTTGAATATGTAGAGGAAGGTTTACAATCAGAGCAAAAAATGGTCATCTTTTCACAGTTCACTTCCATGCTTAGCTTAATTAGTAAATCATTTGATGAAAAAGGTTGGACGTACCATTATATTGATGGACAAACCCCACCAAAAGCTCGAGTAGAAATGGCCGAACGATTTAATAATGGTGAAAAATCACTGTTTTTGATCTCCTTAAAAGCAGGTGGCACTGGGCTTAACTTAATAGGAGGAGATACAGTCATCCTCTACGATACATGGTGGAACCCAGCAATAGAAGAGCAAGCTGCTGATCGAGTGTACCGGTACGGTCAAACGAAAAATGTCCAAGTCATTAAATTAATAGCAAATGGAACGATTGAGGAAAAAATACTTACCATGCATGAAAAAAAGAAAGCACTCGTTGATTCCATTATCCAGCCAGGAGAAGAAACATTACAGTCGTTAAGCATTGAAGATATTAAACAAATGTTAGCATTGTAAGAAGCTAGTTTAACAGAAAAAAGCGTATTTTTATAAGCTTTTTTCTGTTTGCTTATATTCTGACAATAAGCTATGAACGTCAAGCTTTTCTTTCATATCATTTTTTTTGATATCCAAGAAAAGCTTCCACTTCTTCTCTAGTTGGCATTCCACTCTGAGCTCCGAGCTTCGTCACAGCTAAGGCTCCTACAGCCGTTGCAAATCGACAGGCATCCTTTAATGAGGCCCCTTCAGCTAATACCACAGCTAAGGCACCGTTAAAGGCATCTCCAGCACCCGTTGTATCAACGACGTCAACTTTGTAGCTGGCAATATCAACAAATTCATCGTTGTCCCAAATAGACACGCCTTGACTCCCTTTTGTTACTACTAGCTTTTCTTTCATGTTCACGATCTGTAACATTTTCTCCTCATGCTCATTCGGTGTAATATAAGTTACTTTCTCCAACGTATCCATCGAGAACGGATGAAACGGAGCTGGGTTTAAAATGATGGGAACCTTATAAAGACTTGCCTTTTTAATTACATATTCAACAGTATGTGTTGGGATTTCTAATTGCAGCAAAATCATATCACTACCTGCAATTGTTTCGATAAATGGCTCTATTCCATTAGGAGTTACTTCTTTGTTTGCACCAGGAACGACAATAATGCTATTGTCCTGATCACTTATCGTAATAGCCGCTATCCCTGTATGTTTCTTTGTCTCATTCTGCACCTCACGAAAAGAAACTCCTTCATTCATAAGACGACTTCTTAATTCCTGTCCAAACGCATCAGAGCCAGCACAGCCAATTAAAGTTACATCCGCACCGAGTCGCGCTGCTGCAACGGCTTGATTCGCACCTTTTCCACCCGGAACCGTAGAAAAGGATTCACCTAGTACCGTTTCACCGACTTGTGGGCGAATGTTGGTTATCGTCACTAAATCCATATTAATACTACCTATAACGGTAATTTTTTTCTTACTCACTTTTTTAAACTCCTTTTTTATTTTACTTATTTTTCATTTTAGTCAGCGGAAAATGCATCACGTCTTGCAAACCACTTCTTCCTTCAATATTTCTTCCAGTATACTTAAAATTGATACTTTCATACAGTGACCGTGCGCGTACATTTCTTTGATTCACAGCTAAGACGATTTCAGTCGTCTTAGGAAAGTGTTTAGCAACAAAGGACGGCAATTGTGACATAGCTTTTTTCGCATACCCTTTTCCTTGTTCTCTCGCATCAATCGAGAACGCTCTAACTAACACTGTATGTTCATCTTCACTGAAGGTACGGACTTCTTTTCCCCAGTGTAGAACCAAGAAACCAACAATCTTAACTCGAGCTTGCAAAACAAATGGATGTCTCTCTTGGTCATATTTACAAATATCAATGGCTTCCTTTGGATGTAAGACGAACATCTCTTGACCATCTTTAAGCTGGTAGTACTTGAGTATTTCCTCCATGTCTTCTACGTAAGGAACAAATTCTATTTTATTCATGTTTCTTCTCCTTTGATGGGAACCGAAAAAGTAAAGGCACTTCCAACACCAACTTCACTCTCAACGGGCGACTTTCACCTTGTCAGTTTCCTCTAAATTGTTAAGCAGGCATTTTTTTTGACTCTATTATGCTCAAGTTGTAAAATACAATTCTATTCTACATAAGAAAAGGAGATGTTGTCATGGCACAGTCACTTCAAGGAAAAGTTGCCATCGTTACAGGAGCAGGAAAAGGGATTGGTCGAGCAACAGCCATTGCTTTAGCAAAAGAAGGTGTCCAAGTTGGGTTGCTTGCACGAACCGAGTCTGACCTTGTTGAAGTAGCAAATGAAATAGAAGCAATGGGCGTAAAGGCAGCTTATGCTACGGTCGATGTCTCATCATTAGAGCAAGTTGAACAAGCGATCGACCATGTAACAAGTAAGCTCGGACTCGCTGATATTTTGATTAATAATGCAGGCACGGGTAAATTTGGATCATTTCTAGAACTTACTCCAGAAGAGTGGAAGAGCATGATCGACATTAACTTACTTGGAGTCTATTATGTGACTCGTACCGTACTTCCGCAATTAATAGAAAAAACTGGCGGAGATATTATTAATATCTCGTCAACAGCAGGACAAAAAGGTGCTCCGGTCACAAGTGCTTATAGCGCCTCAAAATTTGGGTTACTCGGACTTACTGAATCGCTAGCCCTTGAAGTTCGCAAACATAATATTCGTGTAACCGCACTAACACCAAGTACAGTTGCAACCGAACTTGCGTTTAGAGAAAACCTAACAGATGGCAACCCAGAAAAAGTGATGCAGCCTGAAGACCTTGCTGAATATATGGTCGCCCAGCTAAAGCTCCATCCACGAATCTTTATTAAATCTGCTGGCCTATGGTCAACAAATCCGTAGAACGATCAAGTGACCATTAAAGTAGCATTTTTCCTTTAATGGTCACTTCTTAATATATTAACTGAGCTTCTGTCTATGCACTTATAAAAAAAAGAGAAAGACGCAGCGTCCTTCTCTGGTAGTAACCAATTATTTTTGATTTTTAGAATTAGATAAGGCAGAAACAAGATCAGATTCCCTTGCCTTTTTTGTCACGTTTTTAATGTTTGTGGTGTCTAATCCTTCACCTAAAGCCCCGAATACTTCTCCACTACTTGGATCAATGAGAACACGATCTTGATAAGGTCTTGGAGTTTTCCATAACGCGATTAAAGCCTTATCAAAACGCATTTCATGGTAACGCTCTGGCCAATGTTCTGTAATTAATTTTTTTACTTCAGGATAATATTTAGAACTCACCCCTGGAAATAAATGATGCTCTGTATGATAAGAAAAATTAAAATGTAGAACATCAACCCATTTTGGAACCGTAACCGTTAAACTATTAGCTAATGGATCATTTACTTCTGTCGTTGGGTTTAAGCGATGATTCGTTGATATATAGGCCATCACGATAAGGTTGGCAATCAACAATGGAATCAAAAACATAAAGATCCATTTAACTGGTCCAACCCAAATGAGCAAACCAATCCATGTCATCCAAGGTACGATTGCTTCGAACATTACTGCAGGTCGCTTCTTAGGATTAAATTCCTTTAAATAGATCACAAACATATTTACAGAGTGTACTGTGAACTGTAACGACAACGAACAAAAGCTAAAGAAAGCGCGAACAGGTAATGGCAGTTTATATACCCAGCGCAAGAAACGACTTTTCATGATTTTCTCTAGCGTCGGCCAGGAATCCGGATCATGCTCCTCATGCTGTGTATGAACATGATGTGTTAAGTTATGCCATTTTCTCCACAGCTTTGGCCCCGTACTTAACGGCCAAAAAGCAACAGCCCCTAAGAAATCTCTTAGCCATGGTTTTCTAACTACCGTACCATGTAAAATTTCATGACCTAAAAACCCTAAAGCAGCAAAGCTTGCTCCAAGAACAATCGAGATAGGTACATAAAACAGCGGAAACACGTCTAACAGCCCAATTGTAAGTAATCCCACTACCGTAATGACTAAATAAGCTAGTCCACCCCATAACCTCGTAGGAACTGGTTGAAACGCTTTTTTCGGCAGGTGAGGTTTTAGTTTTGCTGCATACCAGCCAAATGAATGTAAATCTTGCAAATAAAAAACACCCTTCCAAATACACCTTTTACAGTTTGATTTCTTCACTCTTCTAATATTACCCTTATTCATCCACTTGTTCAATAAAACTCTTTGTTCTCATTCCATCCCTTCTTATATAGACCGTAGCATCAACACTAATTTTAGCTTTTTTGAATTCCTCATCCCAGTCATCCTTATGTTCTTTAAATATTTTATATTGTTGCTTGCTTAAGTGTTCCCCAAATCCAAATACATCAACTCCATACTTTTCTTGCACGTTTGTAATTGTTGTGGATAGTTTTTTTTCTAAGTGCTCTTCCATTATATTTTGATATTTTTCGTAAGTCTCTATTTCATCTAAAGCATCTGGGCATTGATTATCGTGAATATCTCCCTCAACGATAATTCTTACAGTTAAAGCGGGAGCCCCATCCTCATAATTAGCACTCACTTTTGTATGAGAATTATAAATCTGTAATGCAAAATATCCATCCTTTCCGCAATCAGCGGTCGCCGTTGTTTGATCAATATCTTGAGTCCACATATAGTTTCGTGTTTCCTCTACAGATAAGAATCCGACTAAGCGATCTTTATGAAACATCGCCATACCGTCATATTCAATTACCGCATCTAAATCTAGCTCTCTGTTATCATCAACATTACGACCTTCACTAGGATCCCCCCTAATCGTAACCGCAGCAGCCACAGGATGTCTCCCCGGTGATGTCAAGGCAAACACAAAATCGGTAAGAGCTGATTCTGGGTACCCTCCCCAATTATCTTTAATCGTACGAAATTGCTCGTACATTTTTAATGAAGGGACTTTCTGAATTGGATAGGTCGTTGTAATGATGTCCTTAGCCCTCACTCCTCTTGCGACAATAATCTGAAAATCATTACGAAATTGTCCGCTTTTCTCTAAAAACTGTAAAAATCTTGATATTCCTTCTCTTGCAACCTTCTCATCGACAATTAACGTCCTCGTATGTGAAAAATTCAATTCTCTCGTAATTCCCATATTCATTTTATTAAGCAATTCAGCCATTGTTAGTCCTTTAAGCTCATACGTAATTGTCGGAGTCATTCCTTCGGCCGTTTGTTCATTTAGCTCGCTCGCATTGATCGCTTCAATCGTTAGGCTAAACGCCTCATCATCACTTATCTCTAAAGCTAGTCCTGTAACTAAGGATAATTGGTCTAATTCTTTACGATCCCAGCAGCCAGTTAGAATAACAATTACAGAAAGGACAAGTAAGATCCCTTTCCCTCTCATGAACTCTCCTCCTTTTGCTTAGAAGGTAACGGATTAGGATTCGGTTCTTTCACATCTGCTTTCGGATGCAAATAATTTGGCCTACGCTTCATAAGTTGAATAGGGAAACGGATGAATACATCTTTTTGATCTTCCAAGATAAAAGGTCCCATTGGTGCTAGATAAGGAACACCGAATGACCTTAAGCTTGCCAGGTGAGCAATAATCATTAAAAAGCCAATGATGGTTCCAAATAACCCGAGAGCTGCTGTCATGAAGATTAGGGAAAATCGCAGCAAACGAGTCGAATTAGCAAATGAATAAACAGGGGAGACAAACCCTGCCATGGCCGTTAAAGCGACAATAATGACAAGAAAATGAGAGACGATCCCTGCTTCAACGGCAGCTTGTCCTATAACGAGAGCTCCGACAATCGAAACTGTCTGACCTACAACTCTAGGCATCCTAACTCCAGCTTCTCGCAGAATTTCAAAAGTGACTTCCATTAACAACAATTCAACAACAGCAGGAAAAGGCACCCCTTCCCTTTGCGCTTGAATACTAATAATTAAGCCCGTTGGAATTAATTGCGGATGATATGTTGTTAAACCAATATAGAAAGATGGTAACAACAATGCAATTATAAACGCCAAATACCTGAGCAACCTCAGCATCGATGCCATCATAAAGCCTTGGTAATAGTCCTCACTTACTTGAAAAAAATCAGTAAAAACAACCGGTGCCAAAAGAACGTACGGCGTCCCATCGACAATGACAGCTACTTTTCCTTCTACGATGTTTGACGATACTGTATCAGGACGGTCGGTATGATATAACATTGGAAACGGAGTAATGACACGGTCTGCAATAAATTCTTCAATATTACCAGAATCAAAAATCGCACTTCCTTTAATATCCTTTACTCGTTGCCTAACCTGACTCACAATATCCTCGCTTGCAACATTGTCCAAATAGGCAATACAAACTGATGTTTGTGTATCTTTTCCTACAGTGAATTGCTCAACCTTCAGATGAGGATTTTTTATTCTTCTTCTAATTAAACTAACATTGGTTGCTTTCACTTCTGTGAAACTATCTTGCGGCCCACGAACAATCGTTTGTGTTTTCGACTGTTCAACGGCTCTACTTTCTGTCGTAATCGTGCTGAGCGCAATCCCTTTTGATAAGCCATCAATTAAAATAACTGTATAGCCTGAGAGAGCATACCAGCTCACTTCATGGTTGTATTCTATAACAACGGAATCGTTACTAGAAAAAAATTCTTTTTGAAAATTTTCGAGTTCTGAAGCTGTCGATACCTGTTTTTGTCCCCTGTATGCATTAGCAAGTGCCAGCCGAATCGTCTCAGCTACAGTCGGAAGATCAACCATACTTGTTAAGTATAATATTAATCCTTCCTGCTTACCGACAAAGACTTTCTCCATATAAAAATCATAATTCTTCTCGAACGTTTGATTAAATTCTTCTTCATTTTTTTTTATTGACGGTGATATGCTAATTAAGCCATTTTGATCATCTACTAGGTCTTCAGGAGTCGTTTTATAATTAGTATCATCGACTTTCATGGAGGACGTGATCTGTTTAAATACTTTTTTCAAGATGCGATCCCTCCCGAAACTGATTTATTCTTTCTTTTTTTCATCCAAATGATACAAAACAACAGCACTGGTATTCCAAATTGTAATGGAAGGTGCAGCAAATAAGGAACAATAACCAAGCCTTCTTCAAAATGTTCAACAATGTTAACAGAGTTCAATATAGCAAAAAACGGAATCAACGTACCTATAGGGATAATATATTTTTTAAAAGGAATTGAAAAAACGTACTCTAACCCTTTTAGTCCCGCATAAAAGAAAACACTTACTTTTATAAAAACTCCGCACATTAAAATAAAAACGACCAATATATCTACACGCTCAATGAACTCCATTAACATAATCTCTCTTGCTGCTGTCATTAACGGAAATAGCGTCCTCGTTTTTAAATCAACTCCGAGGGCAGCAACTTGAATAATATTGGCATACGTAATTAACAATCCACTAACTGCCACGGCTGCTGCCCCCACTTTTCCTACATGTGAAAATCGTGTTGTAGCTGTCATGATAACAGTAAAAACAATGACTTCACCGTAAGGAAATGTTAGCAATGTAGGGAATAAAGCCTCAAACACTGGTCCAAACCCGTCCCCTAAAATCGGTAATAAATGAGTTAATTCAAGCCCGTCACTAAAAAAAAGGAAAAGTCCAACAACAACTAAGATCCCGATAATATAAGGAGAAATAATCTCTGTCACACGAGCAAGCACTTCAAGACCTAAATAGACGGTATACATAACAGGAAGCATCATAACGATTACGATGACTTCCATAGGAGTAATCGGCAAAATGGTAATTTTCATTAACTCCCCAAAGTCGCGAATGTTTCTTGAAGCAATATAAAAAAAATAAAGTGCGTAAAAGATGCACATGGTTGTACCGAGAATTTTGCCAAATGCAAAATAAAGCATTTCATATAAATTTTTCTGATCAGCAAATGAGATAAGTTGAAAGTAACTCCATACGATGATTACCCCCATCGATGCTGCCAATATTTCAGCAATCCATAGATCCTGCCTAGCTTCTTCTCCTGCTCCTACGACTACGGCTGTTCCTATCGCAAAAATCGTGATCAAGATAAATAATTGCCATAATGATATTTTTTCGTTCCCAATTGCCTTCATAGCACTCACTCACTTGTTTACAGATTGTTGCCCCTTTTGATCTTTCTTTTCTTTGTAGTCAACATATATAGCAACCAGTAGCCCTACGACAGCAGCCGCTGTAACAATCGTTCGTCTCGTCCCTAATTCAAATGGATATATATGAATAATGCTTTCAAAAAAAGCCCTTCCGTAAATAATCGCGTCAAACATCGACATTACTAGCAACATTGAAACTAAAATAACAAAAAAGATTAAGGTAACCACTCTTACGTTCACCCCAAGTTTCCGTCGTTCTTCACTCTTTTATCGTTTCCTGTACAGCAAAATTTATGTAAACTTTCCATTGATGCACCAACAAACACTAAAGAACTAGCACCTTAGCTAAGTGCTAGTTTACTTTAGAGTACCAGTTGATACGATTCTCAATTCTACATGGGTTGTTACATCAGCTTGGCTAAATGCTTCTATCCACCTCTCTTTAGACCATCCTTTGGCATTGTTTAATCGGAAATAATCCCCAATTCCAATCGGGTCCACTTCATTTTCTTGGAAAAATGCCAAAGCTCGTAACACCTTTTGCTCAAGATGTTTACTCGCTTCTGCTTCTACTTCCTCCCTGTTCTCTCGAACAGACAAATACCTAGTTCCATCGTAATCAACAATACTTCCACTTGCGTATAAATGAACGAATATTTCTGGCTTTTGCAAATCTCCATTTACTTTTACATTTACTCTTGACGTTGTAAATTTCATAATAAATTGTTCTTTTCCTGTCCGCTCAGGTGTAGGAATCGTGATTGATAAAGGAGGCAGGTTTTTTTTCCCCTTCATGGCTTCTACTAACTTAGCCTCTTCAGGTGCCAATGCATCGACCATTTTGTCTTCTTTGAAGATCGCAACTTTCGTAATTTTTAACGAATCGCCATTCACACGTTCTAAATAAGGAACAGAAGGATCAGACACTTCATCTGTTTTTCGATTTATAAAGTTATGAATCGTCGAAAAAGGACTAAAGGCCGTCATGGTTCTTGGTGTTAATAATTCATTTATATAATTATTAATTTCAGGTTTATCTTTATACGTTGCTGTCAAAATATCCTCTACATTTCCTTTCACAACGGCCACAAAAACATTTGAGCCTACTTGTGGATCACGATAAAGATTTTCTAGCTCTTTCATTAACCCTCTTTTTCTTGCAAACTCTTCGCTAAATAACACAACCCGCAATTGTGCAGCAGTAAGAGTTTTTTCTGTTAAGGTTGATATATCCATCATCGCTTCATGTGGCAGCTGAACGGTGGATGTAAATTGCTGTACCTGTTCTTGGGCATCTTTTGAAGGTTGTGGCAGCGTAAGCGAAAGCTTGGTAGTATTTTGATCAACATAATCAAAACCCATTACCCCAACCATTCCTAAGTCCTCAATTACCGGATGCTCCAAATTAGGATCAGCACAACCAAATAGCAACAATAGAACAGCCATCATTAATAGTGCTGCTTTCTTCATGAAGCCACTCCTTTCTCTTTCGGCTCCTTCCTTAACTTATTTTTTATTTTATGAATGAGAAGCAGCAAGATTGGCGATGTGTTTAATGTATAAGCAAAATAGGTACTCCAATCATCAAAAATTAGTTCTTGAATATGAATGGGGATGGGTCCGATAATACTGAAAATGGCTACTAGAGCAACAACGTAGACATGCCACGTTCGGTTTTTATGTTTGTTAAACAGGGCATCCATCCCTTTTTTCGCAACCCATAAATACGTAGCCGCTGTGGAAAGTACGAGAAACACCCACAGAGTAGTACCGAAATTTTCAATCCGTTCAACAAACGGTAATTGGATTGCTTGAAATAGATTTAACACAGGGTAAAGCAAATTATCTATTTGCCATGGTGAAAAGTAAGCAACCGCGGCTATTGAAACTAGAAAATAATACGTAACAGCAATCCAAATACCTAAAGACGCATGAAGGAATGCTTTTTTTGGTTTTTTTATATATGGGAAGTAAAACATGATCAATCCGTAGCCAAACATCGCAACGGACCCGTCATACAAAGCTTCTAGCCAAGCAATTCCACTTACTTCAAATGTGGGAACAACGTGAAGCCAATTTCCTGCTTGTAATGGCCACTGAAGAAAGACGATCATCCAACCGGTCAAAAAGAAGGAAAACATGCAAAAACGAGCTACAGACTTAATTCCCCCTAAGACGATACAGGTTAAAACAAAAAAGAGGCTAATAGTAAATGATACAATCGTGAACGTAGGCAGAACGATCGATTGAACGAGACGAACATATTCCTGGCCAACGGTTGCTGCACCAACAATTCCGTATAACAAAAGCGTAACATTTACTGCTTTTCCTATGATCTTCCCAAGTAATTTCTCTGTTATTTTAAAGAGAGAATCGTCAGGATATTTCTTACAAAGCATGATAATAGGAATGAGAGTTAGGTTAGTCAAAGCCCCTAATAAGATAGGGACAAGCCATTGATTATAACCGACACTACTTAGCGCGTGAGGTAAGGAAAAAAGCCCGATTCCAATCATTGTATTTTGAACTAAAAACACGACATGATAAGCATTTAATTTTTTAAAATTACCTGTATCCATTCTGTGATTACTCCTCGTCTAATGGTCGCACTAAATCTTTTTTTGCTCTTGCAACCCCCATTCTTTCCACCATAAAGTTACCTGGGACTCTGATAACTGAATTGAGCAAGTCTGACCATTTTCTCGGAATCACTGGTGTAATATACGGCGTTCCTAATGAAGTCATATTTGACAAATGGTTGATCATCCATGCAAGTACAATCATTTGTCCAAACATTCCTAATAGCCCGGCAAAAACAATGTAGATATAACGGATAAATCGAATTGCATTACTCATTAAGTAACTCGGAGCTATAAAGGACAACAACGCTGTTACAGCAACTAAAACAATTAGAATATTACTTGCAAGTCCAGCTTCAACGGCAGCCGTACCGATAACAATCCCTCCAACGATACCAATCGTTTGACCAATTTTCGTCGGCATTCTTGCCCCAGCTTCACGAAGTACTTCAATGACGAGTTCGATGATAAGAGCCTCTACTACAGGTGGGAAGGGAACTTGTGCTCTTGACTCGGCTAACAGCCGCAACAGTTGGGGTGGCATCATCTCAGGATGAAAGGTTAGCACAGACACATAAGTAGACGTTAATAAAATAGAAATGAAAAAACCTGCCATTCTCAACGTTCGCAGGAGACTTGCCGTTGTCCAGCGGTTATAATAATCCTCTGGTGAAATAAACATTTCCCAAAACGTTGCTGGTAAAATGGCCGCTTCTGGACTTCCATTCATCATTACGAGAATTTTTCCATTTAATAAAGCATCAACTGAGTTATCACTTCTCACCGTAATCCCAAACTGTGGAAAAGGGGAGAATGGCTTATCTTCTAACATTTGTTTCAAAACTGGCATGCCAATAAATCCATGAAACTCGATATTTTCAAGTCTTCTTTGTACTCGATTAACATTTTCATCATTTGCAATATTATCCATATATAACATCACCACATCGTTTTTCGTTTCTGTTCCTAATAAAAACGACTTAGATTTTAATTGTGGTGATCGTATTCTTTTTTTGATTAAGGAAATATTTGTAGCCACACTTTCAACAAATGCATCTTGGGGACCCATAACCGTCGTTTCATTCTCTGGTATCGTAATCGCTCGGTCTGGTGCACTAAATGTATCTATCTCAATTATCTCATCTTCAAATAGTAAAACTGTATAGCCACTGCATACGTCATGAATCAGCTTTGGAAGTTCGTCCTCTTTCAATGTCTTATAATTTTTAAAAATTTCATCTGCTTTAGTGGAGGTTGACTGATTAAGCGGATTATAAACTAATTCATCCATAATAGTCGTTTCGACAATCGTATTTAAGTAAACGATTGTTACGGTTTTATCACCAATTTTTATATCTTTCATAACAAAATCATCAACATCGGCTAAGCTTTTTTGGATCGCATCTTTTGTTATAGGCTCTTTAATGTTCGGATTTGCTTTATTATCATCATGTAGTTGAGGGGGAAATAATTGTTTAAACTTGAAACCCTTTCTCTTCCGACTCATTAAGCACCCCTCCATATAATTTGGTCCATAAGTAAAACGTTCCCAGTTCATTGTCGAATTATGTGCTATCAAAAAACGTCAGAAAAATGTAAAAGAGTAGGTCTAATCACTAATAGTGATTAGACCTACTTCTTTCAAAATAGGTATCAAAGTTTTAATTCTCTAAAAAACAGAAAAAAGAGCATTAACGTTTTTTATAAGAAATCCAATCGTTTCCTCTAATTAAATTGTAACAATCTAACAGTTGCTTCCCTGCAATGTACACGAAAGCTTCTCTCTCGCCTTCCTCTGTATATATAACCCTCACCACTCGATCATATTCATTTGATTTCCGGCCAGATACATAGTCCTCTAATTGATCCAGATGTTCTAATTCATCCATTGTAACTTCATATAATTCACCTGATACTTTTCGATCCGGGTTTTCTTTTAAGACTGGATAGCCATACCCTGTATCATGTAACTCGCCTAAAGCCCAGGACTTTAAAGAGATGGCTTTCGCTTCATTTAAATAATGAGCATTTGCCCCTCCTTTCCTTAATGTTCCGTAAACAAAGACCAAATAAGTTTGTTCACTCAAACGATCACTTCCTTTTAACCTTAAACATCTAACTAAACAATCGATGCGATTCTTTTTGTCATTCGTTGGATCGATCGATTTGCTTCTGCTAAAACCGTAGCCTTATCCAACGTTTTCATTATACGGTTCTCCATAACGATGTTCCCATTGATAATTGATGTAATAACATCAGCTCTAGTAGCTGAATAAACAATACGAGAAATCGGATCAACATCAAAGGACGGAAACGTATGGAAGTTGTGTAAATCTAACATGACTAAATCTGCTTTCTTACCGACTTCAATACTTCCAATTTCACTTTCCAAACCAATTGCTTTTGCTCCACCAATTGTCGCCATTTTTAAAACTGTCTTGGCATCCATCGCAGTAGGTCCATGAAGTGGTTTTTGAATAAGGGCAGCCAAACGCATTTCATTAAACATGTCAAGATTATTATTGCATGGTGCCCCATCCGCACCAAGACTTACAGAAACTTGTTCATTTAATAAACTAGGAATCTCAGCAACCCCTGAAGCTAGTTTTAGATTAGAACCTGGACAATGGCTTACATGAATTCCTTTTTCTTTTATAATTCGTTTTTCATTCTCACTTAACCAGACGCAATGAGCCAAAATAAGACGATCATTAGCTAAGCCGACATGATCCAAATACTTAATATTTCTCATTCCCGTTTCATGTTCAACAATTTTGACTTCACCGCGATTTTCCGAAGCATGAGTATGGACATTGACCCCATAATTAGCTGAAAGTTTTGCAACCTCTTTTAAGAGAGGTTCCGTGCAAGATACAACGAACCTGGGCGAAAAGGCATATTTTATTCGACCATCATCATAGTTATGCCATTTTTCTAACAAATCAACACTTTCTTGAATCGATTGTTTTGTATTTTCTTGCAATATTTTTGGCACTTCGTCTCCTTTATCCATCATGACTTTTCCTGATAATGCCCGTATTCCACTTGAAGCAATGGCTTGAAAAGCTGAATCCGTATGATGCACTGTCTCCATATCAACAATAGATGTCGTCCCACTTTGGATCAATTCACCGATACCTAACAAAGCTGAGTAGTATACGGATTCTTCATCATGTGCTGCCTCTAATGGCCAAATCCGTTTTTTTAACCAATCTAACAATTCTAGATCATCCGCCCTTCCACGGAACACGGTTTGACACAAATGAATATGTGTCTGTACAAACCCTGGAATGACTGTCTTATTAGAAGCATCAATCACTTTATCTACAGTTGCCGAATCTAAATTAACTCCTATTTCTTTTATTCGATCATGTTCAATTAAAATATCTCCAACAAAGATATCTTCACTTTCGTTCATTGTTACGATTTCAGCTTGTTTAAGTAATATTTTACTCAAGGAAACCACCCCCAAATTAATTTAGCCGCACAAAAAAGCCACAAAAAATGTGCAATAATGCCACTGAAAATGGTTCCCTTTTCACCTTTTCAAGCAGCAATCATACACATTTTTCGTAGCTAGGAATTTACGGTTCCAAGTAGATACCCTTGGTCCATATTACTCAAGGTTATACGAAAATAGAAGCAGTTATTTAGTTGACTACACTGCTACTATACGAAAAAAAATAAACGTATTCTATATACAGGTCAGAAAATCTCCCGTGGTTTTTTCATAATTATTGTAAACCTATATGTTTTTAAGACTTCTTTTAAGTACGATCAATTCTTTTTCGTTCTAACCTCTTTCCAATTCCATTTTCAATTAACTCTAAATGACGGCGATCTTTCGGTGCAACAAATGTAAAAGCTCGTCCTTCCTCTCCAGCCCGGCCCGTCCTCCCTATACGGTGAATATAGCTTTCGACATCGTGTGGAATGTCGTAATTAAAGACGTGAGTCACCCCTTCCACATCTAATCCACGGGCCGCGACATCCGTAGCGACTAAATATTGAATTTGGCATTCTCGAAATGCTTTCATCACTTTTTCACGTTTTGCTTGAGACAAATCACCATGTAATTCATCGACGAGATATCGATTCGCTAATAGGGCTGCATTTAACTTGCTTGCTCTTCGTTTTGTACGGCAGAAAATAATCGCTAGAAACGGTTGTTCTTGTTTCATAACCGTTCTCAGTGTATCTTGCTTAGCTCGATCGGTTGTTTCAACAACAATTTGTTTAATTCGGTCAATCGTCACATTTTTTTGTTCAACATATATATTTTCAGGGTGCTTCATATATTCATTTGCTAGCTCACGGATTTCCTCAGGCATCGTAGCTGAGAATAACAACGTTTGCCTAACGGTAGGAGTATGTCGAATTACTTCCTTTACTTCCTGTAAGAAGCCCATATGTAGCATTTGGTCTGCTTCATCTAACACAAGGACCGATACTTCGCTTAGATCAATTGTTTCCCGCCTAATATGATCAAGGAGCCTACCAGGTGTTGCAATAATAATCTGAATCGCTCCTTTTAATTTATGAAGCTGCTGCAAAACATCTTGACCTCCATATACGGCTAACACATCAATAGTAGGTAAGTGCTCTACCATCTTTTTTGCTTCATTTGTAATCTGCAGGGCAAGTTCTCTTGTTGGTGCGACAATTAACGCTTGAACATTTGACTTGGTTGGATCAATGCTCTCAATGATTGGGAGAAGAAAAGCTAATGTTTTACCTGTTCCTGTCTGTGCTTGAGCGATGAGATCTCCTCCGGTACGAACAAAGGGGATTGCTTTTTCTTGGATCGGAGTTGGACTTATAATGCCATACTCTTTCAACTTTGCATGTAACTCTTGACTTACACCTAATGCTTGAAAATCCTTCATTTATTTCCCTACTTTCTTACATTACAGATTGAGCTTTATTTTTACGTAAGCATACATCATTGTACCACTAAAAAAAAGAGAGTAGCTCACATGTCGAGTTACTCACTTTTATATCTATTTTTTTCAACAATACTCTTCATACATGCCTAGTTACGTACCTGATGACACAGGAACAGGGTCTTTCTCTGCCTTGTCTCTTCCTCTCCCTTTTCCAAAAAAGATATCACGATCACGATACATCAATAAGGCTCCAAGTAAGCAAGCAAAGAAATCTGAAATAGGAAAGGCTAAAAAGACACCATACACACCAATGAAGTGTGGCAAAATTAGCACGAGCGGGATTAAGAAAATCAATTGTCTTGATAATGATAAGATTAAGGCTTGCTTTGGCTTACCCAATGCTTGATATAACCCACTACTAATTACTTGAATGGTGATTAAGAAAAAGGCTGCAAACATAATTCGTAAATACTCCACACCAGCAGCAATGACAACTGGATCAGACGTGAATATCCTCATCAACCAATGCGGTACAGTCATAATTAAAATAAAAATGAAAACAGAAATATAGAATGTAACTTTTAAACTTATTATCACTGTTTCACGTAAACGATCAAAGTTCCGAGCTCCGTAATTATACCCGACAATCGGCTGCATTCCTTGCATCACACCAAGCATTGGCATGACTGTAAACATAATGATTCGTTGAATAATCCCAAATACCCCAACATGGAGATCACCTCCAAAACGAATGAGCATCGTATTAATCGCAATCATCATTACACTGCCAGTTGCCTGTTGCGCGAATGCAGGTAATCCTACTGCAACTACTTCTTTCACAGTAGAAAACTTAATTTTTAAATCAACCATCCGAAGCTGTAATGAGCTTTTCCCAGTTAAGAAATATCGTAAAATAACAATTGACACAGAAGCTTGAGAGATAACTGTCGCAATCGCAGCCCCTTGTACACCCATGTTAAATCCAAAAATAAAAATAGGATCCAATATAATATTAATGACAGCTGGAATGATCATCGTCATCATTGCAAATTGGGCATTGCCTTCTGACCTGACAATATTATTCGTTGCAAATGCAAAAGAAAAGAAAAAAGTTCCTAACAAAATGGGAAACATGTAATCAAATGAATAGCCTAATATGTCAGGAGTTGCTCCAAATAACCGCAAAGTCGGTTCTAGTATCGTAAAAGCACCAATCATTCCTAACACACTAATAATGAGAATGACAGAAATAATATTCCCAAATACATGATTCGCCTCGTCTTCTCGTCTCTCCCCTAACCTTCTAGAGATGACAGAAGCTCCCCCAATCCCCATAGCAGCTGAGACTGCCATCATAATCATCATGATCGGAAAAGCAATGGTTACCCCTGCAACGGCATCAATTCCTACTCCATAAGAAATAAAAATCGTATCAACAACATTGTATAACGCCATAACAAACATCCCAATCATAGCTGGGATGGACAAGTTTTTCAACAACTTCGGAATCGGTTCGGTTCCTAGGCGCTCACTTTGCATTTTTTGTTTCATTCGTAATGACCAACTTTCTAGTTTTGATAAAAATATGCCACTCTACGTAAAAAAGAGAAAAACAACTGTTTTTCCTCATCAGAAAAATTATTCATAAGCTTTTCATCCATTTGGCCCATTTCATTCCATAGTTTTTCTTCGAGTTCTTTTCCTTTTTCCGTTAAACTAATAATTTTCGACCGCCTATCTTGTTCACTTTCTTTCTTATTTATCAGGCCATTTTTCAACATAGAATCAATGATTCCATTCATTGTAGAAGCTTTAATATATAGACGATTTTGTAAAGAAGACTGTAAAAGTTCATTATGCTCTGATAATTGATAAAGCACCTTAAACTGGGCATGAGTTACCCCGTATTCCGCTAATTTTTGATTAAATTGATTTTGCATAAGGTGGGCCACAACGCCAATTTGATATCCAATTCGATCTTCTAAATTTCTATCCATAATTACTTAGCCCCCTAACTATTCTAATAAAATTTTACACCCTTTTCACTCAACATTCAACCATTTATTTCGAACAACTAAATAGTTTCATATTTTTGCTGAATACACATCTAGTTACATGGGGAAAAGCAAGTAAAACCGAAGATGTATCGACATGGCTTCGGGTTTATCCTATTGGGACAACCCCTTGAAAAGAATTAACAATATGCAGATTTTTGAAATCCTCTACTTTCTTTGACTCCATTATGATTATTTCATCTTCTAAATCCCTTCTTATTGATTCCCACGAAGTAACCTAACTTAGACTTGCACCTAACCTTTCCTTCATTCATAGAATAACTCAGCAGCCACTTGAAAATTTCTTGGGGGATAGTATGTTTATCGAATTAATAGCAACAATCTTTTCTGGAATAGGTATTTATTTCTTACTAAAACCACCTAAAAAGCAACATAAACATGACCATTTTGGAAATGGAAATGAAAATAAAATAAATAAAAATGAACCGAATGTTAGGCGGTAGCTTATGGTTGGTCTGTCTATTGCTACATTTCATCTTCCTCATCACTCTTATTTTTATCCTGTGGCGTCCAAAAGGAATAAATGAAGCTATCCCCTCTACGATAGGAGCAATAGGTATTCTTTTAATTGGCAGTGTTACCTTTAGTGACCTTATTGTCATCACTTCTACAATAAGTGGTGCTGCAATTACCATTTTAGCAACAATAGTCATGTCCCTTGTGCTTGAGAGCTTTGGTTTTTTTACTTGGGTAGCACATCGATTAGCAATAAAAGCTCGTGGTTCAGGGTTGCGCCTTTTCTGGTATGTCAATCTGCTTTGTTTTCTTATGACTCTTTTTTTAAATAATGATGGCAGTATATTAATTACAACACCGATTCTTCTATACTTACTAGCAAAACTTGGATTAAAACATCATCAAAAAATCCTAAGACGGACCAATCCCTTTCCCTGTTGTCCCTATCCTATCGTTCCCCTTCCTCTCCTCTACAGATTGCTTTATATGTAACAATTTCGAAGCAGATCTTATTTTAGAAAAAATTTTTCTATAATGGGTTTAATTCAGGGTTTACCTTTAAATAAAGCCGTTTTTTGTGGAACAAAAATAGCCGGTTGGACCTTAGAATCTTCTGAAAACACTTGTGGAGATCTCCCGCAGAAAATAAAACAAGATGAACTTATAAGAAAACTACTGTAAAATGAAAGCTCAATCCACAAATGGATTGAGCTTTCATTTTTTTCAGTAATCATTCCAAAAAGTAATCTGATTGTTCTTTCGTGAGTTGATCAATTTTTATCCCGAGAGCCTTTAAGCATAGGGAGGCGACATAGCGGTCTAATTCCGCCGGAACTGAATGTGCTGCAGGTTTAAGTTTCTTTCTATTTTCCAACACATACTTTAATGATAAAGCCTGGAGTGCGAATGTAAGGTCCATAACTTCTGTCGGATGGCCGTCTCCTGCGGCCAAATTGACCAATCTCCCTTCGGCAAGTAAATAAAGTTTACGTCCATCCTTCATTAGATACTCATCTATATTTTTACGTACTTCCGTTACTTTTTTTGCTCGGTTGGCCAAATCTTTTTTATTAATTTCGATATCAAAATGACCTGCATTACATATAATAGCACCACTTTTCATCTTATCGAAATGATCACCCCTTATGACATCTCGACTTCCTGTTACCGTTATAAATACATCTCCTAACATAGCCGCTTCTTTCATTGACATAACATCAAAGCCGTCCATATGTGCTTCTAGCGCCTTAATCGGGTCAACTTCTGCAACAATTACCTTTGCTCCTAAACCTTTTGATCGTAAAGCTACGCCTTTCCCACACCAGCCATATCCAATAACAACAACACTTTTTCCTGCTGCTACAAGGTTTGTTGTTCTATTGATCCCATCCCATACAGATTGACCAGTTCCATAGCGATTATCAAAAAGGTATTTACAATATGCATCATTTACAGCCATCACTGGGAATTTCAGCATACCTTTTTTCTCAAGTGCCTTAATACGAATAATACCAGTAGTCGTTTCTTCACAACAACCAATGATGTCTTCTGACTGAGCTACTCTTTGTGTATGCAAAAGATTGATCAAATCAGCACCATCATCAATGATTAAATCTGGCTTGAAATCTAAAACCTTGTTAAGAAACATAACGTACTCATCGTCCGATGCACCATGCCAAGCATAAGCCGTAATCCCACTTTCAACAAGCGCTGCCACAACATCATCTTGAGTTGAAAGTGGGTTACTCCCACAAACAGCAACTTTTGCTCCACCTGCTTGGATCACTTGGGCTAGATATCCCGTTTTCGCTTCCAGATGTAAGCAAATGGACACCTTCATACCATTAAAAGGTAATTCTTTCTCAAACTGCTGCTCAATGGTGTTGAGTAACGGCATGCGTCCTTTAACCCAATCTATTTTACGTTTTCCTTTCACTGCTAATTTACTATCTCGAATCATAGAATCAACTTTTTCCATCCCTTTATACAACCTCCCGACTTCAAGTTATTAACAGTATATGAGAGCATTAATAAAAGGGTCAGAACGATAGTATTTCTCCAAATTACCGGGGTGATCCTTACGATTTAATAGAATTGCACATGAGGTCGCCACATAATAAATAAAATCGTTAATGCAAATATAACGATTGTAAAAATCACTAATATGTTATCCTTTGGAATTTACCTCATTTTTATACAAACTCAACATTTTCTGTTTATACAACTTAGTTTCTACTTGAGTTTCTTGTCTTGAAGGTGTCAAAAGTTTATAAAAAACACACCCGAACAAAGTATAAAATAAGACATGACCATTCTTCCCCTCCCCCATAAAACCCATATTTCGTCCTCTTTACATATTCTCTTTTAGTAATGCTGAATCACTTTTCTATTAATCTTTATCCTTTTTATCTTTTTTATCTTTTTTATTTTTTTTATCTTTCTTTTTGCCATTCTTGTCTTTATCTTCTTTATTTCCTTCATTGTTTTCATTCTCTGAATTCTCACTTGAACCTTGATTATTCAGTTTGATGCTGAAGTTTTTTAAATGGTAGATTGGGATCCTAAAAATTGCATTGTTTACTGCTAATAATAGGAGTTCTTCATTACTATCAACTAATAAGCCTTCAACACTCTCAGGACCGCCTTGGTTTAATTTGACCCAAGTGTATTTAACATTTTTTAGAAGATCATGAAAGTTATCTGCAGCAATATCACCATAAATTTTCATAAGGTTATCTAATTGTTGGCCATTATTTTCAACCGATTCTTCTGCGTTTTCTGCTGATTCTAAATTCCCCTCACTTTTTTCTTTCTGAGTATTAACAGCAGCACTTAGGCTTTTTATATGGCGTTTGTTGTAAAAGATCAGTCCGTCTTCATTAGTATAAAGGATCAAAAAGTCGCCATTTACTTCTAACAATGTCCCAGTTCTAGATTCAGGACCTCCTCTATCAATACAAACAAGTTGCTTTTTCATAATTTTAGCTAACTCACTTAGGTTATTTGCCTCCGTATAGTCTAACTTAGAAGTCTCTTCATCTGTGTTAGTACTGTTTGAATTTGGTGTTACTATTGAATTAAAGCGAGCCTGAGCATTTTCAGTTATACTTTTGATGTGTTCGTGAGCATAGTAAATGGTTTCCCCACTATCCGTTTGAAGAACTAAATAATCATCCTTCACATCCAATAATTTACCAACATTTGCTTCTGGCTCACCTTTATAGATTTGAATCTCTCTATTAAGTAGCTTTTCTAAATGTGCTTTTTTCAATTTTTTCCTCCCCTTTCTAATATCTAAAAATTTAATAAATGAATATCATCATCTGACTTTTGTACCTTAAGGGAGTTTGTACTTGTGACAAATTCATAGTTTATATATATGTCCTTTGAATCAAATGGTGAGTAGGTAGAATACTCATTTAATTCGAAACACCATTACCTATTTAGCACTCGTCTAACAGACTATTATTCTAAAGACTTTAGTAGAGTGATTGAGTGATTTGTTTGCTTTTTTGATATGAAAACACTTAGTAATTTCGGTCAAAAAAAAACACCCTAATACTATATAAAGAATAGATAAAAACCTATCCCCTACCTAGTAATAAGGTGTCTAACTTTTCAGCGAAAGTAGTTAAAACTACTGCTTCAATTTATTATTCTACTATTTCTTTCACTCTGCCTACTTGCCCATTCTGCAATCGAACTTTTATCCCATGCGGATGATTGGAGGATTTAGTTAACAAGTCTTTAACAACCCCCCTAGTTGTTTTTCCAGTTCTTTGATCTTGCTTTAGAACAATATCAACTTCTATTCCAGGTTGAATGTTTTTTCGCTCTTTTCCTGATTTTGTCATGATGAAACCCTCTTCTCAACTAATTTATTTCACTTCTATTATAAACGGAAAAACATAAACTTTGCCATCAGCTTTAAATTCTGCCCAAAGCTTATAAATTCCATCCTCCTCAAAGTAAGCTTCAAAAACCGTTTCTTCATTGGACTGCGGATGAACATGAATAAATGTTGAGAGATGCTCATCAACAATGACGACATGACCTAAAGCTCCCAAATACGGCTCTGCTGAAGCATTTTTCAGATCAAACTGTAATCTAGCCGATTCTCTAGCCACAAGCTCGTCATATGAAAGCTCCACTTCAATTCCTTCTACGATTTTCGTCATTTCATCTACTTGAATCTCTATATAATCATGATTATGCTGATCGAGTGGGATCGGCTCAGGTACATATACCTCGTTTACCGGCTTTATATCAACAAAGACTTGGTAATTTGTATGTTCAAGCTGCTGATTCACAACAAAGGTTCCTTCTTCTGTTTCCTCTGGATGGAGGTGAATAAACGAATCTAGATCATGACTAATTAAGATCAAATGCATGCTTTTTTCATGTGTGATGGCTAGTTCTGGGATGTCCCCAGCTTCATTCATTAACGAGATCATTAATGTGTCATCGCTGTAGGAGACATCAACAATAATCGTTGAATCACCTTTTGCATGATGAGCACGACCGTCATCGTGTGTATCATTCGGGTGGTGAGCATGATCTACCTCATCCTTAGTTCCTATTACATTGTACATACCTACTACAGCAAGTAAAATCACAATAGCGGAGAATACCCATGTACGAACTGTATTCGTCATATTGATCTCTCCATTTCTTTTTGAACAAGCTTTGTTTTTTGGAGACGAAGTGCGTTTAAAACAACAGAAACAGAACTAAATGCCATCGCAGCACCCGCTACCCAAGGGGCCAATAACCCAGCTGCTGCAATTGGAATGCCTAACGAATTATAAACGAAGGCAAAGAATAGATTTTGTTTAATGTTTACCATCGTTTTTCTGCTCATCATGATCGCATCCGCTACACTATTTAAATCTCCACGCATTAGCGTAATATCAGCTGCTTCTATCGCAACATCAGTTCCTGTACCAATTGCCATTCCGATATCAGCAACAGCTAGAGCAGGGGCATCATTTAATCCATCACCAACCATAGCAACCTTTTTTCCTTCTTGTTGTAGCCTTTCAATGACAGCACTTTTTTCTTGCGGTAGTACTTCAGCAACAACTTTTTCAATTCCAACTTGCTTTGCGATCTCCTTCGCTGTTCGTTCATTGTCACCTGTTAGCATAATGACTTCGAGGCCTAACTTAATAAGCCTTGTAATTGCCTGTTTTGACGTTTCTTTTACTGTATCAGCAACTGCCACAATTCCCTCGTAGCGACCATCGACAGCAATGAGCATGGACGTCTTTCCTTCTTTTTCAAAATCTAGCATCGTTGTATTTCCCTTTTCATAGCTGACATTCTCGTCTTCTAGTAATTTTCTCGTTCCAATTAATAGAGTATGACCATTTACATCCGCTCGAATTCCATGTCCAGGAATTGCTTCAAATTGACCTGTATGGAGTAAACTAATCTTTGCTTCTATAGCATAATGAACAATTGCTTGTGCTAATGGATGCTCTGATTTGCTTTCAGCCGAAGCAACCATTTGTAAAAGAGTAGCCTTTTCAAGAGCACCTTCAGTAAAGAAATCCGTTAACACCGGTTCGCCCTTTGTGACTGTACCCGTTTTATCAAGGACAACCGTCTCAATCGATTGCGTATTTTCAAGGTGTTCCCCACCTTTAAAAAGCAAGCCTAATTCAGCTGCACGGCCTGAACCTGCCATAATTGATGTTGGTGTGGCAAGTCCGAGAGCACAAGGACATGCAATAACAAGAATAGAGATTGTCGGAATTAAGGCAGCACCTAGGTTGCCAGGGGTAAGGATGAAATACCATACCAAAAACGAGACAATAGCAATGACAACGACAACCGGAACAAAAATTCCCGAAACTTTATCTGTCATCCGCTGAATATTGGCTTTTGAACCTTGGGCATTCTCAACGATTTTTATAATTTGAGATAAGGCCGTATCTTTTCCTACTTTTGTTGCTTCCATTGTTAACGAACCATTTTTATTCATCGTTGAACCAATGACTTCATCACCTATTTTTTTATCGACTGGGATACTTTCCCCCGTAATCATCGATTCATCTACAGCTGAATGTCCTTCAATAATCTTGCCATCTACAGGGATTTTCTCTCCTGGTTTCACAAGTAAATGATCTCCAACTTGCACATCTGATAGCGCAATAGTAACGGACTCACCATTGCGAATAACCGTTGCTGTTTTCACTTGAAGTCCTAATAACTTTTGAATCGCCTGGCTTGTTTTTCCTTTCGCCCGTGCTTCAAAAAGCTTCCCTAGCACTATAAGTGTAATGATGACAGCAGAAGTCTCAAAATATAAATCAGGCATCGCAATCCCCTGCTCCATAGCCTCAATTCCTAGATAAATACTGTAAAAGTAAGCAGCTGATGTTCCAAGGGCAACAAGGACATCCATATTCGCACTTTTGTTTCGCAGTGCTTTATATGCACCAACGTAAAACTGAGCTCCGACGATAAACTGAACAGGTGTTGCCAGAGCTAATTGTACCCAAGGATTCATAAACATCTCAGGCATCCAAATAAACGATGTAAACTCAAAATGCGTTACCATGGACCAAAATAATGGCAATGTTAAAATAGCAGCAAATAAGAATTTGCCTAGTTGGGTTTCCATTTCTTTTTGTTTTGCATCTATTTGTGTAGTCTCTTCATTTTTCTCTTCTAATCCAAATCCTAGCTTATCAACGGCCTTTTTCATTTCAGAAGTTGTAATCACTCCATCTAAATATTCGACCGTTGCTGTTTCAAGCGCTAAATTTACCGTTGCCTGTTGAACACCATGTAGACGATTCAGCTTCTTCTCAATCCGACTTGAGCAAGCAGCACAGGTCATTCCTGTCACATGAAAGTCAGCCTTTAAAACTCTCAATTCATATCCGAGTTTTTCAACTTTGTCCGTTACTTGTTTGACACTCGTTTCAGCTGTATCAAGAGTAACATTTGCTCGTTCCGTTGCCAGATTCACATTGACTGCTTGAACCCCATCCATACGCCTAATCCCTTTTTCTACTCTTGCAGAGCAAGCAGCGCAGGTCATACCTCCTATGGAAAACGTTACTTCTACCTTTGCCATCATTCTTTCCCTCCCTCTCATTGAGAAGCCCTTATATCGTACCCCTGCAGGGTATATTTTTTCACACAAGAAAACGTGCCTTTGGGGCACGTTACTTTAGGAACTAGACTACATCATACCCTTGATCTTCAATCTCTTCTTTAATTGCATCGAGTGATAAGCTACTTACTTCGTAATCTACAACGACTGTACCAGCTGCTAAGTTTACTTCAACAGAACGTACTCCATCCAGTTTTCCGACACTTCCCTCAACTGCAGATACACAATGATTGCAAGACATTCCTTTTACGTGAATTGTCGCTTTTTCCATGTTGTTCATCACCTTTTATTTGATTAGGATACACCCATCGTACCATACCCACCTAGGGTAATCAAGATAACAAAAAAATCTAAACTAAGTTTTTGTTAATCGTTCTATGACATCCATAAGCTCAGCAATTGATTCATCTCCACTGCCGCTTTTGATTGCATCAGCTACACAGTGCTTTGTATGGTTTTCCATTAACTGCAAGCTTACCTTTTTCATCGCTGCGTTAATAGCAGAAATTTGAATAAGAATGTCAACACAGTATCGATCATTTTCTACCATGTTTTGAATTCCCCTTACTTGCCCTTCAATTCGCTTTAGTCGATTCACCAACTGTTCTTTTTCACGTGAATGTCGATGATCGATTTGCTTCAGCTCAATTTTTTTTGACACGGCGAATCTCCTTTAACTTATTTTTATAATTCTACTATCATATAAAAAACAATGCTTGTCAACGACTATCCTAAAACAGAATGCTTATGATCACTTGAATCGATCTGATTTTCTGGAAAGAAAGTATCTACTTGTTCTAGAGCAAAAAAGACTAACAAAACAAGAAGAAGCACTATAAGAGGGTTTCTTAAAAAAATCACAATAACTGATTTAGATTCAGCGTGGAACATTCGAGTCGTAATTACTAAAACGATTAAACTAATCATAAATAAAAATTTTAATAGCACATCTTCTTGACCGATTGGAGACATTTCCCCTATCATTGCCCCCATCATTCCTCCCATTAATCCAGCTAGCATCCCTTCAAGTGTTGTAATTAACTGGTGAGGCAATCCGATAAAAGCACCTATTGTCATTCCAATCACAATTCCTAGAATCGTAGACTGAACAAAATCTCCTCTTAACAATAAACCCATAATAGTCCCAAATAAGATACCAGCTGTCATACCTCCGGCCATTGCTGTCATCATAAGATTCATTTGTGACTCATGACGGTTTTGTACAATCACCATATAATAGCAAAGAAAAAGAACGGTTGATGCTATAAAAAATAGAAGCAAACCAGTAGACATACATATCCTCCTATTCCTCTTTTTATTATCCTATTTCAATCGTTTAAGGAATAGTACAAGTGTTAGTATGATCTTAAAGAAAAAGCAGGCCCATCCAAATAGATGGCGCCTATTATTCATTCGTGAGTGCTTCTACCTCAACTATTTCAGCAACAATTTGTTCAATCGGAATAGCTAACCCGTGTCCCTCTTCTTGACTTCCGATCGAAGGAAGAGACCTTGCATAAACTACCCCGACCACTTCTCCTTCTTCAGATAAAACAGGGCTTCCACTATGTCCAGGGAAAATTGCATTTGAAATCTTCAACACTTGATACGGAGCATCCTCATTTAAGATTTCCCCCTCATTGACAATCTGTGTTTGGGATAGTGGACTGCCAATCACATAGATCTTCTCCTGTTCTTTTGCATCTTCCGAACGCAGTGGCAAATAAGGTACGTCATTACCATCAATTTTCAACAAAGCAACATCGAGGTCTTCCTCAGATTGAATGATTTGTGCATGAAAGATGTCGCCACTCGGAAATACGACAGCAAGCGGCTCCCGATTATGGATAACATGATGATTCGTTAATATAAACCCATCAGCTGAAATCGCAAACCCTGTCCCTCTTCCTCCGCTACCTTGAATCGTCACAACCGCTTCTTTAAAATTAGCAATGTGTTCTTGTTGACTTAATTCTTCAGACGTCCGAACTAATTCACGGGAATCAGATGAAAAAAGGTTAAACCAAATGTTGGCAACTTGCAAAATAAGAAGAATAGCAATCCCAGCACCTACTAATCGGATGAGGTTCCTCTTTGATTGTTTCATTTTTATTTCTTCTTCTGTATCCTCTTCCTCAAAAAGAAAATCCTCAGGCTTCGGGACATACTCCTCCTCTTCTTCAGACCTATAATCATCTTTCATAAGATCACCTACTCTACAACATAATAGCTGCTAACTCAACTAGTCAACTACATTAATCGGGGTCTTCGGTTCGCCACCATTTAACACGGATATAATATTATTAGCAGCCATTCCGCCATATTTCTTCTAGCTTCCACCGTCGCATTTCCAATATGCGGGGTTAAAATAACATTGTCTAATTAATTCTGCCGTTGCGTACGTTGAGACAACAGGAGTATTGGTTACATGAATCTTTTTCTTGGTAGCTGTTTCTACTTCTACATCAATATTATTAAACCCTGCACCATAGTTGCGATAATCTTTAAATCAGGTGCAGTATCCATAATTTCTTTCAACACGACACTCCATCTTTAAAATCATCTATTCCATTTTAACAAAAAAGAAAAAGAGATAACACAACTACATGACAGGCGATTCATTGGTTGTTCACCCTAATTTGCATTATACTAATAATAAAAGATTGTATACGTAGGAGGAACGCATGGAGGCTATTACAATACAGGAAGTACAGAACTTGATTAATTCATACGCTAACCAAGAAGTGTATTTACACTTAGAGACAACAAACGGTGCCTACGCTTCTCATAATGATTCATCTTTTTTCTCAGCAAGTGCCTACATAAGAAATGCAAAGATCACGTATGAGCACGGAAAAATAATCGGAGATGGTCCCTACCGAGTGGGCTTAAAGCTTGAAATCGGTTGGGTATACGCTGAAGGATTAACACATTATGAGCAAGATGAATTAGGACGTCTTCTCCTTGCCGGTCACGGAAACGATGGAAAGTTAGCCGTTGCATTAGAAATTAGCAAAACACCTTTTGAATAGAGAGGAATGAATTGAAATGAAAAAAGAACGACAGATCCTCATCATATTCCCCCATCCAGATGATGAGACATTTGGTGTTTCAGGTACGATTTCGATGCATGTTGCCAATGGAACACCGATTACATATGCTTGCTTAACCCTTGGTGAAATGGGAAGAAACCTTGGCAATCCACCATTTGCAACGAGGGAATCTCTACCAAAAATCCGAAAACAAGAATTAATTAAAGCTGCCGAGGCAATGGGAATTGATGACTTACGTATGTTAGGTTTCCGGGACAAAACCGTCGAGTTTGAAGACGACGAAGAAATGATTTTTATAATGAACAACCTAATTGAAGAGCTGAATCCTTCATTAGTCATTACCTTTTATCCTGGCTACTCCGTTCATCCCGACCATGAGGCTACGGCCCGTGCAGTCATCGAAGCTGTCAGACGGTTGGAAGAACACAAGCGCCCTACCGTTCATTGTGTCGCCTTCTCCAATGGCCATGAACAAGAACTTGGTCCGGCTGATATCGTAAACGACATCACCCCATTTGCCGAACAAAAGAAAGCAGCAATGCGAGCACATCTTTCACAAACAGAATGGATGCTCAAAGAACTTGAACCCAAATGGGAAAGCGGTGATAAAGTCGCTCTTGAATGGTTACAAACAGAGCGATTTTGGACGTATTCGTTTAAATAAACATACTTATTACATTTGAGGTACAGATCATCTTGATTTGTACCTATTTTTTATTGATTCTTAAATTAGATCTGGGTTTTAAGAACTTGCACGTTTCCCTCTCTCCCGTTATAATATATAACTTGTAAAATAGTAGTAGACTAATAGAAGAGGTGATTCGGTGCTTTTAACTAAGTTAGGGGCCGAGGAGGAGAAAAGAGACCCTGAAGAACTAGAGCAAGACTTAGAAAATTTAGAGTTTCAAATGTTCCGTATGCAAGCGAACGTCAAGGAAATTGCAAAAAAACGACAAATTTTAGGAATAGAACAAACAAAAGAAGAAAAATGGGTGATTGTGTCTATTGTAGATGATGGGCATGCATGTAAGATCATGCTAAATGACTGTGAATCCGCCTTCCGCGGAAGCTGGGACTTCTCCATTCAAGCTAAATATGAAAATCAATCAACAATTCATATCGGTGACATTAAAGGCGAAGAAAACAAAGGCTACGGCTCGATCTGCATGGATTATTTAAAAGAACATGCACAGGATCAAAACGTCCAATACATCAAAGGCGACCTCGCCAAACGGGACTGGGAGCATCTTGACAGACTCATCCATTTTTATGAGAAACATCAATTTGATGTTTGTGTTGACCACGATAATCAAAGTGGATCAATTGTTTGCGAGCCCCATTTGTAAGATGTTTTTTTTGTATTGCTAAAGGATTTCATACAGTCATAATTTAAACATTAAAAGTTGGTATCTAATAGTTCTGCTACTTCTTGTTACATCGTTATAGTTACGTAATAATTGATGCATTTTGAAAAGCCATAGCAGAAGGTATAAAAATGTCTATTAGCGCTGCTCTTTTTCAGCATCAAGGAAAAATACATTTGCAGAAGTTATTTCTTCAGTAAATTGCCGTTTAAATATGAAGTGCAGGTTAAATGATAAGTATTACTTTGTTGACATATATTTTGTGTAAAAGGACTTTAAGGACATAAATAAAGTAAGGGACTTCTCTGTGATGCATTGTCACAAGAGAACTCCCCATTTTTTAGGTTCCAAAATTTGAGTCTAAACATGCTTATCCAAAACATTTACGTCATAGGCACCTAATTATTTAATGACAGTGTAAAACCATTAATACTATTTAAAAATTCACATTATTTTGAAGGTCGAATACAGATAAACTCATAGCAACCGGAGCATTTACGCTAAAACCAACAGGAAAATCATCATCAACTGTGTCCGTTGGAGACCCCCATGGTGTTTGGATACTGAACTTGTTATTCCACACTTGAATTTGGTCATCTGATGGAACAAAGGTACCGCCAAACGTATAATCTAAATAAACAGCCAATCGACCTGGGTTTGGGTTAATGAAAATATTGTCGTCTATTAGAATCGTGTCCATTTCATTAAAATCCCCAAATGGTAAAAAGATAATAGAACTGCCGCTTCGGTCCATATGATCAATATAATTTTCCTGAATAAACAAATCTAAATTAACCGGTACGGTATTAAATAAGACATATTGAGAAAATCGTATTGAAAAATTGTTTGCGATATTAATCGTTCCACCTGCAAAATCAAATACGTTCGCTGTTTCAATAGAAAACACTCTTCTGCTAACGGGGCCTCCATTAAATCTGTTTCCATATATAAATGTGTTGCCATCAACTCTTTCTAACACTAATCCATCTCTGTTTCCATTGTGTATAATCGTGTTACCGATAAAAGAAAAATCCTCTGCTTTAATAAAGGCAGTTCGCCTTCCCCCTTCAAAAGTGTTATATCGCATTATTATATTTTGAAACATGACTCCAGGAAAACCTAACGGCGGTATATTGAATAAACAACTATCTCCAGTTGCTGCAGTTGGCCCACTCCAATGTAAATTTTCTATAATAACATTATCTGCTCTAATAGATAAGAACCCTGTTGGAGGTATCGGAGCAAGAACAAATTCTACTTCCGTTAACCTTGCTGAAATACCTCTTAATGTTAGAGGTCGGTCTATAATTAAGGGAGAGTTCAGAGTATATTGCCCTGGTGAAAGCTGAATCGTGTCCCCAGGACTTGCAGCTGCGATTGCTAAAGGAATGGTCGGATAATCAATGCCTTGATTCAAGTTGCGAATACGGTTTGAAATGATGGTTACGTTTTCCCCAATCGTTATAAAATCATATTCTTGATTTTGATTCAACTCTATAACTGCTCCTGGTGATTCAGATTCTAGCCTTACAGCAGTCGTTCTTACAATTGGTGGGAACCCGCTTAGATCATATGTTCCAGGAGTAACTTGAATCGTGCTAATCATTTCGTTTTCTAATGCAGCTAGTAATTCTGCATCAGTGAATACTGTGGCAACGGTTTGTGCACCTAACTTCTGAATGAATACAGATGCCGTAGTATTAGATTGGCTCCCCCCTGCCGGTGTTTGTAAGGTAACCGGCAAAATGGGAATGTTATCGAAATATCTTAAAGTAAGAACGGCCGGAACCTCCGAAATCGTGATGATCGCTTGCCCGTTATTTTGTTGGTTATTATTATCGGTGCCATAAATGACCTCTTGTATCGGGCTTCCATTTAGAAAAAGAGCAAATTGATTGATGGTTGCACCTGTGACAGAGAAAAGAAGAGCGTAGTCTCCTTCTTCTTCAATTGTAATTTCATCTGACCCTGGACTATGAGAAATTCCTCCAAATATAGGTCCATTATTGGAAAATTGGATATTTTCACCTGGAGAAACGACCTGAGTATTTAAATTATAAATATATCCATGGTCTGATGAAAAACCTGGTGGGCCTTCTGGGCCTGGTGGTCCTGGTGGTCCTGGTGGGCCTGGTGGGCCTTCTGGGCCTGGTGGGCCTTCTGGGCCTAGCGACCCTTGGGAACTCGTTATACTTCTTTTACTCAAATTAGTTCACCTCCAAAATTCGATACTTTCATATAATCTAGCTACAATCTTTGAATGAAAATAGAAGCCGTTACATTTGCTTCTATTCCTCCAGCCAAAGTCTCAAGGTCAATCGTTTCATCAGATATATGGTTACGCAAAGTAATAGTTGACGGCTCAAGAACCGAAATAATGACAACTCCATTGTTTTGTTGATTTTCATCAGCTGAACCATATAATGAGCCTTCTACTAGCATATTATTATTAAGAAATAGCGCGAATTGATTAGACTGCTCTCCTGTTACTGAAAAAATTACTTTGTAATTACCAGGAGTGTTTATTTCTATTTCTGCATCCCCAGGTGTATGACCGATTCCTCCAAATAAAGTTCCATTAGTATCAAACGTAACATCATTTCCAACAGGTACGCTTTGAGCAGTAGATTGATAAATGTAACCGTAATCAGTAGAAGCAGCCGTACCTGCTGGTCCTGCTGGTCCTGCTGGTCCTGCTGGCCCTGGTGGCCCTGGTGGCCCTGGTGGTCCCGGTGGTCCCGGTGGCCCCGGCGGACAGATTATTCCCATATTTCCCCCTCCTTCCTTATCTTTGGTAATATTATATTTATAAATCAAAAAGTAGAAACGGCTTATAAACCCTGTTATATACCCGAAAAAATAATACTACTATTCTCAATTTCATTTTTTAGATCTGTAAATATTTCTTTAGGAATATTGATACTGGATTCAACCTTATTAAATTGCAGTTTTTTCACTCATTCTTTTTCACTTTACATATATCCCCTCATATTCATCACACTTTTATTGTGTGTGATTGCAATATCCCCAATAAGAGAAATTAATATACTAGTAACTAAAAATTCTCTGCTTATAGACTCATTATCTCCTTTATCAATTCCATTTGTATTACAAAATAAGAGAGAAGTTAACCTAATATCTAGTTACTTCAAAAAATATTAGAGTCAAGTAGTATATTTTGGGTATGAGTAAAATGTTTGTGGGAGAAGAAATAACCTCCTCAACCAGGTAATGGAAGTCCATTACCTGGTTGAGGAGGCCACCAAGCGAAAGCGCGGTAGGGTTTAAGTAAAATACATGAGAAAGGGTCTCTCCTTGGTAGAATCATAGTCGACGAAAACCCGATTCAAAGGAGAAACCCCATGCAAAAGAATAACACAGAATATCCAACTTTAAAAGAACTTGAACAGCTAGTCTGGAAGAAGTTACAGGAAACCTTCTCAAGTGTGATGACCTCCATGCCAGAGGCATATGACGAAGAAATTGTTCAACAACGTGATAAGCAACGCTTCCATTATAAAGATAAACGGCCTCTAAAAATAGACAGTTTATTTAGAGACCTTTCTCATGGAGACGTTCGCCTATGATCCAGCGGTGCATCAACTTGTCATCAATGGGGATGGAGCGACTTGGATTACCGGTTGTCGAGACTATTTTCAAAGACGAGCCTTCTTCACGATTGATCGTTTTCATGTGGCACGTGACATCAGAAGACTGTTTCGAGATCACAGGCGTTATCGAGCTATGCAGAAAGCCCTCGCAAAGTACGATGGAGAAACACTTATAACAGAGCTCAACAGTGCGGTGGGAACACTTGAGACAGAAGCGAAAGAAGAGCGTTTAGAGGCGTTGATTCATCAGCTTGAACAATCCCCCGAAGCATTGGGAGATTACAGAGAATGACTGAAAGATCAGGGGATCGCTCCGACAGGGTTCCGCCCGATGGGAAGTGCTGAGGGAACCATGAGTGTCTTTGCGGAGCGTCTCAAAAATAGACGAAGTTGGGGGGGATAAAGGCGCTAGTGCCATGATGACAGCGATGGTTGCGTTGATGGATAAAGTCCCTCTCAAAACACTGATTTTACGCGTTGAAAAATGGACAGAGCCAAAGGAAGAACGTCCTCCAAAGCACTTTGTGAAGAAGGTCGAGAGTACGATTGGTGAAGCGACACGTAACAACATCATCTATCTCAAACACAGAGCTTACATTCCAGTTTACAGAGCGTTGAAAGACTTGAAAGGCTTTTAAAACAGTAAGATTCTAGACAGAGGAGAACCATAAAATCATGAATTCGCTTACACCTATGAGGGTGGAAAATACCCCTCCCACAAAAGGTTGACACAATTCTGTTTTGGGACCATCTTGACAGACTCATCCATTTTTATGATAAGCATAATTTTTGAGGTTAACCACGAAAACTACAGTGGATCTATTGTTTGGCAACCCCATTGGTAAGATGGGGTTATTTATATTGTGTTTGTACCTATTTTTAATAGACTTTAATTCACTTCAAATCGTCCTTTGGTAAATGATCTTTTTGTACCAAGTTAGGTTTTTTCAAATCTTTTAACGAGTAAAACGTACCTCTCCAATAAACACCACCGTCTTTTAAAACAGAAAAGGTAGATAAAAATAATGTATAAATGTAACACAATAGCATAAAAGGCAATGCAAAAAACTCTTCCCAAGAACTATTCGAAAGTTTTTTGATACATATTCCATAGAGTATAAACAAAAGTATTATTGATGAAGCGTGTAAAATAAACGCCCATCCATTAAATAAAAGTATGCCGATAAATGGGTAAATACCTAGTAAAAAAAGCAGGGATGCTAGACCGATAACATTACCAATTTTATATCCGACCGAACCAAAAAAATTTTTCTTAAAACCTTTTATTGCATGCTTTAAGCTTGGATACCATTCTACCTCGATTAACTCTTTTCCTACGACGAAATGTTGATTACACTGAACGTCATTCGCTTTTCTTCCAAGTTCGATATCATCAATTGGCTGTAGAGGAAATGAGTCATGTGTTCCTAATTTTTCATAAACATTTCTTCTGATTAAGTTAAAGGCACCAACACCAACACCCTTTCCTTTTTTACCTTTGACATATACTTTCCAAGGTTCAATAAACATGCTAAAAACAAGTAGGAAAACATGAATAAACACCCTCAATTCAAAACGACGACAAATGATACGAGGTAACATAGCCATATGATCCACATTGTTTTCAACGACATAATTCATAACTTTCGAGATAGTGTCTTTCTTGAAGGTAATATCTGCATCTGAGAAAATTAGGTAGTCCCCAGAAGAATGGAGATAACCTTGATACAAGGCATGATTTTTACCTAACCAACCATCTGGTAAGCTTTGAATATGAAGGGTTCGAAAGGTAATTCCTTCTATATTCACTAAATTTTCTTTTATGTGTTCTATTTTTTCTCCCGTATCGTCGGTCGAACGATCATTAACAATAATAATCTCCAAATTTTTATAGGTTTGTTCCAGTAGGTAACGAATGGTTTTTTCTATATGCTCGCCCTCTTCTTTTGCTGCAATAATAACCGAAACAGCGGGTCCCTTTTTTAAAACACCTGCAGCTTCAGTTAAATTAGGAATAGTTCTAAGACCTTTTGTCATTTTGAACAAAAACGTTGTGATGACCCAAAAAGAAAGAATAGATAGTGCTGATATAATAATTAGTAACCACTCCTTGTTTTGATGCCACTTCTATCATTTGAAAACTTATTCACAATCCCATTTCTTTTACTATGTTAACTTTTATTCATTTGAATTTCATAATTTCATTGAAAGAAATTAGTGTTGTCCTCAGAAAAATTGATATCCCTCTTATATTATCTTTTAAGTGAATTATACCATAGGAAGATTAAGTAGAAAGATAAGTAATACTAATCTCAAGTGTAGTTACGAAAGTCTCTAGAGTAATACCACACACCATGTTCCCAAAATTTTCTTCACTTACCCCTTTCTGTTGTACCCTATAAAAATTTCAGATTTTATAGGCTTTTTAAACTATCACTTCCAATATTAATGAAACTTTTAATGGAATGATTTTATTCACAGACAAAAGCAGTTATCTTCCTTGTGACTGCCTTCCTCTTCTTTGTTTCCAAATATATTAATCTCTTGTAATTTCTCTTCCTATTTTAAGTAATAACGAATAGAACTTGCAGCATCAGTGAACATACCAAAGACCAAAACGTCCAATACATGAAAGGCGACCTCGCCAAACGTGACTTTGACCACCTTGACAGACTCATCCATTTTTATGAAAAGCATAAATTTGATATTGAGGTTAACCACGAAAACTACAGTGGATCAATTGTTTGCGAGCCCCATTGGTAAGATGGTTTTTTTGTTTTTTGTAGTGGTCACGATATAGTCACAACAGAAGCATTGAATTATTTAGCTACTTCTACTTGCCTGATTAAAGTAGGATGTCCATAAAAACCAAAAGTAGTTTGATGTCTGGTCTACCTGTTGATTACATTTATTCAGTTAAAAGAGATCGTTCTAATTCTTAGTACATTAAAAGCCACTCACAAGGAGTGACTTACTTTAAAAATAGACTAATTGTACCCTCAGAGAACTCGACCTTTATATTCTTAATTAACTTATCCTCACCTTTAAAAAGCATTTTTTCACCTTTATGAAATTTACCATCCCAGTTAGGCATTTCCTTTTCTAGTTCTTCGCCACTTGCTGTCCTAACTAAGTTATCGTCAATGTAAAAATTAATAGTACACATTTATGTATCATCCCCCTTTACCTAACTTAATTCGGCATAAGGAGACAGTTTCCTCCTTTATAAATATGAAAAAACAACCAAAAATGAATTCCCACCAAACTGGAAATTATCCTGCTCAATTTTATAGTAGCTGTGCACCCCCCTATTTTCGTGTACAGCTGCAATTATTTTCAAATACTGTATACACCTTACGTTTAAGTTAAAACATAAGAAAGAAAGTTAAAATAAACGGCTCATAAAAAGGTGAAAAATTATGTATGGGAAAAACCAAAAAGACAATATCCCAATGTTTGACAAATATAGCATTATTGGGTTGATAGGGATCATTACGGTTTTTTATTTATCTTGGCTCGCTCATAATTTGATGGTACCTTAATATAGGTAAAGAAGGCACTGTAATAGAATTTGTCAATGCCTTCTTTTTCCCCTGTCTCAAAAGCCAGGAACAGAGGTAATCCCAAAGGAAAAAATAAACCTTTATTGCCTACTTACCAGTTAACATATATCCAAGCGTGCCAGTTACGATTCCTAAAAGCGCGCCTCCTAGTACCTCTTCAGGCATATGCCCAAGACGCTCTCTTAACTTTTTACTTTGATCCCTGCTTTTGTGTGGGTCATGCAATCCAGTTAAACGGTTTACTTCTTCACTCATATCATTTACTTTTATTGTTAATTCACCTGTTTGTCTACGAATCCCCTGTGCATCATACATAACAATTAAGCCAAACACAGTAGACAAAGCAAAGTCAACTGAAGAAATGCCACGTTCAAGGGCAACAAAAGTAGCTAATGCCGTTACCCCAGCTGAATGGGAACTCGGCATCCCACCTGTTTCAAATAACAAACCTGTATCCCACTTCCCTGTTTTTGCTTTGTGTATAGGTATTTTTAATGATTGGGCAATTCCGATTGTTGTTAGCGCAGTTACCATTGGTCGATTCATCTAGTTCACCTCATCTATATCGTTTGAATTGAAGCAAAAAGTATGCACTTGGCAGCCTGCAACAATCTTGTTTTTTAATCCGTCGTTTGATCGTGGTTTTTCCTTTTCCTTTTGTAATATGTGATGATGATTAAAATAAGAATCATACTTGGTACAAAAACTGGGCTTAAACCAATGAAAAAGACTACAATTGCTGAACTTGCTAGTAAAGCTACATTAGTTGTATCAATAAACAGTTTTTTTGACCGTTCCCACGTATTCAATTCGTCTCCTTGAATACTTGATGTTCCAATCGAAACCTCATTAATTGTAATGGTTATTGTCGAAAGTTCAACTTGATTTTCTAGGAACAGCTTTCTTCCCGTCATATGCTCGATTTCTCCTTGAACTTTCGCTAAATCGTTTGAGATCTTTAATAAATTTTCAGTATTATCAGCCTGTTCCATAAACCCTAACAGTCGCTCTTCCACTACACGCTTGGCTTTTAACCGGGATTCTAAATCAATGTACTCTTCGGTTACGTCATTGCCATGTGTGCTTTGTTCAACGATTTTGACATCTGTCGTTCCTATATATTCGATAAACGGGTGGAAATCTTGCTTCGGCACACGAAGGACAACGCTCCCAAATAGGTTGCCATCAGCCCCTTCATGATGATGTGATTCAACAACATAGCCGCCTAACTGATCAGTCCTTTCTTGGATCTCGTCTCTTGCTAAATAGAAGTCTTTCACTTCTAAAGTCAAATATCCTTGATAAATGACCATGCGCTCTTCTGCTTTTGTACTTACTTGATTCAGTACTTCACTATCCATATTCATGCTTTCGGTAGGAGTTGCTACTTCTGCTTCTTCAAATACTTGGTCACTAACAGCCAAATCATTTACCTCTTCCTGACTACTACACGCACTAATAACCAATACTAAAAAAACAATTCCAAGGAAACCCTTTATTTTTTTCATTATACACCTCCAGAATCTACACATAGGACGACTGGAACTGCTAAATGGTTTCAACTTGGTTAATTTACTATTCTGTTAAATTCGTGTATAGGCTTACAAAAGTTTACTCCCCGCACCGTTATGAGGTAAGCTTTAAAAGCAAAAAATAAATAAGGAGTTACTATCATGGAAATTATTGATCAAATTGCTCATTTACAAGTATTAAATCAATTTTGGATTTTGCTCTTTTTCCTTGTTCCTATGGTACTAATATCAAGAACAATCGTAGCCGGTACAAGATTTTCTCCTGTACTTATTATTGTTATCTTTGGCTTATTGCTTGGTTTTCTTTTAGTTACTGTCGGAATCGCTACACCTGGTTTAGTTGAGTTTCCATTTGTTGATTTAATGGCTCGTACGACCATTATTGCTCTAACGGTATCTTTCTTTGTTGGAGGACAGGAGTTACGAAAGATTCTAAGTAAGAAGGAACTTGAAGTCTCTGACATTGTCGTTCCCTCAGATGAAGAAACAATTCTTGGAACAACACGCACTCAATTCTTTTACATTGTTCGAGCATTCTTCTTATTACTTGGGATCGAAGGGTTTACCAGAATGACCTTACTAGGACAAGCAGCTGAAGGACTTGCTGTTTATAATCCTCTCATTGCCTACATTGGCCTTATTATCGCTGTAATATTAATCGATAATAAAGCTACCATAAAAAATAAGCATTTGTATATTCGGAAAGGTTTGGTAGAACTTGGTTTAATCATTGTCGTTTTGCTTATTTCCTTTTACATTGCTCAGGCATTCGTTTCCATTATTGCGTTACCGCAAATCTTTTTCGCTATGATGATTTCAGCTGCCCTCGGTGCGTTTTTCCACAATTGGACATTTGGTCCAACTATACGTGCCCTACTTTTTGCCGGGATTCCGGTTGTACTTGCTGCAAACTTTATGGTTGGAGGGTCTCGCATTGGTGATGCCTTTGAAATTCAAGGGATGAATTCTGTATTAGCGTACGGATTTTTCGGACAGCTTTTTTGGATGTTTGGGGGAATTTCCTTAATTATGCTTATTGCTAAAACAGCAAATACGCGAAACTTAGCACCTGGTATGGCTGGTTCTCTTTCTCATTCTGGTTTAACAGGAGCTTGTACTGCAGGAGATTTCGGAAAAGTTGCGGCTCAACGTGCACCAATTATGATTAATATTCCTTTCTTTGGTCATGTGTTTGTATTTTCAGTTCTTGCAATCAGTGCTGAGCGCGGCTCTCTTTGGATTGGACCTTCTTCCATCATTGTATCAATTGGAGTCGGACTAACGATTTTAGCTCTCTTAAATTTACGTAAAGCCAATGGGGATGATCGAAAAGAAGTAAAAGCTCTTATGCAATTTTCATTTGGTTGGCAAATTTGTGCCGTTTTTGGGGGATTAGCGCTTTTAAGCTTTAGTACAATGTCTTTTGAATATACAGCTATGGCACAAACATCAGCTATTTCTCATTTTGGCTTATTTGCTGCCATTCAAGGTGAAATGTTTGGTGCTGATGCAGCTTTACTCATTCCTTTTATCTTTTCTATGCCATTTTTAGTACACCCACTTGTTTTCTATATGTTCGGAAAAGCTATGGAAAGAGATGGAGAAATGCCAATTAAGCCCGTTTATATTTTATCAGTTGTTGGCGTTGTTGGCATATCTTACGCATTACTTTTCACTTAACATCTAGAAGGCTGTCACAATAGGTCAAAGAGCAGACCTTTTGAAAGATTTGCAATGGCACACTCGCCGCGCGCCTGTTATGAGAAACCCACTCATATCCGGCTTAAAAGATTGCGACGGCTTAGCTCATTGCTTCGAGGCTGTCACAATAGGTCAAAGAGCAGACCTTTTGTGACAGCCTCTCAGTTATACTGTTTGATACACTCGCACAATTTCTTGTAGCTTTAATGCCAATCCTATCTTTCCATCTACTTTTACCTTCCCGGTCATAAATGCAACTGTAGTGTTCAGTTCATCTGCTAACAACTTCAAGAAATCTTTTTCTGAAAATTGCAATGTAACATCAGGTTCCTCTTTTTGACTTTCATGTAAATATGCTTTGCCTTCTCTTAGTACAACTTGAAACGTACCAACATCCTTTAAATCAAATTGGAACACACGGTCCTTCTCGTTACTAATATACTCAGGATGATTATTCATTTTTCTAATCAACTCTCTTAGTTCCCCGTCCGCCTTCATTCTCATCATCCTCCTATCACTCTTCTTCCTTAATTTATTCACTAATTTTGTAAGCGATTCCTTTTTTATTTTAGCGAATAAGATCGATTCATTCTAGAAAAAGTAAAACCATGTAGAAAGCGCAGAAAAAGGCATTGTTCCCTTTTCCGTTTCAATACTATCACCAAGGGAGGTATTTGGTTTGGACACGATGAGAATTTTACAATATGTATGTACGTTTCTTGGAACTGGTTGTTTAATTTTCACTTATATTCAAATGGCTAAAACAAGTCAAAAAAAGAAGAGTGACTCATAGTTACCTATGTTGTCACTCTTTTTCCTTATTCGTTAATAGCTTTTTCAATCGCTCTCTTTGTGATGGACCAATGTGAATCAACCCACGTTATTTCCTGGTCTTTTATGAGGAAACATTGAGGTGATTCATGTTTGATACCTGTTTCTTCTGCAATGGCATTAGATACAGGGCGTTGTTCAATCACTTTTACTAAAGCATAACTAAATTCATTCTCTGCTCCTTTTTGAAAAGCTTGAAATTCTTTAAATGCTTCAGCACTAATTGGACAAGTAGTACTATGCTTTAATAATAGAACCGGCTTGTCTCCAGATGATTGATAAATCTCTTTCCAGTCGTCAATACTAAGTAGTTCACGAATACTCATAAATTTCTTTCATCCTTCCCATTTAATTGAATGATATATATTTATTCTTTGTCTGAATAATACATAAGTGCAATTGCCCCAGGACCTGTATGTGTACTAATAATAGGAGACGTTTCTGTAATTGTCACAGGGATTTGTTTCAGTTGCAAAGCATCTTTCAATTTATTTGCAAGTGATTCCGCCTCAATATGAGCAATCCCCACTGCCTTTACCTTTAATGACGATGTTTCCTCGATGAATTGTTTCTTAAAATACTCAATCATTTGCATATGAGTACGAACTTTATTCACAGGTGTATACACGCCCTCAGCCAGAGAAGCAATTGGCTTGATTTTCAGAATGGATCCAAGCAATGCTTTGCCTCGTCCAATTCTACCACCTTTTACTAAATATTCTAATGTATCAACCATTAAATATAAAGAAGTTTGCTCACGAACTTCTTCTATCCTGCCAACAATTTCTTCTACACTATGTCCAGCGCTAGCCATCTTTGCTGCTTCAATCACTTGAAAAGCTAATGCATGAGAGATGAACAGTGAATTAATAACCGTTACATTTTTTCCGATCATTTCCGCTGCTGTTCTAGCAGAATTAAATGTACCACTCATCCCTTCCGTAAGATGAATTGAAATGATGTGTGTTGTATCAGGTTCGGCTAATAACCGACGATATGTCTCCTCAAAATAACCAACAGAAGGTTGCGAACTTTTAGGAAGCTCCTCAGATGAAGTCAATAATTTCACAAAATCACTTTTTGTAATATCGATCCCATCTAAATAGGTTTGTCCATTCACTGAAATTGATAATGGGACTACCTCAATTCCATATGCTTGAATTAGATCTTCCGTTAAATCAGAAGTTGAATCTGTTACGATCTTAATTGTCATTTCTACATTCCCCTTTTATAGCTTCATCACATCTTCTAGAAAAAATTAACTTAGATTGCCTATTCTAACTCATCATATCATGAAACTATATACCAGTAATTACTTTCCTAAAGTGAAGCGAATTTCCTGATACGTGATATGGTCTGGGAGTTTTTCTTTGATTGGTTTAAGAAATTCGGTTCCTACCTCTTCTGCTACTTCATTTATAAGGAGGCGATGTTCTTCCTTTACATATTGAGCTAATTGTAACTCTAATCCCTCTTGTTCGGCACGAATTAAGTGTTTAACAATTGTCTGCTCCGTTACAGAAAAGGCTTCAACTAACTGCTCGATCGATTCACCTTCTTTAAAACGTTTTGCTGTTTCCAAATATTGACCTTTTTTGGAAGAGCCGCTGCTTTTTCTCAATTTTCTTTCACTTATTAAGGGCTGATTATTTTTAAATTGTAATAATACCTCCAAAAAAGCTTGTCCATACTTTTCTTTTTTTTGTTCACCGACACCAGAAATTTCAGACAACTCATCCAGCGTTACTGGTATATATTTGCTCATTTCTTTTAAGGTGCGATCTGAAAAGATCATATATGGAGGTATGTTACTTTCAGTAGAGAGCTGCTTACGCAATTGACGTAATGCTTCAAAGACGTCATCTTGTTCTTCTGGCTCTGACGGCGCTAACGTTTCAGTGATAAAAAGTTGTTCCTCCCCTTTTAATACTGCCAACGTTTTCTCTGTTAATTGGATAGTTGGATATGAAGTTCCTGTTGCTCGTAAATATTCTTCAGCCATTAAAATGTCAATAAATTCAGATACATCTTTTTGAGTCCAATCCTTCATTAAGCCATATGTTGATACATCGTTTAACTGTAATTGTTTAATTTTTTGATTCGATGATCCGACTAAAATTTGAGCAATCATCGTTTTTCCGAAACGTTCTCTCACTCGTTTAACTGTTGAAAAAACCATCTGTGCTTCTTTCGTTCGATCTACCTTCTCACCTGTTTGAACACAGTTCGAACACTTTCCACAAGTCTTATTAGTATCTTCACCAAAATAATGTAAAATATATTGTTGCAAACAACGTTCTGTATGACAAAATCCAGTCATTTGCTGCAATTTTTTATATTCCATTTCCTGTCTGTCGTTTGTACGATCAGATTGTTCAATTAAGAAGGATTGTGTCCTGACATCTTGTGGACTAAAAAGCAGCACACAATTACTTGCTTCTCCATCACGTCCAGCTCTTCCTGCTTCTTGATAGTAAGCCTCAATCGTCCTTGGTAAATTATAATGAAGAATATACCGTACATTTGACTTATCTATACCCATTCCAAAGGCATTCGTTGCAACAATAATTTTAGCTTCATCATGTATGAAAGCCTCTTGATTAGCTGAGCGCTGACTTTCAGACATCCCTCCATGATAGCAAGCAACATCAAGACCTTTTGAACTCAGTACATCAAAAATTTGCTCAACTTCTTTTCGTGTTGATGCATAGATAATTCCCGATTCATTCTTTCTTGCTGCTAAGAAGGAAGACATAAACTTTTGTTTGCTTACTCCCTTTTTTACTTGGAATGTTAAATTCGTTCTTTCAAAGCCAGTTGTAATTACATTTTGTTCATCGATATGTAAAAATTGTTGTAAGTCAAAACAAACTTGCTTTGTAGCGGTTGCCGTTAATGCCAAGACTGTAACTCTTTGAGATAACTCATCAAGCCATGATGAAATAGATAAATAACTTGGCCTGAAATCATGCCCCCATTGAGACATACAATGTGCCTCGTCAATGGCTACTAACGAGATAGTTATCTTCTCAAGCAAATGTTGAAAAGAAGGATGATTCAACCTCTCAGGAGCAACATAGACAAGTTTGTAATGACCTTCCTTAATACGCGATTGCCGCACCCTTTCTTCACTTGCACTTAATGTGCTATTTAAATACGTCGCAGGTATATTCAGTTCATTTAATGCATCAACCTGATCTTTCATTAATGAAATGAGCGGAGAGATCACGAGTGTAATTCCAGGCAAAACTAATGCAGGAATTTGATAACAAAGTGATTTTCCTCCTCCAGTCGGCATGATACCAATTGTATCAATGCCATTTAACACTTGTTCGATAATGACCCTTTGTCCATCTCTGAACTGATCATATCCATATATCGATTTCAACTTTTCCTGCGCTAACTGCAGTTTATTTTTCTCCATCAAAAGTTCCTCTTTTCTATTTTTGAATGAGAAAGTGATCGTTGGACACTTTATAAATTAATAACACTTCGAGGTGATATCAATGAATATGACTTTAAAACAAAAAAATACATTCTGTTTAATTATTGTTTCATTAATAATGTTTGCACCTATTTTCATTATGTTATTTACAGGTGAACGATTCGTATCAGCGATTCGTTTGTTTCCTTTAGACTTTTCACTTTATTTCGCTGTACTTTTAGGAGCAATTATTGTGAACTACTCAATGCGTTCCACGAAATTACTCACAATTACGATGCTCGCAACAATAGCTGGATTAGCCGTTTATTTCTTCTGGTATATATAACACACTATTCCATCGTACCATGATCCAAATCATCGGTCGAGTAAAGACAAAAGTTGGTTTATTTCAAAAAAATCGTTAGAATACTAGCCCCTTGTCCACAATGAATGGTATAATTCATTCGATTATGGACATTGGAGGCATACATATTTATGATTACTGTTACAAATGTTGGATTACAATACGGCGACCGCAAATTATTTGATGAGGTAAATATTAAATTCACACCGGGTAACTGCTACGGATTAATTGGAGCAAATGGTGCTGGGAAATCAACTTTTATTAAAATTCTTTCAGGTGAAATTGAACCTCAGCAAGGTGATGTTCATATGAAACCAGGACAAAGACTTGCTGTGTTAAAGCAAAACCACTTCGAATACGAAGAAGTAGAAGTTTTAACAACAGTTATTATGGGACATGCACGCTTGTATCAAGTCATGCAAGAAAAAGATGCGATTTATATGAAGGAAGAGTTCTCTGATGAAGATGGCATTAAAGCCGCAGAGCTTGAAGGAGAATTTGCTGAAATGAATGGTTGGGAAGCAGAATCTGAAGCTGCCATTCTTCTTAAAGGCCTTGGCATTTCAGAAGAGCTTCATTCAAAGAAGATGGCTGACTTAACAGGTTCTGAAAAAGTAAAGGTACTACTTGCTCAAGCTTTATTCGGGGAACCAGATGTACTTCTTTTAGATGAGCCTACCAACCACTTAGACATTAAAGCGATAGAATGGTTAGAAGAGTTTCTTATTAACTTTGAGAATACGGTTATCGTTGTTTCACATGACCGTCACTTCCTTAACAAAGTGTGTACGCATATTGCTGACTTAGATTTTGGCAAAATCCAAATCTATGTTGGAAACTACGATTTCTGGTATGAATCAAGTCAACTTGCTCAAAGAATGGCACAAGATCAAAATAAGAAAAAAGAAGAAAAAATTAAAGAACTTCAAGGTTTCATTGCCCGCTTTAGTGCAAATGCATCTAAATCAAAGCAAGCAACATCTAGAAAAAAATTGCTTGATAAAATTGAACTTGATGACATTAAACCATCATCACGTAAATACCCATATGTTCATTTTTCCCTCGGACGTGAGATCGGGAATGATGTATTGCGTGTTGAAGGCATTACTAAAACTATTGATGGGGAAAAGGTCCTTAACAATATCAGCTTTACGATGGATAAAGAAGATAAAATTACCCTTGTAGGTGACAATGAAATCGCCAAAACAACTCTTTTCAAAATCTTAACTGGAGAAATGGAACCAGATAGTGGAACGTATAAATGGGGCATCACAACCTCTCAAGCGTACTTCCCGAAAGATAACTCTGCTTATTTTGAAGGAAGTGACTTAAACTTAGTTGATTGGCTACGTCAATACTCACCTGAAGATGACAGTGATACATTTTTACGTGGATTCCTTGGACGTATGCTCTTCTCTGGAGAAGAAGTAAAGAAAAAAGCAAACGTCTTATCTGGAGGAGAAAAAGTTCGCTGTATGTTATCCAAGATGATGCTAAGTGGTGCAAACGTTCTTCTTCTTGATGAACCGACCAACCACTTAGACTTAGAATCCATTACAGCGGTGAACAACGGACTAATTAATTACAAAGGTGCGATGATCTTTACTTCTCATGACCATCAATTTAATGAAACGATTGCAAACCGCGTTATTGAATTAACAGCTGATGGTGTAGTTGATAAGCAAATGACGTTTAATGAATATTTAGAAACAACAAAGAAATAGGGTTTGAAAGGATGGCTATGGGTCATCCTTTTTTCTTATTGAATAGTAGATCATACAAATTGACTCTCATCTAAATGAGCGATTTAATACATGATTAGACAAAAAAACAGCTGCCGCTCTCGCTTTATAAATTAAAGCAAACGGCGCTGTCGCTGTTTTCGTCTTTTTATTACTTGCACAACAATAACAACCGCTAAAAGGGCAAATAATGTATAGATTAAATTTTGGACAAAACTGTTCCAATCTCTGATTGAAGAACCATAATAATAACCAATGAAGAAATAGATTGATAACCATATAAAAGCAGAACTAAAACCAATCATGGCAAAAAGGCGATACGAAATACCTGACATTCCTATACTAAAGGGAACTGCATGACGAATGAAAGGAAAGAAATAACTAAAACTAGCGGCTTTGAGACCATATTGATCTAGCAGCTCTCTTCCTTTTTCAGCACGAGAATACCAGATTGATTGACTTTTTTTATCAAAATTCGAATGTTGGTACACTGCATTCCCTATGACATACAGGATCGTCCCATGTAAAATAATACTACTAAAAATGACAAGAAACGTAGGAACAGGATCTAATAGTTTGGTTGTTGCTAATAAGCCACCACTCATTAATAATACTTCATTTGGTACAGGGAAGAAAAACAAGCCAACTGCTATGATAAAAAACAATGCAATGTAGCCATATTGCTTAATAAAATCAATAAAAATTAATGTATCCATTGAACACCTCCTCCTTGTTTTCTTGTCCCATTAAGAAAAAGAAAGGCAGCAATCGCTGCCTTATCCTTTGAAGTAATCTTTATAATAACCGCCAATTTGCCCAGTATTATCAATTACAAAATAAAACTCGTCTGTTTCGTTCTTTAACTCGTAAGACTTCCCTTTAGTTAATGCACGGTTAACCATATATTTTTTCGCATCTGTATGAACACACTCAATTGTGCGGATCGTTTCTTTATTAGACCATATTTGATGGATCAATGAACTCAACTCTCTTTCAACTATTCTATATGTATGCTTCCATTATACTGACTATCATTAAAAATTGCCAACTTATTTACGTAGCTGTTACGAAACTTTAATATTTACTCAAGTAAAAGAGGCCGACTTAAGTCAGCCTCTTTCTTCTATTTAGCCTTCAAGTAATAGTGATTCAGGATCTTCTAAAAGTTCCTTAACTTTCACAAGGAAGCCTACTGCTTCTTTTCCATCAACAATACGGTGATCGTAAGAAAGAGCAATATACATCATTGGACGATTTTCAAACCGCTCCTTATCAAGAGCTACAGGTCGCCATTGAATTTTATGCATTCCTAAAATTCCAACTTGAGGTGCATTTAAAATTGGTGTTGACATTAGTGATCCGAAAACTCCACCATTTGTAATCGTAAATGTACCACCTTGTAAATCAGCAATAGATAATTTGTTATCACGTGCTTTTTTGCCTAATTCGCCAATTCCTTTTTCAATTCCTGCAAAGCTTAAGCGATCTGCATCACGAAGTACAGGAACAACTAAGCCTTCATCTGTTGATACGGCACAGCCAATATCATAATATTTTTTAATTAAAAGCTCATCGCCTTGAATTTCAGCATTTAGTAATGGGAACTCTTTCAACGCACCTACTACTGCTTTTGTAAAGAAGGACATAAAGCCAAGCTTCACACCATTCTTATCGACAAATGCATCTTTACGGCGATTACGAACATCCATCACTGCTGTCATATCAACTTCATTAAAAGTTGTTAACATTGCTGCTGTTTGCTGTGATTCAACTAAGCGTTTCGCAATCGTTTGACGACGTCGAGTCATTTTTACTCGTTCTACTGGCTTAGCTGGGTCATCAGATGCAACAGGCGCTGCAGGACTCTTTTTAGGTGCCGTAGGAGCTGGTGGAGTAGGTGCAGACTGTGTCGTCTGAGCCTTTGTTCCATAAGATTCCACGTCTTGCTTACGAACACGACCTAATGGGTCACCAGTTGATACAGTACTTAAATCGATTCCTTTCTCACGCGCTAACTTTCTAGCTGCAGGAGATGCAAGCGGTCGGTCAGTAGAAGATGGTGTACTTGCTTCTTCTTTTCCTGCTGGTACCGTTTCTTTTTTCGGGTCTTCTTGAACGGCTTCTGACTTCGTTTCACCTGCAGCACTTCCACTTTCGTCGATAATCGCAATTACTTCCCCAACTTCAACTGTGTCACCAGGCTCTCTCTTAAATTCCTTAATAACACCAGAGTGCTCCGCTACAATTTCGATATTAACTTTATCTGTTTCAAGCTCAGCAATATATTCACCTTGATTAATGTGCTCTCCAACTGCTTTTAACCATTGAGCAATGGTTCCTTCAGTAATCGACTCTGCAAGTTCTGGTACTTTAATCTCAATCACGGAAAAGGCCTCCTCTATTGTTTACGTGTCAAAGACTCTGTTACAATACGTTCTTGCTCTTTTTTATGTGCGACTGGGTCACCTTCTGCCGGACTAGAACGATGCGTTCTACCGATATAACTAACCGCTGTCTCTTCAGGTGTGATGTCACGAATACGAGATTCGATATATGGCCAAGCCCCCATATTTTTTGGTTCTTCTTGCACCCAAACGATTTCTTTTACATTTTTGAAACGCGCCAACAATTCTCTAATTGGCTTTTTCGGGAATGGATACAACTCTTCTACGCGAGCAACGTGCAGCCAATCCCAGTTTTGATCGTTATTCTTCTCGATACGATCAGCTAGATCAATAGCTACCTTACCACTACATAAAATAAGTCGCTCTACTTTTTCTGGTTTTTGACCAAGTCCTACTTGCTCAAATACAGGCTTAAATTCTCCCTCTGTAAACTCAGTATGAGCCGAAGCAACAACTTGATTCCGTAACAAGCTTTTCGGTGTCATAATAATGAGTGGACGAACGGAATCCTTCTCGAGAATTTTCGCCTGTCTTCTCAAAATATGAAAATACTGTGCTGCTGACGTACAGTTAGCAATCGTCCAGTTATTTTCAGCTGCTAGAACTAGGAATCGTTCTACACGCCCACTCGAATGCTCAGGACCTTGACCTTCATATCCATGAGGTAATAAAACAACAAGACCAGATTTTTGCCCCCACTTAGCACGACCTGCTGAAATCCATTGGTCAAACATGACTTGTGCACCGTTGGCAAAATCTCCAAACTGAGCTTCCCATAGAACAAGCGTTTCTGGAGCTTGCACATTATAACCGTACTCAAAGCCGACAACCGCTTGTTCTGAAAGCGGGCTATTGTATACAGCAAATGATGCATTCGCTTTTTCAAACGTCTGTAATGGTGTGTGAACTTCATTTGTTTCACGATCATGTAACACTAAATGACGGTGAGCAAACGTTCCTCGCTCTGAATCTTGCCCTGTTAACCTGATTGGAGTTCCATCATGTAAAATCGTAGCAAACGCTAACGTTTCTGCTAACGCCCAATCGATTTTGGCGTTTTCTTCAAATGCTTGAAGACGACGCTTTAAAATTTTCTCAAGCTTAACATTTGCATTAAAAGTCTCTGGCCAAGCTAACAAGTCTTCATTAATTTCCTTAAGTGTATTATATGGAACACTCGTTTTCACTCTAGGTAAACCATTGACGACATAATCAGGTGGAGACATCTCTTTTGGTTGATTTGATTTGTTGGCAATCACATCATCATATTGAGACTGTAAGTAATCTTGAGTTTCTTTATCTAACTTATCACCATAATCGTTATCAATAACTGACTTCACTGTAAGCTGATTTGCATAAAGTGAACGAACTGTTGGATGCTTACGTATAATATTATATGTTGCCGGTTGTGTCACAGCTGGTTCATCCATTTCATTGTGACCAAAACGGCGATAGCCAATTAAATCGATGAGGAAATCCTTTTTGAAACGCTTGCGATATTGAACAGCTAAATGGATTGCAGCTAAGCAAGCTTCTGGATCATCCGCATTAACGTGGACAATTGGAATTTCGAACCCTTTCGCTGGATCACTGGCATATGTAGTAGAACGCGAATCATATGTCTCAGTTGTAAATCCAATATTGTTATTTGCAATTATATGAAGAGACCCGCCAGTCTGATAGCCATTCAATCGGCTAAGGTTTAACGTTTCTGTAACAATTCCTTGACCAGGAAACGCTGCATCTCCATGGATTAAGACAGAATACGCTTTTGTTACTGATTGTTCAGGGAACCCTTTTGAAGTTCTTACTTCTTGAGCTGCCCTTGCATAACCTTCAACAATTGGGCTAACAAATTCAAGGTGACTCGGGTTATTTGCTAGTGATACAGTAGCTTCAGCTGTATTCTCTTCTCTAATTTGACGATCAGCACCTAGATGGTACTTCACATCTCCTGTCCAACCATTTATTCCTGCTGAAACGCCAGCTGGATCTAAATTTTTACTTGGTGCATATAAGAATTCAGAGAAGATCATCTTGTATGGTTTGCTTAACGTATGAGCTAACACATTCAATCGTCCACGGTGCGCCATTCCAATAAGAACATTTTGCGTTCCTTCATGAACAACTTCGCGAACAGCTTCATCAAGCATTGGTACTAACATATCTAATCCTTCGATTGAGAAGCGCTTTGCACCAACGAACGTACGATGTACAAACTTTTCAAAACCTTCTACTTGCGTTAACCTAGTCAAAAGATTAAGACGTTGCTGCTTTGTTAAGTTTGGTACATACATACCAGACTCAACCATTTTAATTAACCACTCTCTCTCATCCATATCATGAACATGGTTAAATTCAAATGCAGTTGTTTTTGTATAAACATCTTTTAAGTAATTAATTGCATCCAACCCATTTTTCACATGTGCGGGTGAATGCTCACAGATCATATCCACAGGTACTTGCTTTAAGAATTCTTCAGTTAAATTATAATGACTCAATTCTAAAATCTGAGGGTATTCTGATTGTTTGAAAATAGGATTAATGTCTGAAACTAAATGCCCTTTTCTTCGAATCATATCCGCTAACTTAACTGCATTGACAAAATTCCTAACCATATTAGGTGAGGCAGCAGAAACATCTGGGGTAGCACTTGGTTTACTTTCAATTTCTGAAGGTGGTGGACCCCAAACATCAAATAATTCTCGCAAATCTTCTTCTACAGCTTCTGGATTTTTGGAATATTCTTCGTAAAGCTCAATTGCTACGCCAAGATTCGGACCATGAAACCCTTGCCATGGTTCTTCCGCTTTGTGCCCCTTGCTTGACATAAGATGATTACCTCCTAGTTTAACTTCAAGTTAAATCTATGAATTTTTATAATTGTAACGCTTTCATTACCATTTTAACATAATTGTCACATTTGTTAAAGAATATATCTACTTATTCATAGATTTATTTCATTCACTCATTTGACAATGAACGTTACAATATAGAAAGTAGAAATTAAATGTACTCTACACTAAAAAGTGTAAATCTTTTTTTATAGAAAATCTAGTTTTTCCATAAAAAAAGGAAATTTTTTCACTTTTTTATTTAGTATTCAAAAAAGGGAATGAAATTAATGATTCAGTTCGACAAAAACAACAAACAAATCCTATCTTCTGCATGCTTACAATGTGAGGATGAATTTTTTCAACCACCTAATAACAACATTCCAAAAGTAGGATGTTGTTCTTATAGTCCAACATTTTACTTACTTGAAATTGCTAATATGGTGAACAAAGACGAAGTCTTTTTTCTTGATCATGTATTACGACATCCAAAAGCTTATACCTCTCCATTTCATATAACAGTTCAAGCACAAGTTCATCCTGACTATGCACACATTACAAATAAAGAGTCGCTCTCAAAATTAGCAGCAGATGACTTACGGCATGCTTATTCGGTTTGTCAATTTTTCAAAAATGAAAAAGGGTGTTCTCTTGACCCTTCATTTAAAAACTCCGTTTGTCGTTCCTTTATTTGCCTTTCAATTGAAGCTCACTTAAACAAGAAGGAAAAAGAGTCGCTTCAATCTTGGACACATATAATTAAACATGAAGAATCTCTTTTTCAACGTACGCATGAAGTAGCGTTAAAGAAATTGGGTGTGGACTTGCAGTCAGATCCCTCCGCAGTAGTCCACTATTTAAAAACTTTACAAAATTAGAAGGGGGTGTCTCAAAAGGTTTGTTTTTTGACCTTTTGAGACACCCCCGAAGCAATGAGCGTAGCCGCTACATCTTTTAAAAGCCTTGAGAGGAGTGGGTTTTTCCTCTCAAGGCGCGTAGCGAACGGAGCCATTGCCTCCGCTGTTTCGGACTTTTTGGACAACCTCTCCTTATTTGGATTGATTATTTCGATGCGCTTGAAACCACTCTGAAATTTGATTCTTTTCATTCTCTGTAAATTGAAAGAATGGAGAATCACAACCTTCTTCTCGTAAAATAATTTGTAAAATGTCATTTGACTGTCCTACAATAACAAGTGCTTCTGGCTCCTGTAATTCTTCAGGAATGTTTCCTTTAAATGAAACAATATAATGTTTCCATTGTTGAACATTATATGAGTCGATTATTTGTAAATTAGTAAAAGTACATTCTGTATACTTTTCAAACGTCAAATCAATCATATGTTTACTCACTTTCTAGTTTATTGATATCGTGCTCATTAATTAAGAAACATTTCTCCATTTTGTTAGTAACTGCAAAGTGGCTAGTTTCCTTTTTTAGACTAGCCACCTTACAAACAATTATTTTTAGAATGAATTGAACGTAACTACCTTGTCCAAAGTTTTTCTTGAGGAAGGATACGCTTCTTTTGCTGCTTTCCCAACAGTTATTAGCATAATAGGTGTAAAACGATCAGGTATATCAAATTTATCGACAAATTCCTGTTGTTTAAAACCACCGATTGGGCAAGTATCATAGCCCTTTGATTTTGCTGCAAGCATAAACTGCATTGCTGCTAAAGACGCATTCAGAAATGCCGCATCTCGAGCAAAGCTGCCCCCTCTTTGATAAGCTCCATTAATCTGACCAACGAGTGTATTTTTTATTTCTTCAGACATAAGCCCTTGTTCTACAGCTTCTTGATAGACGCCTTCAGCTTCTTTGTTTGCTTCTAAATCTCCTAAAACGGCCACTACAGCAGATGCATCTGCAATTTGCTGTTGATGATAAGCAATGGGGAGTAGCTCCTCTTGCTTTTTTTGATCTTCGATAACTAAGAACCGCCAATGTTGTAAGTTCCAAGCAGATGGTGCAGTAGTTGCTACTGTAAGCATCTCCTCAAGCTCTGTTTTTGTGATCTTATAACCAGGCTCGTAATGCTTTACGGAATGACGTTCTTCCATTATATTATACAAACCATGTTTTTCTTGTTGACTTAAGCTTATTGACATGATGTGACTCTCCTTTTACTCTTATACCTTTTATCGTTTCGAAGAAATACGTTTTCTGTAAAATAAATTGCTTAACTTAATCGATTTTGAAGTAACCTAACCGTCTCTTCTAACTCTTGCTTTGTCGTATTCCTGCCAAGACTAAAGCGGATTGTTCCCTTTCCATCCTCTGGATTTACACCCATCGCTTTTAAAACTGGTGATAATGTCACCTCACCTGAATGACAAGCTGATCCTGTTGAAGCAGCAACCTCAGGAACAGCATCCAAAATTTCCTGACCGAGCCTATTTTCAAAGCTTACATTAACTGTGTTTGGCAAACATTCAACCGGGTGGCCATTCACACGAATTTGATTAGGGAACGCTTGCTTAAGCAATGAAAGGAAATATTCTTTAAGCTTAAGGAAATCTGTCCCCTCCTCTAAATAACGACTTGCACTTTCACTGGCAGCTCCTAATCCTGCAAGTAAGAGAACATTTTCTGTACCTGCCCTCCTGCCGTTTTCATGACCTGCACCATGAATATATGGATCAAGCTTCACACCCTTACGTATATAAAGTGCGCCTACACCTTTTGGAGCATACAATTTATGTCCAGCTATTGATAAAAAGTCAACATGTAGCTGTTCCACATTGACAGAAACTTTCCCTATAGATTGTGCTGCATCTGTATGGAAGAGAATCCCTCTTTCACGGGCAATTTCCCCAATTTGCTCAATTGGTTGTAACGTCCCAACTTCATTATTCGCATGCATAACTGTAATAAGAATCGTATCTGGACGAATGGCCTTTTCAATCTCTTTTACAGAAACTTGTCCAAATTGATCTACACCCACATACGTGACCTCTGCTCCAAATTTCTCAAGATATCGTAATGGCTCATGTACAGCCGGGTGTTCAATTGTTGTCGTAATCATATGCCTTCCCTTACTTTGGTGCTTTTCAAAGACATTCTTTATCACGTGATTATTCGATTCGCTCCCACCGCTAGTAAAGATAATCTCTTCCTTGTGAGCTCCAATTAGGCTTGCTACTTGTCCCCTTGCCTTTTCAACTACTTTTTTTGCTTCCACTGCAGCAAAATGATTAGTAGATGGATTTCCATAGTGCTCGCTTAAGAATGGTGTCATCGCCTCAACCACTTCTGGAATAAGGGGGGTACTAGCATTGTAATCTAAATAAATTTGTTTCATTTGTTATGCATCCTCCACTTTCTTTTCATATACATAGTGTATCAGCTCGAGGTAGATCATGCATAACTATTCGTTTTCGAAACACCCTAAAAAAAACTCAAATAGGAGTTGATTCGTGTGGAGATGAAATTAGAGCCAAACGAAAGCAAGGATCCATGTTACGTTACTGTTGAACCCAAAGATGGCATCTTTAAGCTACAGACTTTTGATACAAGTGACCGTACCTTTCAAAGTGGCCATGAACTCCTTGCTTGGGTAAAGAAAAACTGGGAACCGATCCAGTTTCAAAACCCTTCTGAATATCAACAACTTCTACACGCAGTTGCTCGAGAATTGCAAAATGGCTACAAATAGCCAGTTTTCAACTTTTTTCACTTACTTTTTCCACACGCTTCTAAACAAGACAGGCTTGCATATATTTACTTGAACGACTTTCATTGGGGTGAGTATATGCTTGCTTTTATTTTGCTTCTTCTTCTCTCCATGCTTGTTAGCATTGACGCCTTCGCAATCGGATTTCTATTTGGACTAAAGAAAATCCGTATCCCTTTAATTATCGTGGCAATGATTGCCTTTTTTTCAGCTTTTGTCGTATTCTTTTCCATGAGCATTGGGCGTTTTATCGGTGATTTAGTTCCTACTTCTATTATTCAAACCTTGGCAGGAATACTTCTAATTGGAATAGCAGTCTTTAATCTTATCTATGAAATACCTCTTTATCGACGTTCATATTTCGTTATGATCGCATTATTAATGAATGTTGATAGTTTCGGATACGGGATTCAAGCCGGATTATCGGATCGTTCATTTTGGTTTGCACCAATGGCAGGAATTATAATCTTTGCCGCATTTATTATAGGGGTCATCCATGGTCACGAAATCAAAAGTCGATTTATTATTCGATATATGGCCTATATTCCGAGCATTCTTTTCCTTTTGCTAGGTATAAGCAAGCTACTTTTTTAATAGTTGGAAAGAGAAGTACTTTTCTCTTTCATAAGATTAGTTAGACAATTCTCTCACTACCTATTACTATTAATAAAAAGGCTTAAATGGAAAGGAATATTTTTCGTATGTCTTCACGAGATTTTGAATTAACCTCAAACTTACGTCTATCTTCAGGTTGCCATATACTATACAGTTATAGTCAATTAGATGCATACGTAAATAATGCTGTCAGTTTTATTCAAGAAGGTCTGGATAAGGACCAACAAGTCGTATTTTTCGATTCAAAGGAACATATGAATAAATTGATTCCTTTGTTAAAAGCAAAGCAGCATTCTGATCAAATTCTTTTTTTGAATGCAGATGACTACTATTTTTTTCAAGAAAATATTGAGCACACCTTTTGGAACTACCGACAGTATATTAAGCCTTTCTTGCAATCTAGAAAACCTATACGAATATGGGGAAATGTTAATAGTAAATACGATGTTCAAGCTGATCTACTTAAAGTGTATGAATGCACTTGTAACGAATTCGTAGAAGAGAATAGTAACACATTAATGGTTTGTGCTTATGATGGGAATAAATTATCCGCTACCCTGCTTGAAGATATGTTATATTACCATGAATACTTTATGACCGATACATCGTTAGTACCTTCTAATCTCTATAATGGAGATCAAAAATCGGTTGCCTTCCCTTCTATCTATGAACAAATCAAACGTGAGAAAAAGACAGAAGATTTGATGATTCGTTCAGAAAAACTATCAATGGCTGGGCAATTTGCAGCTGGTATTGCTCATGAAATACGAAATCCATTAACGTCAATCAAAGGGTTTTTTCAGCTTATTAAAGAATCTACTAACAAAGAAATATATTACAAGATTATCGAGGAAGAACTAGATAAAATTGAACAAGTTTCCAATGAAATGCTTATTTTAGCCAAACCTCATTCAGACTTGCGGCATCCACATGAAATTCTGACGCTTATAAATGATGTGAAAATGTTATTAGAAACTCAAGCTATTTTAAAAAACATTTCCATTATTACTGAATTCAAAACGAATAACTTATGTATTTATTGTGAGGACACCAAAATTAAGCAAGTTTTAATTAATTTAATTAAAAATGCAATTGAAGTAATGAATCAAGGTACAATCTCGATTACAGCAGAAAAAACAAACTCTCATGCGATTCTTTCCGTAAAGGACGAAGGCCCTGGAATTTCTAAAGAAAACTTAAAGAAATTAGGAGAGCCTTTTTACACAACGAAACCAAAAGGAACTGGTCTTGGCTTGTTAGTCTGTCAGAAGATCATTGAATCACATGAGGGCTCACTAACAGTTGAAAGTCAAGAAGGAATCGGGACAACATTTACCATTGAATTGCCCTTACTTGCACCGAATTGTTAAAAAACAGAGCAATCGACAGATGACAGAATATTTTGTCTGTTTTTATCAATTCTTGCGCTTGCCTCGGAAATAAGCAACGTTATTACCTTTTTAAAACACAAAATCAAGTGGAAGCCCTTTGAGGCTTTCACTTGATTTTTGTTGTAAATTCTATATTTCATATTATGGTTTAACTGCTGATTGAATTAATTTAACTTTTTATCTTACAATTCCTCGGCTATGTTGTTTTGCAACAGAAATCTCAAAATAACTATCATCATCCTCATAAATTCGATCAATAATGATTAATACATCCTCAAAGGCTACGGAATGATTGTTAGTATGATTTTCATTCATAAAATGGATCATCTTTTCTATTTCAGCGTTAATTTTATGATTAAGGTCTTCCTCACTAGTTTTTTTGCTTCTTATGCTGTCATTAAAATCCATCGGATATTTAGGGATATTCATAGACCTTACCTTCTTCCATACTAAATTTACTATAATCATAATGGTTTAGATAGGAGGAATCAAGAATTGAAATATATAGTACTACTTGCTACTGGAATAGAAAAAGAACCTATCTAATTAACTTAGACAGATTCAATAGGTATTTATGTAATTTTACCTTTATACAGAAGTATTAGAATTAACTCTTATATTATCACTTGGAATCGCTAATTCTACAGGCTCACTATTCACCCTAATATTATCACTAGGTATTGATAGACTGCTTAACGAACCGCCAACAAGTAAAATTGATACAACAATCATACCCAATACTAATTTTTTCATAATATCACCTCCTTTAAGAAATCTTTATTAACTCTTTTAAAGGCAGTTGCCTATAATACTGATCTCCAGCCCTTTCGAAATAAAACATTGATTCCTCAAATAAAGCTGGCTCCTTTGTAATCAGTCCTCTATAGTACCTATCAAAAGCTTTTCTATAATCATTATCAATTTTTATTTCAACCTCATACTTGAGTCAATTAAGGTCTGAAAAATTAATAATCTTCTTTAAAAATTCAGAACTTATTTATTATTCAATTAACATTTTTTTCCCTTTTTAAATGAATGGTCTAGTAATTTATTCTACTAATGCTCTACCTTTATTTTCCACAAAAATCATGCTTTTTCTACATAGTTAGGTGCTTATCTATACCTATTCTTATTTTATGAATATTGTACTAATGACATTATTTGAAACTGGAGGGATTATCATGTCAGAACAACTTATCGTGCCTTGGGATATAGATGGTACTCTTGAAGATGATTTTTTTGTACCACAATATATTTGGGATATGTCTGAGGTTGTCTTAACTCATTACGACCTGAAAGTAAGTAATCTTGAAGTTATCACAACAAAAGCGGACAAAGGGGGCCTTATTTGGAAAATGGATACAGATAAAGGCCCATTTAGCTTAAAAATTTTACACCGCCGTCCTGGAAGAAGTCGTTTTAGTCTTGGAGCACAAGAGTATTTAGTGAAGGAAAAAGGTGCTAGAGTACCTCCCTTGTACAAAACAAAATCAGGAGAAAATTATGTTGAAATGGGCGGAAAGCTTTGGTTTGTGGCTGAATGGGTCGAACCTCTTTACCCAGTTGGCAATGACTTAGAAGGAGCGAAATTACTCTGCCATGCGTTAGGAGAATTTCACCGCCTATCAAAAGGCTATGTACCTCCAAAAGGATCTGAAAACCCTTCGCGGCTCCATCGTTGGCCTAAATCATATGAAAAGACAATTAAGAAGATGGATTGGTTCCGAAATATTGCCAACGTGTATCCAGAGATGACAGCTAGTAAAGCAATTTTAGCCCATGTTGATATGTTTGAAGAACAAGCAAAAAAAGCCTATGAACAATTACAACAATCATCATATTATGAGTTAGCTGCACGTGGTAATACGGCTTGGGGATTAGTCCACCAAGATTATGGTTGGTCAAATGGACAAATGGGACCGAATGGGATGTGGATTATCGACTTAGACGGTGTCGCGTATGACTTGCCAATAAGGGATTTACGAAAGCTTATTACTGGGCAAATGGATGATATGGGGTATTGGGATGTTAATTGGATGAAAGGTATGATTGAAGCCTACCACGAAGCAAATCCAATTGAAGATGCACTATATGAAATACTTCTCATAGACATGTCTCTACCAAATGAATTTTACAAAAATGTTAAGGAAATGGTATATGAGCCTACCGTTTTTCTAGACGCTGAAATTGAGACTCTTTGTAATACAATTGCCGAAACAGACAAATCAAAGTGGCCAGCAATTGAAGAACTAAGGGAGTGGAAAGGAGTTACGTCAATATGAAGATATTAATGATCTGTACAGAAAAGTTGCCTGTACCTGCAGTTAAAGGCGGGGCGATTCAAACGTATATTGACGGTGTATCCTCAAGTTTAAGTGAAAAGCATGAACTTACAATTCTCGGTTCTTCTGACCCTTCATTGCCAATGGATGAGAAAGTAAACAATGTTCGCTATGTACGAACTCCTGGAGGCTTACTTGAGGATTATCGAGATGGTGTAAAACAATTTTTACAAAGCGAACCAGACTCTTTTGATCTAATCCATATATTTAATAGACCAAGATTAGTCCTTGCCGTTCGCGAATGTGCACCAAACGCTCGTATTGTGTTAAGTATGCATAATGATATGTTTAAAAGGGAAAAGATTGAACCAGACGAAGCTGCAGCTGCTATAGAACAACTCGATAAGATTATTACGATTAGTAATTATATTGGTACAGCAATTACCGATTTATTTCCTCAAGCAGCCCCAAAACTTAAGACCATTTACTCAGGGGTTGATATTAATCGATTTGCTCCTCCTCATTCAAAAGATGCTCGAGACATGCGGCAAGAAATTAGAAAAGAGCACAATCTTGAAGGAAAAAAGGTTATCTTATTTGCCGGAAGACTCTCAAAAAATAAAGGAGCAGATATCCTTGTTCAAGCGATGCCAGAGGTGGTAAAAAAACATCCTGATACAGCCCTTGTTATCGTTGGAAGTAAATGGTTTAGTGTGAATGAGGTCAGTGACTACGTTGCCTATGTACGTGCGCTCGCTTCCCGGCTTCCTATTCCAGTTGTGAATACAGGATTTGTAGCTCCTAGTGAAATTCAAAAATGGTTTGCAGCTGCCGATGTATTTGTTTGCCCTTCTCAATGGGAAGAACCCCTAGCTAGAGTACATTATGAAGCGATGGCGTCTGGACTCCCTGTCATTACAACCAAACGTGGCGGAAATCCGGAAGTAATTACACCAAATAAAAATGGCTTTGTTGTTGAACAACCTGAGGATCCGAAAGCTTTCGCAGACCTCATCATTCCACTTCTCTCAGACTCTAAACTTTCAGAAAAGCTTGGGCGGAACGGCAGAAAATTAGTTGAAGAAAAGTTTACATGGGATCGAGTAATAGCCGATATTGCCGATGTCTGGGATGAAATTAAATATAGGCTAGAAAATAATATTCCTGTAACTACGGAGGAACAGAGCGAGAGTAACGATGTCGAGACTCTAGAAGACCTCTCTTCTGTAGATCAACACGTTACCGATTTCGAGGAGGAAACGGTCTCTGAAAGCACCTCCCCTCTTGAAAAGAGCTCTAATGAAGATCATCACTTACAAGTAACAGATGAAGAAAATACTTCCGAAAACGAAACCACTCTTGAAGAAAGTACTGCTACAGAAGTCTCTTCTGACAACAATTCACTTGAAGAAGCTGATAAAAAGTCTAATCTCGAAGAAAATCTAGAACAAGAGCTTGATTTAACAGATTACAATGATGAAAACACTACTATACAAGATGTACTTGACTTAGTAAACAACATAGCCAAAGAACAATTTTCAGATGATAGGTCTTACAACAACATGCTATCTCCATTACTCGATCCAAAAACATTATCAGAGAAGTTTAATAAAAGAAGAAAAATATCAAGTCGCCCTAACCTTAGATCCAAGCTAGTAACAAAGCGAAATGCTGCTCAGTTAACGTTTTTTAATAATCATGAACAACAACCAAGCAAAAAATTAGTAAACAATGATCACTTTAGCCAAATTATTGATCTACTTCATAACAACTCGTTAGCTCATTCTAAGGAAAATCCTAAGGAATTTATCGATCATATAAACGAGCTAACAACAGCTAAATTGTTAAATAAATTGAACACAAAAAGAAGGAATAAAGGATAAGATTATAGTTCATTATCCCTCCTTTCTTTTATTTAAATTAGGTGATTATCTATACGAATTTTCTATAGATGAATACCTTACTAATGACAAAGGAAATGGAGGGAAAAAAATGTCCGAAAAACTCATCACACCTTGGGATGTAGACGGTACATTAAATGATGACTCCTATGTACCTTCCTATATTGAAGAAATGGCATATAAAGTGTTGAAGCATTACGACCTCACTGTAAGCAACCTTGACGTTATTGCAACCAAAGCCGATAAAGGGGGGCTTATTTGGAAGATAGAAACAAATCGTGGACCATTTAGTTTGAAGGTCTTACATCGGCGCCCAACAAGAAGTTTGTTTAGTCTTGGCGCACAGGCTTATTTAGTTGAAGAAAAGAAAGCTAGAGTACCGCCTATTTTTAAGACAAAAACTGGTGCCGACTATGTTGAAATGGGCGGAAAGCTTTGGTTTATAGCCGAATGGATCGACCTCACTGAAGCCTCGGAAGATTTAGAAGGAGCAAAATTACTTTGCGCTGGCCTCGGAGATTTCCACCGCCTTTCAAAAGGATATGAACCTCCTTATGGATCAGAAAAACCATCACGACTTTATCGTTGGCCTAGGAAATATGAAAAGATGATTAAGAAAATGGCATGGTTTCGGGATATAACAACTTCATATCCAGAAATGCCAGCTAGTTCAACCATTCTTTCTGTGTTAGATATGTTTGAAAATCAAGCAAAAAAAGCATTAGATCAATTAGAAAGCTCCAATTATGATCAGTTAGTAAAAAGAGGTAATGAAGAATGGGGATTGGTCCATCAAGATTATGGTTGGGCAAATGGACAGCTTGGACCTGGCGGAGTTTGGCTAATTGACTTAGACGGTGTAGCGTATGACCTTCCGATAAGGGATTTACGCAAGTTGATTACAAATCAGATGGAAGAGCTAGGAGTTTGGGACTTAAAATGGATAAAAGGAATGATTGAAGCATATCATGAAACAAATCCAATTGATAAAGATCTTTATAATATTCTTTGGATCGACATGTGTCTACCAAATGAGTTCTATTTACAAGTAAAAGACATGGTCTATGACCCTACCGTTTTTCTGGATGAAGAAGTAAATTCTGTCGTAAAGAATATTATTAAACTCGATCAATCAAAATGGCCTGTACTAGAAGAGCTGAAAGAATGGAAAGGAGCATTTACGGAATGAAGATACTATTAATCTGTACTGAAAAGCTTCCGGTTCCAGCTGTTAGGGGGGGAGCAATCCAAACCTATATCGATGGCGTCTCTTCTCATTTAAAAAATAAACACGACCTAACCATCTTAGGAACAACTGATTCTTCCCTTCCTGAAGATGAAACAGTTAACAACATTCGCTATGTTAGAAAACCTGGTGGACTCATGGAAATATACCGTGAAGGAGTCAAACAATTTCTTACAGAAAACACGTTCGATGTGATTCATATCTTTAATAGACCGAGACTTGTCCTCCCAGTAAGAGAGGCCGCCCCGCATGCTAGAATTATATTGAGTATGCATAATGATATGTTTAAGCCAGAAAAAATAGATCAAGAAGAAGCTGCTGAAGTAGTTGAAGAACTAGATAAGATTATTACAGTAAGTGATTATATCGGACGCACCATTTCAGACCGTTTTCCAAAAGCAACAAACAAATTAAAAACGATCTATTCTGGGGTTGACATCTCGCGCTTCGCTCCACCAAAATCAGATCAAGCAAAAAAAATGCGCCAAATGATTCGGAAAGAACACAATCTCGAAAACAAAAAAGTGATTCTATTCGCAGGTAGATTATCTCCAAATAAAGGTGTGGATGTTCTAATTCGGGCAATGCCTGAAGTAGCTAAAAAACACCCAGATGCAGCCCTAGTTATCGTTGGAAGTAAATGGTTTAGTGTGAATGAAGTATCGGACTATATCGGCTACGTCCGTGCTCTCGCAGCACGTTTGCCTATTCCAGTCATAAATACTGGATTTGTCCACCCTACTAATATTCAAGAATGGTTTGCAGCTTCAGATGTTTTTGTGTGTACATCTCAATGGCAAGAGCCTCTAGCGCGTGTACATTATGAGGCTATGGCTTCAGGTCTACCTATTATTACGACCAATAGAGGTGGAAATGCAGAAGTAATCAACCAAAATGAAAATGGGTTTGTTATCGACCAACCTGAGCAACCTAAACCATTTGCAGAACACCTCAATACTTTGCTTTCTAGTCCTTCTCTTTGTGAAAAGCTAGGGTCTAATGGTAGAAAGTTAGCTGAAAAACAGTACACATGGGATCGAGTGATTAATGAAATTCAGAGTGTTTGGGTTGAGGTTGAAAATAGAATCAAACAAGGGATTGCAGTTAAAGAAGTTGATCAAGTCGAACGAAGAACAGAAGCGAACTTTGTTGATCCATCCCAATTAGATGGAGTGATCGAGGACTTGAATAAGACAGTAGCTTCTAATGACGAGGGTTCTTTCGAGGATGTTTCAGCTACGTTCTCCTCTCAAGAAGAAACTACTCCGATTGAGGACGTCATTGATGACCTAAATGAGCAAGTCGCTTCTGATGACGAAGATTCTTTCCAGGAGGATTTAGTTCCATTTTCCTCTAACGAAAAGACTAATTCGATTAAGGATGTCATTGAAGATCTAAATGAGCAAGTCGCTTCCGATGACGAAGATTCTTTCCAGGAGGGTTTAGTTCCGTTTTCCTCTAATGAAAAGGCTAATCCGATTGAGGACGTCATTGATGACTTAAATGAGCAAGTTGCTTCGGATGGCAAGGATTCTTCAGATTCAAAAGTTATTGAACTCCCGGAGAAGCCTTTATTGAGAAAGAAAAGACTGCAGAAGCTATTCTTATCCGAACTGCCGAAACAAGAAGATTTGTTAGATATTCTATTATCAAAGGTTCAACAAAAAACCGAATTTGTTGATGATAATGATGCAGAACATGATAGAGATGCCGTGAATGCCGTCATGACCGATATCTACAGCCTTCTCAAGTCTCAACATTCTCCAAAAGAGAAGAAGAACGAATTAATTGAAACAGTAAATGACATTACTACAGCAAAACTATTTCAAAAATTAGCATTTAAAAAACAAAGTATCCAAAGGCGAAGAAGAAGCTTATAGAACCCCAAAAAAGTCAGCTAACAAAAAGCTGACTTTTTGTATTCAACTATTTGGATATATTCCTTTAATATAATTAATCTCTTCTTCTAACCCTGTCTTCAAATCAAATTTAGGCCTATATTCTAACAACTGTTCTGCTTTTTTTATATCCGCCCACGTATGCTTTGGTTCTCCGATTGCAGCTTCAACGAAATGAATGGTTGCTTTTTTATTTAATAACTTTTCCAATTCGTTAATAATATCCAATACCGATGCTCTCTCTTTTCCACCGATATTAATCGTTTCTCCTATGACTCCTTTTGCGTGTAAAACAGATGCAGTTGCAATGGCGCAATCTCTGATATAGGTAAAATCGCGAGTTTGTTTGCCATCTCCATAGATGGTAATCGGTTTTCCCATCATAATATTTGTAATAAATCTATGAAAGGCCATATCACTTCTTTGCCTTGGACCATAGACAGTGAAGTACCTTAAGATTACTGTAGGCACGCCAAAACTTTCACGGTAGACATGACATAGATATTCGCCTGTTAATTTAGTGATTCCATATGGGGACATTGGTTTTAAGGTTGCGTCTTCTGACACCTTCCCTATCTTTTCACCATACACAGAAGACGTTGAAGAATATATAAATTTTTTTAAAGGAAAATGCTTGCTTGCTTCAAGCAGTCTTTGTGTTACATCTATATTATTCGTTACATAGCTTTGGAAATCTGGACCCCAGCTGGAACGAACTCCAGGCATCCCAGCTAAATGAAAAACATAATCCACACCAGTAAGATATGATCTCCAATTTACTTTTAAAAGATCTTCTTCATAAAAAGTAAAGCGTGGGTGATTTATTAACGACTTTAGATTTTGTCTAGTAATGTTTTCTGGAGTGGGGCCGATAAATGAATCGATACCAATCACCTTAACATTTTGATCCTCAAGTAACCTTTCGACTAGATTGGACCCAATAAAGCCTGCTGCACCAGTTACTAGTATATTCATGATCTAGCAACCCCCAGATACATTAATCCATTTTTTCTCAGGGTGTATGGCTGTAGACAATTTCGACAATCTAATACCTTGTCACCACTCATTTGTTCACTTACTTTCTTCCAATCTGCATTAATAAATTGCTTCCATTCAGTTGCAATAATTAAAATATCCGTATCTTTAATTGAGTCATACATATCCTTGTATGTGATCGTGTTGTGAATATTCGGAGATACGATCGGATCATATAAATGAACTTGAGAGCCTTCCTTTACAAGACGTTCGACTAATTTAAGTGCTTGAGAATGTCTTAGATCATCTGTGTTTGGCTTAAATGTTGCACCCCATACAGTGATTTTTTTATTTTGGTAATTAGGAATTACTTTTTTAAGTTTAGCCAGGTAATGATCTATGATACTATCGTTTACTGTCTGGGCAGCTTGTAAGAGATGCGGGGTAATATTTTTCTTTAACGACTGGTGTTCTAAAGAGGACAAGTCTTTTGGTAAACATGAGCCCCCATAGCCTAAGCCAGCTTGCAAGAAGTGATGTCCTATTCTTGGGTCCATACCTATCCCTAGTGCTACATCTGTAATGTCTACTCCATAAACATCTCCAATTTTCGCAAGTTCGTTTATAAATGAAATTTTCACTGCTAAAAAAGCATTCGAAGCATATTTAATCATTTCAGCCCCATTTAGACTAGTCACAATATACGGGGCATCGATAAAGTGATACAGTTTTTGTAATGTTTGTACAGCCCTATATTCTTTAACTCCTACAACAATTTTATCTGGGTAAAGCATATCATGGATAGCTGTACCTTCACGAAGAAATTCAGGGTTAGAAACGACATCAAAGTGTTCCTTTACTACACCCTCCTCAATTAATTTCTGCTCCAAAGCTTCATTTGTCCCTAGAGGTACAGTACTTTTCGTAATAACGACTTTATACGTATTAATTAAAGGGGCTAGCTCGTTTATAACACCTTCAAAAAACCGAAGGTCCGTTCTCCCTTCATCGTCTTGTGGAGTTCCAACTGCAATAAAAATCATATCGCTCTTTTTTACAGCTGTTGCTAAATCTGTCGTAAATATTAAATTACCTATCTTTGTATTTTCCACAAGCATCTCTTCTAGCCCTGGTTCATATATAGGAACCTCACCTCTTCTTAGCATTTCTACTCTGTCTTTTTGCTTATCAACACAATAAACACGATGTCCATAATTTGCCAATACAGTAGAGGTTGTCAAACCTACATATCCTGCCCCGATCACACATACATTCATAACGTCGACTCCTCTATAACAATAATTAAATAAATCTTATATATATTATTGAAATAGAACCTTAATAGTGATTTAGTTAAAAAAAAATAAACATTAGTCTATAACATCATAATTTCAGTATCAGATTTCGGACAGACGATCCCAACGCTATAAACCTAAATTTTTGTGTACAGAATGATAATTCCGTAGGACAACTTCCTTTTCCTTGCTTGACCGAATAATATGAAAAAGTAATAAAGTAAGGGGGGAATGAAATGAAAGTTAAGAAGGCTATTATTCCAGCAGCAGGATATGGTACAAGAAGCCTCCCAATTACAAAAGTGGTTCCAAAAGAAATGTTCCCTATCGATGGTAAACCAGCGATTCATTATATTGTTGAAGAAGCTATTTCTTCAGGTATCGAGGAAATCTTAATCATTGTTTCAAGAAACAAAAATATGATCATAGATTATTTTGACAGATCTCTTGAACTTGAAACTTTTTTAGAAAGAAACAATAAAAGTCATTTAATTAAATCGATCGCCGTTCCAGATGTCCATATTCAATTCGTTCGTCAACCTGTCGCAAGAGGGCTTGGTGATGCTATTCGGTTAGGGAAACCATTTATTAACGATGAACCCTTCGCTGTTCTTCTACCTGATGATCTATTCATCGACGAAAAACCAGTTATTGGACAATTAATTAATGCCTATCATGAAGTTCAGTCAAATGTTATTGGGGTAACAGAGGTTCATAAGGATTTATTAAAAAATTATGGAGTGATTAGCGGAACACCTTTTAAAGAGCAATTAATTGAAATCAACGACCTTGTTGAAAAACCGCAAACGTCTCCACCATCCAATTTAGCTATTATCGGCCGCTACGTACTAGACCCTGCCATTTTTTCGTACTTGTCTAAAGTGAAACTAGGAAGCGGCGGAGAAATACAATTAACTGATGCTTTAAAAGAGATGCTGCAATTAAGCAAATGTTATGGCCATAAGATAAAAGGAGAACGTTACGATATTGGTACGAAAGAAGGATATATTGAATTGCTTACAAGTATCCATAATTTAAATGATAAGAAAGTTGAATAAGTTACCAATAAAGGGGCTGTCCCAAAAGGCCGAAACAGACGTGGCAATGGCTCCGTTCGCTACGCGCCTTGAGAGGAGAACCCCACTCCTCTAAAGGCTTTTAAAAGATGTAGCGACTCCGCTCATTGCTTCGGGGGTGTCTCAAAAGGTCAAAAACAGACCTTTTGAGACACCCCCTTTATTTTCTTCCTTATCTCCGAAAGCAATAATTACCCATTCAAAAACCTTCAAAAATCCAGTCAGCTCTCACCTATTTTTTCAATTTCTTTTAAGGAACTAGTAAACAGTACAAGCAAAGATTCATCTTCAAGCATTTATTAATAGTGGCAAAAATTGCGCATCAAACCCACAGTCATCAAAAAGGAGGAGAAAAGGGTTGGCAAAAGATAAAGGTATTAAAATAAATGACATCCTTTCAGAGTATAACTTATCAAGAAACGTCTCTATTTTTGGAGAACCTAAAAAAGATAAAGTTTGGTTTGTGGAAAATCATAAAACAAAACAAAAACATGTACTAAAACGTATGAAATCAAAAAAAACACTATTTCCAATTCGTCTACAGCAAACCCTTTCTGAAAAGGGATTACAAATCCCAAAAGTGATCAGCACAAGGAATGGAAAGCTGTATGTTGAATTAGAGCAAGATTTCTTTTATTTATCTGAATACATTGGAAAAGCATCCAAACTAACACAGTTGCAAAGAATTGAAACACTTGCAAACTTTCATCAATTTGCAAGGACAGATAGCTTAAGGGATATGATTGACAAAGTTCGTTATCCTCTCTCTTCAGAAGATTTCTTAAAGAATTATTCCGACAAGATTAGAGACTATCAACATTGGTTATCAACCACTAAATCGAAAAAATTAAAGTCTATACTAACAAAATTGATTACGATTGCTAACGATACTTACAATCGCTTAAAAGGACTTGATTTAGATCGATATTTAACGGATGTCTCAAATCGTAACAGTATTTGCCACGGCGATTTCAACTCTCAAAATACGTATTTAAGTGAAGATGGTCACTATATCTTAATTGATTTAGACAGAGCTTATTATGGACCACCAATAGAGGACTTTCGGTTTTTAATGATGTCTCTTACAAGAAAACCAAATTCCCCGCCAGAACCTAAATTAAAGAGACTACTTCGTTATTATTTTCAAATTAATAAAGAGGATGATAAATATAAAGAAATATATGGCGTAGATATGATGTTTCCTCATGAATTTCACAGACATATCCTCAGACAATTTGAAAAACAAATGATAACTAAAATAGACGATATTATGGATGAGCTCATTTTGCTTGCAGAAAGAGAAGTTATAAAATATCAGTACCTAAAGGATAATACCGACCTATTTATGAAAAAAGAAAACCGCTCTATTGAACCTATTGCTTCGACAAAAAATAAACATGTTGCTATCTCAAATAAGTCAATCTTATTATTTAATAATGATGTAAACAAAGAGTTAATATCGTCAGCATTCAAAAATTTCAAACGCAAAAATAAACTTGAATTAAGAAATTTAATGCGAAAAATACTTCAGTCAAATCTAGGATAAAGAAGAGAGAGTTCCTTTTTTAAAAGTTTCTCAATATTGAAAAAATAGCATCTATATTATAGGAAGGGATCAAAAATGAAAACAATTGGCCATTTTTTAATGGAAGATATCAAACCGAATCAGCGGTTTATTTATAATCAAATTACACAATTACAAAATTATAATTCGATCGTTATTGGGCTTTTTCCCCAAAGTCCAGATGCTGCATTCCAATTTACTAATTATTATAATCTTCATGACATACCTAATCTCCGTCAATTCTTTAATGATCATAATATCATTGCCATCCATGCTCATCATGGCCGCCATGCAATTGAAATTTTGCCAATATGCGTAAGACATAACGTTCCCTTAATCGTAAGTATGAGGGGGCGTGATGCCTCGGCAAAAGGAATAGCTCTGCAATCAAATATAGAACGTTACTCTTTTCTAGCAAAGAAAGGAGCACTATTTTTACCTGTTTGCCAATATTTAGCTGACCAAATGTTGGAATTAGGATTTTCCAAAGATAAAATTCAAGTACTATATGGTGGAATCGAATTAGGGATGTTCCCTTTTATTAAGAGACAGTATCCTAGCGATGATCAACTACGAATAGTATCCATAGCTAGACTGGTAGAAAAAAAAGGGTTTCTCACACTGTTAAAAGCGTTTAAGAAAGTGAATAAATCACACCCAAATACACAATTAATCATTATCGGTACAGGTCAGGATGAACAACGTATCAGATTGCTTATTAGGAAAGAAAATTTAGAGCATGCTATTTTGTTAAAAGGATTCATGACCCCTGAAGAGATTGTCGAAGAACTAAAACAGACGCATTTATTTTGCCTAGCTAGTGAAACAGCCGAAGATGGCGATGTTGAGGGGATCCCAAATGCTTTAAAAGAAGCGATGGCTAGTGGCCTCCCTGTTATCTCCACAAAGCACGCAGGAATTCCAGAGTTAGTTCAACATATGGAAAGTGGCTTTTTAGTAAGTGAAAAAAAACCAAAGCAGCTAGCAGCTGGTATGCAATATATGATTGATCACCCTGAAATTTGGACTAACTTTGCTCAGCAAGCGAGAATGGTCATTGAAGAAAGATTCGATTTAGAAAAACAGATTATAGAGCAAGAGCGGTTGTATTCACTTATCGAAAACAGGGATTAATAGTCAGCATGCTCATCACCAAAGTTTGTACATTAAAGAAGAGTTATCCCAAAAAGATTTTTGACCTTTGGGATAACCCTTCGCATTTGGTGACAGCTCATTCATTTTTATATTTATCTATTATCAATCGTCTCCGGATACATATCATGATTCATTAATCGATGCTCTGCTATTTTCTCATACTTTGTTCCACGCTTCCCGTAATTTGTATACGGATCAATACTAATCCCGCCGCGTGGAGTAAATTTGCCCCATACTTCTATATAACGAGGGTCCATCAGTTCAATTAAATCATTCATAATGATGTTCATGCAGTCTTCATGAAAATCACCATGATTACGAAAGCTAAACAAATATAGTTTTAATGACTTACTTTCAACCATCTTCACATCTGGAATATAACTAATATAGATCGTAGCAAAGTCTGGTTGATTTGTCATCGGGCATAAAGATGTGAACTCCGGACAGTTAAATTTCACAAAATAATCGCGATTTTGGTGTTTATTTTCAAACACTTCTAACACAGAAGGGTTATAGGAAAAGTCATAGGCTGTTCCTTGATTACCGAGTAGCGTTACCCCTTCTAGTTCTTCTTTTTTTCTTCCACTCATTGTTTTTTCTCTCCTTCTTTACACGCCGCGCTTGTTTCCCCAAATCAGAGTATGAAGCTGTGGCAATACCTTTGCATCATTCATAACGTGCGATTTTGTCGCTTTTTCAATCAACCATTCATAACGTCTTAATAATGTTGATAATAAAGCACGATCGTCTGTTGTTGCTACGTCCTCATTACCAATTTGTAAATAAAACGGTATATGTGGATAGCGCGAATGAATCGACTCTGCAAACCGGAAGTCTTCATCATCAAAAACAACCACTTTCAAACTAACGTTTCTATTCTCAAGCTCTTTAACATAGAAATCAAGCTTTTCATAGTCCGTTTCCATCAATGAACTTGGTGGCTTCGGTGATATGGTGACATCGTCAATTCTTCTCATCCAATCTTTCCAGATAGATCCTTGCGTTTCAACTGCCACTTTCCAGCCTTGCTCGTGACAGAGGTCGATAAGTTCAACAATACCTTTATGAAGCGCAGGATTCCCTCCTGAAATCGTTACATGGGAGAATAAATCACCACCGATTTGCTTTAACTGCTCAACAATCGACTCCGCTTCCAGTAATTCACTTCTGACAGATCCATCCCATGTAAAGCTAGAGTCACACCAAGAACAGGAGTAATCACAACCACCTGTTCTAACAAACATCGTCTTTTGTCCAATTACCATACCCTCACCTTGTATCGTTGGACCAAACACTTCCATTACCGGAATCTTCATGCTAACTCCTCCGGTTTCGGACGGTAAACGACATAGCTCGTCGGTGTTTCGCGAACGACAACTTGCAGGCAATTCGGTTTGTTATCCTGAGTTTGCAGCTCTGTTTGAACAGCCTTCCAAATTTGCTCAGCTACTCTTTCAGTTGTCGGAAACACTTGTTTAAATTCAGGATGATCATTTAAGACCGTATGATCAAAACGTTTATGAACAAGTTCTTTTATTCGTTTGAAATTAATGAGAAATCCTAAATCATCTAAAGTATCTCCACCAATAGTAATATTAATAAAATACGTATGTCCGTGCATATTTCTGCATTGGCCTGCTGCATCATTTGGGATAAAGTGAGCAGCAGCTAAATGCATATCTTTATTTAACTCATAGCGATACGAGTGAGGCACTTGCGGGTAGAATTGCTGCATCATACGTTATTCCCCCCTTGTTTCTCTAGAAGGTATGCTTCTAACCCTTTCTTGCGCAAATCACAAGAAGGACAGTTCCCACATCCATCACCTCGTACACCATGATAGCAAGTTAATGTTTTTTCTCTAATGAAATCAAGCGCATCTAACTGATCAGCTAACTTCCATGTTTCAGCCTTATTTAACCACATAAGCGGTGTATGAATGATAAACTGCTCATCCATTGCTAGATTTAGCGTGACGTTTAATGATTTAACAAAACTATCACGACAATCAGGATATCCGCTGAAATCTGTCTCACATACACCGGTAATAATATGACGCGCCCCAATAGCTTGTGCGTAAACGGCAGCAAACGATAGGAATAAGTGGTTACGACCCGGAACAAACGTTGAAGGAAGTTCTCCGTTCTCCCCCTCTTTAACCTCTATATCACTTCTAGTAAGTGCATTTGCAGATAACTGGTTAATTAAAGTCATATCAAGCACATGAAAAGAAACATCCAATTCATCAGCAATTTCGCGTGCACATTCAATTTCATCATGGTGGCGCTGTCCATAGTCAAAAGTAACTGTTGCTACTTCTTTAAATTGATCAAGAGCCCACAATAAACAAGTAGTACTATCTTGACCACCACTAAAAACAACGACCGCTTTTTCATTTCTCATGTCTCATTTCTCCTTTTTTAAAAAGTTTACAGTCGAACAAAACGACAACATAAACTCTCTTTGAAGAAAGAGCATTCGATAACTCCAAACGGGTATATTTGTTCTCCTCTACTACTCATATTGTCTATTTATTAGGGGACATTATGAATAGTGTATTTAGAAAGTACCTATTCTAATTACGAACAAAATATTGTCTTTTTATAAATGACAAGAAACTGCACTCTTTTGACTGTACAGTTAACACCTTAGTTTTTTATAGAGGGAGTTTGCGAACCTCTTATCTTTTTCCACTATATATAATATCACAAAAGTATTCTAGGCCGCTATTCTTTTCACTCAGTTGCAAAGTTGATAAAATAGATAATGCAGGTAAATTTATACATAATAGAAAAGAGGACTGATTATATGTCAACCTTTCAAGAGAATTTAGAAAAATATGCAGAGCTTGCGGTGAAAGTCGGAGTTAACATTCAACCAGGGCAAACACTTGTCGTTAGAACTCCCTTAAATGCTGCAGAATATGTTCGTGCGGTAGCAAAAAAAGCGTATGAAGCAGGCGCTAAAAATGTTCATGTTGAATGGAGCGATGAAGAGCTAACAAAAACAAAATATGAGTTAGCGCCAGATGAAGCATTTAATGAATTTCCAGAATGGGTGGCAAAAGGCTATGAAGAAATGGCTGAAAAAGGCGCTGCTTTCTTAAGCATTACCGGATCAAATCCTGACTTATTAAAAGATGCAGATCCTGAACGTGTGTCAAATGCAAACAAAGCAAGCGGAAAAGCAATGGAAGGCTTCCGCTCATACATTATGTCTGACAAAATTAGCTGGTCTATCGTTGCAGTGCCTTCTTTAGGATGGGCAAAAAAGGTATTCCCTGAAGACTCTGAAGAGAAAGCCGTTGAAAAATTATGGGAAGCAATTTTTGCAGCCACTCGTATTAATCAAGCCGATCCTGTTTCAGCGTGGCAGGAGCACCTATCATTACTTGATGATAAAATGAATACGTTAAATGAAAAGCACTATTATGCTCTTCACTACACGTCTGAAGGAACAGATTTAATAATTGAATTACCTGAAACTCATTTATGGGTAAGCGGTGGAAGCGTGAATAAGGATGGCGTGCAATTTGTTGCAAATATGCCAACAGAAGAGGTTTTTACTTCAGCTAAGAAAACGGGTGTGAACGGCACGGTTTCAAGTACGAAGCCATTAAATTACGGCGGAACACTTATTAATAACTTCTCTCTTACGTTTAAAGACGGAAAAGTCATTGATTTTAAAGCAGAAGAAGGATATGAAACATTGAAGCGTTTACTTGACACGGATGAAGGTGCCCGTTTTATTGGAGAAGTAGCGCTTGTCCCACACAAATCACCTATTTCAGATACGAATATCCTTTTCTACAATACGCTATTTGATGAAAATGCATCAAACCACCTCGCTATTGGCTCAGCCTATGCATTCTGTATCGAGGGCGGAAAAGATATGAATAAAGAAGAACTAGAGAAAAACGGTTTAAACACAAGCCTAACACACGTTGACTTCATGATTGGCTCTGCTGATATGAATATCGATGGAGTGTACGAAGACGGAAAGCGCGAGCCGATCTTCCGGGATGGGAATTGGGCGTTTTAATAAAATATTTTATATAACAGCAATCCTCCAAACAAGAGATTGCTGTTTTTGTTTGATTTCATAATTAGCAATAAAAATAATGTAAAAATGTTGTAAATATTTAAAACTTTTGGTATAGTTTATAATCGTAAAAACATATTAATCTTATATGTTTTTAAAAATTATTTACTTTAGGGGGATATTATGACTAAGAAAAAAGTATTATTCAGCCTTATGCTAGCAATGATCTTATTCATTGTTACAGCATGTGGTGAGGCTTCTTCAACTGATGAACAGCCTGAAGAAACTGCAACTGAAGAATCAACTGAGGGTACAGAAGTTGATACGAACGGTGACGAGGAAGAAGAAATTACTGAAGAAGCGACTTCGTCTAATTATGAAGTTTGGGTAGCGGACCAAGGAACAAACGAAATACATATAATTGATGGTGCTACCCATGAAATCATTGAAACAATTGATTTTAATGATGTTGGTGATAAGCCGCATATGTTAGTATTCGATGATGAAGGCGATTATGCTTATGTAGCAAATATGGGATCAGGAACAGTTTCTGTTATTCGGGCAGAAGACCGTGAAGTCCTAACTACTCTTGAAACTGGCGAAGGAGCTCATGCTGCAATTCCTAGTCCTGATGGAGAACGTGTATTGGTAGCAAATGTACCCGCTCGCTCTCTTTCGGATATCTCAATAGATAAAGAAAATGAAGAATTTGTAGTAGAAAGAGAATTAGATTTAAGTGCTGTTGAAGCTCTACAAGATGAAGAGGAGTTTCCTAACCAGAATCCAATTTGCTTGGCATTCACAGCGGATGGTAAGAAAGCTTATGTTACTCTTGGCGGTGGCGGCTTAGTCGTAGTTGATGTTGAAGATTTAGAAGTCATTCAATCATTTGGCAAATCTCAAGTAGGAGCTCATGGGTGTGGAACAATTCTTTCGCCCGATGGTAAGTATATGTTCGCTAACTCCGGTTCAACAGAACTAGCTGAGTACTATGTTTTTGACACAGAAACGGATGAGCTAATATTCACAGGAGAAACTGGCGGAATTGATGCTCATGGAGTTCGCATTTCAAAAGACGGAAAACACCTTTGGATGGTTAATCGAGTCACTGACGATGCTGCAATTATTGATGTTGAAACATTTGAAGTAGTTGATACAATCGACTTTGTTGGAGATGCTCCAGATTTAGTAACATTCTCTCCTGATGGTTCATTATTCTACGTAACACTCCGTGGACCTGAGCCAGCAACAGGAACACATGATATGGCTGGTGAGACACCTGGGGTTTCCATTATTGATGTTGAATCAAAGACAAAAATTGACCTTATTGAACTAACTGGAGATCCACACGGAATTGATTTACGTATTGTAAATGAATAGTAAATAAAAAAGAGTAAAAGAGGTCCTTATTCCTAAGGATCTCTTTTTACTCTTTTACTCTATTTCCTAAACTTACCTCTCCTTTCAATACGTTCTTTGGAAAGACTAACCGTAAAGGAGGAATAGTTATGACAAATCCATATTTATGTCCCAACTGTAAAACGAACCGTTCTCGCTTTAATTTAATTCAACAAGTTGCCACACCTGTAAAAATGGACGCAAGAAGCGGCGATATTATTGAACAATATGAAAATAACAATGCAGGGCCATTACACATGACTTACCGAGGTCCTGAATTGCGGGTTCAATGTGCGACCTGCGGTTTGATTGAGGAAGAAAGAATGTTTGTAAAAAGAGCACAACAACAGCAATAGGAGCCAACTAGTGGCTCCTATTGCTTTATTCAAATATCGATAATGCTTGCTTTCCTAATAAAAAGCTTCCTATCGCGTATGCTTCTGCTTGATCTCTCACTTTCATCGATCTCGTTGTTGTTCCTTCATAGACATAAAGTTGGTATGGCTTATATGTCGGCTCCTCTTCAAATGCTGCTCGTAAAAATCTCGACGTTTGATTAAGCCCATGATTGCCGCGATACATCAATTCATAGAAAGATATGAATCCGTGCATCACACCATTATAACGAATCGTTTGTACTGGAACGCCATGTTCTGCAAGGCGCTTCGCATAAGCTTCCCCTTCATCACGAAGAGGATCAAATTCTGCTGTAATGACAATAGCAGGTGGTAAATTATAGAGATCTTCTGCATCTAACGGCGAAGTGTAAGCATGAATCCATAAAGACTCATCCGGTGTATACGTATCACGTGCCCGTAGCATTACACTCCTAGAAAGCAAGTAATATCCACTATCATAAGTCGTTCTAGAGTCAAACTCAATGTCCTGAAAAGTGGTTAGCGGATATAGAAGAGCTTGTGCTTTAATATCTGGACCATTCCGGTCTCTTGCCATAAGAGAAACAACCGTTGCAATGTTTCCACCTGCACTATCCCCAGCAACAGCAATGTTAGCAGGGTCGCCACCAAGTTCTTCTGCATATTGCCTTGCCCAAACTAGAGCATCGTAGCTATCCTCTATTGCTGCCGGGAATGGATGCTTAGGCGCTACACGATAACCTACTGCAATGACAATGCTATTCGTTCTCGATGCTAGCGCGCGAACAATATTATCATGGGTATGGATGCTTCCATATCCCTCCATGAAGGCACCACCGTGATAATACATTATAATCGGATGAGGACCTTCTTCAATTGGCCGATACATCCTTCCTTCGATTGTTGTTCCATCAGAGACTGGAATCTCAATCATTTCATTCATAAATCTAGGTGTCCCGCTACTAGATAGAAATCTTGGAGCTCTCATATCTGGTGTAACAAGGTTATGATGAACAGCATGTAGCAAAACAGCTGTTTTTGGAGGTACTTTTCCTGCTTCTGTATGTGACCAATAATGAACAAAAAGGATAACAAAAAGGGAACTAACTACAAACCCTAGTGACGCAACCATCATCCATATGCCTAATTTCTCAAATACTATTTTCACAGCGTCACCCCCATAGAAGAATCAGACTATTCCCATACTTTTATTATATCAGAAAAAGGATTTTTCAATAAGATATTTTCACAATTTTTTATATATTTTTACACATTTCACGTGAGTTTTTTTAGATTGTGCTACTATTAGCTTTGTTTTCTGTTATTCACAAAAAATTAACCAGATAGTAGCATCTGGTTAATTTTTTATGGAAGCGTCACTCCCAGTGCGATTTAATAAATTCATTACGGCCTGATTTTCTCCGATCTTCTTTATATTTATTTGGACTTTTTTTATAAAAATATTGGTGCTTCTCTTCTGCAGCATAGAACGTCGAAGCTTCTAATATCTCTGTCACAATAGGTTTTGCAAAACGTTTACTATTCTCTAATTTTTCTTTTGACTTTATGGCCTCTTCCTTTTGACTTTGATTATGATAAAAGATAGCCGTCCGGTATTGCGATCCTCGATCATGAAATTGTCCATCAGGATCAGTAGGATCTATTTGCGGCCAGTAAAGAGAAAGCAATTTCTCATAGGAGAAGCGTTTCGGATCGTATGTAATTTGAACCACTTCATAGTGTCCACTTTGCCCAGATTTGACTTGTTCATATGTAGGTTGTTCAACATGTCCTCCCATAAATCCTGATTCCACTTTTATGATGCCAGGTAATTCATCAAATGGTTGTACCATGCACCAAAAGCAGCCCCCTGCAAAAGTTGCCTTCTCACACGTTAATTCACTCATACTATTCCCCTTCTTTTTTATAATTATTGGTATTTAATCATTCAATTGTTGCTATTTCTTTACTTTCGCCTCAACTACCACACGATAAACATGGGTATCCTATTCGCAATAGTATAGCTCCTTTCTTGTACTTTTTCCTTCCTTTTTGAATTGCATAAGGCACATTCAATTTAATCTTTCATTCATTATTAGGCAGAAGCCTAGACAATGTGAGGGCACCTGCATAGGATAACAGTGGATTTTAAAGTTAAAGGAGGACATTTTTCATGCATTATCAAAACGTTACCCCTCAGTCTACTGAGCATAACCGTCCACAAATGGTTGCTGGTGTAGATCCTTTCATGATTCAAACGTTTCAATCTCTATTGCGTACGAATGTCGTTATTCAAACAACAGAAGGTCTTGTTCGCGGAGTTGTGGCCGATGTAAAGGCAGACCATGTTGTCATAGATGTGAAAAATTGCCCATTTTTTGTTCGGATTCAGCAAATTGTATGGGTAAAGCCTTCTATTTATCGGGACGAAGAATAATCATTAACAAATTGCAAATAAATTCTAAATAGTCATAGCTTTTAATAATAGAGCAGTTATTGTTCGCATATACAAAAAAGGTGTCCTAAAAGGCCATGTGGGCCTTTTGGACACCTTCTAAATCAATGGATATGCTTTCTCTTTTATATGTGAGTTTATTCTTGTACCTCATATACAAAGTCGATCTCTTCATTCTTCCGACTAAATTTCACCTTCAAATCATGACCTTTAAAATACCAAAGGTCCTCTTCCTCGATAAAGAAGGTGATTCCATCAATCTCTTCTTTTGCACCAATGATAGAAGGTGTTTCTTGACTGATCCCTAATGAAAATCCACTTTGAATGGACCCACACCCTCCATACCTTGCAAAAAAACGCACATATTCCCCTTCACCTTTTAAATTAAGCTCTTCCTTAAACCATTGCAATGCCGGTTTTGTAATTTGAATATTCATATACGTCACTCCCTATTACACATCATATCAATATGTTCCATGCCTTGTCTATGAAAGACTTCTTTAGTTATTTACCTTCCTAAAAAAAGTTTCTCATTGTCAACTTTTTTACAAGTGTGCATACTATATAATAAAAAGGAGGAATGAAAATGAGTATAACGAAACGCACATTGTATTATGCTCATTTGTTTAATAAAATGGGTTTACTTACAGAAGAACAGAAGAAACAGTTGGAGAAATCCTTACAAAAAAAATAAGGGGGTTATCTCAAAAGGTTGATTCAACCTTTTGATAACCCCGTTTTTGAGACAACCTACTCTTATTTCTATTTACTTTCCACTAATTCATCTAATCTTTCTACGAGTTGAACAAGTTCCGGCTTGCTAATTTGAGCATTAGCTCCTACTTTTTTCACCCTTATGATAAAGATCCGAAGTAATCAGCGAAGTGAAAATGACGACCGGGACATGAGAAAGAAGTATTTACAAGAAGTCCTTACAATTTTAAAAAGACTCGAACGTTAGCCACTTAAAATCGGCTTCTTCGTTCGAGTCTTTTATTTTGGGAACTATTACACGTTAACAGTTACGTCACTTTCTTCTCTTAAAGTAGAAAGAAGTTTTTCCATTTGCAATTGCTGTTCAATTTCTCCTCGTACTTCGTCTAGACTTGGAAGTTCTGTTTCTTCTGTTTCTGGCATAGCTGCGATAGCTTCATCATAAAAGAGTTGAATCTCTTCTTCAGAAACTTCAATTTCTGCAACCTTTTGCTCTACGTACTTATTGCTCTTCACGTTTTCAGCAACATCAGCACGAAGCTCTTCCATTGGGACACCTTGTGCTTCTAATAATTCTTGGAGCTGTTCCTCAGATTCAAGTCCAAACTGAGCCATCAAGTCTGTTACACCCATGTCAATTTCTTCTTCTGTTGCTTCGATACCTTCCTCATTTGCAGCATGTGTAACTAGGATAGAATTAATAATTCTATCTAGTACTTGATCTTTCACTTGGTCTAGATAGGCAGCGCCTTCCTCACTGTCAACATCAATTCCTTGCATAGCAAGCTGCATCGCTTCTTGCTCTAACGTAGAGACATAGATCTCTCTATCTACCTCTTCACCATTTACAATTGCAATTACATCAGGGATGTCCGATGTATCAATAAATGAATCCATTTCTTGTTCGCCTTCAACTGGCTCTTCAGAAGCGACTGGCTCCTCTTGTCCAGCCTCCTCATCTCCTCCACAAGCAGCTAGTCCAAATGCTAATGCACAAATTCCAATTCCTCTTACAAATTTTTTCAAGTCAATCAAACTCCCTTCTCATCTCGAAAACCTTTGGTTATTGTAACATAAATATAATTCAATTTCAGTCTAAGTCCTTCTAATTACCTATTGAATCGAAGACAAATATGAAAACTTATGAAATACCTAAACACATTCCCACTCGCTATAACAAGGTCCGTCTATTCCATCGCTATGTTATTTGAAAAACTATGTAAAAAACTGCACCTAATGAAGGGACTAAAGAAAACTAACTTTTTATTCACTAAAAGAAGAGGTCCGTGTGCGGCACCTCTCCCATCATTAACAACAGTCTTGGCCACCGCCAAGCATAACAAGACCAGCTCCACTCTCTGATTCTTGATAATCAAGAGTCAAGTCTGCTACTTGTTGTACTATGTCTTTTTCAATAGCTACATTTATACCATTGATCACTTCTTGTTGATCCGATTCTGCTGGTTCATCCAGAGCCAGCCCTAATTTAGGACCTCCTCAACCCATGCCAGCAAAAACAACACGAACTGTATTTAATCCATGTTCATTCATTGTTTCTACGAGAAAATCCTTTGCTCGATCTGTAATTTTCACCTTTCTTTCACCTCATTTCTACTACTTAAGATAATTATACTAAAAGCTCGTAAGAAAATCATACAATTCGATTTACTAATTGCTCAAAGTTACCTCTTACAAATTTTTGAACTTGAGAAGCCGAATAATGCTTTATTAATTCCTCTATTAAGTTTCCATATAGCCCGCTATGCTCTAATTCGATTACTTTGTTACTAATTCCATCAAAATCAGAGCCGAACCCAATATAATTTTCTGCACCTAGACTGCACATATGATCTACATGCAACAGAAGGTCCTTAATTGTTGCCTGTTCATTGCTGGTTACAAATTCTGGGCAGAACACGAGACCAATGTACCCTTGTTTTTCTACGAGTGCTTGAATTTGTTCATCATATAAGTTTCTTTGGTGGTCACAAATATTACGAGCATTAGAATGAGAGGCGACCGGATATTTTGCTAAATCCATCACATCCCAAAAACCATTTATACTTAAATGAGAAACATCAGTTAGCACTTTGTTTGCATTGTTCATGCGTACAAGATTTTTTCCTAAAGTAGAGAGACCTGCTCCACGAGATTCTCCTACACCATCAGCACAAAGATTCGCTTGATTCCATGTTAATCCAACTGATAGAACACCTAATTGATATAGGATAGAAAGCTTTGTTAAGTCGTCACCAATTGCATCTACACCTTCAAGCGTCAATATTGCTCCAATCTCATTCTCCTTTAAAGAATAAAAATCTGACCATCTTTTTATATGGCGTATCCTAGAACTAGATTTCAAAACCTTTTCATAAAAGATTTCAATTTGCTCCATTACAACCTGGAACTTCTGATCTTGTTTAATAAACGGTTCAACAAATATAGCATATAGTTGAACATGAACATTGCCCGCTTTTAGCCTTTCGACATTTGCATCAATATCAACATCAGTCAAATAATTGCGTTCTGGACGCTCCCACAATTTTAACAACGCGTCACAATGAGAATCAATAATTCTTATTCTCATATAATCCCTCCTTTAATTATTCTGCCTGCACCATTACTTTTTTTCTCTCATATATATATACTAATAATCTCTTAAGAAGGGGTGACATAAGATGTCAAATCAACAACCTTGGTCAAAAAAACTCCCTCAAAACTACCAAGATATTTTAAAGACTATAGATGGCTTTTTTCAAAATACGATGCAGCAAATTAATGATAATCCGTTATTTTTACCACCTATTCCTACCACTGTTTTCGAAACGAATGATTCATTAATTATTGAAGCTGAACTTCCTGGTGTTAGCAAAAGTCAAATTAACCTAGATATTTATCGCCAAGCAGTCAGAATTCAGGTCACACAGGACGAACGCTCTGAATATATAGATGATAAAAGCGGAATAACAGAGCGAGTCAACCAAACACAAACGAGACAGCGAGTCATTCCTGTACCTTTTTTCATTAATGAACAAGAGGTGAAAGCCACTTATAAAAATGGTCTTTTAAAAATCATTATTCCTAACAAACGTAAACAAATACCAATTGAATAAGGAGGTTGATTAGGAATGTTTCAACCTAGTCAAAATCATCAGCATCCCATGGGGCAAAGGCCACCACATTTTCACCATCCATCACAGTACCAGTCCCCATACTCTCCGTTTGGGCAACAGCCATTTCATCACCATCAACCACATCAGATGAATGGATTTATACAACCAATGCAGCAAGGTCCAGGCCGACCAAGACCACCTTTTGCACCTGGTATGGGAATGGGCAAACACCCGGGCTATAAGCCAAATAAGCCGTCTTTTTTCAAATCTGCATTTACAAATGAAAGTGGAAATTTTGATATGGGCAAAACGGTAAGCACCGTTGACCAAGTTGTTAAAACAGTTCATCAAGCTTCACCTATTGTAAAGACAATTGGCAGTCTCTTTGCTAAGAAATGAGTTACAACATTTTTAGTTGCAAAGCATAAGCGAGCGTTTGATTAGCATTTATCATTTTAAGCCCTTGCGAAGGGACGTAATCGATTTTAACAAATGCTCCAATCTCTTCAATTGTTTTGTCATCGTATACAAAAGTAAGTCCTTCTATCTCCTTTTGTGAATCATTAAGCCTCGACTCATCCAGAGTGAGGTCGTACGCAACCATCGTACTTCATTCAAACGTATCATATGCTCTAACACGAATGGCTTTTTCATGAAGATCCGTTCTATTAAAAAAATCAATTGCACGTTCCGTTAGAATAATATTCATACTAACTCATCCTTTCATTTTGTTAATAGGAGGTGTCTTTTTAAAAAGACGCCTCTTTTGTATGATTGGAACTTGCTTTTTTTTGGAAAATAACAAGACCAATCGAACCAATAAAAGCACTTCCTGCACCGATTAAATAAAGTGTCGGGATTGAAGTGACTTCAATAACGTAACCTCCAAACAAAGATCCAATAATTCCTGCAAGTCCAAAGATAACCGTAATAAAGAGGACATGACCTGTTGCTAGCAAATGTTCAGGTATTAATTTATTAATGATTTGGAACGCAGCAATATAAAATACAGCAAACGTTAATCCATGTGACAATTGGATTGGCAGGATCCACCATGGGTTTTCAACGAATGCCATCAAAATCCAACGTGCACCGTATAGGACACCTGCAAGAATGACAAACGTTAATGGAGTCCATTTTCTATACCAATAAGCAGTTGTAGCAAATATTAGTGCTTCAGCTGTGACACCAACAAACCATGCCCAACCAATCATAGCTTCAGGTCCGCCAAGTTCTACTATATAAAGTCCGAGATAAATGTCATTCGCTCGATGTGACACAGAGATGAAAAATGCCAAAAGCAAGAACAAAAAGAGCGAAGGGTTTGTCGTTAATTTCACAGCATCTAATACGGTTACAGGTTTATTTGTTCCTGGAACATCCTTGATATAGAAAGCTACCGCTAATGCAGTCAAAGCCATGAATAGCATTGGCAGCATTATTTTTTCGACACCTATCCATGTTAACACATAGCCAACAACAAGCGAAGTAATCGCAAATCCTAACGATCCCCATAACCGAATTCGTCCAAAGCTAACTTTTTTCTGAACCGATGTCTTTTGAGCAAGGGAATCACCCAATGCAGTGGTTGGTGATACAAAGAAAAACAAGATAAACATCATGACTAAATATCCTGCATACGTGTTCACAAACATAAACGTAATCGCAGTTACACTTAGTCCGATTAAAGCAATTAATATCATCTTCTTAATACTCTTATACTTGTCACTTAAATATCCCCACATAGGTTGTGCAATAATCGTTGCACATGGGCCAATTGCCATCAATAAACCAACTTGTGATCCTGTAAGCCCTTGGGATTTAAAGAATACTGGGATATAGCCATTAATAATTGTAATCGTTGAATGAGCAAAAAAGAGATAAGCCATTAAACGGTAAACCGAACGGTGATTCATACACGTCCTCCTAAACAATGACGCACCAGTATTTTCATAGAATTCACATGGTGATCATTACAATAATAAAGTCTGACCTAGTTGTGTATTCCAACTAAATCAGACTAACTCTCACAGCAATCCATCTTGTTCAAATAAATACGTATATGGAATATCAAGAAATAAAAATAAGTTATCTGTTATCGGATACGAGTACGTACGAATTCTCTCATCACGCTCGATATCCGTATATAAATCTGATAAAAAGCCTCTTTTTTCAATGTTCATTCGAACGATATTTTCAAGAAAGTAAGGACGCCAGCTCCAGTTTTTGGAGCGACCTTCTTCAATTAAAACCCACTTATTTTCATCATTTTTCTCTGCATTTGATGATTGCTGGAATCCTTCTGCATCACATACATAAATACGGAATGCATAGCGATCACAATCATTTGCCACTTTCGTTATCATTTCGTCATATGTGTCATCTGGACTGATCGTTTTCATCGTATGTTTCAATTGCATCGTTAACTCATTTGTTAAAGTAAACTGTGATTGCATCTTTTTGCGTTCATAAACAATAAAATGTTGAAATTCCTTTTGCATTTTCTCTCTGCAACAATCAGGTTCAATAAATGTAGCGTTCGGTGATCTCAAATAATATCCTTGATAATAACGACCACCATTGCGCCATGAATAATTGAGTTGATTAAAATTCGAAATTCCTTCAAAGAGCAAAGTAGCACCTATTTTTCTTGAAAGCATGGAAAGAGATTGATGGACTTCAGAATACAAATGCGGGAACTCCTCATCTTCCATAAATGCTACATCGACTTTAATTATGTTCGGTTTTAACATAGCAATTAGATCTAAGTTGCTGCCATTATGACCGACGTCATCGAGAGCAAGCCTAAATCCAAAACTTTGAATATAATAAAAAAAGTGCTTATTGTTATAGAAATAGTCAGCAACGTCATCTTCTTTTAACTCCAAGACAATTTGCTCTAGTTTTAAGCCTTTTTGTTGATAGCCTTCTAAACATTTAATAAACGTCTCACCATTGTCCTTTAAGAGTAATGACGTATCATAATTAAGAAACAAATATGACTTCTGATCTGTTGTAATAAATTGATCAAGAGCTAGCCTTTGGATGTGATCATCTAATTCTAATCGATACTCATCTGGAATATTCTTGTCTTGAAAAAACCAGCCTAAACTTTTATCGCCTTCATCTGTTTGAAGTCTCGCCAAGACCTCATAACCAACTACAAGTTGTTTATCAGCACTAAAGATTGGCTGATAATAAGGAATAACCCGTTCTTTATTCATCATAATATCTAAAGGATCCATTCCACACACCTCCACTCAAAAGACATGTTCCTTTTGAAGTACAGCCTTTCGCTTTCCTAACCTACTATATACCCGTTCATATTAGCAAATCTATTATATCATAGCTTAGATAATTTAGTGAGAATAGACAACCAATAAAAAGCCAATAAAAATTAATAAGTGTTTTTGCACCAATCCGTTTCACTCAATTAAGATCTAAAAAACTTAGCTACAAAAGAGCTAAGTTTTTCTGTGAACTATTTTCCTAAGTCATATGGAGTTTCTTGGTACACGTAATAGTTTAACCAATTTGAGAAAAGCAAATTGGAATGAGCTCGCCAACGTAAACGAGGGGGTTTTTGGTCATTATCATTCGGGAAGTAATTATAAGGCATGTCGATATTTAACCCTTTTTCCTTATCCCTTTCATATTCTTCTTGTAATGTACAGACATCATATTCTGAATGCCCCATTACAAAAATTTGCTTTCCATTTTTTGAAGCAGCAATATAAACTCCTGCTTCATCTGACATGCTCAATATTTCGAGGTCATCTACTTGTTCAATGTCTTCCTTGCGAACATCTGTATTCCTTGAATGAGGTGCTAAATATTCATCATCAAACCCACGAAGCAATTTAACATTTTGCTTCTCAATTGTATGGTGAAATACCCCGAATTTCTTTGCTTCAAGCGGATATTTATTAACTCCAAAATGATGATAGAGGCCAGCCTGCGCCCCCCAACAAATATGTAGAGTTGAGGTGACATTGTTGACACTCCAATTCATAATTTCTTGCAGCTCTTCCCAATAATCAACGACTTCAAAATCTAACATTTCAATAGGAGCACCTGTTATAATCATCCCGTCAAATTTCTTCGTTTTTATTTCATCAAATGTTTTATAAAATTCATGGAGGTGCTCATGTGACGTATTTTTTGAAACATGCGTAGTCGGATATAGAAAAGAAACCTCCACTTGCAAAGGACTGTTCCCAAGTAACCGTAACAATTGAGTTTCTGTTGTCTCTTTAACTGGCATTAAATTAAGAATAACGATTTTTAATGGACGAATATCCTGAGAGTACGCACGACTCTCGTCCATCACAAAAATATTTTCTGCATTTAAGATCTCTTTTGCAGGTAAATGATCAGGGATTTTAATAGGCATAATGCATGAACTCCTTTTTCGAATGCGTATACTACTAGTATATAAAAACATTGTTTTTATCGTTCAAATTCATGATAAGATCTTAGAACCATCTGAAATAACGTAACATTTCGATAATTTAACTTATCACGAAAAAAGAAATTCTGCAATTACCTAACTCTATATACATGAGGTGAATTTCATGAAAATTCGATTGGAATGGTACTATTCGCCCGCAAAAACAAAACAGTCTTTTTTTATGAAGTCTGATTGGATGAGTGTCGCATCTGCCCTATTGGTAAGCGAGGATCTAGAAAAAACGGGACGCTTAAAATGCATTGAATTTCTAGATGATCATGATACGACATGGACGAAAAAAGATTTAACGAAATTCTTGAAGCAATTTGAGACGGAACCTCACGATGTTCAAGCATACATTGATGGTGGGTTCGACGTTAATACACGCCATGCAGGAATCGGCCTCGCCATATACTACAAACAAAATAATAAAAGCTGGCGAATGAGGTTCAATGATACATTTGAACTTCTAGAAGATAACAACGAAGCTGAATATGCAGCTCTTTATCGATTATTCAGACAGTTAGAAGAGATGGATGTTCATCACCAAACAGTTAAAATTCATTCTGATTCCATGATTGTTGTGAACCAAGCATCAGGTGAATGGCCTTGCTATGAAGAACATTATAGTAAATGGTTAGACCGAATTGATGAGCTATCATCAAAGCTCGGCTTAAAGTTAGAATATAAATTAATTGATAGAAGTTTAAATAAAGAAGCAGATCAACTGGCTACTCAAGCACTCGAAGGGACGAAAATTGAAAGCGTAATTGAAAAAGTATGATTCACTCATGAAAAAGGGGGTGTCCTAATCGCTTTTGATCTTAGGACACCCCGATGCAATGAGCGGCGTCGCTACCTCTTTTATAATCCTTGAGAGGAGTGGGTTTCTCCTCTCAAGGGGCGTAGCGAACGCCATTTCCACCTCTATTACGGACTTTTTATACAGCCTCTTTTTAGATTTATTTATTGGATTTATTTCTTTGTAATAATATTTCAGCAAAATGATTGTCCAGTCTTGTTAGGCCTAAAGGTTCTGGAACCCTTCCATAGTCTTCATGATGGAAGTCAGACCCTCCCGTTCGGAGTAGTGTTATTCCTAGTTGTTCATTAATCTCATCACAAAGCTTCTCGTAACGTTTTACAGCATCCTTGTTATGATCACGATGATAGACTTCAATCCCGTCTAATCCCCAGTCTCTAACCCATTCGATCAAATCATGATCAACTCCATAATAGTTAGGGTGCGCGACAATAGCGACTCCTCCAGTTCGGTGAATCCAATCAATCGCTTCTTCAACAGTCATTTCTTGCGATTTCTCAACGTAACATGGTTTGCCCTCTGCCAAATATCGTTCAAAAGCCTCAGCGACATCTGCCACATATCCAGCTGCTATTAACGCTTTTGCAACATGGGGTCTTCCTATACTGCCTCCATCCACATGCTTTAACACATCTTGCGCTTGAATATGTAAGCCAACAGCTTCTAAACGTTGGATGATCGTATCAAGCCGCTCCCTTCTCAGTTGTTTCTGATTAACGAGTAATGCTCGTAAATTTTGATCATTCCAATCAAATTGATAACCTAAAATATGGACACTTTTCCCTTTGTACTTTGTCGAGAATTCAATACCTGGAATAACTTGTAACCCAAGATCATTCCCTACTCTAATTGCTTCTTCAATGCCCTCAACACTATCATGATCCGTTAAAGAGACAATCTCTAAATCAGCCTTTTTACATTTTTCCATTAATTCAGCTGGGGAATATCCTCCATCTGATGCTGTTGAATGCATATGAAGGTCGCTATTTTTCTTTCCATTCATTTATTTACTCATCCTCATTAACATTTACTTGCCACGTAACTTGTCCTGTTCGTAAATGATCTGTATAAACAAGCTCATACTCTTCGGCCTTCGGAACTAGAAATGCCACTTCTCCTCGGTTTGTTCTTCCAGGATGCAATTGACCACCAAGTATTCCCTTTGTTTCAACCTGTGTAGTTACACCATGTGCAAAATTCTCTTCATCAACTAATGTTATTTTAAACGTTGAAAATTCATAAACCGTCTCTCTGTTATTGATCAATTCTAGATCTAGAATAACGTAATGGCTATCTAATTGAGATGATTCTTCTGTACGAACTCCATTTAACGTTATGTTTACTCCATTCACTTCACGGGCAGTTTCTTCATCGTTTGACTCTTGAACGATTGTTTGAGCTTGAGATGTCTCTGTGCCAAAGTCTAAGAAATTATATACTCCAACAAGAGATACTAAACACACACATAACCCAATTAACAATACGACTTTCCTTTTCATCATTCTCTCTCCTTAACCGATTATCTTAAAAGCATTAATTGAAGACACTCGAATTAAGTTATGATAGACAATGATTAAGTATGACTATGACTTCCACCAAGAATCGTAAATTGTAACGGGCAGCTGACGTTTATGCTCCGTCTTCTCGTAACGAGATTCAATCTTTGAGGCAATGGTTGGTGCTACTTCTTTGTTTTCCAAATAATCATCTAAATTTTCATATGTCATTCCTAATGCTACCTCATCAGGTAAGCCAGGTTTATTATCTTCTAAATCAGCTGTCGGAGCTTTTTTGTACAAGTGTTCAGGTGCTCCTAGTTCCGTAAGCAAAGCTTTTCCTTGCCTTTTTGTTAAGCCAAATAATGGTGCGATATCACACGCGCCATCGCCGTGCTTTGTGAAAAAACCAGTAATTGCTTCAGCAGCATGGTCTGTTCCAATAACTAGACAGCCGTAATGTGCTGCTAAATCATACTGTGCTTTCATACGTTCACGGGCTTTCGTGTTTCCTTTGTTAAAGTCTGAAAGCTGTTCTCCACCTGTAGCGGCCTTAAAGGCTTCTACAGATGCGTCCACAGCAGCCTTAATATTTACCGTAATCGCCTTTGTTGGTTCAATAAAGCGAATGGCATCCTGTGCATCCTCCTCATCCTGTTGTTCACCATATGGAAGTCTAACAGCATAAAACGAATATGTTTTATCTGGATGTTCGTCTTTAAGCTCATTAATCGCAGTTTGTGCTAACTTACCAGCCAACGTAGAGTCTTGTCCTCCTGAAATTCCAAGTACGTATCCATTTGCTCCAGTATGTAATAAATAATTTTTTAAAAAATCTACTCTTGTACGTATTTGCTCTTTTGGATCAATGGATGACTTTGTTTGTAGATCACTAATAATTGTCGCTTGTGTTACCATATCATATCCTCCTATCAACTTATAACTTATTATAACCATGAAATCGCTATTGTTGGAAGCCGTAACCTAGATTGGATAATTGTTCTTCCAAGCCTTCTTTTCTTAAAATCTCTTTTTGCCTTTCTCCAAGTAAATCAAAGTGCGGGTACTTATCCCTGCGATGAATCCATTCCGGCTTTAACCCATACTGAGCTCCCCAACTTTCAAGCTTAGAAATATCGGAACAAGCTACTTTTGTAACAGACGTACAACCAGGAAAACGTTCGTCTAGCCAGAAGTGAGTTAAAAAAGCGATCTCTCCTTGTTCTGCTAACTGCTTCCACTCGATCAGAGTTCGTCTTTTTAATCCAAAAGCCATAAATGATCACCTTTTAGAATTGATTGGGTTGATTATAGCACACCATTTCTACTGTTTACATCGATCAACCTGATTACTAATTTGAAACCTATGAGGCGAATTCATGATAAATTCCGAGGTCAGACCTAATTCCACTATCGAAAAATATTTCTTGTTAGATAAATTGACATAAGGATGTACATACAAGAAAAATCACTTGGAAAAGTATTCCCAAGCGATTTTCCCATGTAATTTTATTGCTCGTCTTGATACCCATTTTGCCTTGCTTGCATTTCATCAGCCATTTCAGCTTCAAATCCTTTAATGCTTTCCTTGCGGCGTTCATTCTTCTCTTGCACAGATTGTTTTTGAGACTCAGTCATATCTGTATGAGCAACAGATTCCTCCGCTGCCTCAATATTATGCTCCGTGTTTTCCTTCATTTGTTGAAGTTTTTCTACATTGTCATTACGGTTATCTGGTTTAGCCATTTTCATTACCCCTTTTAATGAAATACTTGCAAGCTTAGTATGGATAACGAATATAGGCTTATTCACGAGGCACTAAAAAAAGTCGTATTTACCTTTTTTAGTACCCTCTAAGCAATGTACGTCCCCACTGTCGATTTTTTGCTAAAAGTGGTATTCTCATAGCAGGCGCATAGCGTGCGGAGCCATTGCTACTTATTCGCCTTGCTTTATTTTCTCTTAATTTCTTCATACTTTTGAAACCAGTCTGGAAAAGCCTTTTTAAAAGCAGTTGGCTTGAACGTTTCTTTTTTTACAATGATGTGAGTCGTCGTTCCCTCTACACAAATTTCATCATGTTCGTTAACAATTGAATAACCATAAATTGTTTTTAAGCCGTCATTTAATTCAACCCATGTGTTTACGAACGCTCGATCACCATAACGTATTGGCTTTTTATATGTTGCGGTTACATCGTATACTGGTGCAAAATAACCTGCTTCCTCCATTCCTACATAGCTATAGCCAACATCTTCAACTAACCCACCACGACCAAGCTCGAAATATTTTAAATAATTTGCGTGATAGATCACTCCCATCATATCCGTATCGGCGTATAGCACTTGAATTTCCCTTGTAGATATAAACAAATGTATCCCTCCCAAAAATACTGTTTTATACTCCTTCTTTTCGTAGCCTCTCTACGTCTTCTTGCTCAATTACAGTTAACTGCTCCATGTTCACCTGATCAAAGCCAACGAGGCGTAATGATTGAATTTGTACGAGTCGATCAAACAAGTCCATAGCATAGCGGCCATTTCCAGCGTGCCCCTCTTCAGTCAATTGTTCTTTTAACAAATCTTTTGCTTCATTTGTTAGACGATATCCCGTTTGCTCAGCACGCCTTTCAATCATTTGAACTAACTCAGATTTGGAGTAGTCATCAAAATGAATGTGTTTCTTAAAACGTGAACGAAGTCCAGGGTTGCTATCTAGGAGACGTTGCATTTCATTCCCATATCCTGCTAACACGACAACAAGGTTTTCTTCACGTTCTGTCATTTCTTGCACAAGTGTATTTACTACTTCTTTTCCAAAGTCTCCTTGGCCCTCAGCTAAAAGTGAATAAGCTTCATCGATAAATAAGACTCCACCTAAGGCATCCTTGATAATTTCTTTTGTTTTTTGTGCAGTTTGTCCAACATACCCTGCGACTAAATCAGCGCGAGATACGATTACGACATGTCCTCGTTTCAACAAACCGATTTCCTTTAACGACTTTGCATATAGCTTTGCTACTGTCGTCTTCCCCGTTCCTGGGTTCCCAGTAAAGACAGAATGTACCTGAAGGGGTAATGCTTGAAGTCCATTTTCTCTTCGCATCTGTTGAATTTGTACAAATGAAGTAAGCTGTGTCATTTCTTTTTTTACTTGCTCCAGACCAATAAGTTGATTTAACTCGTTTTTCGCTGATTGACCACTTGATTGATCGGTTTCTTCTTTAAAATCACATGCTTGCAGAAGAATAAAGTCTTCCGTTTGCGGGTGTTCTAAAGACATCGTAGAACCCTTTTGAAAAATAGCGTCTAATATGATATTTTTCACTGCTCTTGCATTGCCAAATGATTCATCAACTTGTGCTTTCTCAATCCGTTTCCTGCACTCCTGCTTTGCTCCACTCGTTAAGATATAATCATTATCTGTAGCTATTTTTTCAGCAATTTGAAGTAATTCAGTTACTGTGTAGTTCTCTATTTCAATCTGATTTTGATCAGGGAATCGACTTCTCAAACCTGGATTTGAACGTAAAAAGGTCCGCATTTCATCTGGATAGCCCGCCAATATGACGGCAAATGTTCCTGCATACTTCCCACTTGTCATAGCTGAGACGAGTGTATCAATGGCCGTCTGACCATAATCATTGCCGGCTGCTCCGGCTCTTTTTAAGCTATATGCTTCATCAATAAATAAGACCCCGCCTGCAGCACGCTCAATCGCTCTATTTGTGTTTTCTTCCGTTTGACCAACATAAGCTCCGACGAGTTGAGTACGGTCTACTTCGTACACTTCATCCCGCTCTAATAACCCAAGTTCATAATATATTTTAGCCATCAACCTTGCCAAGTGCGTTTTTCCTGTCCCTGGATTTCCCGTAAGGATCATATGTAAGTTTATGCCATCTTTTGATTGAAACCCTTGACGCAGACGTTCTTTTTGATAATGCAAAAATTGGTAGAGCTGTTTCACTCTATCCTTCACATCATCTAGCCCTATTAATCGGTGTAATTCATCTAACGCTGTCTCTTGTTCTTGAACTACCTTTTTTGAAGGAAAAAGTTCCGTCCATACTTCCTTAACTTGTTCAATCTCTTTTGTAGCATTAAGAATTTGTTTAAATTGTGCAGCTGAATAATATACGCCAGTTAACGAGTTTGCATATTCAGCTGTAGCAGACTGTATCGTTTTGAACGGTTTTTGTAAATTATCAAAAAAGCGAATGACCTGCTCAATTTCGTGCGAACGATCTACGTCCTCGAGATAAGTAAGGGACGTTTTAACAACCTGCCATTGGTCCTTGTATTGATCTACATATTGAAAAAAAGTTTCAGCAATTTGATGGTATTCATGTGCTGTCTTTTTCTTAGCAGATCCATGGTCTGTTTCCCGAATAGGCGGGAATTTGCTAGGAATCGGAATATGATATAAAAACTCATAGAATGTCTCAACGTTTAACTGATGGGCTAACGCATTCGTGTGATCAAGCTCCAAAGCCTCATTCACCCAACGCCCTACTAAGTGATCGACCTTTTGCACTCGTTTGTACCTAGTTTGAGCAAGCAGCGCAAGCAATTTTGATCGGTACAGTTTCATTTTTTCGTCATCTTCACCATGTGTGTGGTCAAATTGTTCAAGGATTTCCCAAGCTTTTCCTTCATGGAACACTTCCTTTCCCTGTTCCATTCGGTCAAGCCACATTTCTATTTGTTCGTTCGTCCAGCGATCTCTTAACATATTTACACCACTTTCTAAAAAACGAAGCCACCAAAATAGATAAAGACCAAGCCTATTTCAGTATTTTTCGATTACTAAGGGACTGTCCCAAAAATCCGGAACAGAGGGCACTGAAAAACAGACCTTTTCAGACACCCAAAAAAATCCACGTTCTTCAATTTTATCATCATTATCCTGTCTTTGCATGTTTGATGTGTTCTTCTTTTCTACGCTTCACAGATGTGCCAACGTATACTCCTGATAGAACAAAGAAAGCTCCTATTATTGTCGATACAGTTAATTTTTCACCTAAGAAGATTGTAGCCATTAACACAGCAGATACAGGCATAACATTGATAAAGATTGAGGCTTTCGCTGCACCAATTTTTTGAATTCCATAATAATAGAGAATGAAACCTAGAACTGTCACAAATACACTCATATGTGCAATTGCTAACCAAGCCGACCATGTACTCGTTGCAACATGTTCCCATGGCTTCTCAAACAATGAAAAAGGGAGCAAAAACAATGTGCCAAAGCCGACGGCATAGGTCGTTGAAACAATGGAACTGTACTTTCTAAGAACAATCCGACCAAGCACACTATACAGAGCCCACGTTATAACTGCTCCTAACAAGACGAAATCAATAGGTTCAAATTGAAAACGAACCAACGCCATGATATTTCCTTCTGTAATAATCGTCACAATTCCAGCAAAAGCAAGCAAAAGTCCAATGATGTTTCTTTTCGTGATAGTCTCTTTTAACACGAGTCCTGACAAGAGCATAATAAGCATTGGGTTTGCCGCAATAAATAAGGAGCTTTTAATCACTGGCGCATGCTTACTTGCTAAAAAGAAACATATATTATAAATGGCAATTCCGGTTAGTCCAAGCAATGCAAACATTCCCCAGTCTATTCTCGTTGGTTTTGGGATATCTTTTTCCACTAGCCACATAATTGGAAACAAAAGTAACGCAGCTCCAAAGAAACGTAAAAAGGATATCGTTGCAGGCTCAAAACTTTCAATAGCAATTTTCCCAGCAATAAAAGCACTTCCCCACGTACTTGTCGCAACAGTTAACATTCCATAGATTACCCACTGCTTTTTTCTCTCCATTTTCTCTTCTCCTTTTTTATTTTTCATTTTACCCCTTTATTTCGATAAACGAAATAGTGTTTTTGAAAATGGAAAGGAGTTTACAGCCGTTAGTGGCAGTAAACTCCTTCCTCCATCACATTTCGCGAATATGTTTCAATCAATTGGCCATTTTTTGCTAGGAAATCAATTGGATGTTGATCTGCCCAATCCTCATTACTCGATACGACATTTAAAAATGTTTGTTGCTCTAACTGGGCAATGTATGATCCACCTTCATAGTGAATTTGTACTCTCGCCACATCAGTTGGGTCTTGAATCATACCAAACGTGACATATGTGTGTGCATACCGATCATCATGCCAGTTTCCGCTTTGAACACGAAACGTTCGAATCTTTTGTTTCTCGAAAACAACAGCTGTTCCGCCAATCGTCAACATAGCGGCCGGTAAACGTTTGTACCCGCCATCAACATGAATAACCTTTTCAGCTACTAAATCATGTTGATTAACTGTATATACAACGTAAACCTCTTCTGCGTGTTGTTCTGTAACTAATACTTCAATACTTGCATCTGGCTGATAGGTCTGTGAAACAGCTTCTTGGATAGATGAATACACCGTTTCATCCTGTTCGTATCCTCCAATTTCTACACTAAACATCATTGTTAAATAAAGGAAGACGATACTGATCGTAAAAGCAATTACAGATTTTTTTAAATGCATTGACTTAATAAGAATCCATGCCGCATAAACAAAAAAGAATAATCCAAGAACAAAGAAGCCAATCGATATGATTGAGACAGACAAATTAATAGCACCAATACTTATAGGACCCGTGAGAAAAAGTTGCATCAGCGGTGAAACTGATTCAGTTTGAAACGTCTGTGCCACTTCATGTGGAGGAGTTTGTTCGGTCATAAATGCTGAGACTCCAAACACCAACAACGCGATTACTGATTCAATTCGAAATGACTTCGTTACCTTTACCTTGTCAATTGCATTACGCAACCCTAATAAAAAGTGATGTAAGCCAAATACCAACAGTGGCAAGAACAATAAATGTTTTACTAATAATAACTGACCATATGTTAATAACCAAGATTGAACATATTCAGGCACGATCGCTGCCATAAGCATAAATCCAGAGGCAATGATGATAGCAACGGCTGCGAACGCTACGAAAGAAAACCAACGTGTAAACAATCTCAGATCTTTCCAATCAGAGGCAAACCAGCCAACAACGGCTAAGATACCGATCCATATAGAAACAGCAACCAAATGAAGTGTGTTTCCAATAAATCCAAACATCCCCGCTACTGCTGCACCATGACTTGACCAACTAGCTAAAACAATGAGAAGTAAGACCAATAGGACCGCTAGCCATGACCCCTTTAAGTTTGCAAAGTATGCAAGGAGAATGATCGCAATAATAGCAGAAAGAACAAAGGCTTGGCCCGTTGAATATTCTAAAACAACCGTGCCTATTGCTTCAAAGAGCGGCACGGAAAATTGTTTATAAAGAGTTAGTATAACTCTAATAACCGGTACTAGAAGTAAAATCGGTATGAGAGCAATTAACCCCTTCAATAAATTACTTGATACTTTAATGTTAGGACGATATTGAATAGATAAAGCATGAAGGAAAAAGAAACCCATTAAGAGAGAAAAGCAAATGTAAAGTAGCACATTAGCTAATGAGTCTATCATTTACGTAACCTCTTTAAAAATACACGTAGGGTAAAAAGAAGACCAATAGCACCTGTAATAATGATCGGTAAGAGAAACCGCTCCATTGAAGACTCCACTACGACCTCGTCATTTTCAGCCACATTAGGCTCATCCACTACATCCGTTGTTGTTTCTTCCTCATCAATGGTCACTTCATCTATTTCTGTCTCTGGAGGTTCTTCCATTGCCTCTTCTATTTCATATTCTAGTACTTCAAAAGAGATACTTCCTTCTGTTTGGTGAGTATCTTCTCCTAAAGCTCTCCACTCTACTACATACTCACCTGGTAACAGAGGCTCTATTAGAAAGATCGTTAAATCAGGACTTTCAACGTCAATATTTTCTACTTCAATCTCTTCATCATGTTCATTATAAACCGTAGCGGTACTGACACGTTCAATACCTGCATTGAAGTGTAGTACAATTTGTTCAACTTCCTCTTCTATTACTTCCCCATCATTTGGAGTAGATTCCGTCACATAGGAATGGGCTGCTACATGTAAAGGAAACAACAGTAGCGCCATACATATAACAAATAACCATTTCATTTTTTTCATATTCTTTTCACCTTTTTCCTAGTAATCCTGTTTGTTTTTCCTATTTTAGCAGATAAGTGCCTGTTCGAAAAGAGCAACGATTTGTGATGTAATTAATAATAGCCTAGCTTAACAAGGCTAACACCACAGTCTATTTAAAAAGGTTCATGAAAGTGACAAAAGAAAACAAGCCAACCGGAGGAACAATATGAGAAAATAAACAGTGGAGAAAGGAAGGTTGAAATGAGAAAAGGTTTTGTCTTTATCGGATATTTATCAATTGCTGTTTTGATGTACTTCTACGGAGAGTCGCTACTCCAGTGGATACGGCAAGGCGGGACTGAATATATGCTAGTTACTTCCATTCTTGCTACGATTTTTGCATTGTTTCCAATCATTCCATATCCTATCATCGGCGGTGTGCTTGGTGCTGCTTACGGCCCAGTAGCTGGAAGTCTCATTACATGGGTTGGGTCATCACTTGCTTCGATTGTAATGTTTGTATTTGTCAGATACGGTTATCAGGACTGGGGGAAGAAATGGCTTTACCGTTATGAACGGTTATCTAAAGTCACCGTCCTTTTTGAACGGAATGCATTTATGACTATTTTCTTAACTAGACTGATCCCTGTGATCCCTTCGATCATTGTCAATATTTATTCTGCCTTGAGTCGCGTTTCCTTTATGCGCTATAGCATTGCTTCTTCCCTAGGAAAAGTACCATCGATGATTTTGTTCGCAACAGTTGGAAATACTATTGTGACAAACCCAAGTGATTTACTTTATATTACTGTTTTTTACGGATCCTTTTTATTAATTGTTTATTTTTTCTTTCGTTTGTTTAATCGATATACTCCACAAGCGAGAAAATAAAATAGGCGGCCTTGATTGAACTTCTCCCTTTTAGAGAATCAACTGGCCGCCTTTTATGTATGAATATAAACCGTTCTTCGTTTAACCCATCTTACTATCGAAAAAATGACCAAACCAATACTCGCACCTAACGTGTTTAAAATTAAATCATCTACATTTGCAACCCTTTGAGTAAACAAAAACTGGCTTATTTCTATAAATAATGAAATAGAAAAGCCAATCCCAATAATTACACCGAACCGACGTGCTTTTGACCAAATAATGGGCAAAAGAAATCCTAATGGCATAAATAAGACGACATTGCCAAGTAGTATACGGATAGGATCTGCCAATTGAGGGCTGAAAACAGCAATGCGATATATACTTCGAAATGGAATTAAGTTATAATTTCTACCTCCTGGTCCAGCTGGTCCTAAGGAAGCTCCATAATTCCACGCGAATAGCGTCACATAAAATAAAGCAATTAAGTAACAAAGAAATAACGTAGTAAAAATTAACTTTTGATGTCTCATGTTTTACACTCCCCTGCTGACATCATTCCTACTCCATTATTTCGTTTATCCATCTATATGACAAGCATTTTCCATCGACAACTTTCTTCAGCAACAATTTTTGTAAAATCCCAAATGCAAAATCCCTCAGAAATAATCTGAGGGATAGTAGTTATTATCCTTTAGGAGGAACGTAATTAGGTTGTTCATTGCTTTTTTGAGCCATCTTTTTTCCATTATTCGCCTTTGACTTTACAGGTTGTGTACCTAAATGGTCAGGTCGAAACTGAGCAAAATGTGACTTTGTGCTTTTCATAAGTAACCCCTCCCTACCTATAGGTTACCTCTAAAAAGCATTCCTATTCACATCTCCACTTGATTAACAGAGGTTCTTTTCCGTTCCCATTTTTCTTCCAAATGATCTAATGCCTCTTTATCTCTTAACAACTTTTCTTTATTTTCTCTAACTAATTCCTCAAATGATAATTTTCTGACTCTTCTCATGACAAAACACTCCTTTAACTTTTTACCATTGTGGCTAAAAAGAAGTGCTTTTATACATTAAGATTCAGTGGTATTCGATTTAGGACTCGTATAAATCTGTCCAGTTTCATCAACTGTCATTAAAAAGATCTCTCTAGGGTTTGCAAAGCCATGTTTGTGAACTTGTTCTCTAAGCCAATCTAAAGTACCAAACTTCTCAACATTGGCATCAATAATTCGTCCATCTTCAATTAAAACAGAGGAATACCCTTTCGAAGGAACATTCATTTGCATATCTTTAGGAGTGACACTATCATAATTTGATTTTTTAATGACACTGATTGAACCATTCATCTCCAATATCGCATAATCCACTTCGTTCAAATCGCTCGCATTATTTAATCGCAAGTCCATCAAAAAGGCTTCCATCGTAATTTTAGCTTTTCTCAATTCCTTATGAAGGATCTTCCCATTTTTCATTAGGATAATCGGTTCGTCCTCAATGACCCTACGAAATCGCGGTGCTTTTAAAGCGAACAAAGATAGTGCTAAATGTAACCCCGCAGTCATCGCAGCAGCACCAACAGGACCTGCTAGAGGAAGCTCTCCATCCGTTAATGGTTCTCCCAAAATATCACCAATAACAACACCAAAAATAAAGTCAAGCGCATCAATGGAACTCATCGAACGCTGTCCTAATACTTTTACAATAAGAAAGATATAAAAGTACACAATTGTTGCCCGAATCATATAGCCATAAACCGGCAATCCTTCAGCCCCTTGCCAAAAGTCAAACAATCTAAACTCCTCCGTTCTTCCTCTCTTTTACATGGTGTAAAGAGGTTGTCTCATAAATTGAACCCTGCCCGTGTGTATGTGGTAAAACATTTACAACGAGGGAGAGGAAACTTATTTTTGAGACAACCTCTATTTATTAAGGATTCGATTGCTTAAATTGTGGTTCTTCTTGCAAAACTTGTTGATATCTACCTTCAAGTAATGTAAGTATGTTCTTTTGCTGCACTGCTAAATCCTCGAACAACTGTTTTGCCTTTTGGTTCTCTGTTTCGAGTGAGAATTGCACTAAGCTTGCTTGGACGCTTTGCGCTGAGGCAATTGCTTGTTGCATTTGTGTTTGAACAGTCATCTAATCCCTCCTCCTAGGAACGTTGATTTCGGTTCATTTTCTGTGCTTCTTGCTCAGCGTATGTTTCATATCCGGTTTCAGGATGATTATCTTTTCCATGTTTTTTAGCGTTATTGTTTCTTTGCGCATTTGCATTTCCTTTTTTCTGACGCCCCATCATATCTACCTCACTTTCCTTATTTATCAGTTTTAATATGCACAAGTTTTTGTTCTATATAAGCGATAATTTGAAAAGAATTAAGTTTAAATAGTAAAAGACCTTCTTTTACCCGAGGGTAAAAGAAGGTCTTATTTTTATTAATTTGCAAGCTTGTTACGAAGAACCATTTGTAGGATACCGCCATGACGGTAGTAATCCAACTCCACTTCACTATCAAAGCGAACAAGAACTTCAAACTCAGTTTGCTTGCCATCTTTATCTGTTGCAACGACTTTCACCATTTCACGTGGCTTAACATCGTTTGTAATTTTAACATCGAATGATTCTTCTCCAGTTAAACCTAAAGATTCAGCACTATCGCCATCTTTAAATTGAAGTGGAAGAACACCCATAAGAACAAGGTTACTACGGTGGATACGCTCATAGCTCTCAGCAATGACTGTCTTAATACCAAGTAGGTTTGTACCTTTTGCAGCCCAGTCACGAGAACTTCCCATACCGTAATCTTTACCAGCTAGGATAGCTAAGCCAGTACCTTCTTCTTTGTATTTCATTGCCGCATCATAGATTGATGTAACTTCGCCAGTTGGCCAGTAAGTTGTGTAACCACCTTCTGTACCAGGTGCAATTTGGTTACGAATACGGATGTTTGCAAATGTACCTCTCATCATAACTTCGTGGTTACCACGACGCGAACCGTAAGAGTTGAAATCTTTAGGCTCAACACCTTTAGAGATTAAGTACTTACCTGCGGGTGTATCCTTGCCGATTGCACCAGCTGGTGAAATGTGGTCAGTTGTGACTGTATCACCAAATTTACCGATGACACGTAAATCTGATAATGGCTTAATATCTTCCGGATCCGGAGATAGGTTTTCGAAGAACGTAGGATTTGCAATATACGTTGATTCAGAATCCCACTTATAAAGAGCGTCATCTGTTGTTTCAATTTCATTCCAACGAGGATTGCTACTAAATACATTCTCGTACTCACGACGGAATAATTCAGGTGTAACTGTTTCAGAAACCACTTTAGAAATTTCATCTGCAGTAGGCCAAATATCTGCAAAGAATACATCCTTACCGTCTTTATCTTGACCAATTGGATCATTTTGAAGATCAATATCCACTGTTCCCGCAAGAGAATATGCAACTACAAGCGGTGGAGAAGCAAGATAGTTTGCTTTTACTAACGGGTGAATACGTCCTTCAAAGTTACGGTTACCTGATAGTACTGAAGTTACAGTTAAATCGCTGTTAGAAATAGCTTCTTCAATCTCGTCCTCTAATGGACCCGAGTTACCAATACAAGTAGTACAGCCGTAACCAACTAGGTTGTAACCAAGTTTTTCTAAGTATGGAAGAAGACCTGAGTCAGTCAGGTATCCAGTAACAACTTTTGAACCAGGTGCTAAAGAAGTTTTAACGAATTCAGGAACTTCAAGACCTAACTCCACAGCTTTCTTAGCAACTAGACCTGCTCCAACTAAAACGTATGGATTCGAAGTGTTTGTACAGCTTGTAATCGCAGCAATAGCGATTGAACCTGTTTCCATTACCGTTTCGCGACCATCTTTAAACTTAACTGGTACTTTTTTATCAAATTCTGCTTCAGTTTGGCCTAAACCTTGAGTTCCTTGTGGTGCAACAACTGCATCACGGAACGATTTTTGCATGTCTGAAAGACGAATTAAATCTTGTGGACGTTTAGGACCAGATAGGTTTGCTTCTATTTCGCTAAGATCCACTTCAACTGTATCCGTATAAGTTGGATCAGGTGTTTCACCAGCTACGTAGAACAATCCATTTGCTCTGCAATAAGCTTCTACAAGCTTAATTTGTTCTTCAGAACGACCAGTTAATCTCATGTAATTAAGTGCCTCAACATCAACTGGGAAGAAACCACAAGTTGCACCATATTCAGGTGCCATGTTTGAGATCGTCGCACGGTCAGCTAGTGGCATTTCTGCAAGTCCAGGACCGAAGAACTCAACAAATTTTCCAACTACTTTCTTTTCACGCAATACTTGCGTTACTTTTAATGCAACATCGGTAGCTGTTGTTCCACTAGGTAGGGAACCAGTTAACTTAACACCAATTACATCTGGTACAGGGAAATAAGAAGGTTGTCCAAGCATTCCAGCTTCGGCTTCGATACCACCTACACCCCAACCAAGTACACCAATACCGTTAATCATTGTTGTATGAGAGTCAGTACCAACAAGAGTATCTGGGAAAGCTAATGTTTCGCCGTCTTGTTCAACAGCATGAACAACATTTGCAATATGCTCCAAATTCACTTGGTGAACGATACCTGTAGCTGGTGGAACCGCACGATAGTTATCAAATGCTTTCTTTGCCCAACTAAGGAACTGATAACGCTCTTCATTACGTTGGAATTCTAAATTCATATTGAAATCTAATGAATCCATTGTTCCAGCTTTATCAACTTGTACTGAGTGGTCAATAACTAGATCTACAGGAATTTCAGGATTGATTTGCTGTGGGTCCCCACCAAGGTCAGCCATTGCTTTACGTAATGAAGCAAGGTCTACTACAGCAGGTACCCCAGTGAAGTCTTGAAGAATGACACGAGATGGCTTAAATGGAACATCGATCTCTTTTAATTCGTTTGTTCCCCACTTCGCTAAGTTTTCAACATGCTCTTCTTTAATAACATAACCATCGTATTGGCGAAGAACTGATTCTAGTAATACCTTTACAGAATATGGTAGTTTTGACACATTGCCTAGACCAGCATCCTCAAGTGCTTTTAAAGAGTAATAATTAATCGTCTTTCCATCCAAAGAAAAGGATGTTTTTGCTTTGAATACATCGTTTTTCGTTGACATATGTATACCCTCCCTTTACAAGACTATCATACCGCAAACTGTCATCATTGTCTAAATCAGACCGACTAGACTGTCTATTTCACAAATAAAATAGAAAGCGCTTAAATGATTCGACAAAACAGTCCCTCTTTAGAATATCAAAACTTTTGTGAAGAATAAATGATTTTTTCAAATAATTTTAAAGTAAACTTCCAAAAGTGGAAAAACTCTGTTTTACGAGCACCCATCCTTGCTAACGATCTTGTATAAACCCAGTGACAAACACAAAACATACTACAACGGGAGGTGGTATTATGGCGAAGCAACAACCAGATGAAAAAGACAAAAGAGTACTTGACTATAATGCAGAACACCAGGAAGAAACAGCCAATGAACCTTTAACAACAATGGAACGCCAGCACAACAAAAAGACGAAAAAGCGTCAATAAGTAAAAAGGAGGGGATTCATCATGCTAAAGTCCCCTCTTCCTTGAAAATCTGCTAAAAGGTGCAGATGTAAACTTACTCATCAATATGATCTATATCATTATTGTTGTCTTTTCTTTCCGCACAGAAATCTGCTTCATGAGCATTAATATTCCCAACTGCTTTTCGAGCTTTCTCAACTGCCTTACGCCCCGCTTCAACTATTTGTTGCTTACTGGAGAGTTGCATGTTCTCCCCCCTTTGACAAAGCTCAATTTTAGGGTGTGAAAAACAACGTCTAATATTCGTATACATCAGCCGTTTCCAGTTATACTACATCCGAGGAGGGATGTTAGCGATGACAGAGCATAACACTTATAAAGACCAACATAGAAATCAGCCAAAAAACTCTGGGCAGCCTGAACCTTTGAGTGGTTCGAAAAAGGTAAAGAAAAGAAATCAAGTTAATCAAACTAATGGTGAAGGATAAACTGATATACAGTTAAAAAGGAAGGGGACAAATAAAAGCAATCCAGCCTTTTTTGTCCCCTCGAAAAAACTTACTCCCTTATTTGGTTTAATCTTTCCTTTCGTGTTTGTCTTCTTTTATTCCTTTGTTCAAATCGTTCTACTGCACCTTCATAATGCCACTTTTCCTCTTCTGTTTCAGGAATAATAGGAGGGACACTAGTTGGTTTCCCCTCGTTATCTAATGCAACAAATGTCAAATAAGACGTGGCTGTTAACCGCTTTACCCCAGTCAATAAATTTTCAGCCTCAACTTTTACATACACTTCCATTGATGTCTTTCGTGTATACGTAATATAGCCCTCCAAGCAGATAGCTTCTCCCGTTCTAATAGGGGAAATAAAGTCCAAACTGTCACTTGATGCAGTTACAACCATCGCACGTGCATGTCTCATCGCAACAATGCTTGCAACCTTGTCTACATAGGCCATCACATTTCCCCCGAAAATGGTACCATGATAATTTGTATCAGGAGGTAATACAAGGTCTGTCATGACCGTTCTTGATTCCGATGCGCGTTTTCCTTCCACGTATGCCTCACCTTTCACTATTCAAATTCTTTTAAACGTCTATGTAGATCTGCGAATTCATGCTCCTCTATCGTACGAAAATCCAAAGCAATTTGATCCTCTATAATACGTGAAACAACAGCTGGAGTTCCAAGTCTTAAATGATTGTGGAGAGCCTGAGCTGTATGATTACTATTGGACAGTAATAGTATTGCTGTATCAAGTGTGACATCAGGCATCGTCCCACCACCTACTTGAGATACATCCGACTTTACCTTCGTGGTCCAAAAAGGAGATAACTCACTTGAAAACTTCTCAATACGAGTGAGGATCTCTTCTCTTTTCAATAAAACAGATTTTAACGTAGGCAAAGTTTCTTTCACCGTTTCCTCATTTGCATACTCTTTCAGCGTTGCTTCTAAAGCCGCAAGTGTCATTTTATCGACTCGTAATACACGTGCAAGCTGATGTTTCTTCAACTTATCTATCCACTTTTTCTTCCCTGCGATGATGCCAGCTTGCGGACCTCCTAAAAGCTTATCTCCACTAAACGTAACAAGATCTGCCCCTTTATTTAAAGCTTCTATTACAGTTGGCTCATCCCCTATTGCATCTTTTCTCAAATCATAAATGGCGCCGCTGCCTAAATCTTCATAAAGCAAAACATCATGAGCTTTTGCCAATGGTTTAAGTTCTTCAATTGTGACATCTTTTGTAAAGCCGATTACTTTAAAGTTACTCGTATGTACTTTCATAATCATCGCAGTATCTTCACTAATGGCATGTTCATAATCATAGTAATGCGTCTTATTCGTTGTCCCAACCTCGACTAGATGAGCACCGCTCTCTTCCATAATGGATGAAACACGAAACGAACCGCCAATCTCAACTAATTCACCCCGAGAAACGATGACGTCCTTTCCTTTTGCAAACGCCTTTAACACCAAATAGACAGCTGCAGCGTTATTATTAACGACCATGGCCGCTTCAGCTCCGGTCATTTCCTTAACAAGTTCTTCAATTAATTCATGTCTAGAACCACGTTTGCCTCGCTCAAGATTATATTCTAAATTGGAATAAGAATTAGCTGTCTCAACTACTTGTTTAATTGCTTGCTCACTTAAGCGCGCTCGACCTAAGTTTGTATGTAATACAGTACCCGTCCCATTTATAACACGTTTTAATTTATATGTAGAATGATGACTAAGACGATCTGATAACCGTTTAAAAATGATTTCTGAAAATCTTATTGAGTCTTGTTCAACTGAAAAGTTACCGGCAAGTAGTTCCTTCCTAATATCAGCAACCGTCTCTTGTAACCACTCAGTTAACTTGACTTTGGATATGTTACTTGTTTCAAGCAAGCTCAAAAAGTTCTGATCTTGTTGTAATTCATGAATCGCAGGTATTTGTCGTAATAATTGATGCATTTTATATGAACCACCCTTCTTCAAAAAAGGGTGACTCATTCGTCACCCCTCATTTATTCAGCCATCTTTTCCATTTTTTCAATAACTTCTTTAAGGTCAGGAAATGAGCCTGTTTCCTTTTTTGAGTAAACCAATTGATCATTGACGGTTACTTCAAAAACACCACCGCCACTAGTAACTAATTTAACCTCTTTCACTTTCCCACGAAAATGATCGAGTAACTCGTCCGTGAAACTCACGGCTTTTGGTGCGTAGTTTCACATCATGCAAAATTCTACAGATACTTTGAATTCCATGCTTGAATCAAACTCCTTTACTTTGGTTTCCATTATATTGTAGGATAATATGATGAATGATGCAAAAAATTTGTTTATTAAACACACACTAATACGTGTTCCAAAGTAAGATGGAGGAGGTGTCCTAAAATGGACAAACAAGAACAAATTCGTTTAACTTCTTTTTCAACAAAAGCTGGTTGAGGCTGCAAAATTGGTCCTGAAGACCTGGCGCAAGTTTTGCGTCATTTACCAAAGCAGACACATGACCCTAATTTACTTGTAGGTTTAGATACATCTGATGACGCTGGTGCATACCGATTAACAGATGATTTAGCAATGATTCAAACCGTTGATTACTTTACACCGGTTGTTGATGACGCATATATGTTTGGACAAATCGCTGCAGCTAATGCATTAAGCGATGTCTACGCTATGGGCGGCAAGCCAACAACAGTAATGAACATTGTTGGTTTCCCAATCAAGAAATTACCAGCTGAAACGTTAGCAGACATTTTACGCGGGGCAGCAGACAAAACAAAAGAAGCAGGAGCCATTATTGTTGGTGGGCACTCAATTGATGACCAAGAGCCAAAATTCGGCTTATCTGTAACAGGACTTGCACACCCTGATCGTATTTTTAAAAATGTTGGCGCTAATGCTGGTGATTCTCTTCTATTAACAAAGCCAATCGGTGTTGGGATATTAACAACAGGGATCAAACGCGAAGCAGTAACAGCAGATCAAGAAAAAGCCGTTACTGAAACGATGGCTCTATTAAATAAACAGGCCGCAGAACAGCTAGAAGGCTTACACCCAAATGCCGTTACGGATGTAACTGGTTTTGGACTTTTAGGCCATAGTTATGAAATGGCTAATGGAAGTGATGTAACGTTTGAGCTTGAGATGGAGCGTATTCCGATGCTTGAGGGGACAAAAGAACTAGCTGAAAAAGGAATTGTTCCAGGAGGTTCAAAAGCAAATGAGCGCTGGCTCGAAGGCTGTGTGGACTATTCATCAGACATTACAGATGTAGAAAAAAGCATCCTCTGTGACGCAATCACATCAGGTGGACTGCTAATCAGCATGGCTCCTGATGAAGCAAAGCGTTATGTAGAATCTATGCAAGCAGCAGGTGCTCATGTGTCTATAATAGGTGCAGTTACTGAGAAAAAAGACAAGCCTATTATTGTGAAGTAACAAAAACCACTCCAGTTTCGAAACGAACTGGAGTGGTTTTTCCATAGCGTTGCTTATTCTTTTTCAACTGTTTTGACTAACGCTTTATAACCGGAACGAGTTAAATTATGATCTTCATCAATATAATTGCTTTTTTTCAACGCATTGATCGTATGCTCACTTAACCGCGTGACAATGGCATACACTTCATCATTAAGAGCTGCAATCGAAGAGTGTTGAATTTTTTCTTGCTCTAGTGAAGCCGCGATTTCTTTAATAGGGTCTTCTTTGATAAAATACTTCTTCGTTTCAAGCAATGCTGTTTGAAGCTTCCCCTTAACAATTAGCAGGTCTTGCATCGTATTAGATCTTTCTGATTCTTTTTCTTTAATCTTTTCACGATACGATTGCTTTTCTAACTCATCTAAATCCGCTTTTGAAAAAAGCTCCTCCAACAATTGAGTACGATCGAAATCTATTTTCTCAAGTGCTTCTTCTTTTTCAATTACAGCTTCCTCAATAATCTGTGTTTGCTGCTCCTCAATTCGTTCCACTACAGGTGTGGCTGCTTCCGCTGTTTGTTTCGCTGCAAGATTATTTATTTTTTTATTCATTACATAGGCTAAGCCGACTAAAAATAAAATAACAAACAACCGAAATAATTGCTCATACTGAGTTACGGAATAAATCGCTATAGTACCAACCACTACACCAACAAGCTTAATACCTTTATTCAGTGATGATCTTGATTGTACAACATCATTAACTTTGGCTCGTAATTGCTTTTGTTTTTGCCGCATGTCGCTTTCTCCTCTTCTTTTTCTTAGACCACTAACGTACTAACCGATATTTTATCACAAAGCACATATGCTAATAGATCTATTTTTCATCCCGAATACTATAAAATATTTGGTAAATAGAAATTCCGCAAGTGACCTCAGACCTAAAATCGGATTTTTGAACGTACAAAGAACCCTCTATCACAACAGAGGGTTCTTTAAGATTAACAAGAAAGAATTATTGGTAGACTTCAGAAAAAATATGGTCGTCAACCTCATTTGGTTTTCCATCAAAAATTAATTGACCATCACGAAAAGCGACAATTCTTGTAGCAAACTCTTTAGCCAAATTGACATCATGGATATTAATAATGGAAAGTAATTCACGTTCTTCATGAATTCGTTTTAACAGTTCAAAAATCTTCCGTGATGTTGTAGGATCCAAACTAGCAACAGGCTCATCTCCTAATAGAATCTTGGGATCTTGTAGCAAGGCTCTTGCAATCCCTACTCGCTGTTTCTGTCCTCCACTTAGTGCCTCCACCCGCTTATGAACATGCTTTTCCAATCCCACTTCTTTTAATGCCTCTAATGCTCGCTTTTGTTCCTGTTCAGAAAAAAGCCCGAGAATATTTTTATATGGTGGTCGCTTTCCAAAAGAACCTGTTAACGTATTTTGCAAAACAGTCATTCTCGGAATTAAATTAAAGTGCTGGAAGATCATAACCATATCTGAGCGAACCCTTCTCATCTTTCCTTCCGAGAGGTTTGTCAAGTTCGTCCCTTCCCACGTAATTTGCCCTGTAGTTGCCGACTGCAAACGATTTATTGTACGAATAAATGTTGACTTACCTGCACCACTTTTACCAAGGATACAAACAAATTCTCCCTTCTCAAACGTCAAATTGACATGGTCAAGGGCATTCTCATCTGTTTTAGGATAACGCACAACTAAATCTGCAATTGTAAGCATAATGCCCCCTCCTCTAGAGTTCATTCAAAAAGGAAAACCGCCTTTTTGAATGACTTTACTATCCTTCATTTTCTTTTCAGGGAATTCACCTTGTTCGTAATTGTGCGAACATGCTGCGATGGCTCCACTCATCGCTTCGAGTTCATTCAAAAAGGAAAACCGCCTTTTTGAATGAACTCTATATAACTCTTGCTCTAATTCGGCCGCCGATGAAGTCCACTATGATAACCATAATCATAATGAGTACGATATCTAGAGCTACTGCTGTGTAGTAGAAGCTTTGGAAATGATTAAAGAGCTGCTGACCAATACCGCCCCCTCCAATGAACCCAAGGATTAGAGACGTCCGAATGGCTACTTCAAAACGATAAAAATATTGAGACAATACATTCGGCCATATTTGCGGCAAAATTGAAAATAAATGTCCGACCCATTTTGTTGCCCCTACTGAACGCATGGCTTCTTGAGGTCCAGAATCTGCTGCTTCAATCAATTCAGAAATTAATTTCCCTAAAACACCAATATTATGCAAAATAATTGCTAATACAGCCGCAAATGGTCCGAGCCCAAATGCCGAAACAAAGATCAGACCAAATACAATCTCTGGAATAGACCTTAATGCACTTAATGCACCACGGATAGTGCTATACATCCCTACAGACCCACTTGTGTTTTTTGCTGCCAAAAAGCTAAGTGGCAAAGCTACAATCAGTGCTAAAAACGTCCCTAAAAAAGCTATAGCTAATGTAACAAGACTGTGATACGCCATTCTCGGAAAAAGGGACCACTCAATCGGAAAAAAACGAGTGGTCACCATGTGATAAATATTTCCGATTTGCGTAAGCTTTCTCCATTCAAACCCTGTCATATCCATGCTCCACCAAAGAGCAACTATAATCAAGATCAGATAAATGATGTAGCGCCTACGAAACCAAACCATCGTATAAAGGCTCCTAATCTAATGAAAGCATTTCGAATTCACGAGCTGCTTCTAACACATCTGCATATTGACTGTCATCTGCTTCAACAAAGCGTGTCGCACCACCGAAAATTCGGAGGATTTCTTCATCAGCAATTTCATAAAAAGCTTCTTGTACTTCTGCAATTAATTCATCACTCATACCAGCTGGGACAACCCAAGGGTACTGATATAGTTCTTCCGATTGCCAGATAACCTTAATGTCTTCACGCATTGTTCCACCGTTTTGGTCATCCTCTTTCATTAATGCTTCTAAGATCGCACTATCTACTGCACCAGCATCGACCGTTTGATCTTGAACAAGAGTTGTTACAATATCATGAGATCCAGCAAATTGGATTTGCTTAAATTCATGATCATCTTCACTTTCATAAAAACCAAGTTGGCGTAGGTGAAGGCCCGGAATTAAGTGGCCTGATGTAGAAGAGATACTTGCAAACGCAAAATCAACATCCGCACGGTCCTCAAGCATATCATCTAAATCATCCCATTCTCGATCGTTTTGAGTAATGATGTATGAATAGTAATAGGGACTTCCATCTACTTCCTGAGTAATGATCGCTTGCGCTCCGCTTTGCTCATGGGCAATTAAATACGTCAACGGACCTAAGAAAGCTAAATCAATATGGTTATAATTAATCGCTTCAACAACAGCGTTATAATTCGGGTATTGTTCTACTACGACTTCTCTTCCTAGTTGTTCCGTCAAATGAGTTTCTAAATTATCAAGTCCTGTTTGCATTTCTCCCATTGACTGTGAAGGAATTACAGCAATTTCGAATACACTATCGTCATTTTCTGCTGCTGGAGCCTCTTCTCCAGGTTCATCAACAGTCGGTGATTGTACTACTTCATCAGGATCGTCTGCGGCTCCGCATGCAGTTAATGCAAGTGCCATCCCTAATGTCATCATCCATTTCTTCATCTTTTCTCCACCTTTTTATTTAATCTACTGAAGGAATTTACCATTTTAGAGCCGATTTTGTAAAGAAATAACCCTTACACATAAGCATTTGCTAAACAATGCTCGTACACTTCTAAAAATTGCTCCATTTCTTTTTCCAATGAATGCTGCTCTTCAATATACAAGATTGCATTTTCAATGATTTTATTTTGCTTTCGTTCAGAAGTCAGTAATTCTTGTACTTTTTTATGAAATTGTTCAGGCGATTCAAACAACACCCCTGTTTCCCCATCAGAAATGACACTTGCATTTCCTGAATTCATTCTTGCTACAACAGGCTTTCCTATAGCCATCGCCTCAAGTACAGCTGAGGACTGACCTTCTGAAATGGATGTATTTAAGACAAAATCACAAGATTGATAAACAGCTTTCATTTGTTCAAGCGGAACTTCTTTTATAAAACGAAACCATTCATGCTTTTTTTCAAATTCCAGTACTTTTTGATATACACCGTCATCAAGAACTGGACCTATAATTGTAAAGGTGAGTTCAGGCCACCTATGACGCAATCTTTTCAACTCACCTGCTACATACAGGACGTCCTTAACCGGCCGTAACCCTGCCGGCAGCAGAAACTTTGGATACCCGATAGAAATGTCAGGCTTAGGGCCCTGCATCTCATCCTTTGGAAAATCTACACTTTGTGGAATAACATAGATGCGATCAGCTAAGTCCGGATACGTTTGAATAATTTTATTTTTGCCTTCTTCACTAAAGACCGTAATTCCACAAGACTCATCTGCTACTGATACCATTAATTTAACAGCATCTGGGTTCTTTAAATCCTCATTAACATCCGTTCCACCAGAGGTTAATATATAGGGTTTACTTAAATGCAGATGTGGATACTTTTTTAACCATTGGGAAAACCGTTTCAAATGAATAACATGATATATATCTGCCTCCAAGAAGGAAGAATCCCAATCTGAATTCCACTCTTCTTCTTCATAAGCAAAGACTCGAACACTTACACCCCACTGCTTCAACCCTTTTACGAAACGTCTTGCCGTTGTAGAGTTTCCACGATTTTGTTTAAAATACGGAGTGAATAGAATAATTTCAGGATTTGTCACCGAGCCAATTTTCAACTTCAGTCTCCCTCCATTTCCGTTCTTGATCTTGTCTAATCGTCAAACCGAGCTTATCTAGCTTTTCTAAAAAGGGTACTAAGTACTTACGTGATAATCCAGTTGACTCTTTGGCTTCTTTTAAGGCAAAAATGTCATCTGTCTCTTCTCCTAGTTTAGCGACAGCCTCTCTAAAAGGCTCTCTATGAATCGATAATTTCTCATCAAGTTGATATACAAGTTCTTGTTGGTAAAAATAATGAATCACTTCTTCATGCAATTCTTTCGGTATTTGTTGAGCTGTTAAATGATCAGAAGTTGGCGTTACTTGAAGCCCTTCATTCTTCATTGCTGTTAAAACATGCTCCACCCGTTTTTCCCACTGTCGCGGCGCGTGAGGAGTATGTGTAGATATAGCTACAAATGGTCCTTGAATGACAAACCACCCTTGCTTATGTCCCTCATCAAGCAACCAATCCAATAATCGCTTTGGATACGTATGAGTATAGCTTTGAACTATTTCGGCTTTCTTAATCCCCGTACGGAACGGAAATTCAATATGATAACGCTCCAACTCAATTTGAAAAGCCTCCCGTAATGACTGGATGACTTTCTCACTCGTAATCTCCCCAGTCGGTAGTTGATATGTCTTTCCCTCTTGTTGAACCATTTCTTTCATTTCATCTTCTGTCAAATTCATTTCTTTACTAGCATCTTTTACCGGTAGCAATTTTTTATCTAGCAGAAGTTGCTCCAATCGCTCAATAGGTGTTGCGTCCATTTTTTGTTCCAGCATTTGAACCGTCTCTTCACCGAAGCGATATTTCGCTCCATGAGGGTCAATTACAGTTCCTCCACCAATCGTTTCCATTGGTGTCGGCCGTCGCAAAATAAACCGATCCCCTCTTCTTGTAACGATTGGCTCATCCAACCGAATTTGACACATTATTTTTTCATTGCCTTCTGCTAATTCATTTCGATCAAAAAAGACAATCTTACCGTATACTTCAGCCGTACCAATATGTAGTTTGATTGCTCCTCTTTGCTTTAGAGGATACATTAGCTTTGCAACTGTTGTGAGACCAACATCGATCGTATAGGTTGTCTCATAATGTCCACTTGCAACTAGAACATCGCCTCGTTTAATCTCATCCTTTGAAATGCCGCCGACATTAACAGCCACACGTTGGCCAGCTCGTCCACTTTTTCGAGCTTGATGATGTATTTGTAATTGTCTAGCTCGAACTGGAATCCGCTTTGGTAATAGATCTAGGACATCCCCTTCGTTCACGATCCCTTCATAGACAGTGCCTCTTACAACGGTTCCTTGTCCATGAATTGTAAAGACTTGATCAATCGGTAAGCGAAACGCGCCACTTACATCACGACTTGATCTTCCTTCTAGTTCACTTACTATTCCTTTCTTTAAATCTTCAATCCCAATAGAACGAAGACTATCTACGAAAAAGAGCTGGCTTTCTTCTAAAAAAGTACCTTCTATCGCTTCCCGTATATCCAGTTCCACAATCTCTCTCATCTCGTCATCAACATTCTCAATTTTCGTTACAACAATGATCCCCTTTTCTATTCCGAGCAAGCGCAAAATATCTATATGTTCACGCGTTTGAGGCATAATCCCTTCATCCGCAGCAACAACAAGCATCACCAAATCTATTCCAGCTACTCCCGCTATCATTTGTCTAATAAAGCGTTCGTGCCCTGGTACATCAATAAGAGACACTTCCATTTCTTCGTTTAATTTCAAAGGAGCATAGCCTAACTCAATTGAGATACTCCGCTCTTTTTCTTCCTTTAAACGGTCCGTATCTATATTCGTTAATGCTTTTGTTAACGTTGTCTTCCCATGGTCAATATGACCAGCCATTCCAACTGTATAATGATTCATAACAACCTAATCCCTCTCTACTATGACCAATTTCTATCGTGTTTTATCATACTATATACACTTACAGGAAACAAAGAAAAGAAAGCCGATGAATGGAGTCCGCTGAAAAAGTCCTTTTTAGCGGATTCGAGGAAGCGGCAATGGCTCCACACGTTGCGCGCCTGCTATGAGAAAACCACTCATAGCAGGCTTTAAGACAAAGCAACGGTTCCGCTCATTGCTTAAAGGCCACTGAAAAAGGTCAAAACCGTACCTTTTTCAGTAGCCTCGATGAATGCTACTTTTAGAAAAGGTACAAGCTACAAGCAATCACACAATAAAGGAGAAAAAAGATGGACAAAATGGAAATTCTGCAAAAAATTAAAAACATAACAGCTAATCAAAACGAGTATGAAATCTTTGTACATCCAAGGCCTCCCGAGGAATTTGGAGATGGAGTAAAGCTTTACTATAACGAAGAAGAACGGAACTTTACAGCTGAAGTGTTTGATCCAGATACAAAAGAAGTTTTCACGGAAAAAACCTTAAATGATATAGATAGCACATACTCTTTCATTACAAATGTTCTTGAACCACGAGTAGAACAACAAAATGATCAAAAAGACTACATTGACCTCGATATCACAGAACCGGAAAACCATGAGTAATCATGAGAAATGTATTTCATTTGTAACTACTACTTCACTCGCCGTATCCACTAAAATAAGACCTGAACTCTTCCAGTTCAGGCTTACTTAATTTACTCCTTTGTCCCTTCAAGCCACTCTTTGTAACAATCTTGACAAAGAGTTTTGTCGGCATGCTCGTTTTGATGGATAAACACCCCATGGCTATACCGATCACTTACTTCATCACCACAATAAAAACAATTTTCTTCCATTTCTACATCCTCCTGCTAAAGAGTTTGCTTATATGGTACGCAACAAGCAAGAAAGTAAAACGCAATATATATGTCATCTTATCCAAGAAAATGCAAATTACGAGGCATAGTCCAGGCAATATTCGACATACGTATCTTTCGTAGTCGCCTTGCTACTACAAAAAAAGGAGTGTGTTTGGTGATGAATCATGAAGACTCTCGGAAAAAAGAGCTGAAAATTATGCTCAGAAGGAAGAAAAAGCGTGAACAGCGTGACTGGCGATTAACGATGAAACGCTTGAGAAAATTTCAAAAAGATGTACTTAACGAGAGATCTAGTCGAGATTAATTTCTCACTATTAGCACGTATAAAGCCAACAAGAGTACACCCTCTTGTTGGCTTTATACGTGCTAATAAGTAGTCCCTAAAAGGCCTGTTGAAACATTACTCTCCTAGATCTACATTATGATACACTTGCTGAACATCTTCTAAATCTTCTAATGCGTCAATTAACTTTTCAAATTGTTCCTTCGCATCAGCGGGTAATGATACATCATTTTGTGCAAGCATCGTTAGTTCCGCAACTGTAAAATCCTCTATTCCCGCAATTTTACAAGCTTCTTGCACCTCATGGAATTGATCTGGTTCAGCGTACACAATAATCGAATCGTCTTCTGCAATAATATCACGAACGTCGACATCTGCTTCGAGCAATAATTCAAGTACTTCCTCTTCTGATTTCCCTTCAAGGCCAATAACTGCAGTCGCATCAAACATAAATGACACAGAACCACTAACTCCCATGTTTCCACCATTCTTTTTAAAAGCAGAACGTACTTCTGCCGCTGTACGGTTAACATTATTAGTCAAAGCATCAACAATGACCATAGATCCGTTTGGTCCAAAACCCTCATAACGCAGCTCATCGTAATTTTCTTCTGAACCACCTTTAGCTTTTTCAATGGCACGATCAATAATTGCCTTTGGTACACTGTACGTTTTTGCACGCTCAAGTACAACTTTTAACGCGCGGTTTGATTCAGGATCTGGTTCGCCTTGCTTAGCTACTACATAAATTTCACGTCCAAATTTAGCATAAATACGACTCGTATTTGCATCCTTTGACGCTTTTTTTTCTTTGATATTGTTCCACTTACGCCCCATTATGAACACTCACTTTCAACTATATCTAAATTGTGTCATTATCAGTCCAAATGATATTGAACTAATCCATTATTCACCAACACCCATTATACTATAAATATATTAATTGTTTCGAGCTTTATCTTTTAGTCTCAGACAAATTACCTTGATCATGGAACTCACTGCAAATTAGACAAATTACACATTTAGTCCAAATTATGGTAATGTTTTCATTGAAGTCCCACAATCCTTAGGAGGAGATAGTTATGCCAAAGATTCAAGTAGAAGGAAAAGGTTCTTTCCAAGTTGAAGAAGGAACAAAATTAGTACTTGCCTTAGAAGATAATGATGTTGATATTCTGCATCGCTGCGGCGGAAACGCAAAATGTACTACCTGTCGTGTTGAAATCCTTGAAGGAGATGCTGGTCCAGTTGAGGAGGCAGAAGCAAAAATTCTTGATGCTAAAGGATTTAGAGAAGAAAACATTCGCCTTTCCTGTCAAATTCGAGTTCAATCAGATCTAACCGTTAAACCTGTAATGACAGCATCTGAGTCGGGGATGGAGCCAGGGACTCGTCCTCAAGACTAATAGTAAAGGGGTGTTTCAAAAGGTATGTTTTTGACCTTTTGAGACACCCCCTTTATCTTTTTCATGAAAAAAATTCTAATCCAAATACAAAATGGGCAATCAAAAATACGATGAGCATCATAACAAGTCCTACAAATAAGCCACCAATCGGTTCTTTTAAATCTGGATGAATGACTTTTTTCTTCAGCATGGGTTTCACCTCTTTCTTCGTTGATTTAACTTCTAATCAACGAAGAGAAAAAGGTGCTTTGAAATTTCACCGTCATTAAATTAAAAAGCCGCTTCTCCGATGGAATTGGTGATTGAAATAATTGCGTAATGTAGTTCGAATGGATTGCACTACTTTCTATCAAACGACTGTTCCACAGTCTAGTAATTACCGATTGAAAAGAAGGCGGATTAAGCCCTCCTTCACTAATTGACATTTCAATTGTTTCGGAAAATTGGTAATCAGCTTCATACAGCAATTGGTTGTATGACGAGCTGTACGTACTTAAGATCATAGAAAGCAATATGCCGAGCAAAACGGTTCTTTTATAAGCCATCGTCATCACCTATCAAGGTTTTTGTACCTACATTTATTTAATCTGCAGTTAATTCAGTACCTATTAAATACTCAAGTCCTTCTTCTAGCGTTAACCTTTGTACATGTGTCATTTGTATATGTTCATTTTGCAATTCGATTTCAAGTTTTCGTAAATTATTTGTAACAATTTGTACTGGGTTAGAGCTAACTTCGATTACATTTGGATGTTCCCTAATTTTATCCGTTACCTCCGATACCCATATTCTTCCCCATTTTTCAAAAATCTCATCTTTATCAAAAGCCTGAATGATTTTTCCTTCATGAAAAACGGTTATCCAATCACAAATTGACTTTACCTCATCTATAGAATGAGTTGCTAGTATTACACTCCTGTTACCGTCCTCCATAAACTGAATCAAATCCTCTTTCATCTTCTTTTGAGAAATAATATCTACACCAGTTGATGGTTCATCTAAAATAAGCAATGTTGGATGATGAGTAAGCGAGAGGATAAACTCTATTTTCTTTTTCATCCCTTTTGAACATTTGGCATACTTCTTATTATCATCAATTTGGTACCTTTTTATTAGATAATGAAAATATTTTCGGTCCCAGTTTGGATACCAAAAAGAAACGAAGGTAGCAAGCTCACGGATCGTCAAATGACCGAATGGCTCTAATAATTCTCCAGCATAACCGATTTGTTTCTTTATTTCCGCTTCATTTTCTTCATACGTGTGATTAAATACATGCACAGAACCATTATTGGGTTGAATCAAATTCATAAGCAAGCGAAAGAACGTACTTTTCCCAGAACCATTTGCCCCTACAATAGCAACTGCTGTTCCTGTCTCGACTTTCAAATCAATTGGACCTAGTGTAAATTTCTTATATTTTTTGGTTAATGTGTTTGTCTTTAGTAAAGAGCTGGTCATAGTCTTCCCCCGTTCATCTTGTTTTCCATCACTTCTTTAAAAATACGTCGGATATCCTCACTTGAACATCCAACTTGCTGAGCCTGTTCAATCGCTTTCACAAAAGCATCGATGACAACTTTTTGTTTTGTTTCTTCCATTTTGATTGTTTCAATCTCTTTTACAAAGGTTCCTTTCCCCTGGACAGTCTTAATAAATCCATTGCTTTCTAAATTTTGATAAGCCCGTCTTGTTGTAATCACACTACATTGTAAATCATTGGAAAGGACCCGAATGGAAGGAAGCGGTGTACCAGGTGGAAGCTGTCCGCCTACAATGAGTGATTTCACTTGTATTTCAATTTGATGATAAATAGGTTCTCTGCTTTCTTCAGAAACTCGTATCGGTAGCTTCATCGACCTTCCTCCTTTCCATTACAAATAATCTCTTTTTTCCAAACGATACGTAAGCAATTTATGCCATAAAAAACATCCAACGACACCTACAGCAATCGAAATAATAGCAATAATCCAGCCATAATCTTTCACTAATAGAAGACTCCATTCAACAATGCTATGACCTACGACTAAACGAAATCCGATAAATAGACCAATCATTATTGCAATCCAAACAAATGGTAAGAGATGCAATATTTTTCCGCTTGTTCCGTACTCTATAAATGGGTTCATTCCACCAAGTGCCAAAGAATATCCAAACCAGACAAGGATAAATATAAATAGTTCATTCATTGTTAAATAGGAATAAAAACTATTAGGTAGTTGAGTCAAAATCGTTCCATAAAAAGCAAAAGACATCATAAATAAAGTGATCAACATCAATAGCGTTCGACTTAACGCTATTAACTCAACTGGAATCGGCAATGTTCTCAAAAAAGCCATTCTTTTTGTAAATGGATCGTCTTTAATCGTTTGAAATGATAAATAAGGACCTGACATGAAAATGGCTGCTAATGAAGGCAATATCGCAACAAAAAAGATATCAAGCACGACATGGTTATAATACATCACACCATCGCCAAACAAAGTTCTAGCTGCTTGTTCTAGAAAAATGGTTGTAAACAATCCAAAGAAGACAACTGCAATGAACGTAAATACAAGACCTCTCCAATTGTATCTTAAATCTTTTTTCACAAGCCAAAATGCTTGATTTAACATACTCCATTCCTCCCTTAATTAAAGAACCGATTCGATACTCCACCATCTTGATGACCTAACAAATCAATTCCTAAATGAGCCAAGATGACAAATACAACCGTCCAAATCGTAATACTAGCCGTCATCCAAACAAAAGCTTTCTTTTTAGTGGCGCCTAAAGACACGCTCATAAATGCCGTTACATGACTTCCTACAAATAACGGGCCAATGATTGATAATCCTGGTAACCCATATTTGTTCCAAATTTTTTGTGCACGAATGGAGCGCTTGCTATCCACTTGGCCTTCCTCTTCACCCTTTTTCTTCTTGCGCCAAGCTTTAATTTTATTGACAAAAACGATGACAAGAAAGACCGTTACGATGTTTCCAAGTAAACCTAAAATGACAACTGGTACTGTCGCTAAACCAGCGATAATGGCAAGAGGAACAACGGCATACCCTTCAAGAAAAGGAACAGCAGATAAAATAAAGACTAGAATATATGCCCATAATAATTCAATAACACTCATACCTTCACAACTCCTCACTGTTATACTGTGTATATCTATATATACACTATAACATCGTAATTTGTGCATGAAAAGGGGCAATTTAGAAACTAATGCTTTGTTCAAATAAAAAAAGAGACGCTTGCTCACCAAAAGCACCCGTCTCTCCTCGTTTTTATCTTAATCATTAAAGCGTATCTTTACTCTTTTAAAAGTACGATCGCTCCACAGAAAATAGTTAGCAAGTAACAAAACAGCGATGTAATAATAAACCCCAAAAGAAACCATTGAACTTACATAATGGAGTCCAATGAGAGGACCAATTAATAGCAGCAAAACAAAAATAGTAAAGCCCTCACCTTGTTGTCCTGCTGTAAAAGATTCAGAAAACGGCAAAGCCTTCTTTAGAGATAAGAAACACAAGACTGTATACAGAAAAGAGCTTAATAAAACAGCAACTAAATGCGGAATGATCGCTACTGTAAAAATAACCCCAAATATCAAACTTTGCAGAATATATACAGGAAGAAATAATTTAACTAGAAAAGCTTTTAATGTTCCTTTAAAAATTGGCGCTGTGTGTTCAATTGGTGCTGTTTGATAGATCCAAGCCCCTTTATACGTTCCCGAATATTTCAGCATCATGATAATAGTCGGAACGATTAATAGGCAAATATAGATCGCCAAATAATATTGGCTTGATGCGATATCTTCCATAGAACGATAGCGAAACTCATTATAAAAAAGCAATATAGGGAGAGCTAATGCGAGACCTAAAGAAGGATATACCTTCAATTTAAACTCTCTTTCCTGTTTCATCATCAGATTAGCAAAACGGAAAAACGTTCTTTCTTCATTGCTACGACAAATCCACTTTCCTATGAAACTCTCTTTACGTCCACTTGATTTACCCGCACTTTGCGCCGTGAGCTTTTGAAGATTTCTTTCAAATACTGGCATTAACTTAATGTAGAAAGCAACGGCAATAACCGGTCCTAGAAATGCTAAAACCGTATAAATCATGATATACACGGCTGCATTTCCATTTAATACCCATTCAAATGGAGCTGCGTACCACAGCGGTGGTAGGAAAAAATGCCACCAATTCAGAGTAACGTGAATATCAACATTCATAAACTCAAAGGAACGGATCACTAATTGATACCCGACGATCGTAGCAAGTGATAGCATAATTTGAACATAATTTATAAGGTCCATTAATTTCTCGCCATCAAAGAAGCGTAAGGTAAACAAATACAGCAAAGCTGTTATGACAATAATCAGCAAATTAACAAAAATGATTTCAATCAGAAAAATGAGAAAAAATATAATCCCTTTTACAAACAACGAAACGAGCAAAGGAATGGTCATAATCGAACCTGTTAAAAAAAATAAATAAATGAGAACATGCATAAATTTCGACGCACTAATTGTCTTTTGATTAACAGGCTTTGTTTGCAGAATTGTTTTGTCCCGTACATCTAAGAGGACTGACGAAAAATCTGAAATCATAGACGTCATAATAATAAACATCGCAATCGCAAAGACAATGCTCATTTGAAACAAATAATTATCGCCAAGAAGAATAAAAGGGATGAAGGCAAGGCCAAATAGGGCATAAAGCCATAAAGACTTAAGAAATTGATTTCCTTCTTTTTTTGTGTTTGATTGAGTAAAAATCGTCGGAACTCTTCTTTTATCCATCGTTAATTTCACTTGCAAAATTCGCCTCATGATGCTGTAATCTACGCCCAATTTCTCAAATGGCTTTCTAAAATAATCTAGTAGCTTAAGAGTTTGAAAGTTTTCCATCCTACACCTCTTGAACAATAGAGACAAAATCCTCTGCTATTTCTTGATGTTGATGGAACCCAGTTAATTGATTAAAGATTTGTTCCAATGTCCCTTCCGTATTTTGTTCCTTTAATTGTTTAAAGCTTCCATCTGCAATAATTTGCCCTTCTGATAGGAGGATGATTCGATTACTGATTTTCTCGACTACTTCCATAATGTGAGAAGAATAGAATATCGTTTTTCCTTGTGCTGCTAGCTGTGCTAAAATTTCTTTAAAAACCATGACACTATTAGCATCTAGTCCACTTAACGGTTCATCAAGAAATAATAAATCAGGGTTATGTAATAAGCTAGAAATAAGTAGTACTTTTTGTCTCATTCCTTTGGAAAAAGATGATAACCTTGAATGATAGACCTCCTCTAAGCCAAACTTCGCCATTAACCTTCTAGCTTTGCTCTCTACTTGTTCAGGAGGAACATCGTATAATTCACCTACAAATGATAAATATTCACATGCTGTTAAGTTATCATACAATTCAGCCGTCTCTGGAACATAGCCAATTTTCCTCTTATAATCTACTTTTCCAGTCGATATATCATTACCAAAAATCGTAACTTTTCCATGATAACCTTTAATTAAACCGAGCATAATTTTCACCGTTGTACTTTTCCCTGCTCCATTTGGCCCTATGTAACCAATGATTTGTCCGTTATAAACTTCTAAATTTATCGCCCGCAATACCATTTTGTTATTAAATGACATCGTTACATCTTCGAGAGATAAAATCGGTTGTTGTTTTTCCTCCACACGACCACCCACTTGTTAAACTTGAATTATCTATCAATTCTAACACAATTACCCATTTTTAATCCTCTTACTTTACTAAAAGAAAATAATAGATTACAAATTTATTAAAAAAACTATAATTTTCTCAAATAAAATGAGAAAACAGCGACTTCCTTCCAATTACGAATATAATAGCGTAAACTATTAAATGTATGAGCTTGCAAAACATATTTTAACTAAACACATATTCGCAAATTGAATACATATAGGACATTCACTCGTTATTTGTTTACATTTACGTCAATCTGCTGATAAATGTAGAGAAGTTTTTGCAGGAAAATGCTCATTCAATCAAAAAATAGTAAGAAGAAAAAAATCCAACAAAATGAAAAGAAAGGTGGTCGTTGTTGTGAACAGAGACTTAAGCCTGCAACAAATCGCCGAAGGCATGACAAAATCGCTGTTAAATGCGTCAGATAAAGATTTGGAAGGGTTTCAAAGAATTATTGACGCAACGTTAGAATTACGAGAGGCACATAAAGACCTGCAAAAAATGGTTCAAAGCTATTCAAATTCAGGCATTCAACGTAATGTAACTCATAATCAGAACCATAACGCTAGTAGTTAATAAAAAAGGACCACATTACTCTAAAGTGTGGTCCTTTTTCATCAAATCTTCATGATCCGTTCTTTAAGTTTCGTAAAACGGTAGGCATTTTTTTCTCTTCTTCCTTGAGGTTCTTTTCACGTTTCTTTCCATCAGGATGATTGGCAGATTGAAACCTAGCTGCATCCATACCGTCAATAATATTTGTCATGCTATTCCCTCCTTTCACACTTAGTTTCCCTATCAGTTCTTTTTTCACTCCACTTAATAACTAAAAAGAGTGCAATCACAAGATCACACCCTTTCTCCATATTATTAAAGAATCAAAGCTGCTAACAAACCAAAAATAAGTAGAGGGATATTAAAGTGTAAGAAGGTCGGTACACATGTATCCCAAATATGGTTGTGCTTGCCATCTGAATTTAAACCTGCTGTCGGTCCAAGAGTACTATCAGAAGCTGGAGAACCTGCATCCCCAATCGCACCGGCTGTTCCAATTAACGCAGCTGTTGCCAAAGGAGAAAATCCAATTGCCGCGCATAGCGGGACAAACAATGCTGCTAATATCGGAAGTGTGCCAAATGATGAACCAATTCCCATTGTAATCAGCATCCCTACAAACAACATGATCACTGCAGCAAAGAACATGCTCCCACCAAGAAAACTGGTCGCTGACTCAACTAAGCTGTCGACTGCTCCGGTATCTTTTAGAATCGTCGCATACCCAGAAGCAATTAACATGACAAAAGCAATCATCCCCATCATTTTTATCCCATCATTGACGACCCAATCCCCTTCTTTAAATGGCACAACCCGTAACGAAAACATAATGACAATTCCTGTAAGTGCTCCCAACTCTAAAGAACTAAAAAGGAGTTGAACAGCAAGAGCACTAACTATAGCAATCATCGTAAATAGATGCTTCCTAGAAAAAGTTAATCCATCATCTACAGTCGCAGCAATTTCCGAATGGTGATTAGAATCTGCATTTACGACTCGATCTTTCCGATAAGTAAAGAAAATAGCGATTAACAAACCTATGATCATACCCAGCCCCGGTAAGAGCATCGCCATCGGAATTTGCATGATGTTAATCGGCATTCCATTTGATGTCATTTCATCTGCGATAATGCCGTGAAAGATTAATCCATATCCCGCTGGAATCATGATGTATGGTGCCTTTAAACCAAATGTTAATGAAGTGGCAACAGCCCTGCGATCGAGCTTCATCTTATCAAATAACTGAAGAAGTGGAGGAATTAATATAGGAATAAAAGCAATATGAACTGGTACGACATTTTGGGATAAACAAGCGACACCAGCAATTGTCAGTAATAAAAATGCTTTTTTCCCTTTTAACGCATTGACTAAATGTCTTACTAAAAAGCCAGTAATACCAGAATAACCGATCATGACTGCAAATGCCCCAAGTAAAATGTAACTGAGTGCCGTATTTGCTTGACCGCCCATACCTGATACGAGCATATCAACTGTATCTGTTACCGGTAGACCCGAGGCTATCCCAGCTGTTAATGCAGCAAAAAGAATGGCCAATACAACATTTACTCGAAGAAGACTTAGAACAACCATTACAATAACAGATATGAGTACAGCATTAATCAAACGTTAATCCCCCTCTTTGTTTTTCCCTTTAAAAAGTTTAGTATGACATGAGCAGCTACCCTACTTGTCATATCGCGGAAGTCTACCGTCGGATCTACTTCAACAATTTCTAGCCCTTTAACGATAGGATGTTCTCCTAAATATGAGATCGCTTCAAAAAGGTCAACTGCATCCATTCCACCTGGTCCAATCGCCGGACAACCTGGTGCTTGTGCTTGGTCAATTACATCGACATCAACCGAAACATAAATCGCATCAACCGACTGTTCCAGCTTTTTTAACGATGCTTCCATCACCTCTTTTATACTCGTCTGACGTACGTCTTTCATCGTATTTACAGTTACACCATGCTTGTTTACATAATCATGATATGGTTTACTATTTGAAAAATCACGAATACCTACTTGAACCAAGTTGGTGCCTTTAATCGTTTTTGTTTCAAGTAAACTTCGAAACGGGGTGCCATTACTCGGTCCCCCATCCTCCAAATTTCTGACGTCATGATGAGCATCAAACTGAATAACTCCGACTTCCCCTTTTGCTTCCTTGAACCCTTTAATGCTTGGATAGCTGATAGAATTATCTCCTCCTAACACAATGGGAAGCCATGATGAATTCTCTTTCAACAATTTTTGAACCGTTTCATAAATGCGATTCTGAGACTGAAGAACATCTGTCACATGTATCGAAATATCACCTATGTCTTGAATGATCCACTTTGCTAAATCAATGTTTTCCTCTATTGAATAGGTTGAATACCCTGACAATGCTTTTCGGATCGTACCTGGTGCAAAGCATGCTCCAGAGTGACTAATGGATGATTTGGAGAGGGGGGCTCCAATTAGCCCAACCCCTCTGATCGTTTCACCGTCCCACTCTTTCATTAGATCGCCTATCTTTGTTACTTCACGATCTATAAATGATGTGTTAGCTTTTTGGAGATAAGGAAATAGTTTCACTGATCTCCCTCCTTCTTGAAACAATTTGACCACTCTTAATCACGGTATTTACATGGTTTACTCCATAATGATACGGAAGATATTGATAATTTGGAGCATCCCAGATGACAAGATCTGCCTCGCGTCCTATGACCACTTGACCTGCTTGCTCACCACGCCCGATCGCATAAGCAGCATTGACGGTCATCGCATTCCAGATTTCTTCAGGAGACATTTTCAGCTTTAGCGCAGCAAATGTCATAATCAATTGAATGTTTTCTGTAGGAGAGCTACCAGGATTAAAATCGGTGGCTAATGCAACTATCACTCCCTCGTCAATCATTTTTCGCGCCCGTGCGAATGTTTCTTTTCCTAGATAGAAGGTTGTTCCTGGTAACAGTACTGCTATTGTTCCAGATTCAGCCAATTTTTTAATCCCCTCATCCGATGCCCCAACGAGATGATCTGCTGAAATAGCCCCTAAATCAGTCGCTAGCTCCGTTCCACCTAAAGGATGAATTTCGTCAGCGTGAATTTTCAAACCAAATCCTTTTTCATGTGCCCTCGTTAAATAATCCCGAGACTGTTCTACCGTGAACACACCTGTCTCTGTAAAAATATCAACAAATTCAGCAAGCTTCTCAATTTTAATCAAATCCAGCATGCCTACCATCTCATCTAAAAAGGCTTGCGGATCGTCCTTATATTCATGAGGTATGGCATGTGCTCCTAAAAACGTCGAAACAAGATCAACCGGATGATTTTGCTGAAGCCGTTTAGCCACCTTCAATTGCTTCAACTCTGTCTCCACATCTAAGCCATAGCCACTTTTTATCTCAGCTGTTGTTACCCCATATGACAACATCCGATCAAGGTGAAAGCTTGCCTTTTCAAATAAATGATCTTCTGTCGCTTCACGAGTACGCTCAACTGTTGAAAGAATTCCCCCTCCTTGTTTTAAAATGTCAAGATAAGGAACTCCTTTCTGTTTTAATGCCATTTCATGTTCACGCGAACCTCCAAACACAACATGTGTATGCGGGTCAACCAAACCTGGAGATACGAGCTTTCCTTGACAATCAATGACTTCAGCAGCTTGAATTTCACCTTCTGACTCTCTCTCACCAATAAAAGCAACCTTGCCATTTGTGATCCCGACAACAGCATCTTCAAGCACAACTAGCTCTTGCATGTCTTTCCCTACTTTTGGACCAACTGATTCCATCGTTAGTAACTGCCCAATATTTTTAAGTAGTAAATCTACATGTTGTTTCATACGTTTCCCTCCTTTTTATTACTCTTTTTCGCTCATTGGAATAACGACATCCTTCTCCTTCGCGACATCTTTTGCAAGTTCATACCCTGCATCTGCATGACGAATGACACCCATACCAGGATCAGTTGTCAAAACACGTTCCAATCGCTCTTTTGCTAGTTCCGTACCATCAGCAACGACAACCATTCCCGCGTGAAGCGAATACCCCATTCCAACTCCGCCACCATGATGAACCGATACCCAGCTCGCACCCGCAGATGTATTGACTAATGCATTTAAGATCGCCCAATCTCCTACTGCATCACTTCCATCTAACATCGCTTCTGTTTCACGATTTGGTGAAGCAACAGAGCCACAATCTAAGTGATCACGCCCAATAACAACTGGTGCTTTTAACTCTCCTTTTCTTACGAGCTCATTGATTGCAAGCCCCATCTTTTTCCGCTCCCCGTAACCTAACCAACAAATACGAGATGGTAGACCTTGAAACGCGACTTTTTCTTGAGCCATACCAATCCAGCGACAAAGGGCTTCATTCTCAGGGAATAGCTCTTTAATCAACGCATCTGTACGATAAATATCTTCAGGATCACCTGATAATGCTACCCAACGGAAAGGACCTTTTCCTTCACAGAAAAGAGGACGGATATAGGCCGGAACAAAGCCAGGGAAGCTAAAAGCTTCTTCAAACCCTCCATCTTTTGCAACTTGACGTATATTGTTTCCATAATCAAATACAATCGAGCCTCTTTTTTGCAACGTGACCATCGCTTCCACATGCTTTCTCATGCTTTCATTTGCTAGTTTTACATATCTAGTTGGTTCGTTTTCACGAAGCTGCTTAGCTTCTTCTAGGGTGAAGCCTTCAGGAACATAACCATTTAGTGGATCATGAGCTGATGTTTGGTCTGTGACAATGTCAATATGAATATTGCGCTCAATGATTTCATGATGAATAGCTGATGCATTTCCAACTAAACCGATTGATAGAGGCTCACCATTTTCCTTTGCTTCTTGTGCCCATTCAAGTGCTTCATCTAACGAATAAGTTATCTGGTCACAATATTTCGTATCGATTCGCTTTTGAATACGCTCTGCATCTACATCTACTGCTATAACAACTCCATCATTCATTGTCACCGCTAAAGGTTGTGCCCCGCCCATGCCGCCAAGACCTGCTGTTAATGTTACTGTGCCTTTCAAACTATTAGAAAAATGTCTTCTGCCAATCTCGGCAAATGTTTCATAGGTCCCTTGTAAAATTCCTTGCGTGCCAATATAAATCCAGCTACCTGCTGTCATTTGTCCGTACATCATCAACCCATCTTTTTCAAGTTTGTTGAAATGACCCCAATTGGCCCACTTCGGTACTAAGACTGAATTTGACAATAACACTCTCGGTGCGGCCGGATGCGTTTTAAACATTCCTACAGGTTTCCCAGATTGAATTAACAACGTTTCATCTGCTTCAAGCTTTTTTAAAGAACGCACGATCGCATCAAACGACTCCCAATTTCGAGCCGCTTTCCCGATACCTCCATAAACGATTAAATCTTCTGGTTTTTCTGCGACTTCAGGGTCCAAGTTATTGTAGAGCATACGTAATACAGCTTCTTGCTCCCAACCTTTACATTCTCTTTCTACACCTGTTTTTGCCCGGACTACGCGTTTTTTTGTTGTCATGTTCCTCGCTCCTTTTATGAATGAATTTTCGTTTCTGTTTGATCAAAATGGTGCGAACTAGCTTTTAACCAATCTGAAATAGCTTCAATATCTTTTGAGAACACTCGATCTTTCGTAATAGATGGTACTAACTCTCTACCTTTTTGGAAAAATAGATTCGTAGTTTGCGACATTTTGTCTATTCCTCGATACTCAGCTGCTTGCATCGCACAAATCGTTTCAATAGCAAGAACACAACGTGCGTTCTGAATGACTTGATATGCGTGTCTTGAACCAATCGTTCCCATGCTGACATGATCTTCTTGATTCGCTGATGATGGAATCGAATCAACACTTGCTGGATGTGCCAATGTTTTGTTTTCAGATACAAGTGATGCGGCTGCATATTGCATAATCATCGCACCAGACTGCAACCCTGGTTCAGGACTTAAAAACGGTGGTAAATCACTCAACTGCGGATTAACTAACCGTTCGATTCGTCGTTCTGAGATATTTGCTAGTTCTGCCATCGCAATCGCTAAGAAATCCATCGCAAAGGCGATAGGCTGACCGTGGAAATTGCCGCCAGATAACACTTTCCTTCCTTCATCAAAAATAAGCGGATTGTCTGTTGCGGCATTCATTTCAATCTCTAACTTTTCCTTCACATAATTTAATGCCTGCCAAGTTGCTCCGTGTACTTGCGGAATGCAACGAATCGAATAAGCATCCTGTACTCTTACTTCGCCTTGCTTTGTCGTTAACTGACTATCCGCTAAATACGTGCGCATTCTCCTGGCGACTTCAATTTGTTCTTTATATCCCCGAGCTAGATGAATATCTTCGTCAAAGGCATCAATAATACCACGTAACCCTTCGATCGTCATTGAGGCAATGACCTCAGATTGAAAAGCCAGTCTTTCCGCTTCTAAGTAAGCAACGACGCCCATTGCTGTCATGGCTTGCGTTCCATTAATAAGAGCTAAGCCTTCCTTTGCTGTTAACGTGATTGGGAAAATTCCTTCCTTCGTCAAAGCGTCAATTGCTTTCATCCTTTCCCCATGATAAAAAACCTCTCCTTCCCCAATTAACACGAGTGCTAAATGCGATAAAGGAGCTAAATCTCCACTTGCTCCGAGTGACCCTTGTTGCGGAATAACAGGATGAATATTGGCATTTACTAAATCGATCAACCTTTCAATAACAACCGGTCGTACCCCTGAATATCCTTTTAGCAGTGCATTAGCCCTGAGAAGAACCATCGCCCTTGAGACCACCTCTGGAAAAGGCTCTCCAATGCCACAAGCATGCGAGCGAATTAAATTTAATTGCAAAGCCTCAACATCATCTTTGCCAATGTATACATCACTAAATTTTCCAAAACCCGTTGTTATGCCATAGACTACTTTTCCCTCTTCAACGATTCTTTCAACCGCTTTCCGGCTTTCTTTTACTTTCCTCATGCTTTCATCTGAATACGTTACGTTCTCTTTTTCAAACAGTACATTACGCACGTCAGAAAAAGTCAATGTCTGACCATTCAAAATAACCATCTTTCTCTCTCCTTTCATTCCTTTAGTTAAGTAAAGGAGCAATAGAAAAGGGGACTATATCACTGAAATCAATAAATTGATCTCAAGATATAGCCCCCTATTAACTAAAATACTATGGGCAATTATATGTGATTAATTCCTAAACCAATCGTTTCATGCTCTGACCCTTTCACAGGTGCACCTATTGTGCCATACAAGGAAACTGCGATCCAATCTCCTTCTAACTCACTGTCATACGGGTTCCCGCGCAATATGGCAAACGATAAGCCAACTGTCCTCAAGACGGACCCTAACTGAACTTGGCCTCTCGTTACACCATGCAATGCTTCCATAATTGCATGATAGAGCGCGTGAGATTCACGATATACATTCGACCGGATAATCCCATTTTTCTTCGCCGCAGTCTCTATTGCTGCCACTACTTTATGCGCTTCCATTGAACCGACTTTTCCGGTACAACTTCTCCAATTGGACTGTTCCAGTTTTCTCAACTGACCCTCTGAATCCTCGGAAAGCAATAGAAGAATCGCGTGTCGTCCAATCCGATTATCATTACTTAACGCCATCAACAACAACTCTTTCGCTTTTCTATCAAACTAATATCTAATAACTACCTTTAGTGTAAGCGCTTCGAAATTAGGTGTCAACAATAAATTCCAAATTCATACGGTAAATGAAATATTTGATCTAATCGCCTAAATATATCGGCAGTTCATAAACTGTTACCCAGACTTCACTTCATCACTCGTATATACATTGCTAAAATAACCTACAATATATATTACGTCATGGTATATCGGAGGGTCTAAATGTTTACTTTTATACAGGAAATCTTAATCGCTTCCTCAATAATTAACATGAAAAGCGGCTCTCTTTGGAGTCAAATAATTGAATTACGTCGAGAATCAAGAAACCTTCTATGGGAGTATTGGCTAACAGAAACATTATTTACTTTCAATTGGTGGTTCCTCATTATAACAACGATTGCTTTTGTGTTGATTTGGCTTAAATTATTAGATAAGAAAAGAATCGTTGAAATTGTTTCATTTGGTCTTATGATTGGATCTATAGGATACTTTTTGGATATAACAGGAGTTTCATTTGTCATGTGGTCTTATCCTGATAGGATTTTTCCTATTATACCTCCAATCATTGAAATCCATAAATTTCATCTACCTATTGTGTATATGATTGTTTATCAATATTTTCCTAAGTGGAAACCATTTTTACTCGTTATGACTGTATGTGCTTTGTTTTTATCATTTGTTTTAGAACCGATAACTGTATGGCTAGGGATATACGAAATTTATCATTGGAAGTACATTTATTCCTTCCCTATTTATATTATTATTGGTGTGATTTGTAAATGGGTCATTGAAAAGTTGAAACAAATTGATGGACACTATTTATAATGAAGCGTTTTTTTAATACAGATGTATAAGAATGAAAGAACATTTTCTATTGTAATCAGAGTAGAAAAAAGAAATACAATATGATAATATAAAAGTGAATGACAGTCAGTCAGTTCTGGAGTGGAATTGTAGGAGGATTGATAATGAATATTGATAATAAATATGAATTACTAGTCAATGCGGCAATTAGCATTATGAAAGAAAAAGGATTTGAAAAAGCGTCTGTATCGCAGATCGTTAAGAAAGCAGGGGTCGCTCAAGGGACTTTCTATTTATACTTCGACTCAAAAAGTGCAGTTGTACCTGCTATAGCTGAAAGGATATTAAATGCTCTCTTAACAAAAATAATAGGAAGTGTGGATTTAGAAGCTTCTATCTTTAAAACGATGGAAACTATAATCAATGTAACTTTTGAGATAACGAAAGACTTCCAAGAACTAATTTTATTTTGTTATTCAGGTTTAGCATATTACCATTCCTTTGAGCGTTGGGAAGAATTATACCAGCCTTATTATAACTGGCTGGAAGAACAACTTCACAAGGCAATAGAAAGCGGACTGATACAGTCAAAAGTAGAAACTTCTTCTCTGGCCCGGATGATCATAAATGTAATTGAAACCTCAGCGGAAGCTTATTATTTATCTAATCAATGCGAAAATGGTAAAGAAATTAATAAGATTCACGTTTTAACTTTTATTAACAATGCGCTGACTGACTGTCATTCATGAACAAAACCTAGATGGGGTGTTTTGCATGCAAAAGTCTTATGCATTAGAAAAAAAGTTATTAAAAATATCAGTGTTTAGTGCGTTATTGTTTGCCGTAGTCGGGGTCATTTGGGGGATATTCATTTCTTCCCAAATGGTCTTATTTGATGGATTATATTCATTCATTAGTGTTATTTTGTCGCTATTTTCCTTGCTAGCGTCTCAATTTATTGATAAAAGCGATACACGGAGATTTCCATTTGGTAAGGAAATGCTAGAACCAATAGTCATTATTATTAAATATACAGCCATTTTAATCTTATGTATTACGGCCGTTATGTCAGCCATAGAAGCACTTTTATCAGGTGGAAGAGAAACAAGCATTGGCTACGCTCTGCTTTACTCTTTTTTTTCAACAGTTGGGTGTTGGGGGATCTACTTCTATCTAAAAAAACAAAAGATACATTCAAGTTTCATTCAGGCTGAGAGAAACCAATGGAAAATGGATACGTTATTAAGTTCTGCAATCCTCTTTGGTTTTTTTTCCGCAATTGCGATATCTTTTACTTCTTATAATAGTATTATTCCATATATTGATCCCCTATTGGTTCTTATTGCAGCAGGATACTTCCTCAAAGTCCCAATTTTAGAAATGATAAAAGCCTTCAAGGAAGTACTTGAAATGGCACCCGATCAAAAACTTCAAAAGAAGATCAAAGTGGTTATCGACTCGATTCAAGCACGCTATCAGATTGAAGACTCAATCTTACGGATATCGAAAGTTGGAAATAAGCTTTTTATTGAGATAGACTTCGTTCTTAATCAACACTCAACAATAAAAACAGTTGCTGATCAAGATGCGATTCGTGAAGAAATCAGCAAACGGACAATGGATGTAACATATAAAAAATGGCTTACCGTGTCATTTACAAATGATAAAAAATGGACAAATAGAATGCAGATGTAAATCAAATTCTAGCAAACAAGCAACTAGTCCAGTACTATTAAGTTATCATTTCAGAGTACACATTTTTTGATAGGTACATGTTAGAATTGGCATAATCAATCGTATAATGATTATGCCTTTCCTTCTTACTCTTCAAGTAACCTCCATACACTCTTCACTCAAATCCCAATTATACGACTTGAATATTATAACGAAATAGTGCATAATAGAAATCGTCTTGTTTGGAGATTCCGAAAAAAATATGGGATAGCCAAATAAGGTTGTAAATATTATTACTCATGGGGCTGGCTGTGACACTGGTGTTCGCCACGGTCTTCAAAACCGCTTGGGAGGCGCGTGCCGTCAAACCCTTGGTACATAAACGTTTCATTAATCTTATGCCACACGGTCTTAACCGAGGTTACACTATAGACCGTTGGGAACCGTACCTCTACGACCGAGTGGGATATAATGCGTCTATATGCCTTTCACAATAATAAAATTGTGGAGGTTTTTTCATGTCTTATAAACGTAAAACAATTAAAAAAGGCAGACGCACAGGACGCATACAACAGAGCGCACAACGTAAAATCAAAACGAATTTCACCCTTGTAGAAATGTTTCAACAATTTATGAACTACAAGGCATCAGAAGCGTTATCACCACGTACACTTGCTGACTATGAATTACATTTCAACTATCTCCTAGACTTTGTAGAAGTTGATTTAATGAATGAAGACATTACAACAGAACTATTCCTAGAGTATCGTAGTCACATGTTAAATACACTTCAATTAAAACCATCTACCGTTAATATTCGTATCCGTACTATGAGGGCATTTTTACGTTATTGTTTTGAAGAAGGATACATTGAACACTCAATCCATGAACGATTCAAAACAGTTAAATCACCTAAGAAAGAAATTAACGTATTGACACCAGCTGAAATAAAACTAGTCTTTAATCAGATTGACGATTCAATGTATGCAGGGTTTCGAGATAAAGCCATGTTATTTACTCTTTTAGACTCCATGGTACGCTCAAGTGAGTTATTATCTATGAAACGTAGCAATGTCAACCTCAAAGAAGGAACAATCAGACTAGAAGCCGATAATACGAAAACGAGAACAGAACGTATTGTACCTATCTCCACTCGAACAGTAAAACTACTAAAAGAGTACATTGAAGAAACAGAAGACTTTGAGAATGAATTACTATTTCTTACTTATGACGGAGAACAATTACAATCCAATACTTTAAGAAAATTACTTGCAGTCTATGGCGAAATGGCAGGAATTAGTAAGTCAATTAGTCCTCATATTTGGAGACATTCGGGTGCTGTTCTTTACATTATGAATGGTGGAGATCCATTCAGCCTTAAAGACATTCTTGGTCACGTCACGATAAATATGACTCAGCACTACGTTCAAATGGCTAATACAGATATTAAAAAACGTCACAACTCATATAGCGCACTAAAAAGCGTTTATAAATAATTACGGGGGGCTTATTCCCCTGTGAAAAATTGAGAATGTGAGGGGGATTCACCAACTCCGATTTAATACGTAACTAAAAAATGACATAAGATAATAACAATTTATATTATTAGATTTAAAGAAGTTTATCTTATTTAATTTAGCTTATGAACATAGTTATTTTGACAAAGTCTTTAATAAGCCTCACTTAACTTAAGCGAAGGCTTTTCTTTTACATCGATAAGAGAACGCACATTCGCGTATAATAGGAATACACATCAACTGTGTCTAACATTAATTGCATTTTTCTTCCTCTTTTCCATTTTAATGTTATATTTGCCGAATAGTTTCAAAAAATCTTCTGCAAAATCTCTATATTCAGGTTCAATCGTTTTAATAATGTTGCCTGACTAAAGCAACCATTTTCATTGGTTGCTTGTCCAAATTCTCACATCTGAATTTCGCTTTGAAAATCAGCAAACAAAGTTACCAAAAGTAAATAGCTGAACTATCTGAAAAGTACAGTCGAGATTATGTAAATGGTATTCATGCATGTCCACACTCTTTGATTTTTAAATCACTGCGATGGCGTTTCTTTACCGCTTTCCAAAAAAATTTATTGGCGTTCATCCGCTTTAATACATAAGTCATCATTTATTTTAATGACTATTATGACAAACAATTTAAGAATCGAGTAGTAATCTTTCTCATATTGCTCCTCATCATTAGTATTTGTACCATGTAAGTATCTATTTCGAATATCATGACCATTGGTGAATTTTGATTTATTGAGATAATAATCAAGATAATCTTGTTCATTTTTTGAAAACAGGCTGTTTTCGAAATAAATAAGTTTGCGAGTTCTTAATTCCTCTATTGATACTTTTATATCCTCAGGATAATACCAATAATTAATTACTTCTTTATAATACAATTCCTTAAGAATATATATGATTCTTTGGTCAACAAACTCTAAGTAGCCCGTGTTACTTTCACAGATTAATTCATTATCAAATAACCATTGCATCCTTTTCAATTGATATTCCCGAAAATCATTCCTAGTTAATTTTTCAGAAATTATCAAGTTGTAAAAATTCTTATATTTCTCTTCTTTATTTGGTAAATAGAATATTCTACTCTGGTCAGAAAACAATAAGAATGAAGCTGTTTTATACCAGTCACTAGAAGAGTAAACATACTTCTTTTTATTAAACGACTTAATATCTTTAGTTTTCACACTTGAAGATGACATTTGAATTAATTCTTGGTCTATCATCCCTTCTTCAATTAGAGTATTATATTGTTTAAAAATTCTTTCTATCTCAGGAAGGATAGTTCTACACTTTTCGAAATATGATGCTTCATTAGACGGCATTTTAACAATGAAATCATTAATTTGAAATTCTGCTTTGACGTATACACAAAAAAACCATTCAATCATTTCTTCCAATCTTACACCAAGTACATTTAACACATTAACATAACTATATATCTCAGCATTAGACAAAATTTCTTTGAAATAGAAAGAGGTAGATTGATAATATAAGTGTGCTGCTTGTGGTCTAAACACTGACTCTAGAGTGCTACTTTCACTTTTTTTAGAATCGAATTCTAATCTCATCGTACCATCAACAAATTCAAATAGATAAATAAAATTATTCCAGAGTGTAGGATATTCTAAATTATCTTCAATCCAATTTCGACTTACCTTAATGTCTGCTGTTCTACCATCCATAGTAACTAATATAGCTTCATCTTGATCCTTCAGATAAGAAATCCTTACTCCCGATTCAATCCCTACTCCATCATTTAAGATTTTTTCTTCCTCTTCTTTAACTTTTCTCTTAGCATGCAATTTGATTTTATCAGGTATACTTAACCCTTTTTTTGTTGGGAAGTTAATGATTCTTCTCAATACATTGATATTAACTAATGGTGAATCAATATACTCATCAATCAAATTTAATTTATCTTCTTCAGTCAAAGATGGTGGCAAATATAAATCATCTTCTTTTAGATACTTTGATAGAATGGTCTCTGCATTTCTAGAGTCAGATAATATTATATCTTTAACTGGTTCATTAAAGTACTCAGTCAACCTCTTGAACTTGAGTATCTGATAAATATGTAAATTTTGCTTTTCAAGAAATTGTCTAAAATTAGTAATTTCAATTCTTTGATATAACTTGTAACTTTCAAGAACTTCAAAGAAATCATCAATGGTATCAAAGTCGATTTCATCATATAGATTAATGATGTCATCCTTATGACAGCCTATAAACTTACCGATTTTTTGCTTTATTTTCTTCTCATACGTTTTTATATCAATACTTGTCTCTTGTACAATATGGTCACTAAACCTTTTAATGCTTATGTATTTTAAAACATTATGAAATTCTAATAAATCAATTATACCCCATTCAGAATCAATAGCCTCATTATTAATTTTTTCTATTATTTTTTCTAGTTCCCAACCACAAGCCATATCATACTCAGAATAGAATTTAATCCCTGACATATGTTCTCCTTTCGTAAACCATCTCTTTAATACTAAAATTATACTGTATTGTTGAACTAATTTTTAATCAGTAATGAGATATTTAATCACTTGTAAATTTTCATGGTGTGTGGTTTAACCAACTATAGCTCTAGCCTCTTTTCAAACCTAGCGAAAATGTGGAAATACATCCCCCATATCCTCACCATAATGAAAGAGACCCCTAAGGAGTCTCTTATTAACTTACTTGTTGATGTTCTTTGATTAACTTATCTAATGTTGGTCTGGAAACTCCTAATTCTTTAGCAAGCCGAGATTTAGTTACTTCACGATTCATATAACGTTGATACTGCTTGTCAAAGTCTGGAATAGATACTTCTTTTCGCCCTTTGTATTTTCCTTCTGCTTTAGCTATCGCAATGCCCTCACGCTGCCTTTCAAGCATATTTTCACGCTCAAAATCGTTAATTGCACTAATCATTTTTAACATTAGTCTTCCTGTTGCCGTTGAAGTGTCAATATTCTCTTTAATTGATACTAATTGAACTCCTTTTATTTCTAATAGTTCGATTAGTTCTAACAGGTCTTTTGTTGAGCGTGCTAATCGGGAGAAGTCAGCAACATAAATAGTATCTCCTTCTCTTGCAAAGTCTAGCATTTCCATTAACTTTGGTCTATTTGTATTCTTTGCAGATACCTTTTCTTGATAAACCTTATCTATTTTGTACTGCTTCATTACTTCGTTTTGTCTTGCTTCGTTCTGCTCAACTGTTGATACTCTGATATACGCTATGTTCATATTCATCTTTCCTTCCGTACTTATCTGATGAATTAAAGATAGCATAATGTAAAATTAGAATCTATAACTTTATTTACAATTTGTAAATTAATCAGAATGCAAATCCCAGATTTACATCACGGTAATGCTTATCGGTTGTAAACTTAAGGCACGCTCTAGATTTACAAATAATTTCGATAACAACATGAAAAAAGCAGCGATATCTTTTCTTTTGATATTACTTAATAGATTATATCCCTGTTATCGGTTATTATCATCGAACTATATCAGTGTATTACTAATCTATTTACCGTTTTACCACACTAAAGTGTACCTGTATTTTGAATCGAGTCGGACATTTACCGAATGTGTGTGTAGATGAGAGTGGTTTCTATCTCAAACAGACACACTACCATTGAACTCCACAGAAGGCATATATTATGCCCTTAGATTTAATCCTAAACATAACTTATAACGGTCGGGGAATCGAGGAGGAAATAGGAAGAAGAGACCTCTTAAAGCCACTACAAGCCATCCTGAGTGTCTGTTGGAGCATGTGTGCTTTTTGGACTCTTTACTCTTCGATATAGCAGGTTCATTTTAAGTGCATACTTAAATAAGCAGGAAACCTAAGAAATTCACTAAGATAAGAAATTCATTGTATTAAATCTTATTATTACTAAATCAATTTGCTATTTTCAATTACTTTGGCTGCAACAAATTTGATTAAGGGGACTTCTTTATCTAAAATTTCATCATTTAGATTAGGAATGAAATTTGAATTTTGCGGCGATTCTTTAGAGTGGACTAGTGAACATCTAATTGAATATATTCTTCTGGTCGTTATGCCTATAACATCTTCTTGTAAATTAATAGGAATAATAGAGGAGTAACTATGGTTTTCCATTGTATAATATTCTAATAATTGATTATTAGAATAAAGCCACTCTTTAATTTCATCATCGTAATTTGTAGCAGTTAAAATGTGTTTTACAATATCAACTTCTTTAATCTTGTCTCCTTTAAATTTCTTTCTTGCTCTTACATAGAAAAACTCTATTACTTGGTAATATGCCAAGTATTTATGTCTTCCTATATGCGTATAGTTTGCAAAATTAAAGTATTGCAATGGTATTCGTTCTTGTTTTTTATCGCTTAATTCAAGTGAATAATGATTAGCATTTCCTTTATCTTTTTGGAAACTATCAAATTTTGCTATTTTAAAATGTAACCCTAGTTTAACGGTACAATCATATATTATTTTTTCAATTAGTTCCTCCAATTCAAAGTTATTATTAATAATATTTGGCTCCCATATTTGTAAGGTCAATTCCTGCTGATTATCCCGCAAATGACTTATTCCACCAAAATCATCATGTACGATATATTCATCATAAAAAGCATGCCAAAATAAGTCGCTCATATGACCAATGTTCCCTATAATTTCACCGTTTAAATGAATATTAACATTACCTTTTTCAATATAATCATATCCTTCTAGTAAAGCCTTCTTAGTATGGTTATCAGCTGGTTCAATTAATACTTCATGAAAATTAGCAACGGAAGCTATTGTTAATCCCGAACGAAAATAACAATTAAAAATCAACTGATTCATATACTGTATAATTGAATCAAAAAAGTAACCTTTTTCTCCACTCCATCCCTGTGAAGCAATTTCTTTAATAAGCTGAATATGTTCTACTAAATACTTATTAAATCCATCTGATTTAATTGTTATGTTAGAATTTACATAATCCACATATTTTTGTTCATTCCAATTCAAAATCCATTCTTGCAATAATTCATCATTTAAATTCCTATGTCCATATAACCCCATCATAAATACTAATCCCCCGTTACCTAGACTTAGATTAATAGTAACCTGTTTTCAACTACACTCTAACAATAACGATGTTATGAAACCATTACTCAATAATCATGATATTTCATTATGCATTTTATGATTTCAAATTAAAAAGAGCGGTTGATTAAGCCACTCTCTTTGATGAACCTGTATATTATAACTTCTTGTTCAATACTTCTTTTAATTCCTTTATAAAATCTTTTATTGCTTCATCGTTAATAGCTTTTTCAAACAATATAGTATTTAAAAGCTTATTAGTAAAGATGTAACGCTCTAATTTACTAAAAGATTCATTAGACAACGTGCCTTTATTCTTGAATTCTTCAGCTATATCTGAAAGAAAACCTGGTATTATTGAAAAGAACGTATTCATTTGCTCAGTATCAAAAAATCTCTTTAAATCAACAAACTGCATTATAGATGGATTTAAGAAGATAATAGGGGCATCTCCACCTTTACTTTTAAACTTTCCCTCGAGATGTCTAGTGTCTTCCTCGCTAATTAAAACAGTGTCATTCTTTGCAAACTCTAATGAATCTATTACCTTTTTAGAGAATACTAAACCTCCAATGGCAATAATATTAACCTTTGAGTAACCAAGTTCATAAGAAAGGTTATACCGTTCCGATATAAATTTAAACATTTCTTCATCTCTTTTACCTTCAACATACAAGTCTAGTTCAGAAGATTCTGTCTTTATTGTGGGGTTCCCTTTATCTTGTTTTGCTTTAGCTACCTTTTCTTCAGCTGTTCTGTTTAAGTCCTCAAATACAGAAGAAATACCCGTTATTCTCCCAGACCTTCTGAACAATGGAATCCAGCCATTTGTATCTCCCCAAATAACGGGCAAAGTACAATTTGGAGTATTATATGGAAAAGCCATCAACGCTCCTATACCTTTATATCCAAGTCCACTTTTATTTGTAATTTTACCATACTCAATTATTTTCTCTTTTAATACGTTTCTTCTTTCAAAGTTAATACCTTCATAAAATGGAGAGTCTAAAGAAGTAATAGTATCAATTTCGGTATATTCATAAGCTGCAAAAGCACTAACTCCAACCTCTTCATTCACTCGGTCTAGCCCTTTTTTCATACCACATACCGCCAAAAGAAAAACCTTTATACTAGGATTAATTATTATTAATGATTCCCTTAAATTATTTATTTCTTTTACTGCGTTATCACCACTAGCAATAACATCATCTACTAGAACAATATTCTTAATCTCCTTATTCTTAATCAACTCTATATGAGATTCATGAATGAAATTGTTTTCAGATATACCATTTAAGACCCTAAAATGATAACTAATCATTGAACCACTTTTAGCTGCATTACCAAGCCCAGCATACACAGTATTTTTCATACTAATATTAGAGCCTTCTTTAATAGCTACTCTATTTAATTTACTATATGCTATTTTAATAGCTTCGTTAACGTCATCAAAACCCAACACATTTAGATTTCTGATTATTCTTAATGCCAAGTCAAAATCTTCTACATCAAACTGTAAAATCCATTTTAAAACATCGTCAAATCTTATGTTAACTGGCCAATTCGATACAATTTCTTGAATTTCTTCAAGATTATTTTGTATTTGAGTTGAATACTTCATTAGTCCCTCCATGTTCTCCATCATTAAGAAAGCAACTTCACTTTCTTTACCTTTATTGGAATTTAAGGCTTATAAATTATACTCTTCTAAATTTACTTAAGAAAGATGCTATATTCATAACAACTTTATTTTTCTATTAAAGCAGTAACAAAAAACATTAGTTTCAGATTGAATAAAATCAAAATTTTATTAGTCTTAGTCTGTTCTTTGTTTTTTCTCTTTCTCTTGTTCTTCTTCAATTAACTTATTGATTGCCTGCTTCATCGCTTCTCCATATTTCACTGATAACTCTTCCATTTGTTTATTCTTTATTTCAATTACTTCTTTTAATACCTTTTGATATTTATTTGCTATTTCATCATTTTTTCCACTAAAAATATGTGCAACATTTTTAAGTTCTTTTTCCCATGCTTCATCCTTTTGTTTTAACTGTTGCTTATGTACCTCTTTCATTTGTTTAAATGTATTATCCCAGATATCATTGAGTTCTTCCATTTTTTCGAGACTTTTTCGTGATTCTAATGTTTTTTCTTTAGAGATTTGTTTTATTAAATCAATTAGGCTTACTATAAGTCTTGTTAATAAGTTCTTTTCCCTAAAAGCGATTGTTACTATCACTATTCCTAACCCAATTATTGTTAGTGCATCATTTGCCTTTACTAAATTTGGGAATTCACTTGTTATGTAAGGGAAAATAACTAGAGAGACGACAACTGTTATCTGTGCTAATAAATAAAATAACCGCCCTTTTTTCTTATCAGTTACTTCCCAAAAAAAGTCAAAAATCACAAAAAGTAGTGCTGAAATTACACAACCGAATAAACTTATTGTAGTTATATTAAATAATCCAGTCCAATTTACTATCCCTATAACTATTAAAGCTATACCTAACAATAATGTAATCATTCTTATCATTAACCCTTTCATCTTTAGTTAATAGGTCTTTAACTTTTTTCTGTTTTTTTCGATTCAAACAAATTTTCTTTATGCCACTTCATATACTTATTTTGACTCTCATTCAACCTGATTTTCAGAGTTTCATTGACATTCAAAAATTGTCTTATACCCTCATCCAAACTATCAGAAATCAAAATCGACCCATCATCATCAAAACTAATATATCCTTTATCAAATATAGCATCATGATTTGGACAAAGCAGTAATCCATTATTAATATCTAACCGCTCTTTATGATTAAATTGACTCCATGGCTTGATATGACTTGCTACTAGAAATCGCTCATCAGCAACACCACATAATCTACATTTCTTTTCCATATCTAAAAGAGCCTTTTTAAACGTTGATTGACCTATTCTAGACTTAATGACTTGTTCTTTCTCAGTCTCTGTTACTTCAATTTGTGCTGGCACAGCTGAGACAATTGATTCTAATTGAATAAACTTATCTGCTCTAGACTCCACTACCTCCAAATCCATATTTTCCCATCTCTCATACCTTTGTAGAGATTGAATAACTAGACTAAAGTTTAACTCCTGCTGTTCTAATAGTGCTATTGCTTCATGTGTATTTAAGTCCTTAAAAATTCCCTTGTGTTTATCGTTTAATCTAATGAAGTGAAGTATTCCCATAGCTTGATAACCTCCGCTTTCATCGGGATTCAAACCAATGATAGGTTTATCAAGCCAGTGACGAGACTTTGAATGAAATAGAGATTCATCCCTAGTAGTTCATGGATAATTAACTTTTATTTACTTTTACGATTCATAAAATCCATCAAATCTTCTTTTTTAACCATCCACTTATTATCATTTTTGAAACCATTAAGTTCACCTGATAATATCCACTTTCTTATCTTTTCGGTCGAAACCTTCTGACCCTTAAATGGACTTGTTTCATCATTAGTAAGAATTTTTCCAACTTGTCCAGTAGTAAAGATGGCGTTCTCGTCATGCTTTTTCAACTGACTCAAATTATAGTTCCTCAGCTGCATTTTTTTCTCTCTTTGTACCTTTCTTTCCTCTTCTAATTCAATAACTTTTTCAAATTCTTCACTAACACGACTCCTACTTCTTTTATCTCCATTTTTATAAGCTAAATATTTCTCATTTGGTTTGAAAATTATCAAAGTAGGGGTAGTAAAACAAGGCATATGAACATATGTTTTGTCTTGAGATAAGAAAAAACTGATTATTTGTGAAGGTTCAGCATCGCCTACTTTTACATACGTCTTCAATCGTTCTGAACTTACATTGCACAAACTACTAGGAAAACTTATCTCTTCATCCCCTCTTTGGTTTAGCCAATACCACGAACAGTACGCAAGGAATCCCCGCTCAGCAGTCCCTCTAACAGATAAAGCACTAAAATAACTATCATTGATTGGGTCACCTATTTTACGCTCTGGCATTTCTGGAATTGGACATTCTTCAACTGATATATCTACAAAACCTGTTTGTAACAGTGCAGCTAAATTCAACCAATCATTATATGTCCCTCTGCTAATAGAAAATCCACTATTATGCAATAAATCATGTAAATTATAATAATCCCATACAAACGTACCTTCATTTATTGCCTTTTTAATCATCTTTTCATCAATTTCTTTATGGTACTCTCTTGTACAACTGTAGAATTTTCCATTTCTAAACTCTCTATGAAATTTCCAAGCAAGCATTGGATTCTCAAACCCTACAGATATATAAATTAAAGTATTATTTTTTAAATATGATGGTTCTCCGACAAATTGACCTCCGTAGCTAACAACTTCAATTATTAAATCTTCTATATCAAATTTTGTATTGTCTTTATCAATGGAATAAGAAATTTCATAGTAATTATTTGTTGACTCAAAGAGCGGTTGTAAGGACATTCGTTCATTTTGATTCTGTGCAAACTCTAACAGAATTTTTGCTACCCATATGAATTTGTGATGAAAAGCAAATTCTGTAATAATTTCAATCTGTTCATCTATATTTGCAGTATTCCAGTCCTCTTTTCCTTTTTCATTAAATTCATATTCATATTGTTCAAACAACTCTAAAAAGCGAACAACAAGAGCCTCTTTATGTTGTAATTCCACCCTTTAAACACCTCTATTCTACAGATTAAATGAAACTATTCTCATAAAACCAACTTACTAATTTACCAAGTATATAGGAAAATGATACCATATTAATACGTAATTTTTGAAGATAAATAAAAAGAGCAGCAACTACTACTACTCCATAAAAGTCCATATAAATGCAATTGTTGTATTCTGTAATAAGAATGTTCAATTCAACCTGTTATTGTTCTCGAGATAAAAGACGGGTTTTATTAGTTTAATTCGAACGATGATACCCTTGTTCAAACAACTGCTGCAACAAAAAAGAAAGCCTCATTCGAGAATAATTCTTATCGAAATCCACTAGTGTATCACTGCTTGTTTCATTATTTGAGTACTTAAAAACCTATCTATAATTCGTCTCGTGTCGGATATTTAAGGATTACAGTGTGTGTGAGTATGGTTTCTTATAATAGTAACCATACTACTAATCAAAAAGACAGAGAGTTTAATAATTCTCCCTGTCCTTTTTAAGGTCATTTGAAAATGACTTTATTTAGAGTTTACTTAAAAACTTTAATTAGCCTATTGCCGCTTTATAGATTTATCTTATCCAACAGATTCCTCTATACGGGGATTTACCCTTTTTTTGAATTCCTTATTATATTTCTTCACTTTGCTGCTTACATTTCTACTCCACGAAAAGAAATAAAGCCTTATTTGTGGATAAAGTCCTATCAGAAAAAGAAGGATAATCATTAAAATACCTGACCCTACGTGGATGTATAGCAACCACTTAGTGCCTATTATATTATCCAATTTATCCGCAGACAAAATTTTTGCAGAAGTAAGGATACTTGGAACAAAACTTATAATGTAGGCTAATATAAATTTTATATCCTTTGCAAAATTCATACTCTTTCGATATTTATTATCTGAATATATTTGTACCTTTTTTTCGACAAGTTGATTTATTTTACTAATGTGGAATGTTATTAAATCATTTGCTTCCTTTAACCCATTGGTAAAAGTATGAAACTCAATTCTTTTTTGATTTTCAATAATAAAGATTTTTTGTTCTCCAAGTATATACACTTCTCTAATCATTTCCTCGGGTAATGAATAATCAATACTTTCTGGTCGAAAAACCTTAGAACTATTAGAAGTACTATATCCCAGCTTTTCCAAATAAATTTTTATCACAGATTTGAACCCTTCTAATTCATTTGGTTCTAGATGAGGTGGGATATTGATATAATTGAAGTTTTTATTAGTTAAAAGCTTACCTTGTTGTTTTAAATGTTGAATAAATGCAAGTGCTGATGTTTGATTTGAAATTGGTTCATCCCAAAAAATAAGGTCTTCATATAAGTCTTGATGAATGTTATTTATAAAAGATACAAACAATCCCTGTGTTTCTGAAAACCTTGTGTTAACAATAAATTTAATTTGAATCTTAGAATCCATATCAATGTCTATTTCAGTATAAAAGTAATCATCTTTTTTCATGATTTCTATGTTTTGACTAATACTTTCACCAGCGTAATAAAATACAGAATATATCCAGCATAGAATTAAATTTTCTTCGTTAATGGATAAATAATCGTTCTCAAGAATTGATACTTTCTCAAGACTGTCTTCAAATTCCGTTTTGGGAATTGAAAGTCTTCGAACATCGATTATCCCTTTTAATCTTAATTGAAGAAAGTCCTGTTCATCAAACCAATCTAAATATCTTATATTATCTAAGTTTACATTTAAAGAGTTTACATTATTACATTCACTGTAAGATAATAATCTATCTATTAACTTTATCTCGCTTCCAGAATAGAAGTCGACATTTGAGTTTGACATTTTAACCATTCCTCATAAATATCTATAATTTTAACTCCATCTCCATTAGACTCCACTACTAGACTATGTAAATAGCTAAGAATGTATAACGCTTTTTCATCAGACTCACTTCTATTTAAGCCTTTATTTAAAATCATATACTTAGACAAGGATTCTAAAATTTCAGTGTATTCGGAAACGGATACATTTCCAATTTCAAAGATTTCATGAGAAATACATTTAAACATATCAGATTCAATTAACTGAATTCCAATATTGAAAATTATTGTAGTAACTAGTTTTAATTCTTTTAATATCAAGCCTTTTTGAATATGTGTTGTTATCAAATTCTCAAACTCGTCTACAATCTTTTTAATTTTCCTCTTTCTTAAAGCTTCAAGACTCCCTCTATTTATCTGCTTGATAAAATTATCAAGCTGTTCATTATAATCGTTATAATAATCCTTTGTGAAAATAACCCAATCTAAATCTAAAATAATACTATCTAAGACCTCTGGTGTTACAAATGTTTCAATTTGGATTTTTCCGTCACCATTTAATTTTACAGTACAATTATGACCATGAATAACAGCATTCATAGCCAATTCATAAATTTCTAATTGTGAATCTCCAACAAATTTAACAAAAGGATTTTCTTGATTCCCTTGATTTAACCCGTATATTTCTATCCTTAGTTCATCTTTAGTAGAAGTGAACTTTGGAGAAGAAACCTGACCATTTAAACGAAGGTTAATCATTATTAATTGTGCCTCGTCTAAACTCACTTCGTAAAATCTTGGGGAATATCCTTTAAACAGTAGATGGATAATTGATAACACATTTTTTGTATGTGTAGCTGTACCATTAGGATTAAACACTGCTATTAAACCTGAGTTTATATATAATCTACATTCAATATGTATAATTCTGATTTCTTCAACTGGTATTGGCAAATCTGTATTAATTGATACTAGTTCCAATTTAAATTTAAAGTCTATTTTATTACTACTTGCCTTAGTTGCTTCAAGAAAGATATTATCATTTAAACCCATGGATAAAGAGTCAATCTCTTTTATATTTTCATTTTGGAGAACCAAGTCATCAATCCTGCTTTTTGTAGCCTCTAATGAAGTAATATTGAAGTCTTCTAAAACATGCAATTTTACATTTAACCTATCCCCCTTTCTCCCATAAGCATTAAAGCATCTTTCCATCTCTTTGACTAATCTTTCTTCATTTCCTACACATGCAGCTATAATACCTCTATAACAATTACGTTTGTTAATTTCGATATCTTCTTCATCACTATCGGAAACATAAGCGGCATATCCTTTAAAAACTTTAATGAAATCATCTGCAAATATTCTTTCTTCCATCTCTTTGATAGAATAACTTTCCCTAAAGAAAAAGGTTTTTGATGCCATTATTAATCCTCCATATGCCTTAAAACAGATTTCCTAGCTATTTCTCTTAGTTCAATTTTTTGAGCATCTAATTTATCAACAATCTCCTCTATAAAAACATGAGGTTTCATTAATTCCTCGTAAGCCTTCTCCAAATCATCGGGATAAATAGTAAGCCTCTGTGCTTCTCTAGATAACTCTTCCGCTCTTCTAAACAAGATTATTGTCAATTGTTCTAACTGCCCCATTAGGACTTCTTTAGCTTCATCTGTAATTCTTGTATTATCATTTTTTGAAAACGATTTAATAAATCTAGTCATTGTAGCTTTTCTTGTTAATCTTAATTCTTCATTTTCTCCTACATCAGACTCATATTCTACTACTTCAGCCTCACGTTCTCCCATCTCTGGCATAAATAACTCCTCCAATTAAATATTTAACCTATATAGTAAAATTATACCAAACAAAATACTATTAGATAATAAAAAGTTTGAGTTTATTACCCTTTCTTTTGTCTTGAATTAGTCAATAAACCTTAGATGAATAACAAGAAGGTAAGCCACGATTGAAATCGTGGCTTACTTCCTTATTTGTCCATTTCTATTAGATATGCGGTATTGAGTTAATGAAGCGGGGGAAGAAGGATAAAACGGATTATTTAGTCTTCATAAAATCACAGTTTTATTAATCCGTATACAGTTATGTCTTGAACTCCCCTTATGTTCAGACATCCGCCCCAAGACACAAAAAGGGGATAACTTAATCCAAGTCATCCCTTTTTGCACTCTTTCATAACAAGCAAAAATTATATACTTTTAGATAAATTAGTAATTAAAAGTCAAGTAAGAAATATTGTAATTAAAGTAAATTAATCAAGATATCATGCTCCTGAATACGTCTTAAAGTAGGCTTCCACACATTCCTTAGAGCAGAATTTATACCGATAGTTGCCATAATATTCATAGTAATATTGTTGACGTTCATCAGTCACACGTTTACCACAGGAAGGGTTCAAACATACAAATTGTTCTTTTTTCTTTTATTATAACGTCGTTGATGCATTTCCTGAAATTCTCCTTGAAATTCTTTATTCCTAATGAAAGAAATGTCTTCATCTATTAACGCAAACCAATTATTTGTTACCGTTCTATTAGCAAACATATTTTGAAGATATTCTTTTAAAGAAACTGTATCTTCACTATACATTTCAACTACAAAATCTAACGCAACAGGAGAGGAGTTTTGTAACGCTTCCTTACGTTTACTGAGTTCCTTCGTTTCACCAAAGCGATAGTTATTAGACACTAATCCTTTGTAAATGAATACATAACCTTTTTTTCTTCTACTCAGATTCCGATAGTGGTTAAACTCTTGACGATGGTAATCAACATATTCTTGTGGTTGCTGGTTGTATTCAATGATTTAGTTATCGTCTACAATCTCGACGAAATTCATTAATCCTCTAACCACTTCAATCGTTTCTTCCTTCGTTAAAAATATCCCCGAATTGCGTGTATAAATAAGCACTTTCTGTATCTTCGTCAAATACTACAAATGCTAAATTAAGAATGTACAAAAGTGATCGTTTAACCGTGTACATTTTTGATTTCACCTGTATATTACGACTTTACATGGAGTGGCGGGCATGATAGCCTTGGTTGGCTAGCCAGCCCCTAATATTGCTGGCTTTCTGGCTGTATAGTCATACCCGTAGAGGCTCCGTGTCAAGTTGTAATTATTCATTCTCCTGTATAGAAAGAGTTATAATGAGCAAAAGTGTACTTGATTAGATGATCAAAAATGTACATTTGGAAATAAGCATTTATAAATACGAGAGAAAGTCCCATCTTATTAAATTTACGTAATACATCTTTATTAATCTCTAATTTTCCCACAAGACAAATACCTCCACCATTATCCTTTTTCATGTATATATCCCCAATGATTATGCTTAATTCTTTTCGATGCTCATAAAAGTCCCCAATGATAAGGATAGTTGCCGTTCTGAACATAGTGAAGAACGAGCAACTGCCGAGGAGGAACGCAGCGATAGAGAAGTGTCGGGCAGGCTGCCCAGTGTTTACCCGAGAAAAGATCGGCTTGTCAGCCCGTCATTCGTTCGTGCCTCACTCATTCCTCCCCGACCAGTTGACTTATCATAGCACTAATCTCCGCTTCGCTACGATTAGTCTAAGATAAGCCAACTGTATCTGAACCACAGTATCTAAATCTTTATCGGATTTATTCTAACTATTTCAATACTCTATCATTTTAATTTAATCTTAATAAGAATTCCTTATTGATGCCTTTGAAGTCACGTAGTCCCAACGAAGTGGACTACGTAACAGTAACGGAGCGAAGCGTAGGCGGTAGTACCGACTGTAGAAACTTTCTCCCTTCATTTGTACCTTTTTTTATATTTTTTTATAAGGGATACCCTCTACAACCCTATATTTTATAAGGGTTTAAATTTCCATTTACCCCTTTTTAATGAAAAAGGATCTCTGAAAACTAATAAACAGCCTATGATATAGATTTCTCAGAGTGTTTTTGCAACTGTGACTGCTTTCTCCAATGATCCTCAAAAAACTTTTCTTCAAAGTATGCAACGGCTTCCCCATTTAAATACTTTTCTAACAAATCTCTCATACGGGATGATGGAATATACAGGTTAACATGGTCTCCTTTTCTAATAGCACTTCTAAATAACCATTGTATTAATTCCGACAATGCCCATAAATCTTCGTCTATTTTAATACCATGACTTTTAAAAAAGTGGCTTGTAACTGGATTCATATATCTATTAGCAAAATAGATTAATGTATCCCTTTCAACATAATTATTTGTAGCCCTACATGTGACTTCTACAAACTGTTTCTTTGCCTTAGGGACAGCAAGTTTCTTTTCAAATTCTTTAACACAAGTCCACATTACTTTATTAGATTTAGAATGACATTTATTACGGTAGAAATTGTAAGCATTATCTGTAATCATTTTCAGAATTGACTTATCATTCAAATGATTCTTAATCCACCTACTTGAAAATACACCTCTCTCTTCACCAATAGCATTTAAATCCTTTTTATCGTTGAATTTCTTGTAATAGATACGTATTTTTCTTTTTAATTCAGGAAGTTCCTTTTCCTGTGTAGGCCTAATATATTGTGTTAACTCATACTTTTCCTTTTTCTCATTGTAATCAACAGAATGGAATTTATATTTAACATTAAACAAATCAAAATAATATCTTTGCAGTTGTCCATAAAACATATAGGTCAAGATATATACATCTTTAAACGATTTAAAAACTGCTGCAGGGAAAGTCCAATACATAGCTATATCGTTATGGATGATGAGATTGTTTGTATAAGCTAAATGCTTTATATGGCTAAATCTGTCTCCATTATATTTTCTATGATTCCATTTAACATAGCCATTTTCTTTTACAGTAATAAAAGGTTGTTCCTCATCATTTTTTGCTTGAAGTAATACCTTAATATCATCCTGTTTAATTGGCACTTGTTCAATAACATTAATAACCTCGTCTAAAATCAACGTATAATCTTGAAGAAAAATTAATTTTAATATCTCGTCATCGACATTTAGAAACAGCGAGTGTGTAGCTACAATATTTTCTCCTTTTTCTAAAAGACGTTTTAGGCTTTCTAACTTAGTAACATTGCCCTCATTTTTAGTCGGTTCTTGAAATTTTCTTCTTATAACTGATTCTTTAACCCGTTGCACCTCCATTAAAAAAGGGGTAATGTACATGAACTTCTCTGATAACTCCGCTTCATTCATATATTGTATTGCCCATGACGTTTTTCCCTTTCCACATGTAGCATCTATAATTTTTAATTGCTCACATTTCTTGAAATAATCCAATTTGTTAAACTCTCACTTCCTTTAAAATTTTCTGTTGTTTTTTATAAATTAAAGTCATATCTAAATGTATTTTAAGTAATTTCATTCCGCTTTCTTCCATTCACATCCCCATACCTTCTTTACCTTTTTAAATTGCGATTCCATTCCTTGTGCTTCAGCTTCCAGAAAAGGAGTAGTAGTAATCTTAAACACATTACCCTTACTATTGACAAAGGCAGCAAAAATTTTTTCACCATTCTCATTGTACAGGTCATTATTACCTCGATAATAAAATTTCGCCTCACATGATTTTTGTTTTGCATTTGAATTCTTCATAATTTTTTATCCTCCGTTGTTTTCACATAATTTGATTGACTTAGAACACATTACCTTTTTTACCCTTAATTATAGAAAACCTAATCCTTATCGATATTCCATTTACAAATACAGCGACTTCTATGAAATCAACTGTACAAATTTGTGACTTATCCCTTATCGTATCGGTGTTTTGATTAAAATCGTCGCGTGGTTAAAAGTGGTAAGTAGTCTTAATCAACTAAACACAGTGTAGCATATTTACACAACAGTGTAAATAGTTTATTCCATTTGAAGTATAAAGTAATTTCAATATCGTGCTTTTTTAGTGAAATGAAGTATGTTATAATTTACATACACTACATTTTAATTATTGGAGGAACATACCATGAGTATTAATAACTTTGGTAGGGATATAAAAGCATTAAGAACAAAAAGAAAAATTGGTTCTAGGGAATTATCGCGATTAATCGGAAAAGCCGAAACATATATATCGCAGCTAGAAAGAGGATTAATTAAGAAGCCCGATTATGATACAGCATACGACATTTTGAAGCATATAGGGTTTACAGAGAGTAGGATTGATGAATTTCTAGACAACTTTTATCAAATTAAATCACCTGAAAGGATTGCAGCTGATGTAGAAGAAGTAAAAGATTGGGAGGAAAGAAGAGCGGCAGAAATTGAAGAAATGTTATCAAAGAGACTAGAAGACATTAATACTGATCCAGAATATTCAGTAACCAAGTTAGAAAAAGAGAGGATTAATATTGAAAGTGAATGGATGATTGAATTAATTAAAATTCTTGAAAGGAAAAATGAAGATATCAAGAAGGAACTTGCATTTAATATAGATAAAAATGCACAAACTTTTGAAAGTGTTATCATCAATCTGCATTCATTGTTAACATCGATGAGGAAAGATAGAGGTAATTTTAATTTTTTTGTCGGTTTATTAGGAAATGATTTAAGCGTGCTTGATCAAGAAAGTAAAGATAAAATATTAAAAGTGGTTAACGATGAAATAGATAAACATAAAGACAGCGAAAAATAAGAGCAGCTATAACGGCTGCTCCCCCTTAAATAAATCACTCTACAATAATCAATCCACTATTTTTGTAACTTTATCAATATAATAATAAGTTTCTTATCTATGGCATTCCTAAGTAAGACGACGGTCTCATTACTTAAAGATATCGTTCTATCTTTTAGGTTAATTTCTTTATCGTTAAAATTAACATCATCTATAGTCAGATATACACGTTTCGAGATTCACTTTAGAAATACTTATAGATAAGGTATTTCCATTGGATGGAAACCACGAAAAATCTGCCTCGTGTCGTTTTTTTTACACCGTGTTGGTGTAGGTTGAAGCGTTCTCATCCCTATCTCTAACAATAAAAATTAAGAAAGTGGAAAATCCCCACTACACCTTTTTCAAAAAAGCAACCAAATTGACTGCTTCTCAGAAATTTAGGTTTTTCTTTATTTTACTCAAGTTATATTCTAACTGTTCAATTTCCCCAACTATTGCAGCTGTTAGTTTTTTGTTAAAATTAAATTTTTTATTTATAATGTTAACATTGTTAAGTAATTGATTAAACGCTTGAACCTGTTCTACAATTCGTTTGTTTTTAATCTTATTAATAAATGAAATAGGTTCGACACAATACAGAAACTCTTCTAATGTTAGATCTCCTTTGATAGCGTTACATTTAGTGCAAGAGCAAACAACATTGTTGAAGGTACAAAGACCACCTTTTGATTTAGGTATAATATGATCAATTGTACCTCCGTATTGACCGCAATAGCAGCATTGATAATTGTCCCTATTTAATACCATTTCTCTAAATGTTTGCATATCATAGAGCCTATGTATTAATGTCTCATGGACTATTCCTGCAATACCCTCTTCTACCATTAGTACTGCTTGTTCATAGGAAACCGAATACCGAACGCTTTTCTTGGTTGGTAACTTTAGACGAACATCAATACGTGACTTTTTTAAAATATTTGTGTCAAACATATATTGAGATGAAGATGAACTTTCCAATTCAGTTTTTCGATCTTTACATTGTTTGCAATATGTCTTTCGTTTCCCTTTTCCTTTTGTTTCAAAAGATTTATACCATTTAGTTTTTCTACAAATGCGGCAGGTTTTATAAATTTGACAAGAGCTACCTATCATGGGCTTACCTCCTATCTCATATAAAATATTAATAATATTAAAGTAAGGTTTTAAGAGTTTTAAGCTTTATTTTAATTAAGCATAGAATCATGTTATCTATACTATACCTATCGTTTGTTGTTTTTCTTCTTCAAAAAATCCTCAATTCTCTTTCTCAAATAAAATCGTGACATTGCATTGTCTGGAACTCCAAACCTTTTTAGAACTACAGAAATTATTTCATTTACAGACATTTTTTTATTATCTAGTAATGTTAAAGCAAAGTGTAATTGCCCACTATTTGAAATGGTAGTTGCATTTAGATATTCATAGTCATTCTTCTCAGCTATTCTCAAGATTCTCTGACTGATTATTTGAGACTTTACTTTATGCTTATTTCTAAGACCTCTAAGAACGTTCTCGCTCTCAGTTATCTTGTACTCACGAACCTTATCTCCGTTAATGCTATAGTAAGTACCTTCATTAATAGCTCCTTTGATTAATACTGCAGTCTCACTGCTAATCGGAATCCCTCTAGTAGGAAGATTAATCTTCTTATTAACTAAATCAACATCATCTTCTGTAAGATTAATCAACTCTTCAAACTCATTCTTGTGAGATACACCATCAAAAATTAAGCCAAGAATGACTCCATCTTGAGGATTATCCGCATCTTCAGCCATGGACATAATCTCATCTTTGTCAAAGATCATATTCTCTTCAGCTTCTTTATGCAGATACTTTGATACTTCATCCCTTTTACTCAAAGCCTTATAGTAATTAATTTTGTTATCAGTTACTCCTTGTTCAATCGCAAAATCCAAATAGTTAGAAAGTTTAGCAATTAAGTTCCTCAAGCTATCTACTGTTGTTGCACACAGCGAACTTAAAAACTCTTCTGCTTCATTGAACGTGAAATTGTATAAGTCTTTATTCATTCTCTCCTCAAAGTTATAAGCCTTCTTAAACAATTGTTTTGTTACCCTTTGGGTATTTTCATTGTATTTTAGAGAAAGAAATTTCCTCTTAAATTCCCTTTCATATAACCCCTCTGATTTAGACTCAAACTGAATCTGCATATCTTCTAATTCATTCAATAAACCTTCCAAGAAAGGTGAATTTTGATATTTTTCTTGTATATATGTCTTTATATCATCATATAAAGACTCAGGTACAACAACCTCACCTCTTTCTACTAATTTAATTGCTTCCCCTCTTCTTTTGTTATATGACAATTTAACCCTTGAAAAAAGTTCAATTAATAATAACTCACAAAGTTTATACTGCTCAGTCTTAAAGACAATTTGAAAATCGAAATTATCTTCTCCATCCTTATCAAAATCAGCTTGTAATAGTTTATTTCTTTCAGTCCCCTTCCTTAGATCACCAATATGTTCCTCCAGTCTCAAATGACCATCTCTACTTGTTCCTCCAAATAACACCTTAGAATTAAGTTTGTAAGAAATTGAATAAACATATCCCTCTATAATCTTCAATTTATTTTCCCTCTCTCTCTTTAACTTTTAATCCAATAAAACAAGTTACTATTATGATATACCAAAAACAAAAGATATACAATATAATACTTAAATGGTATTTTTTAGTGTGCAAGTATCACAGTTACTTATCTATACAGTGTTACACGCAATATCATTTTCTAAAAAACTATTAATTTTATATAAAATCACCCTTTCATTTATTATTCTTATATAATTAATTTCAGTAAAATAGAGAATTTCAACTTACCTATTTCTTAATACAAAAGTCCATTTGAAATTAAAATCCCTTTCTTCTCACTATCCAAGTAGTTCAACGTCTATTCCTAGGTCTCCATTTAGTCAATTTTTCTTTTAGAAAAAAATCTATTTTAGAACGTTCTTCTTCAAAAATTACACTAATCCGTTTGGTATTAAATCCTTGCTAAACTATTGTCATATAGGTATAATGAACGTGTGAATGGTATATAGACCGCGTGGAAAAAATGGACAAGTCCGTTTATCCACAGGGTTAAAGCATTTATACTATGGGGCTGGCTGTGACACTGGTGTTCGCCACGGTCTTCAAAACCGCTTGGGAGGTGCGTGCCATCTCCGGTAGGTTCGATTCCTACACAGTCCCGCCAAACTAAGGTTTTTTCGGTTTCAAGGGTTTTAGGTATCAAACGGTCTCGGTTAGGTTTTAGACGAAACCGTGGCAGACCGTTTAGGTAAGACCGCTTGGGTTCGTCTACATATTTATTCAATCTGTATCCTTCTACAAACAAAATGTGGGAGGTTTTTTTTATGGCAAATCACGAGCAGAAAAGGGTTAGAAAATACTCTAGGAGTAAAACCAGTAAGAGAAACTCCAACAAATCGAAGGCTAATTCTTCTTTAAGTGTGATGTTTGACAGGTTCATGGTCTTTAAAGAAACTGAAGGGTTAACTAAAAGAACATTGAATGATTACCAGATTCACTTCAAATGTCTACTTGATTTTACGGGTGAAGACCTCACAAAAGAAGAAATCAATTTAGACCTCTTTCGAGGTTATATTGGTTTTATGCTGCATGATAAAGGTTTATCTCCAGTAACAGCTAATGTTCGAATACGTACAATGAGAGCATTCCTTCGGCATTGTTATTTAGAGGGATGGATTGAAGAACCGATTCACGAACGGTTTAAACCGTTAAAAACACAAGAAGACACATTAGAGTCCTTTACTCCTTCCGAAGTAAAGGACTTGATAAATACAATTGATGATTCAACTTTTAGAGGCTTTAGAGATTTGGTTTTGGTTTATGTCCTACTTGATACGATGGTGAGATGCTCTGAATTAATTCAAATCAGGAGGGAAAACGTAGATTTAGATACAGGCTTAATTCAACTCGAAGCTCCTGAAACTAAAACAAAAAAGGCGAGGCTAGTGCCACTTTCCACAAAAACAATTACAATTTTAAAAGATTATATAATAGAAACAGAAGAATTTAATTCTGAGGTTTTGTTTGTTACCTATGATGGTATGCCTCTCTCAGATAACACTGTACGGAAAAACTTACAAGAATGGGGTAAAAAGGCTAATCTTACTTCTAAACGAGTTTCTCCTCACACATTTAGGCATACTGGGGCATTATTTTATGTATTAAACGGTGGGGACCCGTTCAGTTTACAGAAAATTTTAGGACATTCCAATATGTCTATGGTGAGAAAATATATTCAAATGACTGATACAGATGTTAAACGGCAACATAATACATTTTCACCCATTAATTCAGTTTTTAAATAGAATAAGCATGCTAGACTTTCTCAAAATAAATGTCAAAAAATCCACTGCTTTAACGATGTAGTGGATTTTTACTATTACAAGCTTTTTATGTATGGACACGATTTTGAGTCGTGCTAAAAATTTCATTAGTATATATATCATTGAGAAACCGTGATATTACCGTATATTCAAACGTTAATTGTGGTTTTCCCTGCGTCGCTATTCATACGACTATATAAAAATATCCATTATATTAATTAATTATCCTTTGTACAAGCCCCTTTCATAAATTTTTTCTCAAGGCTTCCTTTCCAATTTATAGTATAATTATATTAGTATCTTTTAGGACAAGGGGCGGGCGTATTACATGGGTTTATATACAATTTTTACGGTTTTAGGCTTAATCTTAATTGGCTTTATAAAGGAAGTAATGAGTTTAATAAAGTTTGGTAAAGACCTAGATTTCTTACATGACTACAACAAAAAATACGTTGATTATTTAAATAAGTACCTTGGTAAAAGTGTTAATTCAGAAGAAGAAAATAAACTTTACGGGGAATTAATAGGTAAAGCACCAAAAGCACAACGTTTATTAGGAAGCGACGGTTTAATTAGTTACAAACCCGCAGGGGCTGGCTACATGTATAATAACTATCAAGTTTTAATCAATACCGTTCAAGCGTTACGTAATCCGTCCTTAATGTCGGAAGAATTTGGTTGGGTTAACAACTTACTGATTATGAAAATGGCAACTTATAACGATACTATGGACGAAATTAGAAGGGATATGAAAAACCCCTTAGTGTTACTTAGAGAAGGCGTTCAATTCTTTGTTACACTTCCTATAATGCTTCTCTATTGGACGGGAATAACCAATTACACCACAAGTTATAAGTGGTCAAATAACTTATTTGTGAAATTACTTAGCTTAGTAATCCTACTCATAGGCTTCATATCTTCAATTATTACAATTGTACTTGGTTGGGAACAATTCAAAGGCTATGTAGATAAATTTTTATAAACAAGAAAGGACGTTACCTGTTTTGGATAGCGTCCTTTTTTATTAAATTGATAGACGAACTAATTCGCCGTCATCTTTGTTCACTTCGTATACTGCAACCATATTGTTAATATCTACGTTCATATTATCCTTTAGTCGAATGATAGGATTATTATTTTCACTCCAATTATGACTCTTTTGTAGGCTAAGATAATACAAACAATACCTAAGAATTAGAAAGTTCTTTTGCTTATTATTTAATCTATGATTTCCATTTTCATCAAAAACAATGTCTGAAATAGGTACTTTAAAACAAATAATATATGGTTTAGATTTTTTGTTGTAATCACTTATTAAATCTAACCTACCAAGTACCCTCAATATATTTTCCATGATTTCAGGATTTCTAAATATATGACCTACATTTCCATTTTTATAGATTTCCGTTGAATAAGAACCCATTTATGCAATTGTCACTTGTAGTCCAGACCCTATTACCTTCAAGCCTATTAATAATCATCTGGGCGGTTGGACAATCATACTTCGTCCAATCAATCTTCATATCATTGTGTGTTACTTTAACAAGATTATTCTCATTGGTAAAAACCAAACCTACTTTTCTCAAATACTTACTTAGTTCAGTATCATTTGTGGGGATAGATGAGAAATAGTAACGTGGGTGATGTCAAATTTAGGTTCAAGGTTTTCTTTTGTTAGTTTTGAAATAAATTTAAAGAACTCATTTACGTCTATGTCTTTGACCGTTCCTTTATTAATCTTAAACATATTTCTTATAATGTAGTAATCAATATACTCTTGTCTTACATTTAATATATTTGATAGTGATTCAATAACCGTGTTTTTGCTTAAAGTATCTAATAAAATACTAGTCACCTCTCTTAATCGGAAATCCCAAAATAATACAATACTTCCATTTCAATATTACCACATATTATACAAAGTTACCGCAGAAATAACGCCCTTACTTTATATCCTTATTGTATAGAAAGAAATAATTTATTCATAATTCATTTTGTAAAACTGTCTACATAAAATTGGGAAGAAATGCAGCGAATTGTAACATTTTTCAAAGTAACATTCGGAGGTTTAATTTTTGGCAAAAATTTTTTGTAGCAATTTTCGATTTTTTTAATGAAAAACCTATCCCCTAGACTGATTTACAATTAAGTAACATTCACGGGTTAAAAATGGTGTACGAATATTCAGAACCCCCAATCCAGCCGTAGCCCTACCCCCTTCCCCCGTGTCCTTCCCATTGTGAGTTGTGATATATTGGAACAAAGGGGGAAAGATTATGAATGATTATTTTGGAAACACAATATATACAGATGATTTTATGTGGGAAGAAATGCAAATATATGAATTACCAGAATATCTTTACCATTACACTTCATTAGAAACAGTTGCATTAATACTAAAATATAACTCGCTACGTTTTAGTAGGCTTGACAAAGTAAATGACATGAATGAAGCTTCTTCTCTAAACCTTCCATATACAAATACCGCCGTGTTTACCTCTAGTTGGACAAGTCATTCTGACGAATCAATTCCAATGTGGAGAATGTACACAAGGGATATGGACGGGGTTAGGATTAAACTCCCCGTTAATATGTTCAAGGGTAGAGAAAACCCGAGAGTATTTGATAAAGGTGGTGCAAGTATTATACAAGGGGAAGCTATTGCAATTGATAGAGAATGCTTAGGATATGGTTATCGTACCACTATGCTTCAAGGACCGAATAAAATACATTATTCAGACGAAGAAAAATACCTTCTTTCAAATGTAATTAGTAACGTGGGCGACCATATTAGAATAAATTTATATGACTTAGGTATGTTCAAGCAAAAGTGTTGGGAATACGAACAAGAATGGAGATTTAAGATACTTGCATTTCCAGATGAAGTGTACCTTCCAAATGATGAGTTGACAAAAGACATTCTAAATCTTGAAAAATATCCAATTAAGAATACATTCATAGACGTTCCGTTAGAATCGGGTATATTCAATGAAGCAGAATTTACACTCGGACCAAAATCTACCGAAGCACAATTTCTCCTATTAGAAAGCTTGATAGAGAAGTATTCACCACAAGCCACTATTAATCGTAGCAATTTACGAATTAGATAATGAAATAAAGCCACCATTCAAAGGTGGTTTTTTATCATATAAAAACGTACATTCATTTCGTTGATATATAAAGAGTTAAGAAGATGAATCAAGTCAAAGACGTTAGCTAACTTTTTCGCCATTGGTTTATGAATGTAAATTGTATCAGCACTTCTATAAACTTCCTCCATCACTTAACCTCCCTGAATGTGTTTACTTTTTTCTATTTCTCTTTTTATTTGCTTTAGACTGTTTTCGCTTCTTCTTTTTAATATCTTTTCTTCTCGCTTTTATATTACTTTGATTTTCTATCTTTTGATTGAACTTGGGTCCAATGCGGTTGTTTGAAATCCCTCTCTTTTCAAAATAAATCTCATCAAATACTGTTGCAAAATCCGGGTCAAAACCAAAGAACTTTTCTTCACTAGCGTTTAAAGATTGCAAACTTCCATTTTCTAAGAAGTAGCCAAGTATCTCTAATTCATCTGAAGCAACTAAATACTTATGAAATTCTTCTCTTTCATGCAAGTATTGAATAAATGAACTTATGCTGCCTTTTTTATATATGATTCCATCCAAAGCAGTTTCTAAATCATGTAAGTTACAAGCCCACGGATAAGGTTCTTCTTCTGGCTTTTCAAGTAAGTATGATAAATTCGTGGAAAGTATCCCAAAATCTTCTGCCGTAACTACAAGTATAAACACTTTTTTTATTTTGTCTTTTTCTATCCTTAGTAATTCATTACCATTTGAATCGTATAGGATTGTCTCTTTTTTTGATAGAATGAGATTCTTTAAATTTAATCCCTGGTTATATCCTTTTTGGATACCACCGTCACTTCTAAAGTCTCTTTTGATTCTTTTATAAGCTTTATCTGGGTCTCTAAAGGGTTCCTTCACTTTAGAAGCCTTAACTTCCACTATAAAAACTGTATCTCCATATTCAATTAGCAAATCATGTTCATTCTGTGATTTGTTGTTTTCAAAAACTGAAGTATAGTAATTAGCTGAATCCTTAATAAACCCTTGGAAAATCTCTAATGTTTTTTCTTCAGAGTTCTTATCTCTATTTTTATAGAATCTTTCTTTATATTCACTACTCTCTAGTAAAGAAGTAAGTTGAATTTGTATAGCGTGTAAAATTTGTACACACATAGGAACAAATAATAATTTATCAGACTTCCTCCACATTGGAGAAGTTTCAAAAGGATTTTTTTCAGTATAATAAAAGAAACTACTATCATGTCGTATCATTGAAAATAAACTAACAAAATTCTTGGTTATTTCTTCTCCAAACTCATAGCTTAAATCTTCTACTTTAACCTGGTGGATTAGTTGAATCTCCTCACCTAACTTAATAGTATTTGGAAGGTAAAGTTCTTTCTTTGCTTGTTCAAAAGAAACTTTCTTCTTTTCCATATAATTAAAAAACTGTTCTCGTTCTTCCTTTGCTTTATATTGTAATATTTGTATGTCATCAAATCTATTTTTCAGATTATCTCTAATGAAAGTCAGTAGCATTGCATAAATAAATTCTACTAATGTCAAATCACTGTTTTTTAGTCACCTGTACAAGTCTGAACATTCAGAATTTTTGTTGTTCAGGTCAAAGTGAAAAAAGGACAACAGGCAAGTAAAACGGCAGTCCTTATCCACAATTTTACAATTATGCTTTTTCCTAGTTAAACAGTGGATCGTACGTCAAGTCGTCTAG